>JBCDBD010000003.1:0-191495 GCA_039184335.1 Bacteroidota bacterium | reverse complement strand
GACAACAATTTGAAAACGCTAAAGTTTATACCGGACAATAAGAATATTTATAGTAAAAAATTAAAGTTTGAATATTATGACTATATTCCAGTACTATCCTTAAGGGACATCCCCTTGCATAATCCGATTAATGATTTTTTGAAAAGAAGTTTTGACTTTGTGTTTTCGCTAATAGTAATCTTGGGCATTTTGTCATGGCTAACACCATTGCTAGCGATTATTATTACTTTGGAATCCAAAGGCCCTGTATTTTTTAGACAACGTCGAAACGGTATTGACAATCGAGAATTTTTTTGTTACAAGTTTCGTTCCATGGCACCTAATAAAAATGCGGATAGTCAACCAGCAAGCAAAAATGACATGCGAATCACAAAGGTCGGTAAGTTTATTCGAAGTACCAGTATCGATGAACTCCCACAATTCTATAATGTCTTGTTCGGAACAATGTCTGTTGTTGGACCGAGACCCCATATGGTAAGGCATACCAATGAATATGCAGCTAGCGTTGACAAGTACATGGTGCGCCATTTTGTAAAACCAGGTATCACAGGATTAGCCCAGGTAAGGGGATATCGAGGGGAAATAGAAAAAGATACTGATATTCAAAATCGCATAAAGTTTGATATTTTTTATATCGAAAACTGGTCTTTGTTTTTGGATTTTAAAATTATAGTCCAGACCATATTAAATGCGTTCAAGGGCGAAGAAAAAGCATACTGATTCAGATTATCCCAATAAATCGGTCGATGGTCAAAATTTTGGATACCTGCCTATTGGAATCCGTATTTTTAACATCATAACGAAATATTAATTGCATCAATAAATGAAACGAGTTTTAGTCACAGGAGCCGCCGGCTTTCTGGGATCCCATCTATGTGATCGATTTATTAAAGAGGGTTTTTATGTAATCGGCATGGACAACCTAATCACAGGTGACCTAAAGAATATTGAACACCTTTTTGGATTGGAACGGTTTGAGTTCTCCCACCACGATGTGACAAAGTTTGTACATGTACCCGGTGAATTGGATTATATCCTACATTTTGCATCCCCTGCTAGCCCCATTGATTATTTGAAGATTCCGATTCAGACACTAAAAGTGGGAGCATTGGGCACACATAACCTATTGGGATTGGCCAAAGAAAAGAAAGCGCGTTTTATGATTGCATCTACTTCTGAAATCTATGGCGATCCATTGGTACACCCGCAGACTGAAGAGTATTACGGCAATGTGAACACGATAGGCCCAAGAGGGGTCTATGATGAGGCCAAACGTTTTCAAGAATCCATTACCATGGCCTATCACCGTTTTCATGGTCTTGAGACACGAATAGTCCGTATTTTTAATACATATGGGCCTAGAATGCGTCTCAATGATGGCCGTGTCATTCCCGCTTTTATGGGGCAGGCACTTCGGGGCGAAGACTTGACGGTCTTTGGTGATGGTTCACAGACCCGTTCATTTTGTTTTGTTGATGATGAAATTGAAGGTATTTACCGCCTGTTGATGAGTGATTATGTGTTACCGATGAATATTGGCAACCCACATGAGATTACCATTAAGGATTTTGCAGAGGAAATCATCAAATTGACAGGTACAGACCAAAAGATCATTTATAAACCCTTGCCCAAAGACGACCCCATGCAACGACAGCCCGATATTTCAAAAGCTAAGGAAGTTTTGGGTTGGGAACCCAAAGTAGGTCGTGCTGAAGGTATGCGAAAGACTTTTGAATATTTCAAGACCCTTTCAATAGATGAATTGGAGAAAACAGAACATCGCGATTTCTCTAGCAGAAATAAAAAATAGACTTTCCTTTAAAAAGGAACACCTGTAGTTTATTTTTGGGCAAATTTTGTCAGATGAATATTTTAATTCTAGGTGCTGGTGGTCGAGAGCATACGTTGGCATGGAAAATAGCCCAAAGTACAAAGGTGTCCCATCTTTATGTGGCCCCAGGAAATGCGGGAACTGCCGCTTTGGCCACCAACGTTGACATAGGGGTCAATGATTTTGGGCGTATTGGGCAACTTGTGTTGACGAAGAACATCGATATGGTTGTGGTAGGTCCAGAAGACCCGCTGGTCAATGGTATACACGATTTTTTCTTAAGCGACAATAGCCTCAGAAGCGTACCGGTAATAGGACCACAAAAGTCTGCTGCCATGCTTGAAGGGAGCAAGGATTTTGCAAAAAAGTTCATGCAACGGCATGCTATTCCAACAGCAGCCCACCAAAGTTTCACTTCGAAAGACTTAAATGACGGATATGCCTTCTTAGAAAGCCTACAACCACCCTATGTGCTGAAAGCAGATGGTTTGGCAGCCGGAAAAGGTGTTTTGATCCTCCATGACCTTGAAGATGCCAAAAAAGAACTAAAATCGATGCTTTTTGATGCCAAGTTTGGTGCCGCAAGTGAAACTGTAGTCATTGAAGAGTTTTTGGAAGGAATTGAACTGAGTTGTTTTGTGCTTACCGATGGTACGAACTACAAAATATTGCCGACCGCAAAAGATTATAAACGTATCGGTGAGGGTGATACAGGATTGAACACGGGTGGCATGGGAGCCGTGTCCCCCGTTCCCTTTGCCGATGACCATTTCATGGCCAAAATAGAACATCAAATTGTAAAGCCTACTGTAGAAGGCCTAAAAAAGGACAATTTGCCCTATGTCGGATTTATCTTTATTGGGCTGATCAAAGTAGACGATGAACCCAAGGTTATCGAATACAATGTGCGTATGGGCGACCCAGAGACCGAAGTGGTGGTACCTAGATTGAAAAATGACATGGTTGACCTTTTTGTAGCAACATTTGAAGGAAGACTGAATGAAGTGACCCTAGAAATTGATGACAGAACCGCCACAACGGTAATGGCCGTTTCTGGGGGTTATCCTGAAACATATGAAAAGGGTAAAGTAATCTCAGGTATCGAACATATTGAAGCTGCAACAGTATTTCATGCGGGCACAAAATTGTCAAGTGATGGCAAGGTAATGACCAATGGGGGCAGGGTAATTGCCATTACCTCTTTAGGAGAGAACTTTAATGATGCACTTCAAAAATCCTATCAAAACCTATTGAAAATAAATTTTGAAGGGATGTACTATCGAAGGGATATAGGCTTTGATCTTTAACAAGATGCAATGGACGAGGTGATTTTCTCACAAGGATAGGAAAACCAATCAAAACATTTTTCTTAGAGGTAAGAGTGTGAAGAGATGGTCTTGTCTTCTTCACCGTTATCGTTGAAAATTTTCAACTGGTTCATCCAGTAGACCATGGCCACAAAACCGATGATAACAAAAATCCAATTTATTGAATTGGAGGCCCACCAACTCTCCAAAAAACGAAAAAAGTCGTAAGGCAAAAAAAGCACGTTCACAAATAAGTCTTCAATGCCATAAAAAAACCTGCTCATCTTAGCTATATTTACTTTACAAAAATAGTAAATCTTGATATGATTTCAAGCTTTTTCAGTAAAACCAAACCTATCAATTATGTGGTACTCTCGGTTTCGCTGTTTTTGGTGTATTGGAGTTTTCAAATGCTATTGAAAGAAGAGCAATGGACAGTTGATGGAATAGCAGTTCAGTTAGGAGTATCAGTAATGCTGATCATAAGCTTTTTTTTGACCAATGATATCTTAAAACAGAACAAGGTAGCCAGTTCGAGTTCCTATGCCCTATTGTTTTTTGTGCTTTTGACGGTTTTGTTTCCAAAGGGCATACTTGACAACAATGCAGTTTTGGCCAATTTTTTCTTGCTTTTGGCCCTGCAAAGGGTATTGGCACTGAAATCGATCAAGAATGTGAAGCATAAAATTTTTGATGCCACGATATGGGTCTGTTTTGCCAGTCTTTTTTTCGATTGGGCCATACTTTTTTTAATGGTTGTCATTTTTTCAATCATTACTTATCAAGGAAAACAGTTTAAAAATTGGCTTGTGCCCATCGCAGGAATTTTGGCATTTCTCTTATTGCTCACCACATTACTTTTTGTGTTTGACGCCAGAAACGTTATGGCTGACCATTACCAGCTTGGATTTAAACCAGTCTTAATAAATTTCTTCAATTGGAGATTACATATAAAAATCGACATTTACCTATTCTTGGTGGTTATCTTGATATTGGTTGATTTTTTTAAATATCGAAAGAAAGGCGCAGGAAAGTTGATCATGAGCAGAATCATACTATTGTTTTTTATTATCGGGGTCATGGTCAATTTTTTGGAGTCAAGAACGGCATCAGCAATTCTATTGACTTTTTTTCCTGCAGCAGTGTTCATGACGAATTACCTAGATGCAATAAAAAAAATTCGATTAAAAGAGGCCTTGCTCTGGATGTCAATACTTTTTCCACTGGTGCTGTTCTTAGTCGAATATACCAGTTGACCAAGAACAGAGTATCTTTGCAAAAAACAACAGCCCATGTTCAGTGAATTTGCCTTCAAGATTTTTGAAGAGAGTATCAATACCTATCATATCAAAGATGATGTGTCACAAAAGATGGTCAATCCATATGCCACAGAAGAAATAGCGCATTTACTATATCGCAAGAATTGGATAGATACTGTGCAATGGCATTATGAGGATATTATCCGGGATCCGATGATAGCCCCAGACGGTGCACTGCAATTGAAACGTAAAATCGATGCCAGCAACCAGGCCCGCACCGATTTGGTTGAGTATATCGATAGTTATTTTTTAAAAAAATACCAATCAGTAAAAATTAAGGCAGGAGCCACGATCAACACCGAAAGCCCAGCATGGGCCATTGACCGATTATCTATTTTGGCCTTGAAGATCTACCATATGCAAGAAGAAGTGGGTCGAACAGATGCTTCACAAGAACACCTTCAAAAATGTCAGGAAAAATTGAACGTTCTTTTAGAGCAAAAAAAAGACCTATCAACCGCAATAGACCAATTATTGACTGATATTGAAGCGGGCAATAAGTATATGAAAGTGTACAAACAGATGAAAATGTACAATGACGATGAACTAAATCCGGTACTGCGTGGACAAAAGGGGTAGCCATACCCATGTGCTGGTCATAAGGCTTTCTGCCATGGGCGACGTGGCGATGACAGTTCCTGTATTGCAGTCGATTACCGCAACATATCCGTTGCTCAAGGTCACCGTGTTGACAAAAAAAACATTCGCCCCAATCTTTAAGGGCTTGGGCAATGTTACTGTAGTTGTAGCCGATGTTAAGAAAAGGCATAAGGGGTTGATCGGTCTCTGGCGTTTGTACCAAGAACTCAAGAAAATACAAATAGATGCCGTGGCAGACTTGCACAATGTCCTCCGAAGTCGAATACTGAAGAATTATTTTGCTTTGGACCACATTCCAGTAGTGTATATTGATAAAGGGCGCGAAGAGAAAAAAGCATTGACCCGTTTTAAGAACAAACAGTTTCAGCAACTAAAGAGTACCCACCAGCGCTATGCCGATGTTTTTGAAACATTGGGTTTTCAAATCAATCTTTCCAAAGTGGAATTATTGAGGCGCAAGCAACTCTCTGAACAAGTATTGGGATTGGTGCAACTAGATGCCAAAAAATGGATAGGAATTGCTCCCTTTGCAGCACATGAAGGCAAAAAGTATCCTTTACATCTTATACAAGAAGTAATACAGGCCTTAGAAAATACCAGTAAGTACAAAATATTGCTTTTTGGCGGTGGGCCTGATGAAACGCAACAATTGGAAACACTTTCTGATTCGTATAAAAACACCTTGTGCATGGCAGGAAAGCTGACTTTGGATCAAGAATTGGAACTGATCTCAAACCTTGACGTGATGTTATCCATGGATAGCGGCAATGCCCATTTAGCTGCGAATTACGGAATTCCAGTAGTAACCTTATGGGGGGTTACCCACCCCTTTGCTGGGTTTTATCCTTTCGGGCAACCTTTAACCAATGCGTTGTTGGCAAATCGAGAACAGTATCCCCTAATTCCAACCTCTGTCTATGGAAATAAAATGCCCAAAGACTATGGGCGTGTGATGGAATCAATACCGACACAAAAGGTAATCGACAAGCTTATCGAGATTTTGGAAGCCTAAGCAGCTGTTTGGCGGATTGAGATGGCATTGAAATATTGTTTCAGTTGTTGCAGGTATTGATACCTTAATTGGCGATTGGTACTGTTGGTCAATAATGACCGCATTCCCAAATATGAAGCAATGATATAGGTGGCCACCCCTTCACAATCCACATGGCGTGAAATATGCCCATCAATCTTTCCTTTTTTGAGCACGGTCACTAAGTTGACCTCCCACACTTTGAGTACATCTTTTAGATAGCGGCTGATTTTCGTGTTTCGTTTGTCAAATTCAGTTATAAAATCATGTAACATGAACCCATAGGCCATCTCATTACCTAACCTAGGTTGTAGGGCATTTTCCAAACTGTCTACAATAGCGGCTAATGGGTTTTCATTGATGCCCAAAGGTTCGACCAAAAGGGCATATACTTTTTGCACAATAAGGTTTTGCACAATATGGATAAAATAGTCTTCTTTTGATTTGAAATGGTGGTAAAAAGCCCCTTTAGAGAGAGACAGTTCATTTAAAATATCGTCCAGACTGGTATTGTAATAGCCTTTATGGTGAAATATCTCTAGCCCTTTGGCACAAAGGCGGTGCATGGTTTCACGCTTTTTTAGGTTCTTTTCCATTAGATTTGGGTTTTGGGTCATAGACCATTAAGTCGGTTACAAAGATTTGGCAGAACCACCCTGAATGAAAAAAACCAAGATGTATTTGTAAGAAAAATCGGTGAAACGTGAAAAATCCAATAAAAAATAAGAATCCCCAAAAAACTAACCGACCCACGAGTCGGTTAAAGTGCGCTTATTTTCAGATTAATGAACTATAGTTCAAGTAGATATCATGCTACCGTACCTTGACAACTACTACCTGCCCCTGCAGTACAGCCATAGCAATGTTGTGAAATGACAATGTTACGGTCATTCAAAAGATCTTCATGATAGTCCTTGATATGCTTTACCTTACTTGCTACCTTCAGATCTAGCATCTGGTTAAAATCGCAGTCGTACAACCAGCCATCCCAACTGACCGAAATGGTATTGGTACACATCACATTGGCAACAGCAGTAGGGTTGTATGCCTCAACGAGTGCATACATATAGTCTTCATAGTTGCCCGAGGCAATCAGGTAATCCAAAAAACGGGAAATAGGTAGATTGGTAATGGCGAAGAGGTTATGAAAATCAATATCAAAATCTTCTTTCAAGGCTTTTTTAAAGTCACGTTCCATAGCGGCTTGATCACCTGGTAAAAATGCTCCAGAGGGGTTATAGACCAAATCGAGCCGTAAGCTGCTATTGGGCATACCATAACCAACGGCATTCAATTCTTGCAAGGCCTTGATCGATTTGTCAAAGACACCATCACCCCGTTGTTTGTCGGTTTTGCCACGGGTGTAGTGTGGCATCGAGGAAACCACATGCACATTATGCCGCTTAAAGAATTCGGGCAAATCGTAATATTTTTTATTGGCTCGAATGATGGTCAGATTTGAGCGTACAATAAAATCACGTATACCCGCTTTGGCAGCTTCTTCGACAAACCATCTAAAATTTGGATTCATTTCTGGGGCACCGCCGGTCAGATCTAAGGTATGGGCACCTGTATTGCGTATGACCTCAAGGCATAGCTCCATAGTTTCTGGGGTCATGATTTCCTTTCGATCGGGCCCAGCATCAACATGGCAGTGCTCACATACTTGGTTGCACATGTACCCCACATTGATTTGCAGTATCTCCAACTTTTTTGGGCGTAATGGTAAATGCCCTATTTCAGCGATCTTATCTTTAAAAAAGGGCAGTTCTCCATCTGCAAAAAGACTGCCATTCAAGATTTCCAACTGTTTGTTTGTTGCTGCAAGTTCATTCTCACGGGCTTTGAGTGATTTTTTTGCAGCTTTTTTGATTTGGGGCATGATGCTCTGTTCCATTTGATTCATCGTTGTTCGTTGAGTGCCAGTCACTGTTCTTTTATAGATTTTGGAATGAGATCAGTAACTATCAAAACAACTAGGTTACATGCTTAATTTATTATACTTGTTCATCATTTGTACACCATGAACCAGCGTTGCACCACTTTCAATTGCCGCGCCAGCATGCACAGCTTCCATCATTTCTTCTTTGGTAATGCCCCGTTGTAGTCCATCTTTGGTATAGGCGTCAATGCAATAAGGGCATTTGACCACGTGTGCAACAGCAAGGGCAATCAATGATTTTTCTCGAGCACTAAGCGCCCCTTCTTCAAAGACCTTACCATAATAGTCAAAAAATTTGCTTCCGAGCTCTTCGCTCCATTCCGTGATTTTTCCAAATTTTCGTAAATCCGATGGGTCATAATAGGAGTTTGCCATGTGTTTTGCTTTTTATGAGGTGTAATGTGACATGTTTACAAAGAAATATGCCAAGAAAATAACCGTTTTACGGTCCTAAATAATGCTTTGAGCGAAATGAAAAGGAGATCCTTTATTGAAACATGCCGAACGGTATATCGATTGTGAAGAAAGAAATCGGATTTTAAAAAAGCGATGGCAGTGTTGAAAAACCTTGGAAAACAACACTATCCATTTTCTGCCCAAGGTTTTGATATGATTCAAAAAGTGCTTGACATCGGTAATGGAGTCAATATCTGAAAGTCTGTCCAGTGCCAAGACAACGCAGTTGTTAGCTTTGAAATAGCATTGTGCAGCTTGGTACAATGAGTTCTTTTGCCAAGGTAGTATTGCGAAGGATTTCAGATTAAAATTATTGCGATGAATTCCCATGAGGTAAAACCCTCCATCAGTTGAAGGGCCTAAGATGCAGTGTTGTTCTGAAAGCTGGGTCGTTGCAATAAGAATATGATTGGAGGTCAACAGCGGACTATCATTGCCAAGGGTGATCACTTTTGTATAACCCTTAAAGAATACCTGTTGTATCGCATTGGAGAAACGCTCACCGAAAGTAGCTCCCTTTTGCTCTTTTTCTGTAAAAACAAAATAAGCTAACCCAGTAGCTTTAACTAGTTTCAAGGTGTGCTCGGTCAGGGCTTCGAACAAATGCTGGTTTGGCCCCAATTGTTTTAATGAGACATCCTCATGGGCTGAGTTGGCAAATACGAGTACCGCAGTATCAGTATGGTGTAAATTTTCCAAAACAAACTATCCTTATCGTAAACATACGATAAATATGTACACTAGTGGTCGCAATAACGTGCCATGGTTTACAATTTATTTCGATAAAATAAATTTTGGCGAACAGACCGGGACGTCGGTTTTCTATGATGGAGGTTTTTTAATAGGACGATAAAAAGCAGGCATTTTTCCATAACAGGCACATAAAATGGGTTTTTTAATGAACTACCGACCGAAGCGTCGGTAACTATTACCTAAAAACAATGGCAAATGCAAAAGAAATAAAGACAACCCACTAATTTTGTATTGTTCTGTAATTTTAGAAAAACAATGGCAAAAGACATTGCAACGGCGACATCGATAGGATTGGTGCTCTCAGGAGGTGGTATTCGGGGGATGGCCCATATTGGGTTGATCAAAGCAATGCAAGCACATGGAATTGAGGCAGAAACAATTTCCGGAACCAGTGTTGGGGCCCTGGTTGGGGCATTGTATGCCAATGGAAACAGCATTGATGAAATGCTTGATTTTTTTAGAAAAACCCCTCTTTTTCAATACAACTTTTTTGCAATCAACAAACCTGGCTTTATTGATACCGAACGGTATTTTAATATCTTGAGCCGTTGTTTCCCAGATAACCGATTTGAAAAGTTGCAGAAGAAACTCTTTGTGGTGGCCACAGACCTCTTAAAAGGGGAAGAAAAAGTGTTTGCCCAAGGAGAATTGATCCATCCACTGCTGGCATCTGCAGCCTTGACCCCTGTTTTCAGTCCGGTCGATATTGATGGGACGCTCTATGCCGATGGTGGGATCATGAACAATTTCCCTAAAGAATATTTAAACGGATCAAGTGACTATATTATTGGAAGCAATGTTTCCATAGCAGGGCAGTTAGAAAAAAAGCACCTGAAGAACGCGCTGCAATTGGCAGGCAGAATTACGGGGTTGATGATTTACGCTTCTAGTAAGCAAAAATTAAAAGAATGCGATTTGTCCATTGAGCCCAAGGAGCTGGAAAAAATTGGGGTATTGGACAAAAAAAATATGCAAAGGGCCTTTGCACTGGGCTATGATTACGGCAGCCGTGCTATTGAAAAGGCACTTTCCTTGGTATAACGAAAGGCAATACCAAGCCAAAAGAAGAACGCCATTTTCTTTGGAAAGAATGATCCAATTGGCAAAGATGGTACTCACGGCGTTTTCAGGAAGGATAGGTCAAGAAATCTGATCCTAACTGCGACAAAGTTATTGGGGAAGGATATCAACCCTAGCATAAAATAGATCAAACATCGTCATAATCAACTTTTAAAAAGGGTGTTGTAGGATATGATTGACAAGTCAATACAAGGCCCTCGGCCACTTCGCTATCGGTCAGGATTTGGTTCTTGACCATTTCGACTTTTCCTTCTGTGATGCGTGCAATACAGCTGCTACATACGCCTCCTTGGCATGAATAGGGGGCATCAATATTTTCTTTGAGCACAGCATCGAGCACTAAATGCTTTTTATCCATGGTAAATAGATGCGTCTCATCATCTACGACAACCTCAACCTTGGTTGTTCCGTCTAGATTTTCAACCGATGGATTACTGGTATTCGTGCTGGTAAAAAGTTCAAATAAGATTTGGTCATCGGCGATTCCGTTTGTTTTTAAGCTGTTTGAAACCGCAAGGATCATTTCTTCTGGTCCGCATAGATAAAAAGTGTCAAAATCAACACTCTTAAATCTGTTTTTTAATATGAAATTGACCGTAGCATTTTCAATGCGCCCAAACAATGCATTTTCAACTTGGGTACGGCTATACAGGTACTGAACAAAAAACCGTTCGCCATATTTATTTTGAAGTGCTTGTAATTGCAATAAGTACATGGTTTCGGTAGGAGATTGGTTTCCAAATACCAAGACAAAGGTATTTTCTGGATGGTCATCCAAAACTGTTTGGGCAATGCTCATGATAGGGGTAATTCCGCTGCCCGCAGCAAAAGCGCAAATATTTTTTTTGGCAACACTTGGTTCATAGGTAAACCTTCCTTCAGGAACCATTACCTCTAGAACATCACCCTTTTGGATGTGCTCATTGGCATATACTGAAAATGTACCATTTGGCGTTTTTTTAATGCCTATGGTAATCTGTCCTGAAGATGGTGTAGAAGAAATCGAATAGGCCCTTCGCAGTTCGGTTCCATTTATGTGATGCTTAAGGGTGATATACTGGCCAGCTTTGAAGAAGAAGGCATGTTCTAAATCTTTTGGTATTGCTAGGCTCAATGCCACAGCATTTGGGGTCAATTGTTCAACAGCAGAAACCGTCAATCCATGAAATTCACTCATCAACTCAATTTTATTGTAAAACTACGGATTACGAAAAATTTACGGTTGAATTTTTTGAAAAAGAACAACAGGTGTAACAAATGTATCTTTTAGGATACTAACCAAAAGAAAATTGCCAACCATGTTCAAACGCTTTGTCAATCTTCAGTGGAAATCATTTTTTAGGTCCTCATCATTTGGTAAAAGTATGGCCTTAAAGATAGTGATGGGCTTTTTTGGGCTTTATATGTTGGCTGCTTTGGTAATGACTGGGGTCGGTCTCTACTTTATACTTAAAAAAGTGTTTCCCCATCAGGGCCCTATGTGGATGTTGAGCCAGTTCATGGTGTATTGGGTGCTCATTGAACTTTTCTTCAGGTATTTTCTTCAAAAACTACCTGTGATGGATATCAAGCCATTGTTGGTGGCACCGATTAAAAAAGCAAGGATTGCCCATTATATTTTGGGTCGCTCATCGATTTCGGTGTACAATCTTTTAGCGATGTTTCTTTTTGTCCCCTTTGGTATTGTACTCTTGATCGAAGGGTATCCCGTTATAAATATCGTCTTTTGGTTGGTTTCGGTTCTAGGGATTGTCCTATGCATCAATTATGTGAATTTCTTGGTCAATAAGAGCGATAGGGCCTTGATCGGGATAGGGGGAACCATAGTAGTGCTCTACGCGCTGGATTTTTTTGGGGTGTTGCAGGTCAAGGAATTTTTTGGCCCCCTTTTTCATGGACTGTACCAGTATCCCGTAACCGTTTTTATCCCTTTGACCTTGGCGGTGTTGGCTTATGGGCTAAATTTTAGGAACCTCAGAACACAACTTTTCCTAGATGCTTCACTACGTACAAAGTCAAAAGAAGCGAGAACGCTAGACATGGCATGGACCAAGCGTTTTGGTGATATGGCCCCATTTTTACAATTGGACCTTAAAATGATCTGGAGAAACAAGAGAACCAAAGGGCAGGTCTTTATATCACTGTTATTTGTGTTCTATGGGCTTATTTTTTATACCCAAGAGATTTATGCGAATATGATGCCCATGTTTGCTTTTTTGGGCATTTTTATGACAGGAATTTTCTTGGCAAATTTTGGCCAGTTCATCCCCGCTTGGGATAGTGGATATTACAGCATGATGATGGCACAGAACATACCACTTCGAAAATACCTGGAGTCTAAGGCAAGCTTGATATCGGTCAGTGTTGTGGCCATGTTTTTGCTCACCATACCCTATGTGTATTTCGGATGGAAGGCATTGGCCATTAATTTCAGTTCAGCACTTTACAACCTGGGCGTGAACATTCCTGTAATTCTATACTTTGGTTCGTTCAACAAAAAACGCATTGATCTAGATAAAAGCCCTATTGGCAACATGCAGGGCACTAGTGCCACCCAGTTTTTGATCATGTTGCCCGTACTTGGCGCCCCCATCTTGATTTTTACAGTATGCTATTATCTTATTTCGCTTGAGGCCGCCATACTCGTGCTCGCCATTATGGGAATTATAGGCTTTTCACTTAAGAACAGGTTGCTGAATTTGATTACAGAACAATATCGAAGAAGAAAATATGGCATGATTGCCGGTTTTAAAGAAAAAAACAGCTAAAGAATTGATGATGATAGCAGTACAAAGTTTGACCAAGACATATGGAACAAAGACAGTCTTGAACATAGAGCGGCTCGAGATTACCAGAGGGGAAAGTTTTGGCCTGGTGGGCAACAATGGGGCCGGAAAGACCACTTTTTTCAGTTTGCTGCTTGATTTGATCAAACCAACGACAGGCCGTATCAATAACAATACCATTCGGGTAGACAAGAGTGAGGCCTGGAAACCTTTTACGTCTGCGTTTATCGACGAATCCTTTTTGATCGGATACTTGACCCCAGAAGAATACTTCTATTTTATCGGAGAGCTTAGAGGGAGCAACAAAGCAGATGTTGATATGCTGTTGGCCTCGTTTGAGGAGTTTTTTCATGGGGAGATTTTAGAGCAGAAAAAATACTTGCGCGACCTGTCGAAAGGAAACCAAAAAAAGGCGGGCATTGTGGCCTCATTCATTGGCCATCCTGAGTTGGTCATTTTAGATGAGCCCTTTGCCAATTTAGATCCTACCACACAGATTAGATTGAAAGGAATAATTAAAGAATTGGCGGCAAATCAAAATGTCACTGTTTTGGTATCGAGCCATGATTTGATGCACGTTACCGAAGTCTGCGAACGGATTGTAGTGCTGAACAAAGGTGAAATCGTAAAAGATATCCAAACATCGACAGAAACCCTTAAAGAGTTGGAATCCTTTTTTGCAAGATAAGAGAAACAGTGCCTAAACCCTCTTGTTTTACGGTTTCTTTAAATGTTAGGCCAGGTTGCCTAAGATTTTGAAAACAACAGGGTTTTTGAACTATCTTTAGATACAAACAATACCGCTTTATGGCTCGTTCTGGCACTGCAGATTTGACCTTGCACGGTGGTCATGTGCCTCCTTGGCTTTTTAATCGCATGAAGGAACTTGCCCTTCCGATGGTTGAGGCCATTATCCACGAACATGGCAAAGAAGGTTTTATAGCGCGTATGGCCCATCCATTTTGGTTCCAAAGTTTTGGAACGGTTATAGGTATGGACTGGAATTCTTCAGGGGTGACCACCACGGTAATGAGCGTTTTGAAACAGGTGATCACTCCCATTTCCAAACAATTGGGTATCTATGTTTGTGGCGGAAAGGGAAAACATTCGCTAAAGACGCCAGAAGAACTCATACGGGTAGGCATGCAAACAGGCTTAGATGGCAACCATCTTGTCCATTGCAGTAAATTAAGTGCTAAAGTTGATAATACGGCCCTACAGGACGGATTTCAATTGTACATCCATAATTTTTTGGTCACTGATACGGGAGTATGGGGAGTGGTGCAACAGGGAATGAACCCTAAAAATGGCAAAGCGCGTCGTTACCATTGGCACTCTGATAAAGTAACGAGTTTTGTGAAGGCACCACACGCGGCAGTTTGTGGTAAAAACCAAGGCAAAATCCTCAATTTGGTGCATGATGAAGCCCAACCTACCCAAGAGGTGCTCTTGAATATTTCAAAAGAAAACCCTGATACGATTATTAAAGAACTACCATACTTAATAGTGCCCAGTTACCATCACATAAAGGCTAAGGATATTGATCTGAAGCGATTGGGCAGTATTTTGTGGTTGGCACAAGAAACAGAAACCAAAACATTTGAAGAATTGTTACTATTGAAGGGGCTTGGGCCAAGAACCTTACAATCGCTGGCCTTGGTTGCAGAGGTCATCTATGGCACACCATCTCGATTTTCAGACCCTGCCCGTTTTGCCTTCGCCCATGGGGGTAAAGATGCCACCCCTTTTCCGGTTCCGACCAAAGTATACGATGAGACCATAGCGACCATCAAAAAAGCAGTTGAAAAGGCCAAAATGGGACATACCGATAAATTGGAAGCTTTAAAAAAATTGACCCAGATGGCACAAAGGGCAGCGAAGGGTTTTGTGCCCAACCAGAACTTTGATGCCTTGGTTGCAAAAGAAAATAAAGAAGCTTACAAATATGGAGGACGAAGTATATTTGGAAAAGCACAATCACCAAAAAACCAGCAATTGAGCCTTTTTGATTCGGAATAACCCCTCTGAAAGTGTTGAGGTTTTCCTCAAGCTTACAAAGAAGTGATCTAATGCATTCAATTTATTTGCATTTTACCGATGAGCCCTATAATATTCCAGTAGTTTTGAAGTTATGCTTACATAGGTATACATAATATTTTGAAAGGTTACGGTAAACGAATATTGGGGACAGCCTTCGTCACTTTGTTCTTTTTGGGCTGTTCGACGAAAAAGGATGCTTTTATCAATCGCAATTGGCATGCATTGAACACCAAGTACAATGTCTTGTACAATGGCAACATTGCCTTTGAACAAGGTCGCCAAGAGCTGAACAATTCTTATCGTGATGATTATTGGGAAATACTTCCCGTAGAACGTTTGCAGGTCACTGAAGAGATCAAACTCGATTCTGAAGATAATAACCCCAACTTTATCATTGCTGAAGAAAAAGCAACCAAGGCAATTCAGAAACATAGCATGGATATTAAGGATGAGGAGCGGAACCCCCAAACCGACGAGGCGTTTTTGCTCCTAGGCAAAGCACGCTATTTCGATCAAAGGTACATACCGGCACTAGAAGCCTTTAATTACATCCGCAGAAAATATGTGACCAGTGATAAATTGAATGAGGCTGTGATATGGCGCGAAAAAACAAACATGCGTTTAGACAATCCTGAGCTGGCGATCAAAAACTTAAGGCGTCTTTTTAAGTACGAATCGCTTAAAGACCAAGAGTATGCCGATGCCAATGCAGTACTTGCACAATGTTTTATCAATTTAAAGGCACCCGATACGGCCATTCAAAAACTCAAAGTGGCCCAGGCATATACCAAAAAGATTGAAGAAAAGGGCAGGTATCTTTTTATAATCGGGCAATTGTACAATCAATTGGGTTATAAAGACAGTGCAAACTATGCATTTGATAAGGTGATTGCCCTAAACCGAAAATCCCCAAGGGTGTACATGATCAATGCACATCTTAAAAAAATACAGAACACCGAAATTTCTGAAAACAATAAGGAAGAATTGTTCGAGTACTTGACCGATTTGGAAGAAGATCGTGAAAACCGGCCTTTTTTGGCAAAAATATTTAGAGAAATTGCCCAATACCATCTGGCTGTTGGTACCGATAGCTTGGCATTGGCCTATTACAACAAGTCACTCAGGGCAAACCAAGAAGAGCGAAAATTAAGCGCCTTGAACTACCAGAATCTGGCAGAGTATAATTTCGACAACAACCAGTACAAGACAGCTGGGGCATACTATGACAGTACGTTGACCAATTTGACCGAAAACACCAAGCAGTACCGAAGTATCAAAAAAAAGCTGGACAATCTGGAAGATATCATCAGTTATGAAGATATCGTTCAACACGCCGATAGTGTGATTATGGTATATGGGATGTCTGAGAAAGAACAGTCTGCCTATTTTGAAGCCTATATTGCTAAAATCAAAAAAAGGGACGAAGCAGCAGCTGAAAAAGAAAAAGAACGAACCACAGCGGGCTTTGCTGCCTTTGCAGCAACCAAAGGGGGCAAAGAAAACCGGGGCAAATTTTATTTTTATAACATTACCAGTTTGGGTTACGGCAAAAATGACTTTAAGACCAGATGGGGCGATCGGGTATTGGAAGATGACTGGCGTTGGAGCAATAAAAACAAAGTGGCGCCCTCAGAGGCTACTGGGGAAGCCATTTTGGCTGATGGGACCTCTGAGGCCAAGATTTCAGAAGATCAAAAATATTCACTTGAATTTTATCTGTCGCAGATTCCCAAAGACAGTAAGGTTATCGATAGTCTGAGCAAAGAAAGAAACTTTGCAAACTATCAATTGGGGTTGATCTACAAAGAAAAGTTCAAAGAGCACTTGCTTGCAGCCAGCAAATTGGAAGATGTCTTACAATCTGATCCGGAAAAACGCCTGGTATTGCCTTCAAAGTATAATTTGTACAAGATTTATGAAGAGGTAGAAAGTCCGTTGGCCACAACCATGAAACAAGATATTATTGACAATCATCCCGGCACACGCTATGCTGAGATACTGTTGAACCCGCAAGCGGTATTGGCCGGCAATACCGATAGTCCAGACGCACGCTATGAGTCCCTTTACAAACTGTACCAGCAGCAAGAGTTTTTACAGGTCATTACCCAGTCGCAAGAGTACATCAACAGATTCACGGGCGATCCCATTGTACCTAAGTTTGAAATGTTAAAGGCCAATGCCATCGGTAGACTACAGGGCTATGAATCGTTTAAGGAGGCGCTGAACTATGTGGCCCTGACCTATCCTAACAATCCAGAAGGGAAGAAAGCTGAGCAAATGGTTGCAGAACAGCTTCCAAAGTTGGAGGGCAAAACATTTTCCCCAGAAACCGGCTCAAAGGGAACAGGGAACTGGAAAGTCGTCTTTCCGTTCAAAATGCGAGATAATGACAAGGCGATTCAGCTTAAAGTACGCTTAGAAGAAGTGGTCAAGGAGCTGCGATACAAAAACAAGGTGTCAAAAGATATCTATACTTTGGAAGACCAATTTGTGGTCGTTCATGGGTTCAGGTCAAAAGATTTTGCCCTTGGCTTTGATGAGCTTATAAAAAACAACAAAGACTACAGGATCAAAGACGAGAATTTTGTAGTTTTGTCCTCTAATTACAAGGTCATTCAGGTTCACAAAAACTTGGATGACTACAACAAACAAATGTTAACCCCAAAACCTTAGAACATGTTTTCCGACAACAAAAAACCCCGCATGACAACAGAATTTGGCGGTCAGCCAAATCGAATCGAAAAAAACACCAAGATCAAAGGTGATATCACTTCAGAAGCTGATTTTCGTATAGATGGCAAACTGGAGGGCAATGTGAAGACTTCAGGTAAAGTGGTTATCGGTAAAGATGGGTACATTCATGGAAAAGTGCAATGTGTGAATGCAGACATCGAAGGAAAGTTCAATGGCGAATTGATGGTCAACGACCTGTTGTCATTGAAATCTTCTGCAGTTATTGAAGGTACCGTAAGCGTTTCAAAACTTGCTGTAGAGCCAGGGGCAACCTTTAATGCATCATGTAACATGGGCAAAGGGGCTGTGCCATCGGCCACCAAGTTACAGCCCACGACAAAGGTGAATGAACCAGCAAAAGTCTCCTAAAAAGAAAAACAACCTCAAGAATGCCGCAATGCTTTCTGGCATTGCATTTGAAATGGGCGCAATCATCTATTTGGCCGTTAAAGGGGGCAAATGGTTGGATGCCCATTATCAAAATGAGAAAAACATTTTTACGGTACTCGCCACTTTATTTGGGGTGGCTATTTCAATTTGGGTAGTTTTGCAGCAATTAAAACGTATCAAGTACTGATGCAAAAACACCACTTGCCTTTCCAATTTTTTATGCTACTGCTACTGGCATTACTATTGGCCTTTGGCGTGCATACCTTTGTGCTTTCTAACAAGGAGCTCCCTATTTTTGACAATCTTATTGTCCGGTCTTATCTGGTCAATGGGGTATTGGCAGCATTGATTTTTGGAGTGCTGTACCAATTCAGGAAAAAACTGAAAAACCAGATCGGGTTTTTATTTATGGGGGGTAGCCTTTTAAAATTTGTTTTTTTCTTCTTGATGTTTTATCCTGTTTATAAAGGTGATGGTGACATGTCTAGATTGGAATTTGCAGCTTTTTTTGTCCCTTATGCCACAGCACTTTTTTTAGAGACTTACTACATCGCAAAAATGCTCAAAAGCCTAGAGAAGGCTACCAAAAAATAAGACACCCAAAATCCTTAAAATAAAACGTTGAAAGCTTTTTTTCTTTTTGTAAGAATGGCTTACCTTTGCACCGATTTTGACAGACCGATATTTTGACTGAAATGCGAAACACGTTTTTTAAGGAAATTCTCATTGTTGCAGCACTTCTCTTGGCACAATTCACATATGCCGTTGGTAAAGAAGATATAGACGAAGCGCAGGGCAGTGACCTAAAGACCGAAATAAAGGAATACATCGCACATCACCTTCAAGATTCCCATGACTTTTCTTTGTTTTCGTATACCAAAGAAGATGGGGAACATAAGTATGTAGGCTTCCCATTACCTGTGATTCTTTGGGACAATGGGCTAAAGGTTTTTTCTTCTTCAAAATTTCACCATGGCGAAACCTTGGCTGAGGTCGATGGCAATTTTTATAAGCTTTATCATAGCAAAATATACAAGACCGATGCTGAGGGCACCATTCATTACGATGAAGCACACCATGCCACCAATACAAAACCCTTTGATTTTTCAATTACCAAAAATGTGGTGATGATCATCATAACGGGCTTGTTGATGTTGTGGCTGTTCACCAGCCTGGCGAGGTCATATGCCAAGAACAACGGTATTCCAAAGGGTGCTGGACGTTTTTTTGAGCCAATTGTGTTGTATATCCGCGATGATATTGCAAGACCAAATATTGGGGAAAAACGCTACAGAAAGTACATGCCCTTTTTGTTGACCATCTTTTTCTTTATCTGGTTCTTGAACATATTCGGACTTACCCCACTCGGAATCAACGTAACAGGAAACATAGCAATCACGGTTTCCTTGGCATTGATGACGTTTGTCATTACAAATTTTACAGGTACGAAGGATTATTGGATGCACCAGTTTGACCCTTTGGGAAAATCATTGCCTTGGTTCGGAAAGATTCCTTTGTACATTATTTTGGTTCCCATAGAATTGTTGGGATTGATAATCAAACCCTTTTCATTGTTGATTCGTTTATATGCGAACATGCAGGCAGGTCATATCGTGTTGATGAGCTTGATTGGGTTGATGTTCATTTTTAAGAGCTGGATTGGAAGCCCATTGTCATTTGGTCTGGCATTTGCCATCTCTTTGATTGAAATATTGGTTGCCCTGTTGCAGGCATATATATTTACGATGTTGAGTGCTCTTTATTTCGGATTTGCCTCTGAAGAACACGAGCATGAACATGACCATGAGGCAGAAGCAGCCCATTGATGATAACGTTATTTCTGCGAAAGCAGAAACGTGTAAATATTGAACATTTAATTTTTAAACTAGATAGATATGGAAATTCCAGTAATGGTAGGTGCAGGTTTGGTAGTTATCGGTGTTGGTCTGGGTATTGGTAGGATCGGTGGTTCTGCCATGGAGGCCATTGCCCGTCAGCCTGAGGCTTACGGAAAAATCCAAACAGCGATGTTGATTGCAGCAGCGTTGATTGAAGGTATTGGTTTTGCCGCCTTATTTGCGGTGTAATCAAAATCATTGGTAGGGCAAAAGCTGCAACGGTTGGTTGCAGCTTTTGCTTGGTTTAAAAATTTAAAAGCACAAAACATAGATTATGGAAAAGTTGTTGGAAGAGTTTTCGTTGGGGTTGTTTTTCTGGCAGACCCTATTGTTCGGTCTCTTGTTGTTCCTTTTGTGGAAGTTTGCCTGGAAACCTATTCTCAAAGCGGTCAACGACCGTGAAGAAGGCATTAAGAATGCCTTGGATGCTGCCGATGAGGCCAAAAAAGAAATGCAGAACGTTACGGCAGACAGCGAGAAATTGTTAAAAGAAGCTAGGGCCGAAAGGGAAGCTATGCTGAAAGAAGCCCGAGAGATCAAGGATAGGATTGTTTCCGATGCGAAAGCACAGGCCCAAATTGAAGGCGATAAATTGGTAAAGCAGGCGCAAGCTACAATTGAAAGCGAGAAAAAGGCAGCTGTTGCTGATATTAAAGCACAGGTAGCCAACCTTTCCATTGAAATCGCAGAAAAAGTAATCAAAGAAGAGTTGTCCGATAAAAAGAAGCAACAGAAATTAGTTGACGATATGTTGGGCGATATCAAATTGAACTAAGAAAGTATGAACGAGAGCAGGGCAGCGATACGTTACGCCAAAGCAACCTTGAATTTCGCTATCGAGAAAAAAGCGGCTGGAGCCGTTGAAAAAGATTTGCGAGACATCGCATCGACCATTGCTGAAAACAATGAATTGCAACAGCTTTTAGAGAGCCCCATCGTGAAAGGCGAAGTAAAGCGTAACACATTGCATGAGATCTTTAAGAAATCGCATGAGATAACCAAAGGCTTGGTAACTACCTTGACCGAAAATAGACGGATTGCGTTGTTACAAGAGGTGGCCTTAAAATATATCGTTCTTCATGAGCAGATGAAAGGGGAAGACGTGGCTTTTGTAACTACAGCGGTTCCCTTGACGGCGGCACTTGAAAAAAAACTATTGGCTGAGGTCACCAAAATGACAGGAAACAAGGTGACCATTGAAAATAAAATCGACGAAAATATCATAGGAGGATTTGTTTTGCGTATTGGTGATTTGCAGTATGATGCCAGCGTTGCCAACAAATTGAACGGATTAAAAAGAGAATTTACAAATAGTCTATAAAAATGGCAGGAGTAAAAGCAGCTGAAGTATCAGCAATTTTGAAAAAACAATTATCAGGTTTTGAAGCAACCGCTTCTTTAGATGAAGTAGGCACCGTATTACAGGTAGGGGATGGTATCGCTCGTGTATATGGCCTTTCCAATGCCCAATATGGTGAGTTGGTAGAGTTCAATGGAGGTATGGAAGGTATTGTTTTGAACCTAGAAGAAGATAATGTAGGTGTGGTACTGCTAGGTCCTTCAAAACAGGTAGCGGAAGGGGCTACCGTAAAAAGGACACAACGCATTGCATCGATCAATGTTGGGGAAGGTATAGTAGGCCGTGTGGTAAATACATTGGGAGAACCTATTGACGGAAAAGGCCCAATAGTGGGCGAAACTTATGAAATGCCATTGGAGCGTAAAGCACCTGGGGTTATTTATCGTCAACCCGTCAATGAACCCCTTCAGACCGGGGTTAAGGCGATAGATGCCATGATTCCAATCGGACGCGGTCAACGGGAGTTGGTCATTGGTGACCGTCAGACCGGAAAGACGACAGTCTGCATCGATACGATCTTGAACCAAAAAGAATTTTACGATGCAGGGGAACCTGTATATTGTATCTATGTTGCGGTTGGTCAAAAAGCCTCAACGGTTGCTGCCATCGCTAAGACCTTAGAAGACAAGGGAGCTCTGGCCTATACCACAATTGTTGCCGCCAATGCATCAGATCCTGCTCCTATGCAGGTATATGCACCTTTTGCCGGTGCTTCTATCGGGGAGTATTTTAGAGACACAGGTCGTCCGGCATTAATCATTTATGACGACCTTTCAAAACAAGCGGTAGCCTATCGTGAGGTTTCCCTATTGTTGCGAAGACCCCCAGGGCGTGAGGCGTATCCTGGCGACGTTTTCTACTTACACTCCAGATTGTTAGAGCGTGCAGCCAAAGTGATAGCCGATGATGATATCGCCAAGAACATGAACGATTTACCGAGTACATTGAAGCCTATGGTAAAAGGTGGCGGATCACTGACAGCTCTTCCCATCATTGAAACACAGGCAGGTGACGTATCAGCATACATTCCAACCAACGTGATTTCGATTACCGACGGACAGATATTCTTAGAGCAAGATTTGTTCAACCAAGGTGTTCGGCCTGCGATCAACGTGGGGATTTCCGTATCACGTGTGGGTGGATCAGCACAGATTAAGTCCATGAAGAAAGTAGCTGGCACCTTAAAACTGGACCAAGCACAATTCCGAGAATTGGAAGCTTTTGCCAAATTTGGGTCTGATTTAGATGCCGCTACCCTTAATGTGATTGAAAAAGGACGTAGAAATGTCGAGATTTTAAAGCAAGCGCAGAACGATCCATTTACCGTAGAAAATCAAGTAGCTATCATTTTCGCGGGATCTAAAAACTTATTGCGTGATGTTCCGGTCGATAAGGTGAAAGAATTTGAAACAGATTTTATTGAGTTTATGAATGCCAAGCACCGTGATGTGTTGGATACCCTGAAAGCGGGTAAACTTACCGATGAGGTCACCGAGACATTGACAGCAGTCTGTAAAGATCTTTCTTCTAAATATAGTTAGTAATTATGGGTGGAAGAGATGATAAGAATTTTAGTGGGTATAATCAAAAACTCTTGACGCAGCACTTTTAACCCATAACTTGTATAATGGCAAACTTAAAGGAAATACGAAATAGGATAACATCGGTGAAATCGACCATGCAGATTACCAGTGCCATGAAAATGGTGTCGGCTGCAAAGTTGAAAAAGGCCCAAGATGCGATTACCGCAATGCGTCCTTATGCCAATAAGCTTACCGAATTGCTTCAAAGTTTGAGCGCAAGCTTGGATGGGGATGCTGGTAGTAAGTTCACGGATGACAGGCCTGTAAGTAAGGTATTGGTCGTGGCGATTACCTCGAATCGTGGATTATGTGGCGCTTTCAATTCCAATATCATTAAACAGACCCATGCGTTGATCAAGGAAACCTATTCAGGTCAACAGGTCGATGTTATGGCCATTGGTAAAAAGGGCAACGATATTTTGGTAAAAAAGGGTAACGTTATAGCCAACCATAGTCACATCTTTGACGACCTTGCGTTTGAGAATGTTGCCAACATTGCGCAAGACTTGATGGATTATTTTACTGAAGGAAACTACGATAAAATTGAATTGGTCTACAACAAGTTCAAAAATGCGGCGACCCAAATTGTGATGACCGAACAGTTTCTGCCCTTGGTTCCGGTAGTGGGAGATACTTCAGGAGCAGCGGACTACATTTTTGAACCTTCAAAAGCTGATATTGTAGAGCAGTTGATTCCAAAATCACTGAAGACGCAGTTGTACAAAGCGATGAGAGACTCCTTTGCCAGTGAACATGGAGCACGTATGACAGCGATGCACAAGGCAACCGACAATGCTTCTGAGTTAAAAGACCAGTTGACACTTACGTACAACAAGGCCCGGCAAGCAGCTATCACCAATGAAATTTTAGAAATTGTCAGTGGTGCTGAGGCTCTTAATAATTAAGAACAAATAAGCATATTTACATAAAGGATCCCGTTTTTACGGGATTTTTTTTTGACATGCGTAACATTTTTAAAAACGGGTATCTAAAGAGAAAATGAATTATAAAAATCTCTTATGAAAACGTTTCGAAAAACAATTATCCTATTTCTTTTGATTTCAATACCCAGCCTGAAAGCACAAGAATGGCCTTTTGAGGTCGCCGTTCAAGGTAAAGGCAGCCCTGTGCTGTTGTTTCCCGGGTTTAGCTGCACAGGAGCCGTCTGGGACGATGTAGTGGCATCATTGTCACAAAATTATGAATGCCACGTGTTCACCTTTGCCGGCTTTGGTGAAGTTCCAGCAATTGAGACACCATGGCTTTTAAAAATAAAAGAGGGCATAGAAAATTATGTGGAAAAAAAAGAACTTCAAGAAGTATCGATAATCGGCCATAGCCTTGGAGGAGCACTTGGGCTATGGTTGGCAAGTAGCACAGCCGTACCTTATAAAAATTTAGTGGTTGTTGACGCGCTTCCGTCTACAGGGGCCCTGATGATTCCGAACTTTAAGAGTGAAGATATGGTCTATGACAATCCTTACAATCAAAACTTGCTTGCCATGGGTGAAGAGGATTTTGATCGAATGGCAACGCAGATGGCTACCATGATGACCTCAGACCCTGAAGCTAGGGTACAGATTTCAGAATGGATGAAAATGGCTGATCGCAAAACCTATGTTTATGGGTATACCGATTTGCTCAAATTGGATTTGAGGGAAACCATTGCCGAAATAAAGGTGCCAGTCACGGTTTTGGCGGCAGCCAAACCCTACGGTGTTGAAATGGCCCGTAAGATCTATGAAGAGCAGTACAAGAATCTTTCGGGCTATGAGCTAAGAATTGCCGAAAATTCTGCTCATTTTATTATGTATGATGATTTGGAATGGCTGTTGGGCCAAATTTCACAACAACTCCCATAAGATTATAGAAGAATTGGAATTTCAGTTTGAAACAATATATCAAGAAAATTACCAAAAAGTGATTCGTCTATGCTTGGGGTATGTCAATGGCCACCAGGCCTTGGCAGAAGACCTTGCCCAAGAGGTATTTCTTAAAGTATGGCAGCACTTGCCCAACTTTCGAAAAGAGGCCCATATTTCTACTTGGATCTATAGGATTACGGTCAATACCTGTCTGCTTGAGTTGAGGAAAAAGAAGTTCAACAAAGGACAGGAAGTCTTAGATAATGTGACTTCTGATACCGATGGAGAACCGTTGGACCATGAAGAAAGGATGCGGAAAATGTACAACTGCATCAACAAACTTTCAAAAGAGAACAGGAGCATCATTCTTTTGGAACTGGAAGGAATTCCCCAAAAAGAAATTGCTGCAATCACAGGAGTTTCCCATGAGGCCATTAGAGTAAGGGTCCATCGCATTAAAAACAATTTAACAAAATGTGTGCAACATGAGGTCATTTGAAGACATCAAATCAGAATGGAACAAACAGATTGTACCAGAAATACCATCCGGGGGTGCCGATCGCATAGCGAATAAGATTCGAAAAATCAAAATTAAACAGCGGATTGCCTATATTGTACTCAGCCTGACCTTAGTGATACTGCTTATATTTTTCTTTCATGTTTCAGCATATCGGTCCACAACGACTATGATAGCTCTTTTTCTAATGATGGCCCCTTTATTGGTGCGAATTGTTTTGGAAGTATGTAGCATAAGGGCCCTAAAACAGTTGAATGTGGTATTGCAGACCCAAGATTTCAAAAAAGGCATGTTGCGCTATTATATTCGACGCCGATGGGTACATTTTCTGATCACTCCCTTGGCATTTGGCATCTACACGATAGGATTTACCATGTTGCTGCCAGGTTTTAAAACTACCTTTTCCAAAGGGTTTTACCTTTACATTATCATATCTTCCATCGTATCGCTCTCAGCTTTGGCACTACTGATCGTTGTTCAGATAATCAAGGAACAAGATACCCTTAGATCATTGAAAGACAGTAAAACCTGAAGTGTGTTTTCTTTGGCACTACTTTTGGTTTTATATCTTTATGATGTTAAAACCAAGATTATTATGAAAACACTGACGTATATCGTTCTAACCATAGGACTATTATCCTCTGGCTGTTCATCACAAAAAAAGTTGGTGCTAGACCCTCCATTTGTGGTTGAAAATGCCACTTGCCAAAAATGGACGGGTGGCAGGGCTGAAAGCGGTTCGGGCATGAACATGGAGCTTCCATTTACTTCTGATGCAGAGGTTTCCTTTACCTCGGTATACTTTAGAGGGAAACTTTTTAAATGTAAAGTGGAGCAAAAAGAAGGGAAAAAAGTGCTGAAAGCAACGTATCTATCGGTTAGGGATACTAAACCAGATATGGTCATGCACAGTGATTCAACAAAGGAGGTTGGTAATCAACCCCCCGAGCTGAGCAAGAAGATGGTGTCAGGCTTTAAACTTGAAAGTGACGAAGCCATTATTGTTTATGTGAAAGCAGGGGATAGTACCGAAAATTTCACCAAAGTTTCTGACATCAAGGAAAAGAAACCATTGATTTACCAATAGAGATCAAGGGGTTCAACTTTGAACAACGGTGGTTTATGACTACTTTTATATGAAATATGACCCCGGAGATTGGCTTCGGGGTTACTATTAAAGACTTTTCATCTTTTGAATCCTCTTCAAAAGCTTTTCAAGCAAACGGCCGTTTACGGTCTGGCAACAGTATTGCCCCGGGTGTTGTCCGTTTTGCTATTGCCGCTCTACACTTCGGTTTTTGTCCAGGCCGCAGGCTATGGCGAGTATATTAACATTTATTCATGGATTGCCATTTTCAATGTCTTTTTGGCCTATGGAATGGAGACCGCTTTTTTTAGGTTTTTTCACAAACAACCCCAAAGGGAAACCGTAATTTCAACCGCTTTGGTCTCTTTGTTGGGATCATCTTTCCTTTTTTTGGTTTTGGCTTTTTTGGGGAAACCGATGATTTCAAGTTTTACGGGAATCAAAGAGGATTTTATAGGGTATACCATATATATTTTGGTGTTGGATGCCCTGGCCATAGTTCCATTTGCATTGTTGAGGGCCAATGAAAAACCGATAAGGTTTACCCTATTGAAAACCTTCAATGTGGCTGTTAATTTAGGGTTTAACGTCTTCTTCTTATTGGTTTTACCGAAAATGGCGACTGACAACCATGACTTTTGGAATGACATTTACCGTTCGAACTTTGAGATTGCGTATATTTTCATTTCAAATATCATCGCCAGTGGGGTTACAGTATTGATGCTCTTACCGGCCTATATAAGAAGAACCTATGGTTTTGACGGAACACTTTGGAAACAAATGCTCAGATATGCGATGCCCGTGATGCTTGCTGGGGTAGCGTTTACGATCAATGAGGTCGTAGACAAGATTTTGTTGACCAATATGGTATCTGAAACTGAAGCGGGAAAGTATGGGGCATGCTATAAATTGGCCTTGTTTATGACACTTTTCGGCACCGCATTTCGAATGGGGGTAGAGCCCTTTTTCTTTAGTCATTCCAATTCTGAAAATCCACAAAAAACGTATGCCCAGATTACCAATTACTTTGTGGTTTTTGGCAGTATGATCGTATTGGCAGTAACCGTGTTCATAGATACACTGGCCAGGGTATTGATTTTGAACAACGAATATCTAGAGGCTATTTCGATAGTACCCATCATATTATGGGCAAGCTTCTGCCTAGGCATTTACCATAACCTCTCTGTTTGGTATAAAATTACTGACCGCACCCAATACGGAGCTTACATTTCGGCAGTGGGTGCGATGTTGACATTGTTCATCAACTTCATCTTTATTCCCCATATAGGATATATGGCCTCAGCAATAGCAACCTTGATTGCATATGCTTCGATGATGGTACTTTCTTATTCTTTTGGAAAGAAATATTATCCAATACCCTATAATATGCGTAAAATTTTGTTCTACGGGGGCATCTCTATGCTGTTTTCTATGCTGTCATTTTATGTTTTTAACCGAAATTTAATAACAGGTAGCGTGCTTCTTTTAGTATTTTTGATGTTGGTCTATAAACTTGAGGGCGACCGATTGAAAACAATATTTTTGAAGCGTGAACATTAAGATCATCAACAAATCTGTACATGAACTGCCCAATTACGAAACCATTGCTGCTGCCGGAATGGATTTGAGGGCAAATATTTCAGAGGTCATTACGTTAAAACCTTTAGCAAGAGCAATCATTAAAACCGGACTGTTCATTGAACTTCCCATTGGGTTTGAGGCCCAAGTAAGACCCAGAAGCGGTCTGGCGGCCAAAAAAGGGGTGACGGTATTGAACGCACCAGGAACCATTGATGCCGACTATAGGGGAGAAATTGGCGTAATCTTGGTCAACCTTTCCGATCAAGACTTTACCATTGAAAACGGCGAACGCATTGCGCAATTGGTCATTGCCAAGCATGAACGTGCAGCATGGACCTTGGTGGATGAAATATCGGAAACCTCAAGGGGCAAAGGTGGTTTTGGCAGCACAGGCAATAAATGAAACAAGCATGAAAATTATAGTACCTATGGCAGGAAGGGGTTCGAGGTTGAGACCCCATACCTTAACTGTACCAAAACCCCTGATTCCTGTGGCAGGCAAACCGATCGTGCACCGACTGGTGAGTGATATTGCCAAAGTATTGGGCGAAAAAATTGAAGAGATTGCCTTTATTTTGGGTGACCCTGCCTTCTTTGGTGATGAAGTGGTCAAAAGCCTTCAAGAATTGGCCAACAATCTTGGAGCCAAGGCATCCATATACCGACAAGACCAACCTTTGGGCACAGGTCATGCCATTATGAGTGCCGTAGCATCGTTGAGCGGTCCTGCTGTGGTTGCCTATGCAGATACATTGATCCGTGCTGAGTTCGATTTAGACAAGTCGGCAGACAGTGTCATATGGGTAAAACAGGTTGACAATCCCCAAGCTTATGGGGTAGTTAAATTAAATGATGCGAACGAAATTGTAGCATTGGTAGAAAAGCCGCAAGACTATATATCTGATTTGGCAGTCATTGGAATTTACTATTTTAAAGATATTGGAGTGCTCAAAAATGAACTGCAATACGTATTGGATAATGATATCATCAATGGGGGAGAATATCAAATCAATGATGGAATCAAACGAATGATGAAAAACGGAATGAAATTTGT
Source organism: Bacteroidota bacterium (assembly GCA_039184335.1). GTDB lineage: Bacteria > Bacteroidota > Bacteroidia > Flavobacteriales > Flavobacteriaceae > JBCDBD01. Next base: position 162,283 of record JBCDBD010000003.1, on the reverse strand, counting down.
GCCAGGCAAGGTAGATGAATGGATGGATTGTGGCAATAAAGATGTAACTGTTGAGACCAATCAACGTATGTTGGGCTTTTTGGAAGACGATGGTGAAAATTTGATTTCCAATACGGTGGTGATGGAAAATGCAAATATTATTGAGCCTTGTTTTTTGGGAGAAAATGTGGTTTTGAAAAATACTACTGTTGGGCCTTATGTTTCCATCGGTTCAGATACCATAGTCGAAAATTCAACCATAAAGAATAGCATTATCCAAAGTAAGAGCAGCATACGAAATGCAAATCTTGACAATGCCATGATTGGGAATCATGTCGTTTACAATGGCAACTATGAAACCATCAGTATTGGCGATTACTCCGTAATGGAATAAGAATTGGTCGTTTCGGTCAACATTTGGGTGAGAACAGGAAATGTATGGGAAGAGCATACCTTCAAATTGTGATTTTTGTGTACGGAATAGCAACCTGTCCTATGAACGTATATGCCCAAGATGACCGAATAGAGACGCAGGAGAGTGCAGAATTTTTTTTGGAGGAATACTCAGATGAATTTCAGGAAAGCTTTTTTGAGGCTCTGAAACAAAAGGGAATACAGAACTATGACAAGGCCATTAACCTGTTCTTGGAATGCAAACGGCTTGATTCGACCAACGTTGTTGTTGACCACGAACTGGCTAAATCGTACTTTCTTGACCGGCAACCCATTACCGCAGAAGGGTATGCCATAGCTGCATTTTCTGCTGAACCCTCAAACTATTGGTATTTGCATACACTTGTTGAAGTCTTTGAAGAACAAGGAAATCTGATTGATGCAATTAAGGAGAACCTTCCCCTAAGCTCAGAAAAAACCCAGCAAAACCTAGCCTTGATTTATTTTGGCCAGCATAAATACCAGCAGGCCAAAGAAATATTGAACAAGCTCAAAAAGTCAGATTTCACAAAACAGATGTATCCTAAAATCAACGATTCCTTAAGAAAAATGGCCAAATCGGAAACAACTGCCAAAACCAAGGATGCCGTGAAAGAAGAAGAAACAGATAAGGAAGATAAAAGCTACCGCGCAACCATAGCTACAATGATTTCAAGCGAAGACCATGTTGCTCTATTGGCCTTTACTGAACAAGCCTTGGAAGCTTATCCACTACAACCCTATTTCTACTATGCCCATGGGCATGCGTTAGGCAAAAATGAAAAATATGATGAAGCTATTACGGTTTTAGAAACTGGTCTAGACTATGTGATTGATGACCCTACGATACGTAATGCCATCTATAAAGAACTGGCAGCTTCATATAAGGCTTTGGGCAATATATCAAAAGCAAATGAGTACCTTAACAAAATAAAACAGGGATCTTGAGATGACAGGCAATAGGGTTTTTCAGACTTTGGTGAAGACAATGGGGATTTTTACCATTGGCCTGATAATGAGCTCCTGTAAATCAACCAAGACCATTGCATCTGGAGAAACGGACAGATCATTATCGGCAAAAAAAATCATAGAAAACCATTACAACAACCAAACCGATTTTGAAACCCTGAACGGTCGTGTAAAGATTGACTACTCTGATGGAAGATCTTCACAGGGGGTTACGGTAAGCCTGAGAATGGAAAAGGACAAGGTCATTTGGATCAGTGCTCCCTTAGGCATGCTAAAAGCCAATATTACCCCAGGAAAAGTTTCATTCTATAATAAACTTGAAGGGGAATATTTTGAAGGCGATTTTGAGTACCTGAGCAATTTGTTGGGCACAGCACTCGATTTTGAAAAAGTACAGAACGTGATTTTAGGAAACGCCCTATTCAATCTGAACGATGATAAATATGTCACGGAGAACAATACAAAGCATTATGGGCTGAAATTGAAAAAAGACCGCGAATTGTTCAAGACCCTATTTTTGATTGAACCGGTCAACTTTAAGATGGCAGAACAACTTCTTACACAACCGATAGAAGATAGGCTCTTGAGAATACAGTACGATTATCAAGAGATCAAAGAAAAAGTTTTACCCAATGAAATAGCGATCACAGCATCAGTGAAAAACAAGACAAACACCATAAGTCTTGAGTTTAAGGGGTTAGAACTCAACAAAAAATTGAATTACCCCTATAAGATACCGAAGGGTTTTAAAGCGATTGTGCTAAAATAATGAGAGACAGTGCGCCGTATACATTGTATTGTTTAGCGTTGATTTTTTTTCTCTGTTTTGAGGGTCTTGCTCAAAGCAATGAGCAAAAGGCTCTAGAAGCAAAAAGGAACCGACTCCAAAAAGAGATAAGGGAAATCAATCGATTGCTTTTTGATAAAAAAAAGGAAAGGGGCAATGTTTTGGACCAGATGGATGCCTTGGACAAAAAAATAAATACACGCCAGCAATTGATTCGGGTGACCAATCAGCAATCGAACCTCTTAAACCGTCAAATCAATGCCAACATCAGAAGTGTAAGCAAGCTAAGGAGCGATTTACGTGTATTAAAAGAAGATTATGCCAAGTTAGTTCAACAATCATACCAGAACAGGGCACAAAACAACAGGGTGCTATTTCTTTTGTCATCACAAAACTTTTACCAAGCTTACAAGCGATTTCAGTATCTGAAACAATATGCAGAGCATCGCAAGATCCAAGGGAATAAAATAAAGACAAGAACCGAAAAACTTCTTGAGTTGAACAGGGGGTTGACCGAACAACGAAAGAATAAAGAACGGCTGCTTGCAGATAATGTAAAGATCAAGAATGAACTCTCTCGCGAAATACTTGCCCAAAAAGAATTGTTACATAGTATTCGTGACAATGAAAGTAAGTATACTGCAGCCATAGCAGCGAAAGAGAAAGAGCGAAAACGTATCAATCGTGAAATTGATCGCTTGATCAAAAGGGCCATTGCGAGTTCAAACGAAAGAGCAGGAAAGGCAAATAGCACGAAATTTGAATTGACCCCAGAATATAAACTCGTTGCCGATAACTTTATATCAAATAAAGGCAGGCTTATTTGGCCAGTCGCGAAGGGAATCAAAAGCCAAGGTTTTGGGGTTTACAGCGATAAAGTCTATCCGGGCATAAAACATCAGAACAACGGGGTCACCATCGCCACTGAAGAAGGAGAAAAAGCCAGGGCCATTTTTGAAGGGGAGGTCATTACCATATTCACCAACAAAATGGGCATTAAGGGCGTATACATACGGCATGGGAATTACATTAGTATGTACTACAACCTTTCTAAGACCTATGTTCAAAAAGGGGATAAGGTGGCAGCTAAAGAAATATTGGGTGACGTTTATACCAATCGGTCTAACGGCACTACAAAATTGAAGTTTTATTTGTACGAAGATACCAATAAGCTCAATCCTGAAGAATGGATATATCAACTGTAATCATATGAAAAACATAACAGATGTAAAAGGTACATTTCAATTGTACAATGGCGTAGCAATGCCCTATTTTGGTTTGGGGGTCTACCTTTCCAAAGATGGACAAGAAGTAGTAAATGCTGTCAAATGGGCCTTAGAAACAGGCTACAGGCATATCGACACCGCTGCAGTCTATAAAAATGAAGAAGGAGTGGGTCAGGGCATTAAAGAGAGCAAGGTGCAGCGCGAAGCAATTTTTGTAGTGAGCAAGGTGTGGAACAGCGACCAAGGTTACGACGCCACAATTAGGGCATTTGAAGCCAGCCTAGATCGATTGGGGATGGAGTATTTGGATCTTTATCTGATCCATTGGCCCGTTTCAGGAAAATATAAAGAGACCTGGAAGGCCCTTGAAGAACTGTACAATCAGAAAAAAGTAAGGGCAATAGGTGTAAGTAATTTTATGCAACACCATCTTGAAGATGTGATGGAGACAGCAAACGTGGTACCCATGGTAAATCAAATGGAGTTTCACCCATATTTGGTACAGCAAGAACTTTTGGATTTTTGTGTAGCACACCAAATTCAATACGAAGCTTGGTCACCGATGATGCAGGGCAAAATCTTTGAAATGGATGCATTCAAGCAGATGGCAAGTAAATATGATAAGTCGATTGCGCAGATTGTATTGCGTTGGGACCTACAAAAAGGGGTAATCACCATTCCAAAATCCTCAAATAGGGAAAGAATCGTTTCAAACGCTGCTATTTTTGACTTTGAGCTTTCAGCTGATGATGTGAACCTGCTTGATGCGATGCATAGGGGACAAAGATTTGGTCCGGATCCAGATAATTTTGATTTTTGAGATGGGAAACACCGAATCAAGCTGGTGTTGAACCGTCTTCTCCAATCAACCTTTTTGCACTTTCGATGGGCACAGCCTTGGCTGCTTTAAGGCTAGATGAAAAGGGCTTTGAGCTCGGTTGCCTCAGAGGGTCTCATTTTTCCCGCCAGTACAAGACTGAGCTGCTTTCGTCGCAATGCTGCCTCAAAACGCTCTTTTTCCAAATCGGTTTCAGGAACAATTTGGGGCACTTCGGTTGGCTTGCCGGTTTCGTCAACAGCCACAAAGGTATATATGGCTTCATTGGCCTTTGTACGCTCACCACTGAACCTATCCTCCATCCAAACATCGATAAACACTTCCATAGAGGTTGTAAAGGCCCTGGACAAAGCAGCTTCAACGGTGACCACACTGCCTAGGGGCACACTTCTGTTGAAGGCAACATGGTTGACCGAGGCCGTTACCGTGATACGTCTACTGTGCCTTCTTGCAGCGATACTGGCAGCCCGATCCATACGGGCCAATAGTTCACCACCAAATAAATTGTTCAACGGATTGGTCTCACTTGGCAGTACCATATCGGTCATGATCGTTCTCGATTCGCTGGGAGTTTTAACCATCGTAAAAGGGTTTTGGGCAAAGATAGGCGAGTTAGCGGTGTTAAAAAAGAAGGGATTATCTTTCAGAAAGCAGCCATGCGTCGCGAGATTCGGCCCTGCGTATCTCTTTTAAAAAGGCCAAGGCCTCATCGGGATTTTCAAAACTGGCGTAGGCAACTTGGTGAAGCCCACTGGTATTGGGCCCAAGATACAGGGCTTCGTATCCTTTTTTTCTGAGAAGCAGCACTTGTTTGTCTGCATTCTTCTTAAATCTAAAAGCACCGGCGATGACATGGTGAATGTCATTTTCAACTTTATTGATATCGAGGTTGAAAGCGGGCAATTCTATTGGGGCCGAATCAAAAAAAGTGGCCTCCTGAATATATTTTGATACTTGTCTTTGGGCATTCTGTCTGACCATCTCATTATTGACAATCGTATTGTTGTAAAAACGGAACCCTGTGAATCCGGTAGACAAAGCCAAAAGAATGATGGCTGCGTACTTTAGCCAAGGGCGAAAAGCAACTTTTTCACGTTTTTCCGGAGTAATGATAAAGGGTATCTGATCTTCCAATGCAGTTACTTCTTCCTTTAAGATTTCGCGTTTTACTTGGGTAGCCACAAAAGACGAGAGGCCAAAGGAAGAGGTCAAATAGTTGACTTTGTTTTCTGGTTCAAAATGAGTTTTTTGATTGCCGTTCATGAGCAGTTTTCCGATTCCAATAAGCTCGATTTGCTGCCCGTTTTTAAGTTTGTTTTTCCAGTCGGTTGAGATACGCTCTATCTCATCCAACATTTCTTCATAAGACAGGTGATGCGCCTCTGCCATGTATGAGACCAATAACCCATCATTTTTAGACAATTGGCCATTGAAAGATATCGTTTTTGATGGAGGGTGAATGGTGCTGTTGCCAGTATTGACATATGCAGATTTGCTGTGGGCGAGAAAAGCCCCAAAACCAGGCAGCACAACGCAGTTGTACCTGTACAACAATTCTTCGATGTATTTTTCGACCTGCATAACGGCAAATATTGCAAAAAAACCATGCGAATAAAATAAGGCCCATAACTTTTTATTAACATTCTATTTTCGGTATTTTGTGAAAAACCCTTAATGCGTTTTTAAATGTCTGAAAACGAAATTATTGCTGTATTGCGCTTACAGCGAGTGCCCAATATCGGTGCTGTTTCCGCTAAAAAACTGATTGCGAAATGCGACAATCCAATAGCCATTTTTTCAGATAAGTTGCATCATTTACTGAAAATCGATGGTATTGGAAAAAGCACACTGAAAGGGCTTAACGACCCAGAGCATCTAGAAGCTGCAGAGCGCGAATATGAATATCTTAAATCCAATGGGCTACAATATTTTTATTTTAAGGATGAAGACTATCCAAAATATTTAAGGCATTGTATCGATGCGCCCATCATATTGTTTAAAAAGGGCAATATAGCGTTGGCACACAAAAAAATCATAAGTGTTGTCGGCACACGAAACATCACCAGTTATGGAACTGCCTTTTGTGAACAATTCGTAGAAGACATCGCCCCAATGGACCCCGTTATCGTGAGTGGCTTTGCCTATGGGGTAGACATTACGGTGCAAAAAGCGGCAATGAAATTGGGTTTGCAGAATATAGCCTGTATGGCACATGGGCTAAACCAAGTATATCCCAAGCCACACCAAAAATATGCAAGAGACCTTGAAAGAAATGGCGGATTTTTAACCGAATTTTGGAGCACCAGCAATCCTGAGCGAGAGCATTTTTTAAAACGAAACCGCATTATAGCCGGAATCAGTGAGGCGACCATTGTAGTGGAATCGGCAGAAAAAGGGGGCAGTTTGGTAACAGCAGATATAGCCCATGGCTATAACCGTGATGTCTTTGCAGTGCCTGGACGAAGTACAGACAAGTATAGCGAAGGGTGCAATAATTTGATCAAAAAACAAAAGGCACAAATACTGACCTCAGCGGCTGATTTAGTTTATTTATTGGGCTGGCAGCTTGAAGACGAAAAGAAACCCGTAAGGCAAAAACAGCTTTTTGTTGAATTGGATGAAACTGAGAAATCAATCTATAATTACTTACAAATGAATGGCAAACAACAGCTGGACACTATAGCCTTGGCATGTCAAATACCTATCTTTAAGATTTCATCAACTTTACTGAACATGGAAATGAAAGGGGCGGTACGTCCGTTACCCGGCAAACTCTTTGAAGCAATTTGACTTAAATTCTATTTTTCTGAATGTTCATAAAAGCAAGAAAATCATTATGGTAATGTAAAATTAGCATCATATGTAATGATTTTTTGTCAGAATTTAATCGTAAAAACAAAAGCCAATACTTATTTTCTTACATTTATATACTCCCCCTTTGATGAAGTCTTAGTTAGGCGCAATTGGTCTAACTGGAACTCACTTTCATACATATTTTATTTGGTTGAATGCCAACTGAAAAGTTCAAGACCATGAAAAAACCATTTACAGTGGCCACCTTTGCAGTGCCACTTTCTGGCAATAAAGGAAGTGTGAGCATGCTTTTGGGATTGATGGAATCATTTGAAAAGAACAATATTGACACCCATTACCATGTGTTCTCGTACTATCCAAAAATTGATAGGGAAAAGGCAGTACCGCTCAATAAGGTGACCGTACACAATGGGCACCCCAAAGACCTTTTTTTTGCATTGCTTCCAGGTATCTTGTTCCCAAACCTTCCTTTTTTGACTTCGAAGAAAACCAAAATGGCGATTAAGGCAATACAAGATGCTGACTACGCCTTAATGGTTGGCGGCACTACATTTTCTGATGCGATGGTATTTAAGTCCATTTGGAATATGCTAGCGGCAATCCCGGCGCAGTTGCTTAAGAAGCGTGTGGTTTTTGTGTCCCAAACCATAGGACCGGCCAGAAATCTTATGAATTACGGTCTGGCAAAATGGACCTTAAAAAAAGCAGCGATCGTACATGGTCGGGGCAGAATGAGTGCCAATTGGGCTTCTAAAATTATAAATCGCACGGTGGAGTATCGACCAGATCTTTCATTTTCAATGAAAGTACCGGAATGGGAAACCGTATGGCCACAACATGAACTTTTAGGAGCATTGCACCATAAACTAAGACAAGGTGAAGCTATTGGAGTGGCACCGAACACTATTGTTTATGAAAAATGTAAAAAGACCAAAATCGATTATGTATCATTTCTTGTAAAAGCGATCCACGAAATAGATAAAGCAGGCTATTTGCCCGTTTTGATACCACATAGCTATAGGCAAAATAGCCTTAGGCTTCACAATAATGACCGCTCACTTTGTATAAAGGTCATGAAACAGATTAAGGGCAGGGTGCCCTGTTTTTATTTAGATGATGATTTTTCACCAGAGTTCTTGAGGGCGGTCATAGGCAAAATGAAACTACTTGTCGCTTCGAGGTTCCATTCGATGATTTCTGCACTGGCAATGGAGGTGCCTCCATTGACCTATGGTTGGGGTGGCCAGAAGTATATGGAGGTCCTTTTTGAATTTGATTGTGAAGAACTGTATTATTCTTTTGCAGAAATTGATCAAGCAGAATTTTCAGCACAATTGACAATGGCCCTCAAGAACTATCAACAAGTAAAGAACAGTATCGCAAGAGCATTGCCCAAAATAGTATCGGAATCTGAAAAATTGGCAATTGAACTATACGCACAAAATGAAGAACAACAGATAAAACCCTTGAAAATTGAGGAGAAGAAGCAGGTATAAAATTGATTTTTTGTTGTTTTCTTATGTAAAGGGAAAAGCTAAAATGCTCAATGTGAGGGTTGCCCAACATACTGAAGCCCTAAGCATGGCAACGGCATCTATTTTTTTGGATCGTGAGAGCAACTGTTGTAACGATCCATCTTTACCCCTTCTGACCTGTAGTTTTTTATGATAGAACGATTCAATCTCCTTTTCTGAAATGGCCACAAAGTTTGTCTTTTGAAGCCTGTAATGTTTCCATGAAAATGGAGAAAACCAGTGAAGGCCTATGGTTGAAGTTGCGTCATGTAGAAAATGGAAGAAGAACAAGATGGTAAAAAGGACAAGCGAAAAATCTAACGGAACATGGAGCAAGTTTATAGCAGTCCATGTCGTCAGTGCGACGTATAAGGGAATAACAATGATAGGATGATGCCCCAGCCTGCGATGGCTGGAGTACTTAAGTTTTTTTCTCACAAAAAGAAAGGGAATAAAATCAATGTCGGGTAAAAGGGAAACAAAAATGCAAAAACCCAAAACAAAAAAGTCAAAGGGCATTCCGAAAATGATACGTGCAATCGAATATGCAAGTACCGTAAAAGAAACATCGGTACCAAAAAAGGTTTCAAGAATGAACAAGGTTATCTTTTTTAAAGTATTCAAAGCCTTTGTGATGGGATGAAAATGAACATCAAATTGAAAAAAAATTTAGCTTATATACAATAATTAAGACCAAAGAATGACAAAATCGTTACTTGCAAGGCACGAAAAGTTCTTTTTCCATAAAGAGCCCTTTCCACATCTATGTATTGTTGATGCCCTAGAGAACAGTCTGTACCAAAAGCTAGTTTGGGAGTTTCCATCTGATACTGATATCATAAAGGACCATATCGATACGGGTAATTCGAGGTTTCACCTCCATGGACACGAAATTCTAGAGAAAACAAAAAACAAGGCACTTTCAGATTTTGTCAATTATCACTGTTCCCCGCTATTTCTCAAAGAGTTTTTAACTGCCTTTAAGCCATCAATACAGGAATATTATCCGGAGGCCAAGAAGTGGATCAATGAATCGCACCTGAATACTGGAATCCAGTTTCAAGATGATATTGAAAATAAGGATGTGGTACTGAACTGTATGGCCTGCATCAATTCGATACCAAAAGATAGGGTAAAAAGTGTAAGAAGTGCACATATTGACTTGCCTGACAAACTGTATACGGGTCTTTTTTACCTGAAAGACCCGAATGATGACGGAGAAGGGGGCGATCTAAACCTATATTCGTTCAAGAAAGGACTTGACCACAGCTACAGGTCACGAAAAGAGAACGATCTATTGGGTATGGGCGAGATTCCTTTAGAATTGTTGCATCTTGAAAAGACAATCAGGTATTCGAGTAATATGTTTGTTATTTTTCTTAACACCCCCCATTCGATCCATGGGGTAACCCCCCGAAAAAACGCTGCACATTCCAGAAGGTTTTTCTGCGTTACAGCAAAGTTCAACCACGATATGTTTCGCCTGAGTACATTTCAAAAAACCTCTTAAATGAACAGCCCTAACTTTTCGATCATTGTGCCTATATATAATGAAGAAGATGCGGTATCACTTACACTGAACAGGTTGGTTCGGGTGCTTGAAAGGCTTGATAATGGTGAATTGGTGCTTGTCAACGATGGTTCAACGGACACTTCGTCAGCCATCTTAAAAAAATGGATGGATAAGTACCCAGACATTCGATTGGTCGAGCATGCACATAACCAGGGGTATGGTGCAGCGCTAAAAACGGGTATCAAGGCTTCTAAAAATGGACTGATAGTAATTATTGATGCAGATGGTTCATATCCAATTGAAGCGATACCCAAGCATTTGAACATTTCAACATCATACGATATGGTAATTGGCTCTAGAAATGGAAAATATGTTGCTTATCCTATACTAAAAAGAATTCCCAAATTTTTGTTAAAAAGCTGGCTAATGTGTATTACCATGCATTATGTTCCTGATTTTAATTCTGGAATGCGGATTTTCAAGAAAAAACTGGCTCAAGAATGTTGGTCAATGCTTCCCAATGGGTTTAGTTTTACAACAACCATAACCATGTATGCTTTATGCAAAAAAAGAAAAGTAAGATTCGTTCCCATCTCTTATTATGACCGATTGGGCAAATCAAAAATACATCCAATTAAGGATACCTTTCGGTTTTTTAGGCTGATAACTATTTTAGGCTTAAAATTTGTCCCAATTCGAATCGTGACCACAGTGGCCACGGTTCTCATACTTTCGGTAATGGCATGGCAGTTTTTATTCTGAAACCGATATGGGTCAATATCCAACTTTTTCCCGTACCCGTTTTAAGACCTCATCGGCTACTTTTTTGGCTTTTTCAGCACCTAGTTCCAGAGCCTTGTCCACTTGGTCCAAATGGGCCATGTAGTATTCGAATCTTTCCCTAGGCTCTCTGAATTTGTTAAAGATTACCTCATAGAGTGCTTGCTTGGCATGACCATAACCATAATTGCCTGCAAGATAATGGGCACTCATTTCCTCGATCTGTGTTACCGTCGCGAGCATCTTATAGAGTGCAAAAACATTGTCATTGGTGGGGTCTTTAGGTGCTTTCATAGGGGTACTGTCCGTAACAATGCCCATAACCTGTTTGCGCAATTTTTTATCGGGCTGAAAGATATCGATGATGTTGCCCTTGCTTTTGCTCATTTTTTCACCATCGGTGCCAGGAATATACATGGTGCTTTCTTGCAGACGGGTTTCTGGAAGAACAAAAGTGTTCCCGAATTTATGGTGAAAGCGCGAAGCCACATTCCTGGTCATCTCTAAATGTTGCGATTGGTCTTTGCCTACGGGCACGATATCAGCATCATACAACAAAATATCAGCAGCCATTAACATGGGGTAAGTGAATATTCCGGCATTGACATCTTCGAGTCGGTCCGCCTTGTCCTTAAAGGAATGGGCTAGGGTCAGACGCTGATATGGAAAGAAACAGCTGAGGTACCAAGCCAGTTCTGTTACCTGTGGCACATCACTTTGACGGTAGAAAACGGTTTTTTCAATGTCAAGGCCAAAGGCCAACCATGTAGCTGCAGTAGCATAGGTGTTTTTTCGCAATTGCCCACCATCTTTGATCTGGGTGAGCGAATGCATGTCAGCTATAAAAAGGAAGGATTCATTTTCAGGGTCTTGGGCCATTTCGATTGCAGGCACAATGGCCCCTAAAATATTTCCTAAATGTGGGGTGCCGGTACTCTGTATTCCTGTTAAGATTCTTGCCATTCTATCATTTTGAAGCGGTAAATGTACTAATGCGGCACTTGAAAAAAAAGAGCTTTACCGGTATGGGAATATTATTTTTCTCCACTATTTTTTAAAGAGCCCAGCAATCAGTAAGATTACCATGGCCCCGATGACACCGGTTACCAAATCACCGACGATTCCTGAAGCAATAGTAATGCCCAATGTACCGAAAAGCCAATTGCCCACAGCACCACCAACAATTCCCAAAATGATATTGATGAGGGTGCCGAAACCACCACCTTTCATGATTTTTCCTGCAAGCCAACCTGCTACAGCCCCAATTATTAGTGCATAAATGATGCCACCCATTAATTTTGTTTTTTTGGTTAGGTTTAAAGATACCTAAAAATTCTACTTTTGAAGTGTGCTAAAAGTTGTTAAACACATTGGTCAAACACTGTATCGTATTTGGTTTTACATGCTCGTTGCGCTTCCAATCATTATCTTTTCGCCGTTTCTGTTGGTGACCACCTTATCTGAAAAAACATACCCCCAATTTTTTTGGTTGGCGAAATACATATGGGCAAACGCCATTCTCTATGGTATGGGGTGTATTCCCCATATCTCTTACGAGCAACGGTTTGAAAAGGGTAAAAGCTATATGCTCATTGCCAATCATGCCAGTATGCTCGATATTATGTTGATGCTAAAGGTAAGTCGTAATCCCTTTGTCTTTGTGGGCAAAAAAGAGTTGGTCAAGATTCCAATATTCGGTTTTTTCTATAAAAGGGTCTGTATCATGGTCGATCGCCATGATATCAAAAGCAGAAGCGGGGTATACCGAAGGGCAGAGCGGAGATTGAACCAGGGGTTGAGTATCTGTATTTTTCCAGAAGGTGGCGTTCCTGACGAGTCGGTCATTTTGGACAAGTTTAAAGATGGGGCCTTTAAAATGGCCATTGCCCATAAAATACCGGTAGTGCCCATTACTTTTCATGACAACAAAAAACGCTTTCCATTTTCATTTTTAAGCGGGTCACCTGGAAGGGTGCGAGCCAAGGTACATTCCTTTTTTGAAACAGGCATTCTTGGTGAAGATGACCGGATTACACTAAAGCATAAAGTTCGAGATTTGATTTTACATGAACTTAATCATGAAAATACGAAAAGTAAGTTCGAATTTTGATGCGATGCGCCAGTATCATGTATTTGTGCAAAGGCCCTATTGAAAAGAACGCCCCGCTAACTACCGGCGGGGCGTTTAGCGGTTGCCGTATAGGCAACCAACCTAACCAACTTCTTCAAAACTTAAAACTGACACCACTATAAATACCAACTGAGAATGGGGTGAAATCACCAGCAGTATCTGAAAACGTGTTTAATTGGTATTTAAATACCGGCTCTAATTTTAATTGCATTTTTGGGGAGAACTGATAATCAAGCCCAACGCCGACATTGGTACTAAAATTGACCGAATTGACATTGTTGGCCTCACCCATTTCTGTGACAAACCCTTCAGACTGCAAAGTCACCGAATTGTCAACGAGAAACAGTGAGCTTAATCCTCCAATAAGATTGACCCCGAACTTCTTATCGACCAAAGCGTAGTTAAGTTCTATGGGTACTTCGAGATAGGCAAATTCTTGTACCATTCTACCATCAAAAGCGGCACTTTGGGCAAAAACCTCAGCATTTGTGGCATCATCAAACGATGGGGTACTGGCACTTTTTCTACTCTCAACCACAAGATTTCTAGAGGCTTCGTTGTAATTGATGTTATCTATTTCAGCATTTGTCGAAGCGTCTATTGAAGAAGAGAATACCACTTCATTGGTATCATAGCCAAAATCTACCCTATGAATACCAGATCTTACCGACAACCTTTTTCCTAGGTCATAAGCAATGGTGATACCATAACTGAGATTGACGTTTCCTGACTTAGAATTCGAAGCGAAGTTTGAATGTATGGGCGATCCTTCACCGATACCGTTAAAATAGACTGGGGCAACAGAGGCTCCTATAGACCACTTTGCAGCTTTATTCTCTACTACAGTTACTTCTTGCTGTTCTTCAACAGCTTCAAAAATTGATTTTTTTTCACCGTCCTCTCTCTCTTCTTCTTGCTTAACACTGTTCTGTGCGACGGCACCATTTTCAGTGAGCGGTTTGTCGATTGCTTTGTGAAACTTCTCGACAGGATTTTTTTCGTCATTTTTGTTTTCATCTTCCATACCGTTTGCGGCCACTTCTTTTTCGTCAGCAGTTGTTTCGGCACCCTCTTTTTCTTGAGTGTCTAAAGTCGCCACCAGTGATTCATGTTGATGTGCATTTTTGGAAGGGACAGGGGCTTTATGTGATTCAGTTGTTGGTATTCGATTTTTTGAACCTTTTGATGGCCTATCATTGGCACCTTCGCTCGTTGTTACGATACCCTCTGTTTGTTGTTTAGGGATGGGACTGATAATTTTATCTGGTATGTTTGGGGAAAACGGTGTTGAATCGGTTTCCTGCTCGGTAACCGCAGGGATGTTTTCACGGTCAAGGTCATGAAAAGGATTTACGATATACAGTACAAGGGCCAACAGTGCTGCCACGCCACCAAGCCTCCACCAGAGCGGAATCACTCGCCTTTTTCTCTTTTTTACCAGGGAAGCCTCAATCGCCTTCCAGACTTTGTCATCTGGTACTTCATGAAAGTCCTTGAACTTTTCTTTGAAGAGTTGTTCTAAATTCTTTTTTTCCATTTCTTAAATAGATTAAGCAATGTTTATATTTTCTTTTTCAATTTTTTCCCTTAAAATCATTTTGGCCCTGGCCAAGTTTGATTTTGATGTTCCGGCCGTGGTACCTAACATTTCACTGATTTCCCGGTGCGTATACCCATCGAGAACATATAGATTGAAGGTCAGCCGATACTTATTGGGCAGTTCTTGAATATATCCCAAGAGTGTTGACAAACTTATCTGTGGGGGTACTTCATTAACCTCTATTTCTTCACCTAAATTCTCTGATACTACATTTAAATACTGTTCTTTTCTATATTTCTGTAATACGGTATTTACGGTTATTCGTTTGATCCAACCTTCGAACGAGCCCTTAAAATGGAACTGATCAATTTTATCATAGATGGTCATAAAACTATCGTGCAGATTGTCTTCTGCTTCCGTTTTGTTTCTAGAGTATTTAAGGCATATGCCAAAGAGAATTCCTGAATACCTACGGTACAGTTCTTCTTGTGCCTTTATTTTACTCTTTTTACAGTTGTCTATGAGCTCTTCTAAACTCAAAATTGTTGGTTACGTTAATTTTTTTCGATCAATTTATCGAGGTCGGATTAATGGGCACCTCAATTTCTAAATATTGTTGCTCGCCATTTTCGCTCTCACCACTCCAGAACCTGAAAAGATATGACCTGCTGTTTAAAGTTGGGGTAAACTCAAAAGTAGCGTTGGGCATTTCGTCAATGCTATTGCATTCCTGGTCGGTGATTACCGTTCCGATTACCGTTATGTTTAGTGTGGTATCATCGAGGTTTACGACATCGAAACCTTGAAAAAAAGCACAGTCACTATTCCGTAAATAGGTCACATCAAATTCATATGACTCATTAAGATTCAGGCTTTCAGGTAGTTCAGCACTAGTTACACGAAAGGGGTCAAAATAGAAGTTGACACCATCATCCTCAAAGCCGACATCGCATGAGTGCATCATCAGCAATATACCGAATACCACAAAAACAGACAATACACGTTTCATGTCGCTTAAAATAACACCCCTTAAGATGTAAAATGTCGTGTAAGGTTGCGTATATCGGTGAAGAAGAAAACAGCGTTTCTTTTCTGCTAGGCTTCTACTGTAGCAATAGCTTCCCTTATTTTGGCCTCGAGCTCTTCCGATAGTTCAGGGTTGTCTTCCAATAGGTTTTTGACAGCATCCCTTCCTTGTCCTAATTTGGTATCGCCATAACTGAACCAAGAACCACTTTTTTTGACAATTTCGTACGCAACACCCAAGTCAAGGATCTCACCCACCTTGGAGATTCCTTCACCGTACATAATGTCAAACTCCGATGTCTTGAATGGGGGAGCGACTTTGTTTTTTACCACTTTTACGCGGGTTTTGTTTCCTTGAACGTTGCCGTCGGTATCTTTGATCTGTGTTGACCTTCGAATGTCAAGCCTTACGGAGGCATAGAATTTAAGGGCATTTCCTCCTGTTGTAGTTTCGGGATTACCAAACATTACCCCTATTTTTTCACGTAGTTGGTTGATAAAGATTACCGTACAGTTGGTCTTGCTGATGGTAGAGGTCAATTTGCGCAAGGCCTGTGACATTAATCGGGCATGGAGTCCCATTTTTGAATCACCCATTTCGCCCTCTATTTCGCTCTTTGGTGTCAAGGCAGCTACAGAATCAACGATGACAATATCGATGGCCCCAGATCGAATGAGGTTATCAGTGATCTCAAGGGCTTGTTCACCATGGTCAGGTTGTGAAATGATGAGGTTGTCAATATCGACGCCTAGTTTTCTGGCATAGAATCGATCAAAAGCATGTTCTGCATCAATAAAGGCTGCAATGCCCCCGCTCTTTTGTGCTTCAGCGATAGCATGAAGCGTAAGTGTGGTCTTGCCAGACGATTCAGGGCCATAAATTTCAATGACTCTTCCCTTTGGATAACCGCCTACGCCCAAAGCAATGTCGAGCCCTAGTGAACCTGATGAAATCACCGCTACATCTTCAATGACATTGTCTCCCATTTTCATCACTGCACCTTTACCATAAGTTTTGTCCAACTTGTCTAAGGTAAGTTTCAATGCCTTTAGTTTTGCTTCTTTTTCGCTGCCCATGTCCAGAAATATTACAAGGGCTAAAAATACCATTTCTTTTTTCATATAACAATGGGCACGCAACCTTTTTGAAAGCATTACATCTCTTATGCGACCAATGGGAACAAACATGTCTTTCTTGGACAAAAACGGCTTTAGGGCCACTCTTTTTGAAGAATTCACTCTATGAAAAAGAAAATCAGTGGTCAAGGGTAGCTGAAACTCAGCTACCCTTTCTATTTAAATGGCTATTTTTGCGCCTCATTAGCCACATATACATTCTTTAACTTAAATTATTGTTATAGCATGCAACTGTACAATACATTAAGTGCTAAAGAAAGGGAGCAGCTCATTGAAGCGGCAGGGCATGACCGCCTTACCATCTCTTTCTACAAATACGCACATATTGGAAATCCGGAAATTTTGAGAAACCATTTGTTTATTCATTGGAGCGAACAGGATGTGTTGGGCAGAATTTATATTGCCCATGAAGGCATCAATGCCCAGCTTTCAATACCTGCCATATATTTTCAAGCGTTTAAAGACCATTTAGACAGTATCACTTTTTTGAAAAATGTGCGGTTGAACATCGCTATTGAGCATGACAATAAATCGTTTCTCAAGCTAAAGGTAAAGATCCGCGAAAAAATTGTTGCCGATGGGCTCAATGACCAAACTTTTGATGTTACCGATAAGGGTATTCACGTAAATGCCAAAACGTTCAATGAGTTGATCGAAGATCCCGAAACCATATTGGTCGATATGCGAAACCATTATGAAAGTGAAATAGGACATTTTAAAAATGCCATTACTCCAGATGTGGATACGTTCAGGGATTCTTTAGACATTATTGAAAAAGACTTGGCCGGCTTCAAAGAAGATAAAAACTTGGTGATGTACTGTACAGGGGGTATTCGATGTGAAAAAGCAAGTGCATATTACAAGCACAAAGGCTTTAAAAATGTATATCAATTGGAAGGGGGCATCATAGAATACACGCGGCAGGTGAAAGCACAAAAGCTTGAAAATAAATTCTTGGGCAAAAACTTTGTATTTGACCACAGAAGGGGAGAACGTATATCAGAAGATATCATAGCCAATTGCCATCAATGTGGAAAACCATGTGACACCCATGTAAACTGTGCCAACGAGGCCTGTCACCTTCTTTTCATACAGTGCCGCGACTGTGCAGAAAAAATGGAAGGTTGCTGTTCTGACCCCTGCAAGCAAACCAATGCACTGCCCTATGAAGAACAAAAGAAGCTCAGAAGAGGAAAGGTCGTAAGCAACAAGATTTTCAAGAAAGGTCGCTCAGAAGTGCTGAGGTTTAAGAAATAGCATTTTACCGCTGTAACAATTTATGCTATATTTACGTTTGAGTAGATTATGAACCTTTTTCAAGAAAGCAAATAAGGGTTTTCTTGAATCAAGATACGAAATATGGGATGTAGCAGTTGTTCAACCGGTAAGGATGGACAACCGCGTGGTTGCAAGAACAATGGTACTTGCGGCACTGATGGTTGTAATAAACTAACGGTTTTTGATTGGCTTTCCAACATGTCTCTTCCAAATGGTCAAAAACCTTTTGACTGTGTTGAGGTCCGTTTTAAAAATAGTAGAAAAGAATTTTTTCGAAACGTTGATGGTATTCCGTTGGCCATCGGCGATGCGGTGGCGACTCAAGCAAAGTCAGGTCATGATGTGGGTCTGGTCACATTGACCGGGGAGTTGGTCAAAGTACAGATGCGGCGAAAAAAAATAGCGTTTGATGACAAGTTAATTCCAAAAATATACCGTAAAGCTTCCCAACGCGATATTGATGTTTGGCAAAAATGTAGGGATAAAGAAGAGGAAATAAAAAAGAGGTCCCGCGAGATTGCCATTTCATTACATCTTCAAATGAAACTTAGCGATGTTGAATTTCAAGGTGATGGCTCAAAGGCCACATTCTATTATACGGCTGAAGATCGGGTAGATTTTAGACAGTTGATCAAAGATATGGCCAAAGCCTTTGGCATACGCATTGAAATGCGCCAGATCGGGTACAGACAAGAAGCCCAACGACTCGGAGGTATAGGGTCTTGTGGCAGAGAGCTGTGTTGCTCAACATGGCTCACTGATTTCAGGTCGGTCAGTACCGCTTCGGCCAGGTACCAACAATTGGCATTGAACCCACAAAAACTTGCCGGACAATGCGGTAAATTGAAATGTTGCCTAAATTACGAACTGGACATGTATATGGAAGCCTTAAAAGATTTCCCCCCCCAAGACAGCAAATTGCTCACCGAAAAGGGATTGGCTTTTTGTCAAAAGGCCGACATTTTCAAAGAGACGCTATGGTTTTCGTATAAGAACGACCCGGCGAACTGGCATGCCTTGACCAAACAGCAGGTGCAAGAAATATTGCATTTGAACAAAAGTGATGGGAAAATAGCCAGTTTAGAAGAATACGCTGCTGATAATTCAAAAGATGATACGTTGGTCTTTGAGAATGTTGTGGGACAAGATAGTCTGACCCGCTTTGACAAACCGAAAAAAAGAAACCGTAAAAACAAGAAAAGGCGCGACAAAAAAAGAAAAACAGCACGCAATGCTTGAAAAGTCCCTTTGTTTTTTATGGGTTGCCATGGTTTTTTGTTCATGCAATGAAAAATTGGTCTATGTGGAATATCAGGCCACAAAAAATGCCCGTTGGCAATCTGAAGAACCAATGGAATTCATGTTCTCTGAACTCGATACCATAGCTCCCCATAATATGTTCATCAATGTCAGAAATGACAATACGTTTCCATTCAGCAATCTTTTTTTGATTGCTGAATTGGAAGAACCTTCAGGAGCAACGATCAGGGATACCCTAGAGTTTGAAATGGCGGCTCCAGACGGGAACTGGCTTGGTAGCGGATTTGGCAGTATCAAAGAAAATAAGCTTTGGTACCGTGAGAACATCGTTTTTCGAGATTCGGGCGTATATAGGGTAAGGGTTTCCCATGCGATGAGGGCAAATGGGAATATTGCTGGCATTGAACTTTTGGAGGGAATTACAGATGTCGGTCTGCAAATTGAAAAAAACTACCAATAAACTATGGCAAAAGCTTTAAAAAAGCCAAAGCAAAGCTTTGTTAAATTCATCAAATGGTTCTGGATTTTATTTGGCTCGGGAGTCGTATTTGTAGCGCTCATTTTTTTACTGGCATCTTGGGGTGTTTTTGGCAAAATGCCCACGTTTGAGCGATTGGAAAACCCACAGACCAATTTAGCCACCGAGATCATCTCTTCTGATGGCGAGACCTTGGGCAAATTCTATTTAGATGATAACCGTACTTGGGTTTATTATGACGATTTGCCCCAAAATTTGATAGAGGCCTTAATCGCTACCGAAGATGCAAGGTATTATGATCATGCCGGAATCGATGCCAGAGGCACTATAAGGGCATTTGCTTTTCTAGGCACCAAGGGGGGGGCCAGCACCATATCGCAACAATTGTCGAGACAATTGTTTGTCGGGGTAAGGTCAAAAAACAAACTACAGGCAATTACGCAGAAAATCAAGGAATGGGTCATTGCAACCAGGCTTGAGAGACAATATACCAAAGAAGAAATCATAGCGATGTACATGAACATTTATGATTTCAACTATAATGCTGATGGCATTCGCTCTGCTGCGCGAATCTATTTTGGAAAGGAACCCAAAGACTTAAAGACCGAAGAATCGGCAGTATTGGTGGGTATGTTAAAGAACTCGTCACTTTTCAATCCCATAAGGCGTGAAACACTGGTGTTGAACCGTAGAAACACCGTACTGGGTCAAATGGCAAAATACGGCTATATTTCTATGCAGGAAAAAGATTCGTTGCAGTCACTTGAAATGGACATCAATTTCAATCCAGAGTCCCATCGAGAAGGGCTGGCAACATATTTTAGAATGCACCTACAGCGTCTTTTGAACCGATGGATTGAGGCCAATCCAAAACCCAGTGGCGAAAAATACAATATCTATTTAGATGGCCTGAAAGTTTATACGACCATTGATTCGCGTATGCAGAAAAATGCGGAAGATGCAGTAGAGGCCCATATGAAAAAATTACAGGCAGAATTTTTTCATCAGAACACTCCTGACCGAAATCCGACAGCCCCATTTTTAGAGCTTGAGTCTTCTGAAATAAATACGATCATGGAGCGGGCGATAAAAAATTCTGCCCGTTGGCGGGCCATGAAACGTGTGGGAAAACAGGAAGATGAAATATGGGCTTCATTCGATAAAAAAACAGAGATGACCGTTTTTGATTGGAACAGCGACTCTTTTGAAAAAGACACCATAATGACCCCGATGGACTCCATTCGTTACTACAAGACCTTTTTGCGAACCGCTATGATGTCGATGGAGCCACAAACCGGTCATGTAAAGGCTTGGGTCGGCGGTGTGGACTACAAACATTTTCAGTACGACAATGTGGTTCAAGGAACACGACAGGCAGGCTCTACGTTCAAACCCTTTGTATATGCGGCTGCAATCGATCAGCTACGGTTATCGCCATGTGATTCATTACCTGACAACCAGTACTGTATTGAACCAGAAAAATGGGGCAATCCCGAAGCATGGTGCCCAAAAAATTCTGATGGCAAGTATTCGGGCGAGAGCAAAACCTTAAAGAATGCCTTGGCAAATTCAGTAAATACGATAACAGCCCAATTGATCGATCAGGTGGGGCCGGGTTCAGTGGTTGCCATTGCCAAGGGAATGGGTATCACGAGAGAAATTCCAGAGGTGCCCTCAATAGCTCTGGGGACACCGGATTTTAACGTTTATGAAATGGTCGGGGCCTACGGAACTTTTGCAAATCAAGGGGTATATGTGAGACCGGTAACGGTGACACGTATTGAAGATAAAAATGGAACCGTTCTGTACGAATATGTACCAGAAACCAAAGATGTTTTGAGCAAAGATGTAGCCTATGCCATGATCAATTTAATGGAAGGGGTCACCGAATACGGGTCTGGAGCACGATTGCGACATACCTTTGCCAAAGAACAGACCGTCTACAAAGAGATTATTACGGGCTACCCTTATGAGTTGGACAATCCCATAGCAGGAAAAACAGGCACCACCCAAAACCAAAGTGATGGATGGTTCATGGGCATGGTCCCTAATTTAGTGACCGGGGTTTGGGTAGGGGGTGACGATCGTTCTGTACATTTTAGAAGTTTGACCTATGGCCAAGGAGCTTCCATGGCCCTACCGATATGGGCCATTTACATGAAAAAGAACTATGAAGACAAGACACTTAAAGTCTCTCGAGAGGCCTTTGAAGAACCAGAAGAACTATTGATCAATGTAGATTGCACCAAGATTCTTGAAGAGATAAAACAAGAACTTGACACAGAAGACGATCTCGATGATCTCGACTTTTAATGGGTTTCGCGCTTATGCCATAAAATTTGGGGTTTCTTTATTTAAAATCGTACTTTTCTAGACCGATAAAATCTGTGCAGATTTATGATTCCAAAAACGGTCCCTCATGTTTCAGCTGCCCTTAATGGGGTTACAGACGGAATGACTTTCATGCTTGGTGGCTTTGGCCTTTGTGGTATACCAGAAAATGCCATTGCAGAACTGGTTCGATTAGGCATTAAAGACATCACCTGTATCTCTAACAATGCCGGAGTCGATGATTTCGGATTGGGTCTGCTCTTACAGCAGCACCAAATCAAAAAGATGGTCTCATCATATGTCGGAGAGAACGATGAGTTTGAAAGGCAGATGCTAAGTGGCGAATTGGAGGTTGAATTGACCCCTCAGGGCACCTTGGCAGAAAAGTGTAGGGCAGCACAAGCGGGTTTTCCTGCTTTTTATACCCCTGCGGGTTATGGGACCGAAGTAGCAATGGGTAAAGAAACGAGGGAGTTCAATGGCAAGATGTATGTATTGGAAGAAGCGTTCAAAGCAGATTTTGCCTTTGTTAAGGCATGGAAAGGTGATGAAGCGGGAAACTTGATTTTCAAAGGAACCGCACGTAACTTTAATCCCTGTATGTGTGGGGCAGCAGCGATTACCGTGGCTGAAGTAGAGGAACTGCTGCCAGTAGGGGTGTTGGCCCCCAATGACATCCACATTCCAGGAATCTTTGTGCAGCGTATTTTTCAAGGCAAAGCTTATGAAAAGCGAATTGAACAGCGAACGGTAAGACCTAGAAATGATGCTTGATAAGAACGGAATCGCGAAACGAATCGCCAAAGAGGTTCAAGACAGATACTATGTAAATCTGGGCATAGGAATCCCAACACTGGTCGCCAATTTCGTGCGAAATGATATCAGTGTCGAATTTCAAAGCGAAAATGGGGTATTGGGCATGGGACCATTTCCTTTTGAGGGTGATGAAGACCCTGATATCATCAATGCAGGAAAACAGACCATCACCACATTGCCCGGAGCTTCATTTTTTGACTCTGCAACGAGTTTCGGCATGATTAGGGGGCAACATGTTGACCTGACCATTTTAGGGGCCATGGAGGTCGCTGAAAATGGAGATATCGCCAATTGGAAGATTCCTGGCAAAATGGTAAAGGGTATGGGCGGGGCAATGGATTTGGTTGCTTCTGCCGAGAATATCATCGTCGCCATGATGCATACGAATAAGGCGGGTAAATCAAAACTGCTCAAGCAATGTACATTACCGCTCACTGGTGTGGGCTGCGTAAAAAAAATCGTGACCAATATGGCTGTGTTGGATATTGTACCTGAAGGATTCAAATTGATGGAAAGGGCACCAGGAGTCACTGTCGACGCCATTAAAAATACTACGGAGGGACATTTGATCGTAACGGGTGAAGTTCCAGAAATGGAAATATAACTGTTAATAGTATAGGTTAACAACCTAATAATCAAGGTTCACAACATTAACACGATGAAACAAAATTTTTAATATATATTTACGTTACCTGTTTAACCCAAAATCAAAACATCAAAAAGCTATGGAGTCAAAGTTGAATGCAACTAACGTTGAAGAAGAAATACAGGTATACCGTAACAACTTTTATTCAGGGGTTGTTTTATTGGTCAAGAAATTATTTATGATTTAAGGCATAGGGATACTTGGACAAAAAAGGGCTGGATTAAATTCCAGCCCTTTTTTATTTTTGTTTTAAGATAGTTAGCTTTCAATATATGGGCTTGACTTTACGAAAATGTACAGTGACCGACGTACAGAGCTTGGCAAAAATCGCCAGGAGCACCTTTATCGATGCTTTCGAAGAAGCCAATGAACCCACCGACTTTTACGATTACCTCGACCAGGCCTTTAGTGTAGAAACGTTAGCGTCGGAATTAAAAAGTACCGAATCAGCATTTTATTTTGTTTTTGACCAACTTGAACTAGCGGGCTACTTTAAGCTAAACGAAGACAAGGCCCAAACCGATATTGGGGATGTAGACTCACTTGAATTGGAGCGAATATATGTAGTAAAGAAATTTCAGGGCAAAAAAATTGGGAAATGGATGCTCGACCACATCATGGGGTTGGCTAGCGCAAAAAGTAAAACTTATGTGTGGCTTGGAGTATGGGAACATAACCCAGACGCCATTCGGTTTTATGAAAAGTACGGATTTAAAAAATTTGGAACCCATCCCTATTTTATTGGAAATGATCAACAGACCGATTGGTTGATGCGATACGATGTGGTTTCTTAAACTAAAGTTTCAGCATACCGTCTAGAAAAATAATATCCCCTTCCGCCTGAATTTTATGGGCAAGTGAATTCTCAAATGCTGCGTAGACCAAAAGTGCTATGGCCTTTGCATTTGATTTGGTCAGGCTGTTCGTTCGATACACAACATCCCTGATGGTGGAGAAACTAATGTTCGATTTGGCAGCGATGTTTGCATAATCATTTTTTGACACGTTTCTTCTCAGTACCACAGATAATTTTTCACTAATAGGCTTGCCATAGTCTTTTTCTTCAAACATACGATCGTTTTTTATTACAAGATGAAAGTTTTTGTTTGCCCCCATAACGCTGATTCAGATTTAATGTACGACCAATATGCAAGGTCAAATCCTATTTTTTATATTTGCTTGTAATTCAATTACAGATATGTGATATAGTATAGTGTATATCTCACAATATGTGTAATAATATTACGCAATAATACAATATTATGTTCATATTAAAGCAATTAAGGCGTAAAAAAAATATCAGTCAAACCGATTTGGCCCAAGCCATTGGGGTGAGTTTGCGTACGATACAGCTTTATGAAAAAAAAGGGGCGAATATTCCAATCAAAAACCTGACAAAGATTGCCGCATACTTTGATATGAATATAGCCGAATTGTATATACATGAGGTCAATGAGAAGAATCAAGCTTATGTAAAGAACAAGGCATTTTCAACAAATGGCAACATTTGTTATCCACTTGAGAACGGTTCGTTTTTGATGATGGCACCCCTGCTCTTTATCGAGAACCAAAAGGGATATGTCAATAATTATCCTGAAAAAGAGATGCTCAAGCATGTACCCCAAATAAGCTTTATAATAGATGTGATGGAAGGGGGCTCTTATATGGCCTTCGAAATATCGGGTAATGCCATGGATGATAAAAGCCTTGAAGCCGTCCCCAACAAGAGCATTGTCTTGGGCAGAAAATTGACTCAGGACGAATGGGTGCCACAAAATATTGGTTTAATACAGAAAACATTGGTCTTTGTCTGTAAAGATCGAATTTTTTGTAAGCGTCTTTTAAAGTTCGATGAGCGCAAAAGAACAATCTTGTGCCATAACCTAAATACCTCTCCCGAATATCAAGATTTTGAAGTGCCGCTTACCGATATCATTGAAGTATACCAATTGGTCAAGAAACAGATTTAAGGTGCTCAATAACCAGCTGAAGACAATGGTCCAATTCTTTTCTTACTTCATTTTCCCAAAATCGAAATACCCTAAAACCTAACTTTTTTAAAGCTTCATTGACCTCACCGTCGCGTTGTATGTTTCGTTCAATTTTGGGTATCCAGAACGCACGGTTTGTCTTTATTTTGTTTTTTCTTTCACTCCAGTTATGGCCATGCCAAAATTCACCATCAATGAAAATAACAGTGCTGTACTTGTTTAAGGCAATGTCTGGTTTGCCCGGTAATTTTTTATAGTCTATCCGGTACCGGTACCCGGCTGTCCACAATGCCCTTCTAAACAGTAGTTCTGGCTTGGTGTTCTTTCCGCGGATTTTAGACATGATTTTAGAACGCTGAGGAGTGGTATAAAAACCGTCTTCTTCGCGAAACCGTGGTACTTTTATGGGCTGTTCATACGATTTGTGGTCTTTAATCATATGCGTGGAATAAGACTACGGTACCGTCGGCGAAGTTGTCGACATTGATGGTAAAACCATCAACATTAAAAGAAGTAAGACTAGCAGTTGTTAGACCGATAAGATTCCCGTTTTGGTTTCCATATCGAATGCCGATACAATGTGAATCAGACGCATATCTTGAAATATCGTTTATGGAATTTCCAGAACCTCCCAAATAGATGGTCTGTTGTGAAATTGTACCGCCATCGTCCCTTGCGAAGCCATTTGTGGTTCCGAATGAATTTGCTATGCCAGAATTGTTGTTTCCTACCCCATTATCTGAATTTAGGTTATAGCTTTCGACATTTGCATGGGCCACAAAGCTTAGCTGTGATGGTTGAAAAGGGATACCGGTAATGGTTTGGTTGCCCAACGAAGAGATAATGAAGGCACCAAGATAGATTTTCGGATTATTTGTATTTGCAATTTCACTCCATAAAGTGCCATTGAACTTATATACTTTATTGGTATCTGTGGCATAGGCAATGGCTCCTTGTTGCGCATCTGCAACGGCATTGATTTCCGCGAGGGTCGCCGCAGGAAGCCCCAAGACAGAATTGGAATCAATCTGGGCCTTGATGCCATGAAAGAAGATGAAGCATATAAAAACGGTAATCCAATTTTTCATAAGGGTCATATTTTGTTAAAAATACAGCCTTAATCTAAGAAAATACAATCAGATTATCCTTTCATGCCCGCAAACAAGTATTCGCGATTCATTCTTGCAATGTTCTCTAAAGAAATACCCTTGGGGCACTCTACCTCACAAGCTCCGGTATTGGTGCAATTGCCAAAACCTTCTAGATCCATCTGACGTACCATGTTCATTACCCTATCGGCAGCCTCCACCCTTCCTTGGGGCAGTAAGGCAAATTGCGAAACCTTGGCAGAGGTGAACAGCATGGCACTGGCATTTTTGCAAGCGGCCACACAGGCACCACAACCGATACAGGTAGCAGCATTGAACGATTTATCGGCCATTTCTTTTTGAATGGGAATTGCATTGGCATCAACGGGCCGCCCTGAGGTGTTTATTGAGATATAACCCCCTGCTTGTTGTATGCGGTCAAAAGCGGTTCTATCGACAATCAAATCCTTGATGACAGGGAATGCCTTGGCCCGCCAGGGTTCGATTACGATGGTATCACCATCATTAAAGCTGCGCATGTGCAGCTGGCAAACGGTGATTCGTGAATCTGGTCCATGTGGCTGTCCGTTGATCATCAGTGAACAGGTACCGCAGATTCCTTCGCGGCAATCATGGTCAAACTCGATGGGTTCCTCACCCTTGTCGATAAGTTCTTCATTCAACACGTCCAACATTTCCAAGAAAGACATGTCACTCTCGACACCATCTAGGGTGTAGTTGACCATTTTACCTTTCGAACCAGTGTCTCGCTGTCTCCAGATCTTCAAATATAATTTCATAGCAGTTTTATTTGTAAGAGCGGGTTTTCACCTTAATATTTTCGTAAATCAAGTCTTCTTTATGCAATTTTGCATCACTGGGCTTCCCTTTAAATTCCCATGCCGCAACATATTTAAAGTTTTTATCATCTCGCAGGGCCTCTCCTTCTTCCGTTTGGTATTCTTCCCTAAAATGACCACCACATGATTCGTTTCTGTGTAGGGCATCCATGGCAAACAATTCTCCCAGTTCCAAGAAATCGGCAACACGGCCAGCCTTCTCCAGTTCTTGGTTTTTGGCATCAGCACTTCCAGGAATCTTTACATTTGCCCAAAAATCCTCACGTAGTTCCGCGATTTCTTTCATTGCCTCGAGCAGGCCATCTTCATTACGTGCCATACCACATTTGTTCCACATGATTTTCCCCAGTTTTTTGTGGTAGTAATCGACAGAGTGAATCCCTTTTGCGGCCATTAATTTTTGTATCCGTTCACGGACATTTTTTTCTACTTCGTCAAATTCAGGGGTATCGGTAGATATGGGCCCGGTTCTGATATCATCAGAAAGGTAATCGCCAATAGTATAGGGAAGCACAAAATAACCGTCGGCCAAGCCTTGCATCAATGCCGAAGCTCCCAGACGATTGGCACCATGGTCACTAAAGTTAGCTTCTCCTGCAGCATAACAACCGGGAATATTGGTCATTAAATTGTAATCGACCCAAAGTCCGCCCATGGTATAGTGTACCGCAGGATAGATCATCATTGGGGTTTTGTACGGGTTTTGGTCAACAATCTTTTCATACATTTGAAAGAGGTTGCCATATTTCGCCTCGACCACTTCTTCACCCAATTTTCTTACGGTATCATCATCTGTATTTTTCATACCCGAGGTAAGGGCTTTTTCCCTCCCATACCGCATGATGGCCGAATCAAAATCCAAATAGACGGCCTCACCGGTTTTGTTCACTCCGAAACCGGCATCGCAGCGTTCTTTGGCAGCTCTAGAAGCTACGTCTCTTGGCACTAGGTTTCCAAAGGCTGGGTAACGTCTTTCCAGATAATAGTCACGATCTTCTTCTTTCAGCTCCGTGGGCTTTAAATTACCTTCACGGATTGCTTGTGCATCTTCCAGTTTTTTGGGTACCCAGATCCGACCGTCATTACGTAATGATTCTGACATCAAGGTCAGTTTAGATTGGTGATCCCCTGAGACCGGAATACAGGTTGGATGGATTTGGGTGTAGCAGGGGTTGGCAAAAAATGCACCTCGTTTATGTGCTTTCCAGGCAGCAGTAACATTGGCTCCCATACAGTATGTGGACAGAAAGAACAGATTTCCATACCCCCCTGTTGCCAAGACAACGGCATGGGCTGCATGCCTTTCGATTTCACCGGTCACTAAATTTCGGGCTATGATACCCCTTGCTTTTCCATCGACCAAGACCAAATCGAGCATTTCATGTCGAGTGTACGATTTGATTTTTCCACGTTGGATCTGTCGGTTCATGGCCGCATAAGCTCCTAACAGCAATTGTTGGCCAGTTTGTCCTTTGGCATAAAAAGTACGGGAAACCAAAACCCCACCGAAAGAACGGTTGTCCAACAGACCGCCATATTCCCTGGCAAAGGGCACGCCTTGGGCAACACATTGATCAATGATATTGGTAGACACTTCTGCCAAACGGTAGACATTGGCTTCACGGGAGCGGTAATCCCCCCCCTTTACAGTATCGTAAAATAAGCGGTACACGCTATCACCATCTCCTTGATAGTTTTTGGCAGCGTTTACGCCTCCTTGTGCAGCAATGGAATGTGCACGTCTTGGAGAGTCTTGATAGCAGAAAGTTTTGACATTATAGCCAAGTTCGGCGAGGGTTGCAGCCGCAGATCCACCTGCCAAACCTGTACCGACTACAATGACATCGATATTTCTTTTGTTCGCCGGGTTGACCAGGTCAATATCGTTTTTGTGCTTGGTCCATTTATCTTTCAAGGGACCGGTCGGGGCGTTGGAAGTCAACACTGTTTTTTTTTCAGCTGTTGTCTTTGACGGACTTTCAACCTGTGACCCCGATTGTATCTTTTTATCCATAATTAATGGGTTACAGGGTTAAAATGATGGTAAATAGCAATAAAGGCGAAAGCCAATGGAACTACTACGGCAAATGCCTGGGCAAATTTTTTGAAGCCCTTGGTATACTTGTTGTTGGCACCCATGGATTGTAATGAAGATGCAAATCCGTGCCAAAGATGCAAACTCAAAAGAACGAAGGAGACGACATACAACACGGTTCTCCAAAAGGGGGCAAATTTTTCAACGGTCTCGGCATAGTAACGCGTTGGGTCTTTAGGGTTTGCTTCAATGTATTTGTAGGCCATTTCGTGTACCCAGAAGTCATAGAAGTGTAATCCTAAAAAGGCCAAGATTACCAATCCACTGTAGATCATGTTACGGGATACCCAAGAAGCATTGGCACTTCCCTTATACTTGACATAGGAGACACCTCTTGCCCTTCGGTTCTGTACTTCCAATACAAACCCCATCATAAAGTGGACAATTACGCCTACAATAAGAACCGGTTGTATGATAAACTGTATTAAGGGATTGTATCCCATAAAATGGGAGGCGTCGTTGAAAAAATCTGGAGAAATTACCGAGGCAAGATTAAGGGTAACATGGAGCACTAGAAAAAGAACCAAAAACAGACCTGAAAGTGCCATTACATATTTTCTTGCAATTGATGATTTTATCAATCCGCTCATAGGTTACCGTTTTGACACAAATTTACGGCACAAGCAATTTATTAACAAACTTTGAACAGAACAACCATCTTATTTAGAAACGTTATGATCATTAACAAATCCGATGAAATTGCCAATAAAATAATGGTACAGCGTAGTTGAATTGTAAATTTTGACCGATATTGGAAATCTTGACGAATCCACCAGATTAAAACACCTATGAACATTGCAATTTTATCAGTGGGGCTTAATGTTCATTCTACAAAGCGAATTGTCGATGAGGCACAAAACTCAGGACACGATGTAGAGTTGATCGACCATACGAAATGTTCGGTAAAGCTTGGCGCTGGAAAGCCACAAATCTATTTAGGGGATGAAAATGTGACCCATGAGTTTCATGCTATCATTCCGCGAATAGGTGCAAAGGTCACAAGACATGGAGCTGCAATCGTGAAACAGTTTGAAATGAACAATGTGTTTAGTACGGCCCGCTCACTTGGGATCACCAGGGCAAGAAATAAGGTCAGAACACTTCAAATCATGGCACGAAAGGGCATTCCAATCCCTGAAACTGTTTTTTCCATCAATCCTGACAACATTGAAGAACAGATCAGATTATTAGGCGGGCCTCCTGTGATCATTAAATTACAAGAAGGCACGCATGGCTTGGGGGTCATTTTGGCCGAGAGCAAGAAATCGGCAAAATCGATTATTGATACATTCTATAAAATGGATACCAGCATTTTACTACAGCGGTATGTTGAAGAGGCCAATGGGGAAGATATTCGGATTATTGTTGTGGGGAATAAGGTAGTTGCCAGTATGAGGCGAATCAGTGGTGTTGGTGAGTTTCGTTCAAACGTGCATCAAGGAGCGGATACCGAAGCTATCGCCCCAACAGCAAAAGAGCAATATATCGCATTGCATGCTACGAAATATTTAGGCTTGGGAGTCGCTGGGGTCGATTTGATGCGTTCAAGAAAAGGTCCGGTATTGATAGAGGTCAATGCTTCACCTGGGTTGCAGGGCATTGAAGCGGTAACCGGGGTCAATGTGGCAGAACAGATTATTCAATATGTTGAAAAAAATGGATGTCGCAAAAGAAAATAAGGCCATTACCATCAATGGAGAACGTGTTGCCCCTGGTGTAAACAAGTTACTGCAGATTGAGATAGCAAGACTGCCAACAGGTACGCTGATCGATATTCCAGTGCATGTGTTCAATGCAAAGAAAGCTGGCCCAACGGTTTTGGTACAGGCAGGGCTTCATGGAGATGAGATCAATGGGGTGGAAACCTTAAGAAGAATGCTTCAAGAAAAGCACTTTCAGCTCAAAAAAGGTGCCTTGCTCATTGTTCCTATTCTAAATATTTTTGGGTTTATCCATTATTCAAGGGATGTTCCTGATGGCAAAGACGTCAACCGTAGTTTTCCTGGCAGTAAAGTTGGTTCGTTGGCCAGTCGTATAGCCTATCATTACACCTCCCAGATACTGCCCCAGATCGATTTTGGCATTGATTTGCATACTGGGGGTGGGCAGCGGCACAATTTTCCGCAGATCCGATACTCAGAAGGGAATGGACAAAGTAAAAGATTGGCAATGGCCTTTGGCGCCCCATTTTATTTTTCATCTCGTTTGATCGCAGGTTCTTTTAGAAAGATCACCCATAAGATGAATATTCCTACCATAGTTTATGAAGCTGGCGAAAGTATGCGATTTGATGAAAATGCCATTGAAATAGGTATTCAAGGCATCAAGAACGTTTTGTTTTCTTTGGGAATGTTGTCACAGAAGGAGAAGGATAAGAAGCGTGCCCCAATGGTGCATCTAGGTACAACAAAATGGATTCGGGCATCAAGGGCAGGCATGTTCATTACAGAAGTTGAAAATGGAACAGCGATTGCCAAGGGGCAGATTTTAGGGCTGGTAACAGACACCTATGCTAAAAGAATCAAAAAGATCAAGGCCCCTTTTGATGGACATGTGTTTTGCATCAATTACCAAGCTGTGGTCAATCAGGGTGACGCTCTATTTCATGTGGGTAGGCAATGAAGATTTTGATCTTCTTATATGTTTTCTCTTGTTGATTTCTGCGAGACTCCAATTTACCGCCTTGTCCAAATCAGGGAATTGTTGGATGGAGTTTTGGAAGAAGACCCGTTCCAAGACCAAACTTGAATAACTTCCTTTGGTATTTCCCACGACCGAATAAAAATCCAATTGATTTCTATTCTTATATAATTTCGCCCAATCAGAGGCTACTACATGATAATTGTTTATACGGTTTGATATGTACGCGATCGGCTTCTCTTCGCCAAAAATTTCATGCGCGGCTGCTATGGCCTTTTTTGCCATCTTCCAGTTGAAAATGACCCCTTCATTGATTTCAGAAATCACAAGACCTTCGAAATAATAAAACACACCAAATTGAAATTCCCGTATTTCCCTTATGTTCTTAAAAAAATCAAGGTCTGTGACTCGTTTCATGATAAAATATTGATTGGAAAGTACTTGAACCAAATATATTAATATTCTTCATTCCGTGTTGAAAGAAAAGGTTATTGGGATTTGATGAAAATTCTGATTTTCAACGACTTGCTTGCCTACTGTTTAAAAAGAATGTGGAATTGTGAGTATAGTTCCCCTAGCGTAGTATACTACTTGTCCATGTTGTTCAACTGAATGCCCAGTGCCTTAGTCGACAGTTGCACTTCAATCAATGATAAAAGTAGCGACAGCATTAAGGCAATGAGGCTGATGCCAAAAATAACATTGGCCCACACTGTAAACTCAACATAGATCAAGAACATGCTTACCGCTGCCAACAGAAAACTGATGATGGCCGAAGCCTGCATGTTCTTGATGATATTGAGCCGTTTGCGCAAAGACTCAATTTGTCTTTTCAATGGTGTTGCCTGGGTCTTTTGAAATTCACCATGTAGTTGACGAATCAATGCTGCTATGGCAAGGTAGCGTGCATTGTAGGCCAGCATGGTCAACGAAATGGCAGGAAATAATAACGCAGGGATGCTAAGGTTCAACTGCATGTTTAAAGTTACATAAGAAATTACAGAACAAGAAGTCGTATTGCTTTTTTGGTGATCAAAAAAGTGCTAAAACATCATTCAATCTCAAATTCGATTTTTTCCATTTGCCCATTGCCTGAGATTTCAATAGCATATTTCCCCTTGGGTAAATAGGTTTTTCCATCTTTGGCCTCGGTCAACTTTATTTTGTTCTTCTTTAAAAAATTGCTTTTGCCCTTTTTGGTAAAGGCGACATCGTAAGATAGAACATTCAACCCTTTGTCCGTTTGCATTTCTGTGGCACTTACTTCGACACCATCGACTGTTTTTACCGAAGCATGGTACGTACCAGGGGTCGATGCATAAAAGGTGGCATCCAATCCAGGGGTTTGGGGTTTCATCCAACTGCTCCAGCTGTTGCCCCAATTTTTGGAATGTTTGATATTGTCGACACCAAAAATGGTCAACGGCTTGTTCATCACCGCTTCTGTCAATTGCTGTAGTGCATTGATGTTCACTTTGTATATGCTTCGACCATGGGTACCCACAAGCAAATGTTTGGCCTCGGGTTGAACGACTAAATCGTGCACAGCCACATTGGGCATACCATTTTGCAATAGCTCCCATGACATGCCTTGATCGAAAGAAGCGTACAATCCGTTGTCCGTGCCGACAAACAATAGGTTTTCGTTTTCGGGATCTTCCACTAGGGCATTCACGGGCGAGGCCGGAATGTTTGATGCAATGTTCTTCCAGGTCTTTCCGTAGTCATTGCTCATGAACACATAAGGTGTAAAATCATCCCAACGATATCCGTTCAAGGTGACATATACCCGTTCTTTTTTATGTTTTGAAGCAGCAACCTCACTTACCCAAAGGTCTTTGGGAAATGAAGCCGAAACGTTATCCCAACTTCCACCACCATTTTTCGATACATGTACCAGACCATCGTCGCTACCAGCATATAAAAGTCCAAATTTGAAGGGTGATTCTGATATGGAGGTCAAGGTACCATAGGCGACATTGCCCTTTTTACCACCTTGCGTCAAGTCTTCTGAGATGGCTTCCCAATCATCACCTTGATTGAGCGAACGGTGCAACCGATTCCCACCTAAATAGAGGATGTCTTGGTTATGTGCCGAAAGTAGAATGGGGGTCTGCCAATTAAAACGGTATGGGGCTTCACCCAACTCATGTTTGGGCTGAATACGTTTACGTTTGCCGTTGATGAGATCCAGGCGGTAGTAATTGCCAAATTGAAAGCCGGTATAGACGATGTTCGAATTTCTGTTATCGATCTGCACTTGCATGCCATCACCTCCCATGATCATTTCCCAAGGGTTTTTTCCGGTCTGGTGCCATTGACTGCTTTCTTCACTGTTATGGGCGCCTTTCCATACGCCGTTATCCTGTAAGCCGCCATACACATTGTAGGGCTTCTCATAATCGACATTGATGGCATAGAATTGACCCACACTCGGGGAGTTGTTTTTCATCCAGCTTTCTCCATCGTCGTAGGTGATATTGACCCCGCCATCATTGCCATTGACCAGATGGCCTGGTTTTTTAGGATTGATCCATAGCGCGTGATGGTCGGCATGTACATTTTCTTTGCTGATAGAGGAATAGGTCTTTCCACCATCCTCAGATTTGATTAAGGGAACTCCTGCCAAATAAATCCGGTCTTTATTGCTAGGGTCTACCCGTACTTGGGCAAAGTAGTATCCGTAGCTGTAAAAAAGGTCATCGATGTAACCATCGTTCATCTTGGTCCATGATGCTCCTGCATCATCGCTTCGGTAGACTTCAGCTCCAATAACGGGCGTATCAAAAAGCAACGAGTTGGCATTTTCGAGGTACTTTGCCAAATCTAAGGGCTGTACCACACCATCCCTGACCATATTCTTGACATTTTCGGCACGGTATTTTTCTTGAAAACCGTTGTTCTTAAGATAGTCATTGAGTTTTTTGTTTTCCAAGGCCAAAAAGGTAGCCTTGTCCATGGTTTTGAAATCATCCTTCTCAAGAAGATCTGATTTCTTTATGTTGTCAGCCTTCTTTTCCCTTCTGAATTGGCTGTCGTGGATTGCATATACCGTAGTGTTATCAAAAACGGCCAAACCGATACGGCCTACCCCTTCTCCAGTCGGGAAACCACTTGTCGGAGTGGAGACCAAGTTCCAAGTGTTGCCACCGTCGGTGCTTTTATAGATGCCCGAGGCATTACCGTTTCCGGTAAAATTCCATGCCTTTCGGTCTTTTTGCCAGGCCGCGGCATATTGCAGGTTAAAGTTATTGGGCGCACAGGCGACATCAATAATGCCTGTCTCATCATTTACAAAAAGGGTTTTCTTCCAGGTCGTTCCTCCATCCGTGGTTTTATAGATGCCCCGCTCATCATTGGCTGAGTACAGATGTCCGGTCACCCCTACCACCACTTCATCGGGGTTGTTGGCATTGATGAGTATTCGACCGATATGGTGCGAATCATGCAGCCCCATGTTTTTCCAAGTCTTTCCTTTGTCTTCTGACTTGAGCAAACCAATTCCTGCATAAGAAGAACGCGACGAATTGTTTTCCCCGGTCCCTACCCAAAGGGTTCCAGATGCCCAGTGCACCGCGATATCCCCTGTGTTTTGGGTTGCAGAGACATCTAGAACCGGGGAGAACGAAATGCCGTTGTTATTGGTATGCCAGAGTCCACCAGATGCATAGGCCACGTAGAATTCTGTTGGATTATCAGGATTGACATCGAGATCCACTACGCGCCCGCTCATGATGGTAGGACCAATATTCTGGAGCAGAATGTTTTTGACCAAAGAGGTTTCGGCCATTTCAGCCTTTTGGGCCAAACCGTTCAAGACCGTTTCAGGAGGTGTTGCAGGCTGTTGCGCTAATGAGAAAAGAGTGAGAAATGTGCAAAAAAAAGTAAGGCATTGTTTCATTTTAGGGATATTAAATTAGTCTCGATGAAGATATGAATTTGTGTTGGGTATGGCAATTACCTACTTTTGGGAAAAGCCCTTTCGATAAGATGAAATACGAATCCATACCCAATACCCTTTTTGTCAAAAACAGAAGAAAATTCATGGCCCAGATGCGCCCCAAAAGCATTGCGGTCTTCAACTCGAATGACATTTATCCCATCAGTGCCGATAGTACCATGCCCTTTGAACAACATCGGGATATCTTTTATTTAAGTGGGGCGGATCAAGAAGAGACTATTTTGGTGCTTTTCCCGGAAGCTTTGGATAAAAAGCATCGCGAAGTATTGTTTGTTCGTGAGACCAATGCACATATCGCCGTTTGGGAAGGAGCCAAACTGACCAAAGAACAGGCCACCCAGGTCTCGGGTATTGCAACCATTTATTGGTTGTCTGATTTTGATAAGGTGTTCTTTGATTTGATGACCGAAGCGGAGACGGTCTATTTTAATACGAACGAGCATTACCGACAGGCGGTAGAGACCCAGACGCGCGAGGATCGCTTCATTCAACGATGCAAACACGATTTTCCAGCCCACCAATGTGCAAAGAGCAACCCTATTCTTCAGCAAATCCGCGGAGTAAAGGAACCAGAAGAGTTGAAATTAATGCAGAAGGCCTGTGACATTACCGAAAAGGGGTTTCGACGGATTTTGGAATTTACCCGACCTGGCGTTTGGGAATATGAAATGGAGGCAGAATATCTACATGAGTTTGTAAGAAACCGAAGCACAGGCTTTGCCTATACCCCTATTATCGCGTCGGGAAACAATGCCAACGTGCTGCACTATGTCGAAAACAACCAACAGGTACAAGAGGGAGATTTGATCTTGATGGATGTCGCTGCTGAGTATGCGAATTATTCAAGTGATATGACCCGTACCATACCTGCGAACGGCCGGTTTACCCAACGGCAAAGAGCGGTGTACGAAGCGGTACTTCGGGTCAAAAATGAAGCGACCAAGATGTTGGTGCCCGGCACGCTTTGGGCAGAATACCATAAAGAAGTGGGCAAGATCATGACTGCTGAACTCTTGAAACTGGGGCTTTTGGATAAGGCCGATGTGCAAAACGAAAACAAAGCTTGGCCGGCCTACAAAAAATACTTCATGCATGGCACCAGTCACCACATTGGTTTGGATACCCATGACTATGGGGAACTGAAAACCCCAATGAAAGCCAACATGGTCTTTACCGTAGAGCCGGGTATTTATATACCAGAGGAGCAAATGGGCATTCGATTGGAAGATAACATGGTCATTCAAGAAACGGGGGCACCCTTTAACCTCATGCGGAATATTCCCATTGAAGCTGAAGAGATTGAAGCGTTGATGCACGCTAACGCGTAGTTCGTAGCTGACAGTTATTGGTTAAAGGTGTCATTTCGAATGTCATATCGAGTGCAGTCGAGATCAATGAGAAATCTAATTTTGTCCAATGGTTCAGGTATTATTTTTTTCCTTCAACAACCCAGTATCGAAAAAAAGATGCAGGAGGCCCCAGATAGTGCTTACGAAATCGGGGTGGTCATCGGCACCTATCTGCCTTTCGTGGTTTTGGTGGGCATTGCCTATGCGATCTATTACTTCCAAAAAAGAAAACGGGATTCCGATTGACTTGTCCTTTTCGAGCTGTCGTATTTAATGGAGTCGAAGTCCAAGTGAGGAATCCGACCGTTTGGATTTCCAAATCGTGGCTCCGCTCCTGCTATCAAAATGACCAAGGGGGACTTTTATAATCGAATCGACCATAGGGAGTGTGGGAAACATCAACTTCAATATGTTTCGACATTGATTTTTGTTGAATAAGGATTTGAAAAACAAAAAGGGATTGACTACTGTTTTAATCGAGCTCGTGTGCTTAACACAAAAAAAGTAATCAAAATAACGCCCACGATACGTTCTAAGACCTGCCAAAATTTTAAGGGACCATCAAGTCTTCCAGAAAGAGGAAAGAGCGCATAAAAACTGTCCTGCATACTTTTTGTCCAATCGGTTTGCTGAAAAGGAAGCGAAAATTTCGCCGCCAAACAGGACCAAAAACCCTCACACGAAATATTCTGTAAATACCCATAGTAACCCAAAGCAAAGGTCAGCCATATTAGAAGAAACCAAATCAGAGGTCGTGCCATACTCTGTTGAAAACCAGAAAGGCCATCGTAAAGCTGCATTATACCCAAAGAAAATAGTAGCCAAAACTTTTTTGGTGTGGTCAGAAATTGCTGCCATATGCTTTTTTTACGCATGACCATTTCAGATCGGTAGGCATCACCGGCCATGGCCCAATTATTATTATTTTTTTGATTCGTTTTCAACTGACGGTAGGTCTCAGCCATCATTTCGTAATGTTCTCGTTTTAGACTCCTGTTGCTTGTTTTGTCAGGTGTAGCAAAAATCAGTTTTTTGCTTTCTTTTTTCCACAGTGTAATGGGCTTCTTGATTTCTAGTGCATTAGGTTCTGTTTTTTTGGCCTCCCATATTAATTTTCCTTGATATCTAGACTTGGCCGAAGCCACACCTTCCAAGTAATGTTCTTTGGTCTCTTTAAGTGCTTCAAGTACAGTTGTAGTGGCACTTTCATTGGCCAATACAATTCGAGGATTCCATTTTTTTTGTGGAAAAGTACAGTTAGAAACAGTGGCATTGGTGATATCGGATTTCACAAACAACACTTGTGCAAAATTACAGTTCAAAAAGGTGACCCCCTTACTAAACATAAGTTGTTCAAAACGAAGAC
This sequence comes from Bacteroidota bacterium, assembly GCA_039184335.1. Lineage (GTDB taxonomy): Bacteria > Bacteroidota > Bacteroidia > Flavobacteriales > Flavobacteriaceae > JBCDBD01. The sequence continues at coordinate 123,438 of JBCDBD010000003.1, read as the reverse complement.
TACCCTCAATGTGCAGATTCTTAAAATAGGCCTGCTTGGTTCTGGAAAACTTGGTGTTGAAAAAAAGTATGGTAGCTCCTTTTAGACAATACAAAGTGTCGAAAAAAAGTTCTTGGGTAAAGTTGGTCGAGTGGAAGTCCGTGTCTCCCGTAAAGCTAGTGGAGAGAAAGTATGCATTTCCCTCAAAGTTGGCCGAAAGGAAGCTCACTTTTTCATCAAAGTCGATTGAACTGAAATCTGCAATACCTGAGAAGCTGGTGCGATTAAAGTGTACACCATTTTCAAAGCTCGCTGCATTAAAGTATGCTTCTCCTGCGAAGCAGGTAGATTCGAAGTCCACCTTTCCAAAGAAGTTGGCCATGTGGAAGTCTGCAATACTGTCGAAATTGACCGACCGGAAGTACGCCATCTCATTGAAGCTCGCCCAAAGAAAGTCTGCCTTTCCTTTGAAACGGGCCCTATTAAAGTTCACTTCCTCATCGAATCGAACCTCGAAAAAAATCGCCTCACTCATGAATTGGGTCTCTGAGAAGTCAACTTTCCCTTCAAATACCGATGACTTGTTTTCTAACCAAAAATGGTCTTTGGAGAATTCTGGAAAAATAAACATGGAAAAGTTATAGTCTTTTTTCGTCATTTTTTCTTGACGGAGCATCTCCCAAAAATGAGTTACTTTTTCAGTATCCCAACTTTTTTCGTTTGTTTCCGTTTCGATATACCATCCGTTTTCCGCAGTTTTTTCCCCATAAAAGAGTGAAAAAATAGGTTCATTTGGGTTTTTGTGGTCCACTTTGCACATACAATTACGATTTTGTGAGGCAGAAAGGAAGGTACTAAAAAGAAAATCGGAATTACTGTATGAAGCTGTCATTTCGAGCTGTGGGACTGAGCGGAGTCGAAGCAGTTATCGCGTGTCGTATCATTATGCTTCAAAACACTAGTCATGTGGTATCAAAGTTGTATGGTCCTATGCCCTGTTTTTCCATGCCTGTAGTGAATTAAGAACAATAAATGCAACAGATGAGGGCAGTACCCAACCTAGGTGAAATTTGCTTAATGGAATCAAGGGTTTCAATTTGTGTATGGGGAATGTATTCTGGACCACTTCAATATAATTCCAAAATTTAGAGGTGCTATACTCTTGAATCAACACCATGGTTTCCCAAAAATCAGGAATACTAAAAAGTATGGTGACGGCTATGACCCATCTAAAGACTTTTGGAGCGGTATATTTTTCTGGTAGTACGTTCAGCAATATCAAAATAATGGTAATGGGGTAAATGAACATCAAGGCGGGCAGGGCCACGGCAATAATATAACCCACATTGAATTGGCCGACCAAAATCCCAATAATGCATCCTATTACAGCTGTCGATAGGTAGGCCCTTTTTGAATTGTTGAACCGTCCACTCACAAAATCAGCAGTGCCGGCTACAATGCCCACAGCGGTGGTAAAACAGGCCAAAGCCACCAGTAGGCTCAATAACATGTTGGCGGTGCTACCCAAGGTTCGTAAACTGATACCATTCAGTAAGGCGGTTCGTGAAATTTTAAGGTCGAATCCGTCATGGAACAATGCCCCTGTGATAATGAGTCCGGTATAGATTAGAAAAAGTCCAAGCCCAGCCAAACTGCCCGCCTGGGCGATAAGCTTCTTTTTTTCGGGATAGCTAGCGGAGTTGTTTTTCAGATTGATGGAGATGATGATGACACCACCGACGACCACGGCACCAATGGCATCAAAAGTTTGATACCCCTCCAAGAGGCCATGCGAAAATGGACTGGGAAATTGGTTTTCTCCAAAGCCAAAATCAAAATTGAAGAGTGCGGTGCCAATAATGGCGACCAAGATCAATATAATGGCAGGGGTCAAAATTTTGCCGACGATATCGAGAATTCGAGATCGATTCATGACAAACAAAAAGACCAAGGCAAAGTAAGTGATGCTCGTGACGATGGCGGGCAATTCAAAGAACGGTGCAATGGCCATTTCATGGGTTACCGCAGCGGTTCTTGGCGAAGGAAGACTGATTGAGATGGCGTAGACCAAATAGCAATAGGCCAGGCTGAAAGAAGGGGATACTGTTTTGGCGAAATCGAACATCGTGCCCTGAAGTTTTGCATGTGCCCAAATACCCAGTATGGGAATCAAAACAGCAGAAACACAAAACCCCAAGGACACCGCCCACCAAAGCATGCCTGATCTGAAGCCCAATAGCGGAGGTAAAATGAGGTTTCCAGCACCAAAAAAAAGGGAAAACAGCGCAAAAGCGACTAAAAAAGTATTTTTGGTACGATTCATTCGACAAAATATTTGGAAAGATAGGCCAAATTTGTATATTGAGCCATGTGCAACATATCGGTTTTATTGGGCATTTAGTCGATTTGTGAATTTTTTTTGAAAATGGCACACAATAACCAAAATAAAAACCAACATTGAGGCGTTAATTAAAAGTAACACCTTCATTTTTGAATGGTTACCGTCTCAAATTTAAAGTTGAACAGCAGCATTTTCGGTCCCCAAATCGTATAGTGCGAACAACGGCCAAGCTTATGAAAAAAACTACCTCTTCCCAGAGCAATATAATAAGTGCTCTTTTTTGCTACTTTTTCGGTCATCATTACGTAGTCTCTAAAAATGTGACCCAACATATTAAAGAATATAAGTGCTTGCATTGTCAGCGTCAGGTCACGACCGATGTTAGCGGTAAACTTTCTGCGCTTACGCCACAGATGCGTGAAATCAATGATACTTTAGAGGACCTCTATCGCAAAAGAAGCAGTAGGACCGTAAGCCGCGAAGTGGCCTAACCTGAAAATGAATTCCACCCCTGGGCAGTAATCGGAATTTTGGTGGCTGCCCTGGTCACTAAATGCGCCCCCTCTTTTTTATCCGTCATATGACCAATCACTGTCAAATTTGGATTTCCCTTTATCTTTGGAAAATCTGACTGTTGAATGGTAAACAACAGTTCATAGTCTTCACCACCCCCTAAGGCAATCATCGTACTGTCCATTTTGAATTCTTCTGCTGTGGAGATAACGGTTGGATCTAATGGAATTTTGTCTTCATAAAGGTTACAACCCACTGCACTTTGGTCACATAAATGCAAAATTTCAGATGAAAGTCCATCGCTTATGTCAATCATGGCAGTAGGCAATAGGTCCAATGCACCTAAAAGGTCGACAACATCCTTTCGGGCCTCTGGTTTCAATTGCCGTTCTACGATGTAGGAGTAAGGTTCAAGGTCTGGTTGGTTCTGCGGATTTATCTTAAACACCGCTTTTTCCCTTTCCAGTATCTGCAGTCCCAAATAAGCTCCGCCCAAATCGCCACTGACCACCAATAGATCATTGGGTTGGGCTCCAGACCGATAAACGATTTTTTGGGCCTCGCAAAAGCCCGTTGCGGTGATACTGATCAACATTCCCTTAGTTGATGAAGTGGTGTCCCCCCCAATTAGATCTACCTTATAAGCACTACATGCAAGCGCAACACCTTCATAGAACGCTTCGAGCGCCTCAAGGGGAAAGCGGTTGGAAACAGCAAGGGATACAGTCACTTGTGTCGCTGTGGCATTCATGGCATAAATATCGGACAGGTTGACGATGACCGATTTATAGCCCAAGTGTTCTAAGGGCATGTAACCCAGGTCAAAGTGTACCCCCTCGACCAACAAATCGGTCGAAAGCACTGTTTTTTGGTCTTTAAAATCAAGTACGGCCGCATCATCACCAATACCTTTGATACTTGAAGGCTGGTGCAAAACCACATCTTTGGTCAAATGCTTGATGAGGCCAAATTCACCAAGTGTTTCGATAGTTTTTCTATGGGAGTTCTTATCTTCTAGCATGCCGCAAAAGTAATGAGGATAATTTTAAATTGTATCTTTAAGGATACACTTCAAAATTGCTGGTGAAATGACAAAAACTTTTATTTGTATTACGCTTGCTGCCCTATTTTTTTTAGGATGCTCCAACGATGACTCGGGTGATGGCGGAACAATGGAGGATAATACCGTAACCATTGAATTTTCACAACAGTCAGGTGCCGATCTCGAAATGAACAGTGGCAATCTTCCGGTATTACTGTTGGCCGGCACAGTCAGTGAGCCTAGCACGGTCACAATTTCTGATACAGGTACGGGGAGCGCCACCGGAGGAGGGGTCGACTACAGTTTTGAATCACCACAGACCATAACGATTCCGACAGGCAGTTATAGCGGCAGCCTGGCCACTGCAATTGCGATACCGACCTTGTCCATAGTTGACGACAATGATATCGAGGGCACAGAAACCATAGTTTTGGCACTTTCAGACCCTACAGGAGAGGCCATTTTGGGCAACACCAACACCACAAATTATCAAATTTTAGATGATGAGGCTGCTCTGGTTCAGTTCTCCCAGGCCACTTTTTTTGACCAAGAAAGAAATGGAGGGAACCTTCCCTTTCTACTGGTGACCGGTATCGTTTCTGAACCCAGTACTGTTACAATTTCTGATACAGGTACGGGGAGTGCCACCGGAGGCGGGGTGGACTACAGTTTTGAGTCGCCACAGACCATAACAGTTCCGATAGGCACTTATGATGGCACGTCAAATTCAGCAATAGCAATACCAGGGCTGACCATAGTGGATGATGCAATGACCGAAGGCATAGAGACCATAGCATTGAACCTGAGTGAGGCCACAGGAAATGCCATCTTGGAATCAGAAACCACTACCACCTATGAAATAAGGGATGTGATCCCTTGCGAGAATGGAATGGTGAATAATTTTTCCTGCAATGGCTATGACCTTTTGGGCCAAGTATCCCTGTCTACATTTTCTGCATCGTCAGGAAATGATATTTGGGGCTGGACCGATCCGACCACAGCCAAGGAATACGCGCTGGTAGGGCTTGATGATGGAACTGCGTTTGTTGATGTCAGTGATGATGAAAATTTAGTGTATTTGGGTAAATTGCCCACGGCAACGGTTTCAAGCACATGGCGCGATATCAAAGTGTATCAGAACCATGCCTTTATTGTATCAGAAGCGGCCGGTCACGGTATGCAGGTGTTTGATCTGACACGTCTTAGAAGTGTAATTGACCCACCCGAGACCTTTTCAGCCGATACCAGATATACGAATATCGGCAATGCCCATAATATTGTGATCAACGAAGAAATAGGCTACGCTTATCCTGTAGGTACCCAGAGAAACGATGCTTTTAACGGAGGGGTCCATTTTGTGAATATCCAAAACCCAACCAATCCGGTCGGGGTAGGGGGTTATGGTAATAATGGGTATACTCATGACGCACAGGTGGTCACATACAATGGCCCCGATATGGATTATGCCGGCAGGGAGATTTTGGTCGGGGCCAATGAAACACAGATTGCCATTGTCGATATTACCAGTAAGACGAATCCAACAGAAGTTGCCACATTGTCTTATGGAAACTTGGGTTATACCCACCAAGGATGGTTTACCGATGATCATCGGTATTATATTTTAGGGGATGAGCTCGATGAGATTAATTTTGGGTTCAATTCAAGAACCTTGGTGTTTGATCTGTCTGACCTTGAGAATCCCATAATACATACCACCTATACCGGCCCTACTTCAGCAATTGACCATAATGGGTATGTGTTGGGCAATGAGTTCTTCTTGTCGAACTACACCGCAGGTATCCGTGTACTGGATATTTCTGCAATTTCGAGTGGAACCATCACCGAAAAGGGCCATTTTGATACTTACCCTTCGAATGATACACCATCTTTTGATGGTGTTTGGAGCGTCTATCCTTATTTTGATAGTGGAAAAATCATTGTTAACGACATCAATTCTGGCCTGTTTGTCATTCGAGAGTCAGATTGAATTCGAAAGATGTAGTGGTTATGGAGCGAAATATAATTTTAGTGTTACTTCTTCTTTTGTACTCATGTTCAGGCAATGAATATAGCTTAGAGGAAGAAGGGTTCAGCGAGGTGCCGAATGTCTTTGAATCAGTTGCTTGGATTCGGAGTTTTGGAGGTTCAGGTGATGATTCACCCAGATCCATCATTTCAACCACTGATGGAGGATTTGCTGTATTTGGCTTTACCGATAGTACTGATGGGCATTTGGTCAGTAAGTCCAACAACGTCAATGACTATTGGTTGCTTAAATTGGATGCAGAAGGTAATCTACAATGGCTGCGTACGTATGGTGGCAGTAAAGATGATCAGGGACAGCAAGCCATTCAGACCAGTGATGGGGGCTACGCTATAACCGGCTATGCCATGAGCGATGACGGCGATGGAAGTAATAATGAGGGCTTTCACGACAATTGGGTCTTGCGTTTGGATTCTTCAGGCAATATTCTCTGGGAGAAAAGTTTTGGGTTTTCTGGGCATGACCATTCGTACGACATCGTAGAAACGGCAGATGGTGGATTCTTCTTTTCGGGTTTTTTGGATGTCACTTCCTCCAATGGGGAGGGAAGTACAGGAAAAGGTTCAGGCCTTTCTGCGCATGGTGTCGGAGAATTTTGGGGAACCAAAGTAGATGGCCAAGGCAATCTGGTATGGCGAAAATTCTTTGGCGGCACCAATAATGATCGTTCTTTTGGCGTAGTCAATGCCCATGATGGGGGCTATGTTTTGATCGGGGCTTCAGAGAGTAATGATTTTGATGTTTCAAACCCAAAGGGCAGCTACGATTTTTGGGTGGTCAAAATAGATAAAAACGGTAATTTTTTATGGGAGCGCTCCTTTGGTGGAACAGGAATTGACCAATCGTATGACATTGCCAGAACAAAAGATGGGGCCTACGCCATTGTGGGCAACACATTCAGTATCGATACAGACGTTTCAAAAAACAATGGGGAATCAGATATTTGGCTCATCAAAATTAGTGAAGCAGGCGAGTTGTTGTGGCAAAAAAGCTATGGGGGCACTGGTTTTGATGCTTCACACGGCATCAGTACTGCTGCTGATGGTGGATTCATTATCTCGGGCAACTCCAAAAGTTTTAACGGCGATGCCACCCAAAATTTTGGGGAGAACGATTTTTGGCTGATCAAAACCGATGAAAGCGGAGAATTGGAGTGGCAACGTTCATTTGGGGGCACAGGTCTCGATTTTGCCTATGATGCGCTTGAAGGGGCAGATGGTTCCATTATTTTGGTCGGTGATACGGCAAGTGAAGATTTTCCTGGAACCGAACATAGGGGAGGGCTTGATCTGCTTGTGATCAAGGTCAACTAGACCATTGCATTTTCATAGAAAACCCCTATCCGATTATTCGTTATAATAATGTTAGGAAACATGGAAAAACCCTACTTATGGCCTATATTTGCGTGCAATTCAAGGTAAATTCAAGTAAGAATGATCAAAGTTTCTGATACTGCCAAAGCAAAGGTGATGACCTTAATGTCAGAAGAGGGTTTTGATACCAAAACGGACTTCGTTCGGGTAGGTGTCAAGAGTGGTGGCTGTAGTGGTCTCTCTTATGAGTTGACATTCGATACGTTGGCGGGGGAGACCGATAAGATTTTTGAAAACAATGCAGTTCGTATCATTGTGGACAAAAAGAGTTTTTTATACTTAGTAGGCACCACACTGGAATATTCTGGCGGGCTCAACGGAAAGGGGTTTGTGTTCAATAATCCAAATGCACAGCGTACCTGTGGTTGTGGCGAAAGTTTTTCACTTTAAAAAAAGTATATGGCGTATACTGAAGAAGAGTTAAAAAAAGAACTGGAGACCAAGGAATACGAATACGGTTTCTATACCGATATTGAGTCTGATACCTTTCCGAAAGGATTGAGCGAGGATATTGTCATTGCCATTTCCCAAAAAAAAGGGGAACCCAGTTGGATGACCGAATGGCGCTTGAACGCATTCCGGGCATGGAAAGCAATGGAAGAACCGGAGTGGGCCAATGTCACGTATAAAAAACCAAATTTTCAAGATATCTCCTATTATTCGGCACCAAACAAAAAGCCAAAATACAATAGCCTTGATGAGGTAGATCCTGAATTGTTGGAGACCTTTAAAAAACTGGGGATATCAATCGATGAGCAGAAAAAACTGACTGGGGTGGCTGTAGACATTGTTATGGATTCTGTTTCCGTGGCCACTACGTTCAAGCAGACCTTAGCTGAAAAAGGCATCATTTTTTGTTCCATTTCAGAAGCGATACAAGAACACCCTGAGCTGGTCAAAAAATATATTGGCTCTGTCGTGCCGCAGAAAGATAACTTTTATGCCGCATTAAATTCAGCGGTTTTCTCAGATGGAAGTTTCTGTTATGTTCCGAAGGGGGTACGGTGTCCAATGGAATTGTCCACCTATTTTCGAATCAACCAAGCAGGTACGGGTCAGTTCGAGAGAACGTTGGTTATTGCCGACCAAGGCAGTTATGTGAGTTATTTGGAAGGATGTACTGCACCTTCTCGAGACGAAAACCAATTGCATGCTGCTGTGGTTGAATTGATTGCTTTGGATGATGCCGAAATAAAATATTCTACGGTACAGAATTGGTTTCCCGGTGATAAAGAAGGTAAAGGTGGGGTATACAATTTTGTGACCAAGCGCGGGCTATGCGAAAAAAACGCCAAAATTTCGTGGACCCAGGTTGAAACCGGTTCAGCAATTACTTGGAAATATCCCTCATGTGTCTTGAAAGGCGATAACTCTATCGGGGAATTCTATTCTATAGCAGTAACCAATAATTTTCAACAGGCAGATACGGGTACCAAAATGATTCATTTGGGCAAGAATACCAAAAGCACCATCATCTCAAAGGGAATTTCTGCTGGGCAATCACAAAACAGTTACCGCGGTCTGGTGCAGGTGAACAGTAGGGCTGAGAATGCGCGAAACTTTTCACAGTGCGATTCGTTGTTGATGGGAAATAAATGCGGGGCACATACCTTTCCGTATATAGAGGCAAAGAACAAATCGGCCCAAATAGAGCATGAGGCCACGACCAGTAAAATCGGAGAAGACCAAATTTTTTATTGTAACCAAAGGGGAATCGATACCGAAAAAGCCATTGCTTTGATTGTCAATGGCTTCAGTAAGGAAGTTTTGAATAAGTTGCCAATGGAGTTTGCGGTTGAAGCACAAAAGCTTTTGGAAATCAGTTTAGAAGGATCAGTGGGATAGTCAAAACAAAATGGTGGTAGCGTCCCGAAACATAAAAATGTTTAAATCAATCAGAATAGCATGTTAAAAATCAATGATTTACACGCCAGTGTTGAAGATAAAAAAATATTGAAGGGCATTGACCTAGAGGTAAATGCGGGGGAGGTACATGCCATCATGGGACCTAATGGTTCAGGAAAAAGCACCTTGGCCTCTGTCATTGCGGGCAAGGAAGAATTCGAGATCAAGAAAGGGAGCATTGCCTTGAATGGTGAAGACTTAGAGGATTTAGCACCTGAGGAAAGGGCACATAAGGGGATCTTTCTATCCTTTCAATATCCGGTTGAGATTCCTGGGGTGACAGTGACCAATTTCATGAAAACAGCTATTAACGAATCTAGAAAAGCTAGAGGTTTGGAAGATATGCCGGCCAATCAGATGCTAAAGTTGATTCGTGAAAAATCTGAACTTTTGGAGATTGACCGAAGGTTCTTGTCCCGTTCTTTGAACGAAGGGTTTTCTGGTGGTGAGAAAAAGCGCAATGAGATTTTTCAAATGGCCATGATGGAACCGAAATTGGCTATTTTGGATGAAACGGACTCGGGTCTGGATATTGACGCACTTCGCATCGTGGCCAACGGGGTCAACAAGTTACGTGGAAAAGAAAACGCCATTATTGTCATTACCCACTACCAACGGTTGTTGGAGTATATCGTTCCAGATTTTGTGCACGTGTTGCACGATGGTAAGATTGTAAAGTCAGGTGACAAAGAATTGGCACTTGAACTTGAAGAGAAAGGATACGACTGGATCAAACAAGAGACTGTGGTTTAATATGGATTTGAAAGAAAAACTATTATCATCTTTTTTGGCCTTCGAGAACAATGTCGACCTTGACCATCCCGTACATGATATCAGGTCTGAGGCCATTAAGAATTTTGAATTGAAAGGATTTCCCAATAAGAAGGAAGAGGCATGGAAGTATACCTCGTTGAACAGCCTTCAAAAAGGGGATTTCAGTATTTTTCCGAAACAGGAAAGTGCCCTCGACTATAAAGATGTCAAAAAATACTTTGTTCATGAAATAGATACCTACAAGATTGTTTTCATTGATGGAATATACAGTTCATATCTTTCTGAAACGACACACGATGGGGTTGATGTATGCCTGATGAGTGCGGCCTTGACCAAACCGCAGTACAAACAGATCATCGATGTGTATTTCAATAAGATTGCCTCGAAGGAGGAGTCATTGACTACATTGAATACAGCCTTCAGCAAAGAGGGGGCATATATTTATATACCCAAGAACAAGGCACCAAGAAAGCCCATACAAATTTTGCATCTGGCCACAGGCAATGAAGCTTCATTGATGTTACAGCCCCGCAACCTCATCATTGCTGAAGGGAATAGTGAGCTTCAGGTCATCGAACGACATCAGAGCCTTACTGAAAACGAGGTGTTTACCAATTCGGTTACCGAGATTTTTGCTGCTAAAGATGCCATTGTCGATTACTACAAAGTACAGAACGATGCCGAAACCGCATCTTTGATAGACAATACTTATATTTCACAAAAAGACCATAGTGTCGTTCGTGTACATACGTTTTCATTTGGCGGAAAACTGACCCGTAACAACCTGAACTTCTATCAGAATGGAGAACGTATCGATTCGACCTTGAAAGGGGTAACCATCTTGGGCGAGAAACAACATGTCGACCATCATACCTTGGTACACCATGCCCAACCCAATTGTGAAAGCCACCAAGACTACAAAGGTATCTTCGGTGAGAGATCCACTGGCGTTTTCAATGGAAAGATCATCGTCGATAAGATTGCCCAGAAGACGAATGCCTTTCAACAGAACAATAATATTTTGATTAGCGACAAAGCTACGGTCAATACCAAGCCACAGTTAGAGATATTTGCCGATGATGTGAGATGCTCCCATGGATGCACTATTGGGCAATTGGATGAAGAGGCCTTGTTCTATTTGCAGTCACGGGGAATCCCCAAAAAAGAAGCAGTAGCCTTATTGATGTATGCATTTGCCAATAATGTTTTGCAAAGTGTTCGTATACCTGAATTGAAGTCCCGAATCAACACCTTGATTGCAAATAAGTTGGGGGTGCGCGTTGGTTTTGACCTTTAATCCCTATGCCATATGATTCAGACTGGGTTTGATGTTGATTTGGTTCGCAAAGACTTTCCTATTCTCAACAGACAGGTCAATGGTCTTCCGTTGGTATATTTTGACAATGCGGCCACATCACAGACCCCTCAACCCGTAATCGATGTAATCGTTGATTATTACCAGCGATATAACGCAAACATCCATCGTGGGGTACATGCCCTTTCACAAGAGGCAACCGATGCCTACGAACAAGCTAGGGTCAAAATACAAGAACATTTTCATATTGCAAAGCCCCATGAGGTCATCTTCACCTCGGGTACGACCCATAGCATCAATTTGGTGGCCAACGGATTTTCATCAATGCTTAAGGCAGGTGATGAAGTTTTGGTATCTGCCATGGAGCACCATTCGAATATTGTACCTTGGCAAATGCTTTGTGAGCGTACAGGTGCCCTAATGAAAGTGATTCCCATGAACTTGAACGGTGAGCTGGTCATGGAGACATACCATGAACTTCTTTCTGAAAAGACCCGATTGGTGTTTTGTAACCATGTGTCCAATGCCTTGGGAACGGTCAATCCCATAGAGAGGATTATTGGGGCGGCCCATGACCATGGTGCTGCTGTTTTGGTCGATGGAGCACAGGCTGCACCACATATCAGGGCAGATATGCAAGCATTGGATGTTGATTTTTATACGGTGTCTGCCCATAAGGTATGCGGACCTACCGGAATAGGAATGCTGTACGGGAAAGAAGCTTGGTTGCAAAAGTTGCCGCCTTACCAAGGTGGTGGCGAGATGATAGCTGAAGTCACTTTTGAAAAGACGACCTATGCCGGCCTGCCCCATAAATTCGAGGCTGGTACACCTAACGTTTGTGGAGGCATCGCCTTTGGTGCTGCGCTCGATTATATGAACACCATTGGCTTTGATAACATTTCCAATTACGAAGAAGAGTTGCTTCGGTACACTACCGAAGAATTATTGCAGATTGCAGGCCTCAAGATTTATGGTACCGCTTCTGAGAAAACAGCGGTCATTTCCTTCAACATAGAAGAAATCCATCCTTACGATATCGGTACGATTCTTGATAAGCTGGGTATTGCAGTACGTACCGGACACCATTGTGCGCAACCCATCATGGACTTTTACCAGATTCCGGGCACAGTGCGGGCCAGTTTAAGTTTTTACAATACAAAAGAAGAGGTGGACCGATTGGTTGCGGGTGTGAAAAGAGCAAAACAAATGCTTCAATAAAGGACAAAGAATCTTTGGCCGAAACGTTTGAAAACCATTCAGGCGAATCGTAATTTTATACAAAACCGACGTATGACCATAACAGAGATACAAGAAGAGATCATTGATGAATTTTCAATGTTTGATGATTGGATGCAACGCTACGAATACATGATTGAATTGGGAAAGTCACTGCCGTTGATTGACGAAGTGCACAAGACCGATGCCAACATCATCAAGGGCTGTCAGAGCAAGGTATGGGTTCATGCTGAATTACAAAACGATAAACTGACGTTCACAGCTGACAGTGATGCCATTATCACCAAGGGAATCATCGCTATCCTGATAAGGGCATTTAGCCATCAAAAGCCACAGGATATCATTGATGCCGATACCAAGTTCATCGATGAAATCGGATTAAAAGAACACCTATCACCCACCCGGGCCAATGGATTGGTCAGTATGGTAAAACAATTGAAGCTGTACGCCGTGGCCTATCAAACACAATTGAATTGAAATGAGTGAAACAACAATAGATACTGCAGAGTTGGGAGAAAAAATTGTCAAGGTATTGAAGACCATTTATGACCCAGAAATACCTGTTGATATTTACGAACTTGGGCTTATTTATGATGTGTTCGTGAACGAAGCCAACGATGTCAAGATATTGATGACCTTGACATCGCCAAATTGCCCCGTAGCGGAGACTTTGCCCGTTGAGGTAGAAGAAAAGGTAAAATCACTTGATGCGTTAAATGATGTAGCGGTTGAAATTACGTTCGATCCCCCATGGAGCCAAGAATTGATGAGCGAGGAAGCTAAATTAGAGTTAGGTCTTTTATAAGATGTCTGGTACAATCATAAATAGGGTTGCCCAAAGCAAACTGGTGACTTTTGATTTGGAAGCGTATTACCCAGAAGGGAAAAGGAGGGTACTTGATATAGGCGATTGGCTATATGAGGGCTTGATATTACGTGAAAAGGAATTTAGGCACTCAGTTTCTGAGCACAACTGGGTTCAATACCAAGACCAATTTGTGGCATTGCACTGTTCGACAGATGCCATTGTTCCCGCATGGGCCCACATGTTGTTGGTGTCAAAATTACAGCCGTTTGCTAAAAAAGTGGTGGTTGGTGATTTGGAGCTGTTGGAAACTATGGTTTATCAGTCCATATTGGAGAATTTAGATGTTACAGAATTCAAAGACAAGCCTATTATCATAAAAGGGTGTTCCAATAAACCTGTACCTAAAAATGCCTATTCGATGGCCATTACCCTGCTTCAACCCGTTGCCAAAAGTGTGATGTACGGTGAGGCCTGCTCATCAGTACCACTGTATAAAACCGCCCAAAAATAGTTTCTCCCCTTTGTGACTATTCTTACATTTGTGGTTCAAACACTACAAACACTTACACTATGAAAAAAATAGTTTTGGCCGCACTTGCAATTTGCATGGTAAATTTCAGTTTTGGGCAGACAAAAGAAGAGCTTCAAGCTGAAATGACTCCTAAAAAAGACTCCATCGCGGCAATACAGGGTAGGGTAGATGCCCTACAGGCTCAAATCGATGCCTTGCCCGGGTGGAAATTTGGAGCTTTTGGAACCATAGGGGGCAGTCTGTCCCAGTTCAGTAATTGGTATGCCCAGGGCTTTCCCAATAACTCTTCAGGCAATATTGGCTTTACGGTGAATGCTACGGCCAATCTACAACAAGAAAAGTTCTTTTGGCGAAATTCATTGAACACCAACCTTACTTGGGTAAAGCTTGATGACGAAGACGATCCTGATGATGACGATGGCTTTCGAGAAGCGACCGATGTCTTTAACATTTCCTCGCTCTATGGACGTAAGTTGAGTGAGAAATTTGCAATCTCTGGACTCATGGAGTACAGAACCACATTATTGAGCAACTTCAATGATCCTGGATATCTTGATCTTGGTATTGGAGCTACGTGGACTCCCATTACCGACTTGGTCGTAGTCGTCCATCCTTTGAACTATAATTTTGTGTTTGCTGATGAAGACACCATTTTTGATTCATCTACTGGGGCAAAAATAGTGGCCGACTATACCAAGGAAATTGGGGCCATCAATTTCAAAAGTAACTTTTCGATGTTCCAGAGCTACGAAGATGGTGATTTGAGCAATTGGACATGGACAAATTCATTTGCCTATACCTTGTGGAAGATGATCGGTGTTGGCTTCGATTTTGGCTTGCGAAACAATAAACAAGAGGCATTGAACTATGAGTTGAACACTTTGGGCAATGCCGATGCCACTTTTGATAATATTGACAACGATTTGCAGACCTATTGGACGCTAGGATTGAGCTATTCTTTTTAATGTAAAGCATACCAGCATAATAAAAAAGCCCTTGGAAACAAGGGCTTTTTTAGTAAAGTAGGATACTTAAATTGGGGAATTTAAGTAGTTCTTTGGTTGAGTTCAAGATAATCCCGACACCAATTGGGAGGGGTAAACACTATAACTTAAATACAGTGTAAAAATAGTGCTGCCATGGCTGTAAGTAAACTTTTTGTTGTCAACCCACACTTTTTTGTGGTGTCACCTACCAACGGTTTGATTTCTCCGATGAAAACCATCTGCCGTTGCTTATGGAGTCAATAAGCGGTGATTTTTTTGACCAATAATTGTCCCAAACACCTTAAAATTCATCCAAATGCTCAGGGTATAGAAAATTGTTGTAAGGAAAACGGGTCACATGAATATCGCGCACCTCATGATAGACCCGTTTTCTGAATGCTTCTAGATTTTCTTTGTTCAAGGCTGAAATGAACAGAGCCCTGTCTCCTATATGACCGTACCATGTATGCTGCCATTCTTTAAGGGTAAAATGAGCCCTTGTCCTTTCAGTGGCCAAATCATCATCAGCAATGGTCTCGGGCACATATTGGTCGATTTTATTGAACACCATGATGGTCTTTTTATCGGCACTATCGATTTCATCCAATATTTGGTTGACCGAAGCGATATGTTCTTCAAAATTTGGATGTGAAATATCAACCACATGTAACAGTAGGTCAGCCTCCCTAACCTCGTCTAGGGTGCTTTTAAAGCTTTCGACCAATTGGGTAGGCAATTTTCTGATAAAACCAACAGTATCACTGAGCAAAAAGGGTAAATTGCCGATGACGACCTTTCGCACCGTGGTATCCAAAGTGGCAAAGAGTTTGTTTTCGGCAAAGACATCACTTTTGCTTATGACGTTCATCAAAGTCGACTTGCCTACGTTGGTATACCCTACCAAGGCTGCGCGGACCAAGGCTCCTCGATTGCCTCGCTGGGTTTCCATTTGACGGTCAATTTTGGTGAGCTTTTTTTTGAGCAGGGCGATTCTATCACGAACAATTCGCCTGTCTGTTTCGATTTCAGTCTCCCCTGGACCTCGCATACCGATACCACCGCGTTGCCGTTCTAAGTGTGTCCACAACCCGGTCAAACGGGGCAACAGGTATTCGTATTGCGCCAATTCAACTTGGGTACGTGCATAGCTTGTCTTGGCACGCTGTGCAAAAATGTCTAAAATCAGCCCAGTTCGGTCCAATATCTTGCAGCGTAGCAATTTCTCGATATTGTTTTGCTGGGCGGGCGAGAGCTCATCGTCAAAGATGACAGAACCGATCTCATGGGTCTTTACAAAATGCTGTACCTCTTCCATCTTACCACTGCCTATGTAGGTTTTTGGATTTGGGGTCTCAACACGTTGAACGAACCGTTTGGTGACTTCACCCCCGGCGGTATAGGTCAAAAATTCAAGTTCGTCAAGATACTCTTTGACCTTTACTTCATCTTGCGATTGATTGATGACCCCTATCAGCACGGCCTTTTCATAATCTATTGCCCGTTGTTCTAACATAACGTGGTTTAAACTGCAAATCTACGTAATGTTTACAAGTCGATTTTTGTATTTTGTCAAGACATATTTTTGAAAATGACAGAAAAGCGTAAATCAAAAAGGCGTTTCACCATTGCATTTTACAACTTGGAGAATTTTTTTGACACCAAGGATGACCCCGATACATTGGATGATGATTTTACCCCTACCGGATCTAGGGGATGGTCAAAAAAAAAGTTGACCAAAAAGACAAATAAGTTGGCCAAGGCGATTCGGCATATCGGTGATGACGAGACCCAAAAGCATCCCATATTGATTGGCATTGCAGAGGTTGAAAATAGTGCAGTTATTGAATTGTTGTTTCAAACAGAACAGCTTGAAGCAATCAACTATGGTTATGTACATTTTGAATCACCTGATGAGCGTGGTATCGATACAGCACTGATCTACGATAAAGACCATTTTACAGTACTTGGTTCACAGACCATACCATTGCTCATCGATAACGGTAATGGTGGTCGTGACATGACAAGGGATATTCTTTATGTACAGGGCAAGTTGAACAAAGAAGAAGTTCATGTATTTGTCAACCATTGGCCTTCACGCAGGGATGGTGAAGATGAAACCCGTTACAAAAGGGTAAAGGCAGCCGAAGTGGTTCTAGCCAACATAGCTGCAATTCAGAGGCCAAACAGCAATGTCATCGTAATGGGTGATTTTAATGACGATCCCAGTTCAGAGAGCATACAGAAATTAACAGCATCTGGTTTTTTGTTCAATCCAATGCAAAGGTTGCTGACACCAGATCAAGGTAGTGCAAATTACAAGGGCAAATGGGGACTGTTTGACCAAATCTTGATCTCACATACCTTTTTGAACTATGAAAAAGGAACGCACAGCTTTAAAAAAGCCGGAATTTTTTCCCCTCGATTTCTTAAAGAATGGAAGGGGAGGTACAAGGGCAATCCCTTCCGCACCTTTGTCGGAAAAAAATATCTGGGAGGATATAGCGATCATTTTCCAGTATATATCATTGTAAAACAACATAAATAATTGAAAGAAAAATACTACAAACCACAGAAAAATTCACTTTCACAACAACTCATCGAAATCAAATAGGTTATTCGTCGAATAAATAGCACGCTTTGCCGATGATACTTTCACACGAAAGTATATTTGTAGTCCAAATCTTACTTAATCATTATGGACAGCAAGGCTTTATTCGGCAAAATCACCTTAGTTTTTTTAGCGGTACAGGTTTTCTTTCTTTCCTTTGATGCCAATGGACAGTCAAAGGCACTGAAGTCACAAATCAAAGCGCATTATGATCAAGAGAAGATACGTTCGTTGATAGCAAGGTTTGAAAGGGAAAACACAATCAACCAACAGCGCATGGCACAAATCGCCAATAAAAAGGATTGGCAAATGACCGAAAAGGCCTTAGACGGTACGGTGGTGGCATTACGCGATATCGGAACCGATGGCACACCTTTATTCTACACGACATTGATGGATCCGACTAGCAAGGTGTCTCGTGCCAACACCTTATACCAAGACGGACTTTTGGGCCTGCAGCTTGATGGGAAGGGAATGGAAGTAGGTGTTTGGGATGCAGGACCTGCACGCACTACCCACCAAGAATTTGATACCAGGGCAATCAATGCCGATGGCTCAGAAGCAGTAAGTTCACATGCGACCCTAGTAACTGGCACCTTGATCTCATCTGGGGTGAAAGAAAAGGCAAAAGGAGTTGCCTATGCCGCAAGGGCTGTTACCCATGATTGGACTAGGGACAAGATCGAGGTAGCTGAAGCTGCTGCCAACGGATTGTTGTTATCGAACCATTCTTATGGTATCGCCACAGATCGTGTGCCTGATTGGTATTTTGGGTCATATATCAAAGTATCACAAGATTGGGATGACATTATGTACAACGCCCCCTACTATTTGATGGTTGCCGCTGCGGGTAATGCACAACATTCCTACGACAACGAAAGTCCCAACTATGGAAAGACCCAAGATGGTTTTGACCTTCTGTTGGGCTTTACCACATCAAAGAATGGGATAACTGTTGCAGGGGCGAATACCCGAATCGATAACAAAGGAGAGCTTAGAGCGGCATCAGTGGCCACGTACAGTAGTTTTGGTCCTGTTGACGATGGCCGGGTCAAACCTGATTTAGCGGGAGATGGAACCGCCATATTTTCGACAACGTCGAATACAAATGCGAGTTATGCCTCATCAACAGGCACTTCAATGGCCACCCCGGGGGTCACGGGGGCATTGTTGTTAC
This sequence comes from Bacteroidota bacterium, assembly GCA_039184335.1. GTDB lineage: Bacteria > Bacteroidota > Bacteroidia > Flavobacteriales > Flavobacteriaceae > JBCDBD01. The sequence continues at coordinate 104,802 of JBCDBD010000003.1, read as the reverse complement.
TACAAGAATATCATGAAGAACTTTTTGGGACTTTCATGAGGGCAGCGACCTTAAAGGGCTTGGCCTTGCATACGGCCGATGATATCGCTGCACCAGGGCCAGATTACAAAATGGGCTGGGGCATCATCAATACCAAAAAAGCAGCAGAAGTGTTGGCGCAGAGAGACTATAGTACCTTAATCTCAGAAGAACATCTTTTACAGGGCGAATCGTATTCCGTTACGGTCAAGGCCCAGAAAGGGGAAAAATTGATGGCTTCCCTTTCTTGGACAGATCCGAAAGGCACCTATACGAATAGGGGAGAGCTTAATGCAACAACTGCTGCCTTGACCAATGATCTTGACATCCGAATCACAAAAGATGGAAAAGAATACTTACCGTGGAAACTGAACCCGGCGAAAGCCGATGCAAAAGCCAAACATGGTGACAACAGGGTAGACCCTTATGAGCGCATTGAAATTGACAATGCCGAAGGGGAATATACCATTACAATTTCCCACAAAGGAATGTTGGCCCATGCAAGCCAAGATTTCTCGTTATTGGTTTCAGGAGCCAGCCTATCGTTATGTACAACAGATACTCCTGAAGAACCTGTATTGGTCTCTGCCTCACCCACTGGGGTAACTGTCGGTTGGGAAGCCCTGGAGGAAACCCTTTTTGAGTTGGCTTATCGTGAACAAGAGAGCAATACATGGCAGATGGCAACGCTTTGGGAGGACGAAATGGAGCTTTCCGATCTACAATTGGGCAAAGTATATGAAGTGCGGCTACGAACCGTTTGCACAGAAAATTTGGCCTCGCCTTTTAGCGAAACGCTACAATTTCGATTTGATGGGTCGAGCACACCAGCATGGTCGAATAACCAACCCTTGAGCTATCAACAAGAACTTCAACTATCGGTTTACCCAAATCCCACAACAGCACAGATCAATATTGAAGCCTCCTTAAGTCCTGATGCGATGTATTCCATAGTGGCCACTTCAGGTAACATCGTTAAAAAAGGGAAGATCAATGGGGCAATTCAGGTTGCCGATATGGCTTCAGGGCTGTATGTGCTGGTCGTACAAGATTATTCTGGAAAAAAAATGACCAAGTTTTACAAAAATTGATAGTGTACCTATACAATGCAGTGAAGAGTGCAGGTGGTATAAAATGACTTTGCTGTTGAAATTGTTATATCTAAATTCGTGGGTTCCTCAAGGGGTACTTTATCGAGGTACATTTGCTTTGATGGTACCCCTTTTCACGAATACATGGGCAACAAAAACAATAAGTTGGTGATGATGCCATCTTACGTGCCATTCAATTTTTTTTAGAAAGCTATACAAGTGTCGTTCCCAAAAGATTGGGTTTTGCCTCTTTATATTTTTTTTATTTCATCATCGTCCAACAATGCTTCATTGCGTAACCGTAAAAATACCTGGGCTACCGTGATTACGTCCAATTCGCAGTAGGTGATGATACGGTCAATGGCATGGTCTTCATAATAGACCTTTCTGACCATACTGCCATCCATATCTTCCTTTGGTGAGGGAATGCCCAATACATGGGCCAGTAATTTTAAAGCCGTAAAATGTTTGTAGTCGCCAAATTTCCAAAGTTCCATGGTGTCTATATGTGGAACCTCCCAGGGTTTCTTTCCAAATAGGTTCAATTTGTGGGGTAGCTTCATGTCTAGAATGAGCATGCGGCGTGCGATGTACGGAAAATCAAATTCTTTTCCATTATGGGCACACAAGAGGTGTTTGGGCTGGTTAAAATGCTGATCCAGTAAATCTTTAAAATTGGTCAAGAGTGTTTTTTCATCTCCATGATAAGAGGTGACCCGAAAGTTTCTGGTATCTCCCTTGACCACAAAATAACCAACCGAGATACAGACAATTTTTCCAAATTCTGCCCAAATGCCCGCTTTTTCATAAAAATCCCCAGCATTAGCTTCTTTTCGCTGGTAGGCTGACTTTTGATCCCAAAGATTTTGTTTTTCAATGTCGAGGTCGGCGAAACTTTTTTTCTCTGGCACGGTTTCGATATCCAAAAAGAGGATATTCTCAAGATGAAGTTGATAGAGCATGTGCGAAAAATACTAAAATGAATTTAAACCAAGGTGGCAAGAAGAAATAATGCGTATCTTGATTGTATACAAAAAAGCTGTGAAATTGAGACAATGGATACTCTGCCTTCTGGGTTGGTTGACTGTTGCCTGTACTTCAGATGACGGTACGGCACCTATCGATGACCAGAACACAACACCAGATTTTAGGGTCATCGGAGAAGATTTTGATACCGTCTATCAGTATAATTATGAGGGGGAGGCCGAGGTTGGAGAATTGGTAAACCTGTCCGATGCCTTGAATATTGATCCAAACTACCTGACCTTGAGACAGATCGATGGCTTGATTTCATTTTTTTCATTGTCATTTGTAGATGGGATGTTTTCATTGGCCCAAAAAAACCTGGAGACTACCAATACCATGGTCTATGAAGATTTCTATGCCAATACCTCGAGCCGTTCCATCGTTTGGGGAACAAACGATGGGGCAAATGTCTTTTTTGGGTACTATGGCCCTTTCGGGAGTACCAACCTGTCACTCCATGATATTGACCTTTCAGATTTATCTGGGCAAGATCTTTTATTGGAGTTCGGCATTCAAGACCTGTACGAGCCACTTTACTTCAATGAGAAGCTTTTTATTACGTACAAAGATGGCGGCTCAAAATATAAGGTGGTGGTATACGACACCCAAACCCAACTCATCGTTTGGACATTGGACTTTGGCGACTTCACGCCTAGTATTTTTATCGATGACGGCGGAAACCTATCAGTGCTGAAAAAGAGGGCAGGAGAAGATTTGATTTTGGAAACCTATGATTTTGATACATTGCGATGTATCAATAAGCACACACTACAGTTAGATCAAATTTTTGATTCGGGGGTTTTTGACGGTTTTTTTGTCAATGGAGAATTGCTGTATTGGGCTACCTATGTACAGCCGGCACCCATTGCCTATGGACCTGCAATTTATGATGTGGCCACAGGGCAGCATCAACAGGTGGATCTTATCGGCATTGTGGAACAGGTTCAACAAGACCTGAATCCAGATAGCATTGAGATCACGGCCCAGGGGTATAGTGTGTCACAAAGCATTTTTCTTGTCGGCTACACGGTGAGGTCTGCGCTACAGAATTCTGTTTCAGGGGGGGTGCTCACCCTGTCTAAAACCGGGGAATTGCTTTCCAATGTTGAAGTCCCTTTTGCACCCACTTATTTTATAAGGGATTAAGGCGTATTCGACACATTCACCCCATAGTATCAAAACAGCTGTAGGCCCTTTAATTTTCAGGACTTTATGAAAAGTGAAAAAAATCAAGTTGATCGACGAAAGGTAAACTAAGTTCGATTTCAAAACGTTATAAAGACATCACCCAAATCTCAAAAACTTGACTTGATATGAAAAATGTAAACGTTGATTCACAGCGTAACGTATGTGCCCTTTTAATGATTATCCTTTTTGTGGGCTTTGGTAGCTCCTGTTCCGATTCGTTGAATGAAGATGATGTACTCATAGATGTGTCCGATGCCGATGCATCTGAAGATGATACGGACGACCCTGGTAATGGGGATGAGGGCGACAGTACCGATGAAAACAATTCAGACAACAACGATTCAGATACCCAAGACGATGGTTGTGATGACCCGAACACCTTTGTTTTTAATGAGCAAGACGGTTTGGTCAATGTCGAATTTGAAACAGCGGCATTTTCTGGGGATTGGATTCCTGCATCCAGTGAATCTGGTTTTTCAGGGGCAGGGTACATGGTGTGGACAGGGGAACAAAGTCTGGGCCAGCCAGGTAACGGACTAACTACTTACCTGATCAATATTACAACTTCAGGAACATATCGTTTTTTGTGGAGGTCAGCCGTAACCATAGGAGATAACGGTACGGAACACAATGATACCTGGCTTCGGTTTAATGATGCAGATGATTTCTTTGGTCAGAAAGGGGACAATAGCTTTGTATACCCCAATGGGAGTGGTAAGACCCCCAATCCTGAAGGCGCAAGTAAAGATGGTTGGTTCAAGATCTATCGAAGTGGAAACGACTTAGGGTTTAAATGGCAGGCAAGGACCTCAGACAACGATGCCCATGACATTTATGTGACGTTTGATGCCCCTGGTACCTATACCATGGAGATTTCAGCTCGCTCAAGTGGCCATGCGATTGATCGATTTGTACTTTTTCATAGCGATATGATGACCGCAGGCGAAGCAACAGATGATGCCAATGCCTTGAGTGCCATTAGCTGCGACGACTAAGAATGTAGGCAGATATCAAAAAAGGGACGTTTGCTTTACGGGACTTTCATGTTCCAACAACCACTTTTTACGGTGTAGTCCCCCAGCATAACCAGTAAGGTCACCATTGCTGCCAATGACCCGATGGCAAGGAATCACGATCCAGAGGGGGTTTTGGCCATTTGCAGCGGCCACGGCACGAATGGCCTTGACATCGCCAAGGCGTTTTGAAAGCTCTAGATAGGAAATGGTCTTTCCGTACGGAATCTCAAGTAGGGCTTGCCATACTCTTTTTTTGAATTCGGTACCAGTAGGATTCAATAAAAGGTCAAATGCCTGACGTTTTCCTTCAAAATACTCTTGAAACTGGTATACGGCATCTTCCAACACATCAGGAATTATACCGATTGGTTTTTTCTCATCAAAGACAGTGATCGAAGCCAATCCGTTTTCATCTCCTAAAAATTCTGTAAAACCTATAGGTGTTTGTAAATAAGCAGTTTCCACTAGTTCAGTTCATTTTTTTCTTCAATAATCCCCAAACGTTTGGCCCGCTGTTCCCAATTCTTTCTTGCCAGCACCTGCAGGTCTTCGACATTGTCACTTTCATCCATGATCTCCAACCCCAATAAGGTTTCGATGACATCTTCCATGGTGACCAGTCCACCTACCGAGCCGTATTCATCGACAACAAGGGCGATATGTTCCCTTTTGGCTATAAAGGTCTCAAAAAGTTGGGGAATAGGGATGTTTCTGGTGGTCACCAAAATTTCTCTTTTGATGGTGCCGAGCGTGTTTTTTCCCATTTCGTTGATGATGCTTTCCAAAACCTCATCTTTGAGTACCATGCCAGTAATGTTGTCTGTACTGTCTTTGTAAATCGGAATCCGTGAAAACCGCAGTTTCGGATTCGCCTCAAAAAAGGCCTTTATCGAGGTGTCTTCAGAAGCGATTTTCATGACGGTTCGTGGTGTCATGACATCTTTGGCCAGTATTTCATCGAACCGCAACAGGTTTTTGATCATCTTCGATTCCGATTCCTGAAAAACGCCTTCTTCATGGGCGATTTCGGTCATGGCCGTAAAATCTTCACGGCTCAATACACTACCGTGATGTTCTTTCCCTACAAGTTTGGTGAACAATTGTAGGATCCACAGCAATCCGGTCCACTTCAATACAAAAACCATGATGTCCAGTGATTTTGCAGTAAAATTGGCCAGTTGTTTCCAGTAGGTGGCCCCGATCGTTTTGGGAATGATCTCAGAAGCGACCAAGATCAATATCGTCATCAGGGTCGAAACCACGCCTACCATAAGATCTTCGCTAAACTCGATACCAAACAAGGTCCGTTGGGTACTGCCGTATAGGTCAGCATAGGCGACCTTGGCCTGCACCCCGACCAAGATAGCACCGACGGTATGGGCTATGGTGTTTAGGGTCAAAATGGCAATCAGGGGCTTGTCCACATCTTTTTTGAGCCGCTCCAACGCTAGGGCATAGGTTTTACCCTCTTGCTTCTTCACATTCACAAAGGTTGGGGTAATGCTTAGCAGCACCGCTTCTAAAATGGAACAGAGAAACGAGAAAAAGATAGAGATGAGGGCATAAAAAATGAGTAATCCCATAGGTGGCTCTTGTACGCTTTAAATGTAATCATTTTGGGCGGCAGATGAAGCCATGGCATTGCTTATTCATCTTTTTTGGCCCTTTTTGCCCGTGAACGTGACAAATATTCACTTAGCGGTATATCAAAGCCTACCCCTATCATGAGGTTTGAAAATGGGCTTTGATCCTCTATAAAGGGCATGCTCAGGGTCAGGTTGAAATCTAGGGCATTGTAGAATCGAATACCGGTACCCACCCCAATCTGGGGGTAATCAAAGGCTTGGTTTGAAGTCGCATTGGCGACACTGTATAATAGGCCAGAACCATAGGCCATAGTATACCATTCATTGATGAAAGGCGATTGTTTGCTGAGGTACACATCGCCGGGCACGGTGTTTTTGTAGTCATCGGCTCTTCTGAAATCCATAATCTTTAGTTGCACCCCTAATTTTTCTGAGGCTAGGGCTATAGTCGAACTGTTGTTTGTCGCGTCAGGAAAGCTCAGGCTACCAGGAATCCAATTCTGGCTGATGCCAATGCCCAGATAAAATCCCCATTTGTCAATCTTGTTCTTGTCGTAATATGCTTCGAGTTCGATTAGGGCCGAAGCGACATCGACATTGATTTTCTGTTCTTCTGAATTGATAAGCGTGTATTTTTTGATGGTATTGGCAAAGAGCGTATACATTCGGCCAAAATCGTTGTCTTTTAAGTGCTTTTGTACCTCTTCATTCCCTTTTCGAAAAAGGTCGAGGATGCTTTCAAAGGTTTCGGCTTTGTTCAAGTTATCGAGATTGGCGAGAAAACTTAAAAGTTCGGTGATGTCATTGATTTGATCCTTATCGAGATTTTCTAACTTATCGGTATTATTGATTAAGTTGAGTGCCTTAGACTTTAAATAGGGGAGAAAAGCCTCTAAGCGGTTCTGCACACTTTCTAAAGAATCATCATTTTTTAATAAGACCCTGAGTTCCACAAATTCTGGAAGCAAGCTGTCTTGAACAAACAAAATATCTTTGACAGGCGTTTTCTCTCCCTTTTTCTTTAGGTTTTCTACAAAGAGGTATAGTCTTTTGGCGAAGGATGCTGCTTTACGGATTACAAGGCTATCTTCTTTTTCATGATCAAACTGTATGGTGAATATATCTTCAGAAAGCCCATTGATTAGGTTACTGTCATACTTTTGATTGATTAAACTGGTCACTATAGAATCGGTTTCCCTATCGATGCGTAAGCTGAATTTTTCAATACTTTCTTTCAACTTCTCTACATTGATATCATTAGCATTATTAAAGTATTCTTCATCTTCTTCAATTATTTGCAAATTGGGTAAGATTCTATTGGCAGAATCAGCAGGTTTTAGTTGAACGGGAGATTCATTTTCACTTAAAATACGTTTTACCTGCATTTTGTTCAAAGTAAGTTCCGAGGTTTTGGGTTCTTCATTTAAATTAAGGTTAGAGAAAATATTGTTGAGCCTCACAAGAGTTTTTTCGCTGGTATATCTCAATATGTTTTTGTTGATTTCTTCTTTATCATTTGTGCTGATTTCATCATTTCCTTTGGCTTTCTCGATGAGCGAGTCTAAATCCTTTTTTATAGTGTCTTTGTTCTTTTCGGCAAGGTTGGCAAGGGCACTTTGCGCCTTGTTAAATTCTTCTTGGAAGGATTTTAGGGAATCGTTTAGTCTAAGATAATCTTCATAATAGTCACTGTTATCTGCAGCCAGATTTTTAAGGAGGTCACTGTTGTTTTTGGTCAACAATGTTTTTAGCTCATCTTTATACTTATCTTTGATTGCTTCAAAAACTGTGCGACCACTTTCATTATACCCACGTAATTCTTTTGATAGTTCTTTAAACCATTGGTATTGATCAATATAGATTTCAATGCTGTTTTTGACCTTGTCCGCTAAAATTTTGAGCGAGTTTTTTTGGTCTTGGTTAAAATTGGCATACGCATAACTTTTTTGGTAGTCTACCTTGTTTTTATAAAACCCCTTTTTTTGTAGGGTATCGTTTTCAGAAAGTACAGTGGCGACCACATCCAATAACAAATGAAAGGGAATACTTTCATTTTCAGTATTTTCAAAATGATTTTCTTGAAACCCCTTACGAAATTTTTTGGTCCGGTAGCTTTTTTCCTTTCGGGCCAAACGTATGCCCTTTCTTTTTGTTTTTCTAAAAGATTTGTTAGTAATGCCTTTTGATTGAAATTCACCGGGGTTGATTTTTAAGAGGTCAAAGATTTCACTTACCCTTTCGGTCTCATCAGGATTTACCCCCTTTTGGAATTCATCGAACTTGTCCGTAAGTAAATCACAAAGTTCTTTGCGCTTGTCATCAGCGTTAATTTGTAAGCAGGTATCTTTCACAAATTTTTCAAATTCCTTTAGGGCGCTATCGTAAAACTCGTTTAAAAGGGTTTCCCTGAACCCGATATATTCGTAGACCGCATCGCTTTTTGAACTGTCCAATTCAAGTTGTAACTGCTTTATTTGGTGGTTTAAGCGGTTTAGCCGCCCTACTTTTTGGTAATTTTTGTACGTTGTTAACAGGGCCTCCCTTTTGGCTACCGCTTTATCTACAAATACGCCCTTATAATCCGATAAATCTGAGGGATGCAGTTTTTTATAGGCCAAAGAAAACCCAAGTGCCAGGGAGTAATTGGTCAAGATCTCCATCAGCTCTTTGCGGATGACCTCCGGATTTTTTTCGTTCAACAGAATGTGTAGGGCACTTTGTAGGTAGAATTTCGTGGTGTAGTTTTCTTCGGGAAACAAGCGGAACATAAAACGCTTCAGGGCCTCATCTTTGAGTTCCTGCTGTTTTTCGAGAATGATCTCGGTAAGCAGTTCGACATCGATGGTGCCTTTTGAATAGGAGGTTAGGGAACTTAGACCTACAGATAGGGTGGGGTCAGATTGTGCAATTGAAAAGTTGACCAATGCCAACAAGGCTAGAAAAAAAACGGTGTTCTTCATCTTTAAGATGGTTGAAAATTAGACGTAAAAAAGAGGGAAGGTTTGAAAAACCATACCAGAGGGGTAAAGTTTTACGGTCAATTTAACAATAATTTTCAATAAAGCCTAGAAAGATTTGCATTATAGCACGTAATTCAAAAAAACAATGACGAATCAATTACAGAGGTCCCTTAAAGTGAGGTTTTTTTGACTTATAATAGGCGTACCACATCTTTGGCGAAATAACTGGCGATGATACTGGCACCGGCTCTTTTGATAGAAGTCAATTGTTCCAATAACACTGTATCATGGTCTAGCCAGCCTTTGGCAGCAGCGGCTTTGAGCATGGCGTATTCCCCTGATACTTGATAGACTGCAATCGGTACCTCAAATTCGTTTTTAAGGTCGCGAACAATATCCAAATAGGGCAGTCCGGGTTTGACCATGACAATATCGGCCCCTTCGTCAATATCCAATTGTGTTTCCCTGAGAGCCTCCAATCGGTTGGCTGTATCCATTTGGTAGGTTTTTTTGTCTTTGGGGATGTCTTTGCCATCAACGGGTGCTGAGTCCAGCGCATCACGAAATGGGCCATAATGGGCACTGGCATATTTGGCAGCATAACTAAGAATGCCTGTATGATGGAACCCTGCATCTTCAAGCGCCTCACGAATGGTTAGGATCCGCCCGTCCATCATATCACTGGGTGCTATAAAATCAGCTCCTGCCCTAGCATGCGATAGGCTCATTTCGGCCAAGATATCAGCCGTGTCGTCGTTCAATATTTTTCCATGTTCCACAATACCATCGTGTCCGTAAGATGAGTAGGGATCCAAGGCCACATCCGTCATCACCAACATCTCGGGGCATGCCTGCTTGATGGTTTTGATGGCCCGCTGCATCAACCCATCCGCATTGAGGGCTTCCGTACCCTTGTTGTCTTTCAGATGTTCAGGTACTTTCACGAACAGGAGCACACCACAAAGTCCCGATTGCCACAATTCTTGGACCTCTTTCACTAAATGATCCAAACTCATTCGATAATAGTTGGGCATGGATGGAATTTCTTCCTTCACATTTTTTCCTTCGACGACAAAGAGCGGTACTAAAAAGTCATCTGGTGTCAACAGCGTCTCTCGAACCAATCTTCGAATCGCTTCAGAGGCCCTGAGCCTACGGTTTCTAATTAATGGATACATGTTTTTCCAGTTTAAAGCTAAATTTCAATTTCCCCGAACAGATAGGGCACGGCCTTGCCCGAAATCTTCACCCGTTCCCCTAAATCTTCACAGATCAAATCGCCCCCACGTGTCGAAAGCTGTTTGGCCTTCATTTTAGTTTTGCCCAATACCTTTGCCCAATACGGGGTTAAGGTGGTATGGGCCGATCCGGTTACCGGGTCTTCAGCAATGCCACATTGGGGGGCAAAGAACCGGGAGACAAAATCAACTTGGTCGCCTTGGGCAGAGACGATGACACCCCTACAGTCCAATTGGTCCAGCAGATGAAAATTGGGGGCAATCGCCTCAATTTCTTGCTGCGAGTTATAGATTAAAAGGTAATCGGTCTTTCCCTTAATGGTTTGAAATGGGGTAAGCCCAATGGCACGATCCAATTCGGCAATGTTCTGGATCGCCACGGTCTCGTCTGTAGGAAAGTCTAAGGTCATAAAACCATTCGCCTGCTTTTCAACCCAGAGCTCCCCGCTTCTTGGAGAATAAAACTGAATGGTATTTTCGTTGTAGCCATAATCATTGAAAAGTACAAAGGCCGTCGCTAGCGTCGCATGGCCGCAAAGGTCAACTTCAGTTTCAGGGGTAAACCATCGTAATTCAAAGGTGCTGTTCTTTTGTACGACAAATGCAGTCTCTGCCAAATTGTTTTCTTGGGCTATTTTTTGCATCAGGTCAGCTTCTAACCAATTATCGAGAATGCAAACAGCAGCAGGGTTGCCTCCAAAAACATGATCCGTAAAGGCATCTATTTGAAAGAGTTTCAGTTTCATGGTTCAAAACTAAGGATTATACCCAATTCTTAGGATGTTTTAATACTTCGATCAGTTTCGCTTCTTCACTACCTGATATGGGATTATGGTCATATTTCCATTGTACATGTGGGGGTAGGCTCATCAGTATACTTTCGATACGGCCATTGGTCCGCAGCCCAAACAGGGTACCCTTATCATGTACCAAATTGAACTCGACATAACGCCCCCTTCGAATTTCTTGCCATTCTCGTTGTTGGGGGGTGTAGGGCTTATCTTTTCTTTTGAGAACAATGGGAACGTAGGCATCTAAAAAACCATCACCAACCTCGGCGACAAAGTGGTACCAATCTTGCATGGTAAACCCATCTTTGGCCTTGCAATAATCAAAAAAGAGTCCTCCGATACCTCTTGCCTCATTGCGGTGGGTGTTCCAAAAATAGCTGTCACATCGTTTTTTGTATTCTGCATAAAAGTCAAGATGGTGCGCATCACAGACTTTTTTACATATGGTGTGAAAGTGTCGGGCGTCTTCTTCAAACAGGTAATACGGGGTCAAGTCTTGCCCCCCACCAAACCACTGGTCAATAATGTTCTCGTTTTCATCATACATTTCAAAATACCGCCAATTGGCATGCACTGTTGGGACAAAGGGGTTTTTAGGATGGATGACCAAGCTGAGTCCGCAAGCAAAAAAATCGACATTGCCCACCTTAAAATAGTCTTGCATGCTTTGGGGCAGTGCGCCATGTACGGCCGAAATATTGACCCCCCCCTTTTCAAAAACACTTCCGTTTTCGATGACACGGGTACGGCCCCCGCCTCCCTCCTGTCTTTTCCAAAGGTCTTGTTTGAACTGGGCACTGCCATCGATAGTTTCCAGTTTTGTGGTAATGGTATCTTGAAGTCGTTCGATATAGGAGTAAAAAGTGTCTTTCATTCGTTTTTTATAATATGTACCAGTTGGTTTTTATAAGGCGCCACATTGGTATTTCCATCAATAAAAATAGAATTTTCGGTTAGTGTTTTCAATTGGGCGATAACACTTGATACCGAATTACTGCCATTTGCTTTAAAAAGATACCGGCCCGTTGCATTATTGTGGAAGTCCATTTTTTGGGCCAATTCATCGTTCAAAAAGGTATATTCGTGCCAATCGGTAATTTTTTTGGTCCAGGCAAGTACTTTTTTTGAGTTATTGGACCATTCGGTACATTTTTGGGCAATCAAAAAATTCCATAAAGCATGGCGAAAGGCATTGGCCGGGCCATTTTGATGGTGCAATTGACCATAATATCGATTGGCCATGGTTACGCATTGCTTAGTGGCTTTTAGTGTAGGCAACAAGAACAATGGATGGTAAATGCCCAGAGCCAACAAACGTATCAGGTTTTTAAGGCTCACTTTTCGAAGCATCTTGATAATATTCATTCAGAATAGGTTTTCACGGCTTCGATAAAAGCTTTGGCATTTTCCAGTGGAATGTAGGGCAAAATACCATGGCCTAAATTGACAATATAGCGATCCTTGCCAAATTCACGTATCATCTGATGCACCATCTTTTTGATGTCTTCTGGGGGAGACAGCAATCGTGCAGGGTCAAAGTTTCCTTGCAAAGTGATGTTTCCACCGGTCAGATACCGGGCGGTTTTAGCCGAGCAGGTCCAATCAACACCCAAAGCTGAAGCACCAGATTTAGCCATTTCGCCCAAGGCAAACCAACATCCTTTGCCAAAAACGATTACAGGGATATAAGCTTTAAGGGCAGTTACAATCTGTTGTATATACTGCCATGAAAACTCTTCATAATCGGTGGGGGATAGCATACCCCCCCAGGAATCAAAAATTTGAACGGTTGCGACACCTGCTCCTGACTTGGCCTTTAGATAGGCAATCGTCGTATCGGTAATTTTTTGTAACAGTTGATGGGCCGCCTCAGGTTGGGTGAAGCAAAACCCTTTGGCCAAATCAAAATTCTTACTGCCTTGACCTTGTACGCAATAACAGAGAATAGTCCACGGAGAACCAGCGAAACCGATAAGGGGAATCTCGTCTTGCAATTTTTCCTTGGTCATCGTAATAGCTTCCATGACATAGCCCAGTTTGTCTTGTATATCAGGCACAATGACCTTATCGACATCGGCCTGTGAGCGGACTGGTCTGGGTAAATAGGGCCCAAAATTGGTTTTGAGTTGCACCTCAATATCCATGGCCTGCGGAATGACCAGAATATCACTGAACAGAATGGCGGCATCCATGCCATAACGACGAATGGGTTGAACGGTGATTTCAGAGGCCAGTTCGGGGGTTTGACAGCGGGTAAAAAAGTCGTACTTTTCACGAAGTTCCATAAATTCAGGAAGATATCTGCCGGCCTGACGCATCATCCATACAGGGGGTCGATCCACGGGTTCCCCTCGAAGCGCTCTTAAGAACAAGTCATTTTTAATCATGGGTCTTTACATATTTTACTACCTGTACCAATACATTTTCAATGGTTGGTTTGCGGGCAATCATATAATTATCGGTATATTTTTTTGTTTCTTGCGCAGTGGTTTCCCCAATACAGAAGGCCTTGGCCTTCTGTACGCTATTGTTTGCCATAAAACTGATCACTGCACTTGGACTAAAAAAGAGGAGTATATCGAAATTTCGATCAAACCGTTTAGGGTTGTATCCGATATGGTAGACCATTTTTTCCTCAAGTCGCACCTTGTTTTGACCTAAAATTTGCGGAAGTTCCTCCCTTCTTTGGTTTCCTGATAAGAAGAGAAATGATTTCTTGCCATACTTTTGTACGATGACACCTGCCAGGGTTTGGGCATTTGGCTCAGCAACCAGAACGTTGAACCCGTTTTTTACAAGCAGTGATCTGGTCTTTTCACCCACACAGAAACACGGTTTTTGAAGGTATGGGAAGCTATCTTTGTCTTTATGGCTGTTGAGAAAGGCCTTGACCCCATTTTGACTGGTAAAAACGAAATGATCAAAATTGGTTTTGATGTCTACATCCAAAAGCTCAATGGTAATGGCATTGTATTCCACTAGACCAATACCCGCATGTAAGAGCAGTTCTTTTTGCGATGGCCCCAAGATTTTAGTGGAGAGAACCGATTTCATTTTTGATTTGTTTCATAAGAGCAGTACCCCCACTGCCCAGAATTTCTTGGGCACATAAACCACCGAAACCATTTATTTTTTCTAGGGGAGTATTTTTTTCGACGGTAATTTTGTGTTGTCCATCAAGTGAGTATAGACATCCCTTGAAATGTACAGTACCCTCTTTTATTACAGCCAAAGCACCTATGGGAGCGGTACAGCCCCCTTCTAAATAGCGAAGAAATTCCCGTTCCACATAAGTGGTGAGCTGGGTATGGCCATGGTTCAGTTGGCCCAATGCGTCAACGCAATAGGGATTTTGTTCTAGGGCCACAACCATCATGGCCCCTTGTGCTGGAGCGGGGAGCATCCAATCTAAAATAAGGGCATCTTTTGGCAATAACTTCACACGCTCCAATCCTGCCTGTGCGAAGATGGCCCCGTTCCAATCATTTTGAATAAGCTTTAGTAGGCGTGTGTTTACATTTCCGCGCAAATCGATTACTGCGTGGTTTGGATATCTGTGCAACCATTGTGCTTTTCTGCGTAGGCTACCGGTGGCGATGGTGCCGTGCCCGCCATCTAAAAATTCGGTGCCTTTGTGTACGAGCACATCATTGGAGATGGCCCGTTCCAAGACCGCCCCTTGTACAATGCCCTTGGGCAACTGGGTGGGGACGTCTTTCATGGAGTGTACGGCAATATCAATCTGACCTTTCAATAGGGCAACATCAAGGACCTTGGTGAAAATACCGGTTACTCCCATCTCGTATAAGGGCTTGTCCAAAATGATATCCCCCTGTGATTTTATAGGCACTAATACCGTATGGTATTCCAATTCTTCGAGCAGGGTCTGTACGGTTTTGGCCTGCCATAGCGCCAATTCGCTATCGCGTGTGCCGATTCGTATGACCTTGCTCATTGGAGGTCAATTTGTAATTGAAATACTTTTTGGATGAGTTCAAGGCTATCGTCAGTATCGATTTCTGATTTTTTAAGGTGGTTGGCAAATTGTTTGGTGATTTTTTGAATGATCCGGTCAGAAATGATATCGGCTTGTTCGTGGTTGAAGCCCGTCAGTTTTTTAGCATGAAAATCAAGCTCTTCTTCCTTCATGGTTTTTAGCTTTTCTTTCAATGCATTGATGACAGGGGCAAATTTTCGTGTTTCCAGCCATTGGATAAAATCCTTTTTTACTTCGTGGATGATTTCTTCCGCTTTGGGCACAAACTTTTTACGTCTTTCAAGGGTCTCATCAGTAATCTGTGATAACTGGTCTAGATGCACCAGGTCGACATTGCCAAGTTCAGAGACATTGTCATCGACATTTTTTGGTACTGAAAGGTCTAAGATCAAAAGGGGCCGTTTCGGATGTACCAATGCCTTTGAAACCGTTGGCAACTGTGCACCGGTCGCTACGATCAATATATCGGCTTTTCTGATTTCAGTGGGCAGGTCACCATATTCCTTGACCAACAACTGAAATTTACCGCCAATGGCCTCAGCTTTTTCCTTAGTGCGATTGATAAGGGTGATGTGCGAATTACGGGTATGTTTTAATAGGTTCTCACAAGTGTTTCTGCCTATCTTGCCCGTACCAAAAAGCAAAATGTTTTTTTCTGGGATATCGGCGAGATTCTTCATAATGTACTTGACCGAGGCAAAAGCTACTGAGGTGGCACCTGATGATAGTTCTGTTTCATTTTTGATACGCTTACTGGCTTGAATCACCGAATTACAGAGCCGCTCAATAAACGGATTGGTCATTCCGTGCTTTTTTGAACGGTAAAAACTTTGCTTGATTTGGCTGATAATCTCAAAGTCACCCAATATCTGGCTGTCCAATCCAGTGCCTACTCTAAAAAGGTGTGAAATGGCATCATGGTTTTTGTATACATAGGCGACCTCTTGAAACTCTTCGATAGTGCCTGTTGTGTGGTCACAGAGTAATTTGATCAATTGAAAGGGGTGTTGGGCGAAACCGTGCAATTCTGTACGGTTACACGTAGAAATGACCAAAAGTCCATCAATGCCTTCCGTTTTGGCCTTGTACATGATTGCATCGACATGAGGTACATCAACATTGAACTTGCCCCGTATGGTGGCATCTGCCTTCTTGTAACTCAGTCCTACACTGTAAAATGAACTGTGCTTTGAAATATGATGACTTTTCATAGACCATTGCAAAAATAAAAGTGTGAATGCAATAAAAATAACGCTTGAAGCACCTAAAATGTCGCTTTTAATCCATTCTAGGCGTTTTTTGGGATAAATCTTCCAAAAGCACTATATTTATTGAAGTCTTAGAAATCAAAGCATTCAATTTAGATTCATTATAAATAAGAAAATCAGCTTTGTCATCCACTAACATATGATTAAAAATATCGCTACAGGTTCAGCAGAGGAAATATGTATTGAAGAAGGGTTTTACATGCTTAAAGTACAAAATGAGACTCTTGAGGGCCAACGGGTACAGCGGCAAATCGATAGTAGTTACATTCAGTTTCACTTTTGTTTGAAGGGCAATGCCCGGTTCTGGTTCAATGAGGGGAGGTACAACCTAGAAGTTTCTGAAGAGAACTCCCTGTTGTTGTACAATACCCAAAAAGACTTACCACTGAATTTAGAACTTTCACCCAATTCTTGGTTGCTGTCCATCGTGTTGTCCATACGGAAATTCCATTCATTCTTCTCTAAAGAGGCAGCATATATTCCTTTTTTAATCCCTGGGAACCAAGAAAAGAAGTATTATGCCCAAGAACCGGTATCGCCAAGTATTGCAGTGGTATTGAGCCAAATTATGGGCTATAACCTAAATGCTGGCATAAGGGAACTTTACCTCAGGGCGAAAGGGTACGAACTAATGGCCCTATATTTCAACAAAACGGAGGATGCCGATTTGGAACAATGTCCATTTTTGGCCGATGAGAGTAACGTGAAAAAAATAAAATTGGCCAAAGATATCATTATTTCACGAATGGCGGAGCCACCTACTCTTAGCGAACTTTCTGAAGAAATCGGATTGAGCCTAAAAAAACTAAAAGAAGGGTTCAAACAGCTCTATGGCGACTCTGTCTATAGCTTTTTGTTCGACTATAAAATGGAATATGCCCGTAAAATGTTGGAAACCGGTAAGCATAATGTCAATGAAGTAGGCTTAAAAGTGGGCTATAGCACGGCCAGTCATTTTATCGCTTCCTTCAAGAAGAAATATGGGACCACGCCCAAAAGATATTTAACTTCCATGACCTAAAAAGACTTGAAATGAATTCCTTTAGACCCTGTGTGCTTTTGCTGCTTTGTGCGGTACTTCCGATAAATGCCCAAGAGCAAACATCAGACGTGACTCCTCTTGAAGTGCCCGATTTGGTGCTTGTCTTTAGTAAGACAGCGGGGTATCGACACCAATCCATTGAAAAAGGGGTGGCCACGCTCCGCCGTATGGGTCGTACAAACAATTTCATTGTTCTGCAGACCGAAACAGCCGATGATTTCACCATTGATCATTTGAAAAATTACCTATTGGTCATTTTTATGAGCACAACCATGAATGTCTTGAACGAAGAACAAGAGGCGGCCTTTGAAGCTTATATAAAAGGTGGGGGCAGTTTTCTAGGCATACATGCAGCAGCTGATACGGAATACGAATGGCAGTGGTATGGCCAATTGGTAGGCGGTTATTTTGAGAGTCATCCCAACAACCCCAATGTACGAAGAGCCAAGATTCAGGTCATGTCAAAAGAACATCCATCCACGGCGCACCTAGTTGATCCATGGATCCGAAATGACGAATGGTACAATTTCAAGAACCTAAATCCGAACATTACGGTTGTATTGAATTTAGACGAGACCAGCTATGAAGGGGGAACCAACGGAGCGAACCATCCGATTGCCTGGTATCACAAGTTTGATGGTGGTCGTGCCTATTACACCGGTGGGGGGCATACCGAAGCTTCATATGACGAACCTGATTTTCAACAACACCTCTTGGGAGCCATACAGTGGTGCCTTGGATCAACCGATCAATAGAATTTTAAGACTGAGATTATGGATAGGCGAGGCTTTAATCAAACGTTGGGTCTGGGTACTGTAGGTGCCGCAACGGTACTGTCATGTAAACAAAACGGTAACGGAGCCATAACTGAAATAAAACCAGCAAGTTTTGAGGTGACCCCTGAACTTAGTGAACTGATGTATGCAAAAGCGCTGGAAATTACTAAAGCAAAGGTACGTGGAGGCGATAGCGAACCCTTCTTCAAGGCACCTTTTGTGGACGCCGCTTTTTCAGATAACATTTTTTTATGGGACACCTGCTTTATTGTCTGTTTTGCCAAGTACCATTTAGATGAACTTCCGGTATACCAAGCCTTGGACAATTTCTATGACCGAATGGAGGAAGATGGTTATATCTGCCGGGAATATCGTAAAAACGGAGAACCCCTCTGGTCGAAAGACCATCCAGTATCCATAAATCCTCCCTTACTGGCGTTTGCAGAGACCGAGATCTATAGTATTAAAAAAGACAAAGAGCGTTTGCGAAAGGCCTATCCGATACTCAAGAAGAACTTCGGGTTTCATGTAGAACACTACCAGGGTGAAGATAAGTTGTTCTGGGGCGATACCTTGGGTATGGGCATGGACAATATACCTCGATTTCCACGGGGCTGGACGACAGATATGGGTAATGGAATGACCCATCATGAATTGGGTGAAAAACTAGGGAAAATGGGCGGTTCGACTGCCGAAGAACGATTGAACACCTTTATCTCAGAATATGTAAATACTTTGCAAGGGGTCTGGAACAAACAAGGAAGGCTTGTCGATTTTACCGCACAAATGGCGATGTATGCCAAACAACTGAAGTATATCGCCGAAGAAATTGGCGCCACCGATGATATTGCATATTACGAAAACTTTCATGCTGGGGTCAAAGAGGCGTTGAACGAACTTTGCTGGAATGAAGCCGATGCTTTTTATTATGATCTGGCACATGGTGAACAGGTGGCCCGAAAACATATCGGCATGTATTGGACCTTATTGGGTCAACTGGTGCCTGATGATAGAAAAGATGCTTTTTTAGCTCACCTTACCGATCCTGATATGTTCTATCGAAAGATTCCATTACCTGCCGTTTCTGCCGATGACCCCGATTATAAGGGCTGGGGGGATTATTGGCTAGGTGGGGTATGGGCACCCACTTCGTATATGGTTTTGAAGGGACTGACCGCTAATGGATATCATGACCTTGCCACTGACCTTGCCAAAAAAACGTATGCGGCCGTAGCTGAAGTATTTGTCGCTACCAATACGTTTTGGGAAAACTATGCCCCTGATCTTATCGCTTACGGCATGCCTGCCAAAATGGATTTCTGCGGATGGACAGGCTTGGTTCCCATTGCGATATATAACGAGTATATTAAAATGTAGGCCTAGCTACGATGATGCCGGTATTGTATTTGATGCCTTTTAGATAATCGACCAAAGGGAATGTCGTAATTTCCACTTCGCCAGACGAAGAGGCATGCAGCAAATGGATACGGGCATTGCCCTCGCGGATTGCAATGCCCGTATGGGTCACATCCAACCCTTTAAGGGAGGTGGCCAGGGCAATGATGTCACCGGGTTGTATCAAATGTTCTTTGCTTTCAATCTGGTCTTGTGAGATGACACAAAGGGTTTCCTTGGCCAGCTCTTGCTCTGTTGCAAGTAATTGCTGATAGTTTTTTTCATCAGCCAGAAAAGGATATAGGTTACGGTGCGTACCCATAAAATCAATAGGCTTGATCAGTTCACTCCCTCCCAGTTGATGGGAGATGTCTTTGACCAGACCTTTTTGTTCATTGTTCCGAATCCATTCCGTAAAGTAATGTAAACGAGAGGTGTAGCCTTGCAACTCCCCATTTCTATACCGAATGGTTTTTAAAATTTCTGCAAAAGAATCGAAGTCTTTTTTACTTTGTGCCAATAGGTTGGAGAAGGCCAAGACATTCTCGACAAAGGTGGTACAGTCCAATCCCTGCAAATTGATGACCAAGGTTTCGGTATCACCTATTTCGAGTGTCTTTTCGACGTAGGGGGTTTTAAGAAAAGACCTTCCCACGTTGACAACGGTATCGCCATATGAGTGGGCAGCCAGTACTTTGAGTTGCCGTATTTTTTCGTCAAATAATGCCCTGTCCTCATCGGAGCAGGTCACTTGTCCGAGTACATTAACTGCCATCAGTATAAAAAACAAAAAGCTAAGCCTGCGAACCATGGAACTAAAATACAATCAAAAAAGGGATTGGGAACATCTATTGTACAATAGGTAAAGTAATCAGGTGAATAAAGCGTTAAATCAATGGCAAATTGTATTTTTGGGTCGCTAAAATCAACGCTGTGAAAAAAGGAGTATTGTTGGTCAACCTGGGTTCCCCAGATAGTCCTACACCGAAAGATGTAAAGCCCTATCTGGATGAGTTTTTGATGGATGAACGGGTCATCGATGTGAATCCGATACTGCGTACTATTCTGGTTAGGGGCATTATTTTACAGACCCGACCCAAGCGCTCAGCAAAAGCCTACTCCAAAATCTGGTGGGACGAGGGTTCTCCCTTGATCATCATTTCAAAACGCTTTCAAGAAAAAGTACAGCAACAGATTGAACTTCCGGTTGCTTTGGGCATGCGCTATGGAAGTGGCAGTATACGCGAGGGGCTAGAAGAACTGCACGATCAAGGGGTTGATGACGTGTTGCTCGTGCCTCTGTACCCGCACTATGCCATGTCGTCTTATGAAACGGTTGTCGTGAAGGCATTGAAAGAGCAACAACAGTATTTTCCTGAAATGCATGTGACCACCTTACCGGCATTCTACAAAAACGAAGATTATATAGCCGTGTTGTCAAAGAGTATAGCCGAAGAATTGGAAGGTTTTGAATACGATCACATCCTATTTTCATATCACGGCATCCCTGAACGACATATTCGAAAATCGGACCCTACCAAGTTCCATTGTAAAATTGATGGGCAATGCTGTACCATCAATTCAGTGGCGCACCATACTTGTTACCGTCACCAGTGCTACAATACCACTGATCTGATCATGTCGCATCTCAATTTGCCAAAAGATAAGGTAAGCACTTCGTTCCAATCACGATTGGCCGGTGACCCTTGGCTAAAACCGTATACCGATTATGAATTTGAGCGTTTGGCAAAGGAAGGCAAAACGAGATTGGCGGTAGTGACACCAGCTTTTGTTGCTGATTGTTTGGAAACCTTGGAAGAAATTGCCATGGAAGGGGAAGAAGAATTCAAGGAAGCTGGGGGCAAGTCGTATAAGCATATTCCCTGTCTGAACGATCGTGATGATTGGGTGGCCCTAATGGCGCAATGGATAAAGGACTGGAAAGCAAAGGCAGTGCTTCCGGTTTAATTGTTTTATGTCATTTCGACAAGAGTTCCGATCAGCAAAGAAACGATTGGGAAATCTTTGGATGTTACGGGATTTCTCCTTTTGGTCGAAATGACTTTATTGATTATAATGGCCAAAGTAACCTCAGAAGAACTCGGTACCGAACCAATAGGAAAGCTGCTTGTAAAGCAAGCGGTCCCTGCCTCAATCGGCATTCTGGTCATGTCGCTGAATGTCTTGGTCGATAGTATATTCGTGGGCAATTGGATCGGGTCCATTGCTATTGCGGCCATCAACGTGGTGTTGCCGGTATCATTTTTTATTGCCGCATTGGGCATGGCCATCGGTATTGGGGGCTCTAGCATCATTTCGCGGGCCTTGGGTGCTGACAACAAGGCGAAAGCATTACAGACTTTTGGCAACCAGATTACATTGACGCTGGTCGTGACCATTGGTATGGTCATTCTTGGACTGTACTTTATCGATACCCTTATTCCGGCATTTGGGGGCAAGGGCAGTATTTTTTTTCCTGCAAAAATTTACTATACCATCGTACTTTATGGGGTACCCTTCTTAGCATTGTGTATGATGGGCAATACCGTGATTCGGGCCGAAGGCAAACCAAAGTTTGCGATGGTCGCGATGATCATTCCATCGGTGGGCAATCTGTTTTTAGACTATCTTTTCATTTATGTCTTTGATTGGGGCATGCATGGTGCGGCTTGGGCCACCACGGCAGGCTATCTGCTTTGCTTTGGCTATATCCTTTACTTTTTTCTGTCAAAAAACTCAGAACTAAAGATCAATATCTCCCATTTTGGACTGAACCTGCCCCTACTGAAAGAAATTGGGGCATTGGGTTTTGTGACCTTGGCGCGACAAGCGGTGACCAGCATTATATACTTACTGCTAAACAACATTCTGTTCAATCTAGGTGGGGAACCCTTGGTTGCCGTCTATGCCATTGTAGGTCGAATGCTGATGTTTGCCCTTTTTCCCGTATTTGGGGTCACCCAAGGATTTTTGCCTATCGCGGGATATAATTATGGGGCCTTCAAATATGACCGTGTCAGGGAATCGATTTATACGGCCATCAAATATGCCGCCTTGGTAGCGGCCTTGGTGTTCGTTGTGCTTATGGTTTTTCCTGCGGAGATTGCCAATCTGTTTTTAAGCGATCGCCACGATCTACCCCTAGAAGAAGTGGCGACCAATGTTTTTGTATTGGAGCATGCCCCCCTGGCCATGCGCTTGGTATTTGCCGCCACCCCTATAATTGCGTTACAGTTGATCGGAGCAGCTTATTTTCAGGCCGTTGGCAAGGCGGTACCCGCTTTACTGCTTACGCTGACCCGACAGGGTTTCTTTTTTATCCCGTTGATCTTGATACTGCCCAACTTTTTTGGGGAACTGGGAGTTTGGCTTTCCTTTCCGATAGCAGATATACTGGCGACGGTCGTGACAGGAATTTACTTAAGAAGAGAGATCAAGCTCACGCTGGGGTCAAAAGTATAAGCGTAAAACTATTGTGCTGGTAATAGGGTTGCTGCCTTACTGATAATCTTCCACTCGCCTTGTAGCTTTTTCAATAAGAAGATATCGATAAAATGAAGGCTTCGCGAAGGAATTCGAATTTCGGCTTTTGCAGTGGCAATGTCATGACTTTGGTCAATAGCTAAAATTTTCCCTTCACGGCCGTTGAATTCCCCTTTGGTTCGATTTTTAAACAAATCGGCATAGGCCTTGGGTGAAAGTATCCAGATCTCTTGGCCCTCTTTTGAAAGGTAAAGGTCAGCATCATCATAAAAGGCCGATTCGATAAGCGCAGTGTCGTTATGCGATGAACCGTCCAAATAGCGCTGTAGGGTTTCCCTGATGGTGTTATGCTCTGATTGTGCCATGCTAAGTATTGAAAACAATAGTGTTGAAATTAGGCTTATCCTTTTCATGGGTTTTTTGATTTTATGAAATGGGTTTTGGTAAAATTCTGATGATTTTTCCATTGTCTTCATCAGTTAATAGATAGAGTTTCCCTTGTGGACTTTGAACGATTTTTCGAGAACGTACACGGCTATCCAAAAACAACGCTTCAGCACTTTTAACGGTATCGCCCTCGATATGAAAACGCCAAAGACTTCCCCTTGAAAGTCCGGGAACAAAAAGATGGTCTTTCCATTGTGGAAATTCTTCACCAGTGTAAAAACAAAGTCCGGTTGGTGCTACGGTATGGGGCCAAAACCAAACAGGATTGGTGAAGGTGACCCCTTCCAGTTTTGGTGGGGCGTAATCATCACTTCTTAATTTGCCGCTGGTGACATTGGGCCAGCCGTAATTGGCCCCAGCAGCTAACAGGTTGATTTCATCGCCTTGTATCGTGCCATGTTCGCTGAACCAAATTTTGCCGGTAGCAGGTTGTACGGTAATCCCCTGAGCGGCCCTGATACCCAAGCCATATATTCCTGGAACGGCATCGGCACCAAAATCTGGATTGTCATCAGGGATGCTGCCGTCAGCATTTAAGCGATAGATCTTACCGCGTTTGTCGGTCACGTCTTGGGCAATGGGTAGCGGTGGCTCATCCCTTTCCCAAAAAAGACGCTCCCCAATGGTGATGTAAAGTTTTTTGTCTGGTCCAAAGACCATTCCCCCACCATAATGAAAATATTCCCTAGTAAAAGGTTCCGCCACTAAAAGTGTTTGGTGATCCCATAAAGAATCACGTTTCAATTGGGCACGCACCACTTTTGTGGTAGTACCAAGGAGTGCTTTTTTAGCAGTATAAGAAAGGTAGATCCATTTGTTGTCATCAAAATCTGGGTGCAAGACCACTTCAAATATCCCAGAGTTGTCACCGAAATGTATCGCCCGAATACTATCGGTCAAATCACCGGGAAAGCCTTTTATTGTCTTCTTTTCTTTGGTCGTGAGGTTGACTTTCACCAAATCTCCATCTTTCTCACTGACCAAGGCTTCATTTTCTGTTAGAAAGGCCATGCTCCATGGATGGTTCAACCCTTCAAAAACAATTTCTTTGCTTGGATGTGAAATGATAGGTTTTTTTTTGCTTGGTTCACTGGTACAGGCAACCAGTATCAGCAAAAGAAAAATACTTTTTTTCATCTTCAGGAATTATGTCGCAAAGAATGGCATAATACTTCAAATAGGTTTTAAAAAACATGATGTTTAAAACAAAAAAAGTGCTACATCGTGCCAAACTGTTTTCGAAATTGGGAAGGGGTAAGTTTGGTCACCCCTTTAAAGGTGGTATTGAACGAAGTGACATTGCCAAACCCAGAATCATAGGCTATGGTGGCCAGTTTTTCATGCGCAGTTTCGGCAGATGACAACAGTTCTTTTGCTTTATTGACGCGATAGCGGTTCACAAACTCTGAAAAGTTCACCTGTTCGTTCTCGTTGATGGTACGTGAGAGATTCCTTGGGGAAGTCTGTAATAAAGCGGCCACATCGTGCAGCGATAGCGAGTTGTCTAAAAAGACCTCTTCTGCACTGAACAGTGTTTTTACAGAAGCCATCAATTGTTTTGAAGTGTTGTAATCCAGAGAAGATCCTTGGTATTTTTCCAAGGTAAAGGTATGTTGTCGCAACAATAAAAAGGAAAACATGTAAATGAGCAAAGAAAAGAAGAGTGCCCCGCCGATGTAAAAGGGAATAAGCCCTGATAGGTTTCCCATATAAAATAGCCAGATCAAGGCAACGCCCATGATCAGATTGCGGTACCATACATACAGGCCGCTCCTAACCGACTTTCGATGGGCAAGCAATAAACGCAATGCGAATAACACATAAAATAAGAGATGTACAAACACGGCCACATAAATGATCAGGGATACCGTATCGGAACGGTTTGGAATGAACGGACTCCATAGCGTGAAAAGCATATAAGGGATAAAATGGAACCCACTTCTCTTGAGTGGCTCCTTAATTTTATGGAACAATAATTGCCCGTACCACCACAAACTCGGGCCGACAAGCAATATGCCGGCAATCCCTAGATTCCGCTGCCAAGGGGCCAAATCGTAATGGACATTAAATATGGATTTGCCAATACGCAGGGTCAATCCGAGAATCAGCAACGTCAAAAACAGTTGCGCCTTTCGGTTCCCTTTTTTTAGGGTGAGCAGGTATGCCATTAAAAAAAGCGACTGGGCAATACCCAAGCTGCTCAAGATCAATACGAAATTGTCATTTTGCATGGTTTAAAGATAAAAAGTTGATCGGATTGCCATTGTTAACGTATTTTAGAAAACGATTAAAACCAGATACCAATGAAAAAAAGGCTTCTTTCCATCCTTTGGACAATGGCACTTGTCTTGGGTTGTGGTGAAAACGAACTACCGATGAAGACACGTACACTATTTGTGGGCACTTATACCGAGGGTTCCAGTGAAGGTATTTATACACTGCGGTTCAACCCTGGGAATGGAAAATTGGATGCGCCACAATTGATGGCACAATTGCCCAACCCGTCTTTTTTGACGATTTCAAAAGACAAAAAGTACGTGTATGCCGTGCAAGAGACCGCAGATTTTGATTCCTTGGGGGGTGGGGTAACCGCCTATGTGCTGGATGACAATGTGCTCAAAGAGCTGAGCAGCAAGGGCAGTGGCGGAGCGCATCCTTGTCATATTGCCCTTTCGGGAGATGGGCAACTGGCAGTTTCAAATTATACCGGAGGCAACCTGGCCGTATTTGATGTCGACCAAGATGGTGGTCTCGGGAAGCGACAATTGATCGACCATAAAACATTGGACACCACCAAGACCGCCCATGTACACAAAGCTCATTTTAATGCTGATGGACTTTTTGTAGCTGATCTGGGTTTAGATGCCATCAAAAGGTATGGTAAGGGTAATGCAGAATGGATAGCTGCACATCAATCATCACTAAAATTGCCTGAAGGAGTAGGACCGAGGCACTTTGTTTTTAGTACCGATAAGTCTTTTTTATATGTGATCAACGAACTGAACGCAACGATTACGGTCTTTCAGCGTGATGATGAGGGCAATTTTCATCCGGTTCAAACCGAAAACACCCTCGCTCCTGACTGGACGGGCGGTACATCTTGTGCGGATATTCATTTGTCGCCAGATGGACGGTTTTTATATGGTTCCAATCGTGGGGAAAATACGTTGGTCATTTTTTCGGTGGATGCAACCAGCGGAAAAATTTCTTTGGTGGGTCGTGAATCGGTCCAAGGCGATTGGCCCCGAAATTTTACCTTGGATCCGTCAGGGAATTTTGTGTTGGTCGCGAATCAAAAAAGCAACAACATTACGGTTTTTAAAAGGGACAGCGAACAGGGAACACTTGAATATACCGGTCAGTTTGAAATTGACAGTCCAGTTTGTTTGGTATTTGAATAACACACTACCTATTATTTCTGTCAAAGTCAGGCAGGTGGAACATAGCATGGCGAAGTCAAGAATCTAATGGTAAATGTTTTGTACATTGAGAGTATGCAAAAAGAAGGTTGGCTACCTACTATGTTGATATCTTGATCAATCACAATAAAGCGGTACTGCATACTGGAATGACATGACAGACAACCTTTCAAAACGTCTGTTTCAGCACCGTCATGATATTATCGATAAAAAGAGGACATTTGTCTCTAGGTATAAATGCCGCCATCTTCTTTACTATGAAAAATACACTTGGGGTCCAAGACGCCATTGTAAGGAAGAAGAAATCAAAGACTGGTTACGCGTAAAAATTTGGATTTAATTAAGACCATAAACCCAAATATGGACTTCTTAGAATCCCTCTTTATGTTTATGTCATTCTGAATGAAACAAAGCGTAATGAAGAATCTCCATTACAAACCTTGAAGATACGTCTCGTTGATGGGCATCTGTTGTAGGCATGATACCGTCAAGGATGACAATAGTATGCCATGGCTTCTTCATAGGTAGTCGTTAAGCATCAACCTTGTCCAAAATAGATGAACAATCCAATTAGAATGAGTCCGAAGACCACTGCCAAGAATATTTTCCAAAAGCTGTATGGTCGTGTACCTGAAATCTGCCCATTTTCACCATTGACAAAGAAATTGTATTCCTTGCCATTGTAGCTATAGGCACTGACATACACCGGCAACAGAATATGTTTGAAGGTCTCTTCAGACAATTGCATATCCATATGGGTCACTCGCTGGGTATCACCACCGATGTCTTGACGGCACCAGCGCATGGCCATGTGTTTCGCCTCTTTCTTGGCGGTCAAGTGCCCTTGTTTGAGCGGTATTGTATATTTTTCGGTGACAAACCCCCGTAAAAAACTGCTGTTAAAGGGTTGCAACAATTTGAGGTTCCATCGGGCGATTTTAGAAGGGAGCCTTCCTTTGCGTTGTTGTGAGGCCTTGACCAATGTATCATCCACAAAACCCGAAATTTGCCCAGAAGCGGGGTGCCATCGCGTTTTTCGTACACGCTGTTGCACTACTTTTCCTTTTGCATTGCGCACTCTTCGGGTTTCATAATAATACTCTCCCCGTTGACCGGTGTAGGTCGCTTGCAATTGGGCATCGAACGTCCAATAGGGGAGGTACAGGCCTTTGGTGAATTGGGGGTCCAGGGCTGCCTTTTTTAGGTTGTTTGGGGCAAACCACAACTGTTTGACCCATCGCTTAAAAATTTGATGGGACTTTTTTTGATTAATTTGAAAAGGGAGTACGGCACCGGGCAAGATCCAATCTTCTGTATATGCATCCTCTAAGATCAAGGGCATGCTACAGTATACACAATGTAGTGATTTGTAATTTTCTTCTACGTGTTGGTTGGCACCACAGTTTTTACAATGTAACATGCTGATTTCCTCACTGTGCCTTTGGGCACCCATTTCCCTCAGATAAGGATATAGCGTTAATTCTTTAAAACTATTGGCATCGGTAGAGATGTTTTCTTTATGTCCGCAGTATTCACAAGCTATGGTCTTGGTACCTGGTTGGTATTTCAACGCTGCCCCGCAGTTGACACAAGGTTTTTTGAGTTCGGTTTGTTGTAAAGATTCCTTCAAGACAGATCAAAAGGAAGTCATTTCGAACGAATGGGAACAATCTAGATTTCTAAGTCGCAAGCTTCTTCGAAATGACAAGTTAGCATTGGTTAAGAATTAGGCAATGGTGGTGGGGTATTGCCTCCTAAGAACGATTTTAACTCCTCTACATCCTGCAGGGGTGCCCAATTCGCCATGCCTTGTTTCCAGACCAAACTCTCTCGGTTGATGGTACGATTGGCAAACAGTGCTTTTAGCTGGTCAAACGCGACAGGACCTTGTTGGGTTCCATTAACGGCATAGTAGTACATCACCTGTACAGGCATTGGGGGCGGAACAGCAGTGCCACCAGCTTGAGGCATGGCTTGTTGTACTCCCATCTGTGGGTTCATCAATCCTCCCATTTGTTGGGCCAACACAAACCCCATACCCATACCCATGCCGGCCCCTGCAGTACCACCTTCATTTTTTGCCGCTGCCTCTATGGCTTTTGCTGTCTTGAATTGGGTGAGTTTGTTCAGGTCCAGTTTGTCAATACGGCTGTATTCAAAGATTTCCTTTTTCAAGTCTTCGGGCATGGACACATTTTCGATATAGAATTTTTCCAATGAAATACCCACGCTCTCAAACTCTGGTGCCATGACTTCTTGACAAGTACTGGAAAGCTCTGAAGTGTTGGCGGCATAGAGTTCAATAGGGAGGTTGGCCTCCCCCACGGTATCTGTAAAACGCGTAGCGATCAGACTTTTTAGATGTTCGTTGATTTCAAAATTCGTGAAATTGCTGTCGGTACCCACTATGTCGATGATGAACTTGCCTGCATCTGAAATTTTGAAGGCATAGGTGCCAAAGGCGCGGATTTCGACCAAACCGAAGCGCTCATCACTCAGGGTAATCGGATTTTTGGTCCCCCATTTTTCATCGGTAAATAAATGGGTGTTCACAAAATAGACCTCGGCCTTAAAAGGGGAATTGAACCCATATTTCCATCCCTTTAAGGTGGTCAAAATGGGAAGGTTTTGGGTGGTCAAATCATAAGTGCCCGGAGTAAAGACATCGGCCAATTGTCCTTCGTTGACAAAAACGGCCGTTTGCCCTTCACGGACAATGAGTTTTGCCCCATTCTTGATTTCATTTTGGTAGCGTTCGAAACGATGTGCGATGGTATCATCGGTGTAGTCGAGCCATTCGACAATATCAATAAACTCATTGCTGAGTTTTTCCTTGATTTTACTAAAAATGTCCATGATCAGTGTTTTATGTTCCTAAGGTTAAAGCTAATAAAAAAGGAAAGTGTTCCCATGATATTAGTGTAGAATGGAGGGAAAATGTTACAGCTTTCGGTACACTGTTACCAGTGCCCTGACCCGGGTTCGCCCTTAAAAGGTCCCGACAGATCATGGGTTATCCAACCGGCGTAGAAGGCCCCAGGTTGGGGAATGACCCGTTCTTGGTTCAGATAGCACTCAAGCTTTTGGGGATAAAAAGCAAGGTAATCGGTCAATTTCTCAAATGGCGGGAAAGGATTGGCGTAAGACCAAGCTATTGGATATGCGCTTTCCGTTTTCAATGCCCAGTACTCCGCATTTCCCTTCCATTCACAAAGAGATGCTTGTTTTGGGACTTTGACCAAAAGTTTTCGATTTACGTCTTCTGGGGGAATATAGTAGGTAGGCGGACTTGCAGTTTCCAATACGGCCAAGGCACTTGTGGTCGTTGCCAAGGTGGAGCCGCTGTGTTTGACCACGATTTCTCGGGATTCCCTTTCCAGTGCTGGGGGTCGTGGAAAATCCCATACCGAACGTTGTCCGGCTTGGGGCACTTTGGCAAAAGGAGGACGCACCTTGCCGGTGTACTCCCATTTGGCTCTGGCTTCCCGAAGCCATTTAGGAACTTCGTCTTGTTTTTTACCCTTTGAAGATGATGCCATGATTACTGCTTTTACTTACGTTTTTTTTGTGTGAATGTACCATTGAGCAATGCCATTACCTTTTCTTTGGGCAGTGCTTTTATTTGACGGCCCTTATAGCCGGTCATGTCTTCGGCTGCAAACAACGAATTCAAAATGGCTTCTTCAGTGGCCTCGATTACGGCCAGAAACAAAGGGGTCATGGCTTGATTGCGGAGCGAGGGAACCGTAACGGTAAGTTGTTCGCTTTGGTATGGAACCCGACATTCCTCAGCCGTGGAAACCGCAATCACATAGTCGCCACTACCATTGCTGGCAATTCCCCCGGTTTTAGCCAGGCCGAGCATGGCCCGTGTTGCCAAGCGTTTTAGATTTCGTACATCGAGGGGGGCATCGGTCATGACCACGATCATACAGGATCCGTCTGGGGAATAGGCAAAGCTATTGGAGTATTGGCCCAGGGCTTTGCCCACTTCAACTCCGGCCACTTGTAGTACGCCACCAAAATTGCTCTGTACCAAAACACCTACAGTATATCCGCCTGATGGCTTGGGCAACACCCGGGAAGCGGTGCCGATACCCCCTTTGTATCCGAAACAGACTGTTCCGGTACCTGCACCTACATTGCCTTCAATAACAGGCCCATCCTTCGCATTTTGAATGGCCTCAAACACGTGGTTTTCGGTAATATGCCGCCCACGGATATCATTCAAATATCCGTCATTGGTTTCGCCCACCAGAGCATTGACCGACCGAACATCTTCATTTTTGGGCAGTTTTAGGGTATGGTCGATCAAAGCGTGCATCGCTGCAGATACACTAAGGGTGTTTGTAAGGATGATGGGAGTTTCAAGATTCCCCAATTCTTGTACTTGGGTGTAACCGGCCAATTTTCCAAATCCGTTACCGATATGAATGGCAGCGGGCACTTTTTCTTGAAAAATATTCCCATTATGGGGAAGAATAGCGGTGACCCCAGTTCGGATATGTTCACCTTCGATAAGGGTGAAGTGCCCCACCTGAACCCCTGGTACATCAGTAATGGCATTTAGTGCCCCAGGGCGTAGCACACCAATTTCAATACCATAATCCCGGATTCTGGTTTGCCCCATTACCATGAAGGAAAGCATAAAAATCAGCAACAGATAAAATGACGATTTGTACATGATTATAACAGTTGAATGACCAAAAATCCCAGATAGGTGCCTAAGGCATTCCCTAATGTGCCTACCAAGATGGCAGGCAACACCAGTTCTTTTCGTTCAAAGGTTTCAGCCAAGGCCAGGGCAGTGGTTCCACCTCCAATATTGGCTTGGCTTACAATGGCAATCATACTCCAATCCCGGTACAACAACCCACCGAAGAGTATGAGTACGATACCATGGATGAATACGGCAAGGGCCGTGAATGCGAATAACCCCAGACCAACAGACTTCAGTTCCAACACGGCACCAATTTCACAATACGCCCCAATGACCGCCAAAAATAGGTAGACCAAATACAGGCCTAGCGTATGTGCGCCGGTCAATCGGATCACAAAAGGGAACTGTGCCAAAACGATTCCAATGGTCGTCAGGGTCAATATGCTGGGCAGGGAAGGTATCCATTGTGACAGTTGTTCTGAGACAAACAGCGCACCCAAGCCTAAAAAAAGAAACCATACCAATGAATGCATGGTCAAGGCATCACTTGTGTTTACCTTGTCTGCTCCCCCATCAACGGTTTTTCCTTTTTTATCTTTCCATAACTTACGCAATAATCTGGGCATGGCTAGTGTTGCAATGATCCAGAATGTGGTCATCACGTTATCTACGGCGATGGTTCCGGCATAAAGTACCCCGCGTTCTTGAAAATTATATTCCAACGCAATGGCATTAAAGTTGACACTGCCCCCAGTATAGGTGCCTGTCAACATTCCGGCAATGATTCTTGCATCTTCGCCCAGAATGGTTTCTGGCGCAAGCAAATACCATCCCAAAAGAATTCCTGAAACGGTGGCCAGGGAACCCAACACAAAAAGGCCAATCATGGGAAGGCCGGCTTTTTTGATGGCCTGCAGGTTGACCCCCAACATTAAATAAAAGATAGAAATAGGGGCTATATATGAAAAAACACCATCGTACAATGGAATGCTGTTGGAGGCAGAAGGAATCAGTCCCAAATTGGCAATGACCGCAGTAAAGACGATGGCGAGTAACGCTGCTCCCAGTTGTTTCCCGAATGTTGTCCGCTCTGTATATATGGCCAAGAGCACCAGTAAAGCCAAAACAGTAGCAACGTAAATAGGGTTTTCCATAAAAGCCATGGGTTTAAAGATAGGGGATTTTACCTACGGCATGCCATTGTGTCCCTTACCTTTGCAAAAGAATGTTGTTGTATGGAAAAGAATGTTTTGGGCACCCTTTTGGAGGTCTGTTGCCTTACTCCAAAAACAGGTTACTATAGAGACGGTTACTGCAAGACCGGAACCGAAGATATTGGCACGCATGTAGTTTGTGCCATTATGACCGAGGAATTTTTGAAATTCACCCTTGAAAGGGGAAACAACCTTATCACTCCAATTTCTTACTATCAATTCCCTGGGCTAAAGCCAGGGGATAAATGGTGTCTTTGTGTTTCGCGTTGGAAGGAGGCCTATTTGGCTGGAGTCGCACCGACGGTCATTCTGGAAGCCACCCATGAAAAGGCACTTAACTACGTCACTTTTGAAATGTTGCTGGAGTATAAATACACCCCTTCCTCTTAGTCCAAATGTATTGTTCAGGAAACCTCAGTTGGCAGTAACGCGATAGGTAATCCCTCGATTGGTAATGATAGATGCCGTAATATTTAAGGTAACTAAGGCATCATCGCAAAGCAGACTGGTATCTACAAACTCCATACTACATAATGAAGGCAAGGAAGAACCTGCTCCATCCATTTTTTCTCCCAAGACAATGTTTGAGGCACTCGCAGTGTCTAGCGGTGAATAGGGCGGTGCTACTGAAAATACAGTGGTTGTTCCATTGGCGATGTAGGTGACATTCCCGGTAGCTTCGTCGTAGGCAACCGTGTAGGGCACATTACCGCTTAGAAAATTCCCCAAAGTTTGGGTGTAGATTTGTTGTACTCCCGTGTCACCACGAATAACCGTTAGCTGTATTCCCATCGTATTTCCAGAGATATGATAGATACGGAAATTACCGGCAGTAACAATATCTGCTGTACCTTCTTGATCTTGGTACTCAAAAGCGACCGAAAAACTGGTAAAGTCAAAGATTCCGGAGGTATTGGGAACCACGATATCAAAACCAGTGGATCCCCCGGCCCCGGTCGGGAAGTGAATGCCACAGCCTGTTTGAGCCGCATTGGAATTGACAGACGTAGCGTTGGGGCCAATAGTCGCGTCAGTGATTGTTGGCGTATCAAAATCAAAACGTGAGACCACAGTATTTGGCGTGCCATCGTCACAAACCCGGTAGGTAAAGGAATCCGTTCCTATAAATCCTGTGTTTGGCGTGTATGTGAAGCTACCATCCACATTTAAGGCAAGTGTGCCATTACTAGGAGGGGCTAAGGGCATGGTTCGAACGTTTAGGGTGCCAATACCATTGGCATCGTTGTCGTTAGCCAAGACCCCATTGGTAGTATTAGGTTGCAGCATAACATTGAAGCCTAAAGTGTAGGAGTCATCTACTGCTACAGGAGCGATATTCTGGGCCAAGAGCATCTTTACCATAAAGAAAAGCCCAATAGTCAGCGAAAAAGGGTTGTCCCAAGATTTTATTCCCATTTTTCAAAGCTAATCAAGAAGGGCATGGTGCTGAAAAGTTTGTTGTGATTTGCTTACAAATCGCTGCAAATCAACAATTTTAAAGAATTTTTGATTTTTTTTTGGCCCATTAGCGGGCCATTTGGGTGTAACGGGCTTCTGCCATGTCTTCCCCGGAATGCATGGTAGTGTCTAAAGAACCGTTAAGGAGATAGTCTCTTGCGATATACATCCTTTTTGTGGGGAATATTCAGAAACCGACCGACCTATTTTAAGACCAAAACCCAAGTCATTGAGGCATTCAAGAAAATTGTAAGAAGAGGTGGTTTTGATAGCCTCAGGCGCTTTAGAAAATGGTATTCTCTAAGGCATTGTTGGCTGGTGTTCCCAAAGGCAACTCTTCTAAAACTCCCGATACTTTCCGGCCAAAAACTGATTGGCCTCTGCTTCTGCAAATTGGGCAGTGTTTGCATCCCAATGCAAGGTTTGGTTCGGAAAGCGTCCGGCAATGACTCCTAACAAAATGGTCTCTGTCAACCTTGCGGCATATGAAAAGGGAGCTGTACATTCCCCTTTGCCCAAACAGGCATCCACGAATTGGTGGTAATGTTTGGGTCCTTCACTGACATAATTGCGGATGGGTTCTCCCAAATTATGCTTGGCAATATCCTTGGTAATGTCTACGTATTTACCCCTTACAATTTTCTTGGGCAATTGCATAAAATGGGGTAGCAACAACCGACCTTTGGCTCCGACGAACATGGCACCTTGTTCAGGTAACTGGCCTTCAGAGGCAATTTTGGCATCCAACGAAATATCGGTTTTGGAAACTGTTTGTTTCCCGGCCATATTATTGGCTCCGGGCAGTGCTAAATCCTCATGGCTGGGTGGCATGCCCGGACCATCGTACCAAATCCACTTTAAGGTTTTTGCCGTGTATTCCGTACCCGGGAATTCGTAGGTGACGGTATTGTTTTCTGGATAACCAAAGCCGTTGGGTTCTCGGCATTCGTTTTTAATGGTCAGGGGCACATTTAAGTTCAGGGCATTGTAAGGGGTATCAAAAATATGTACGCCCATATCACCCAAGGTGCCGCAGCCATAATCCATCAGTTTTCTCCAATTACCGGGGTGGTAATAACCCTCTTTATATGGGCGTTCGGCTGAGGTGCCCAACCAGAGGTTCCAGTCCAATTGTGCGGGTATGGGGTCTTCGCCTTTGGGTTCGGTACCATTGTAGCCCCAAGATTTTGGGCTCCAAGCATGTACGGTATGCACCTTGCCAATAATACCATCTTGAATGAGCAAGGTGGCCAGTTTGTAATCATAGAATGAATGTACCTGTATGCCCATTTGGGTGACCAATCCCTTTTCTTCGGCCATTTTTTTCATGGCCCTTGATTCGGATACATAGTGCGTTAAGGGTTTTTGGCAATAGACATGTTTGTCCATTTCCATGGCCATGAGTGAAGCTGGGGCATGGGTATGATCGGGGGTGGAGATTATCACCGCATCCAACTCATCCGCCATTTCGTTGAGCATCACCCGATAATCAAAGAACACCCGGGCTTTGGGGTGCAATTTCCGCGCGGCAGACAGATTGATCGCATCTACGTCACAGAGTGCAACGACCTCCACTTGGGGGTGCGATGCTATATCGCGCAAATCTTCACCCCCCATATTGCCCACCCCAATATGGGCAGTTCGCAATCGGCCACCAGTTGTGTTGGTCTGGCCTTGCAGCAATGATGGGGCTGCCATAACGCCCAAGAGGCCGATACCACTTTTTTTTAGAAATTCCCGTTTGTCCATCGTTTTGAATTTTGGCTTTTGTTGCACCTATCTGCGTGTTTAAAGTACAAAAATTCCACCAACTGTTTTTCTCACTTTTTCACTACATTTAAGCTTGACTAATTAACGTACCAAAAACCATGAGATCACAGTTCTGTAAAGCTGGCTTGCTTTTGCTGGCACTATCTTTTTTTTCCTTAGCTGCTGAGGCACAAGGGCGCAAGAAGACCCAAAAATCCACAAGCCAATACCCTGAAGCATTATATTCCAGTTTAAAATACCGATTGATAGGGCCATTTCGAGGAGGACGTTCCGCTGCCGTGACCGGTGTGCCTGGAGCACCCAATCTTTTTTATTTTGGGGCTACCGGTGGCGGAGTTTGGAAAACTACTGACGGGGGACGCACTTGGGGCAATATCTCTGACGGTTATTTCGGGGGCAGTATTGGTGCTGTTGAGGTAGCAAAGAGCGATCCCAACATAATTTATGTGGGCGGTGGTGAAAAAACACTTCGTGGCAATGTGTCCAGTGGTTATGGTATTTGGAAGACCGATGATGCAGGGAAGACATGGACTTCTGCGGGACTTGAAAAGAGTAGGCATGTGCCACGTATTAAAGTGCACCCTACCGATTACAATACGGTATTCGCTGCTGTGTTGGGCAACATCTATAAACCTACCCAAGAACGCGGTGTCTATAAAAGTACAGATGGGGGAAATACTTGGCGCAAGACTTTATATGTGAATGACCAGTCAGGGGCCGTAGATTTAACGATTGACCCCAATAATCCCAGAATTCTCTATGCATCTACTTGGCGTGCCCAGCGTACCCCTTTCAGTCTAAGCAGTGGGGGCGATGGCTCTGCCCTTTGGAAAAGTACCGATAGTGGGGAAAGTTGGACAGAAATATCCAAAAACGAAGGTTTTCCAAAAGATACCTTGGGCATTATCGGGGTCACGGTTTCCCCGGTCAATTCGGAGCGTGTTTGGGCCATTGTTGAAAATAAGGAGAAAGGCGGGCTATATCGTTCTGACAATGGTGGAAAAACATGGTCTCAAGTGAACAGTGAACGCAAACTACGCCAACGGGCCTGGTACTATACCCGGGTATATGCAGATACTGAAGATGAAGACGTGGTATATGTACTCAATGTGCGCTATCACCGCTCCACTGATGGGGGCAAGACGTTCAAGACCTTTAATGCGCCCCACGGTGACCATCACGATTTGTGGATTGCCCCCGAAAACAGCCAACGCATGATCATTGGTGATGATGGGGGAGCCCAAGTCAGCTATGATGGGGGAGAAACCTGGAGTACCTACTACAATCAGCCTACTGCACAGTTTTATCGGGTGACGACCGATAATGCCTTTCCATACCGTATTTATGTGGCCCAGCAAGACAATTCAACCATCCGTATCAACCATCGCAGTGATGGGGGGAGCATCAGCGAAGACGATTGGGAGCGCACGGCAGGTGGAGAATCTGCCCATATCGCTGTAGATCCTATCAATAATGATATTGTGTATGGGGGAAGCTACGGAGGATTCTTGACGCGGGTCAACCATGGAAACAATACCGTTCGAGGTATCAATGTATGGCCTGATAATCCGATGGGCTACGGAGCTGAGGGTATGAAATACCGCTTTCAATGGAATTTCCCCATTATCTTTAGCAAGCATGACCCTAAAAAGCTGTACACTTTCAGCAACCATGTGCACTTGAGTACCAACGAAGGGCAAAGTTGGCAATTGTTGGGCGATGACCTCACAAGAAACGACCCCACTAAATTGGTGAGCAGTGGAGGGCCGATTACGCAAGACAATACGGGTGTGGAGTACTATTGTACGATTTTTGCCGCCAATGAAAGTCCGTTGAAAGAAGGGTTATTATGGGTGGGCAGTGATGATGGCCTGGTCCATGTCACCCAAGATGGCGGTCAAACATGGGAGAATGTCACCCCGGCAGGGCTTCCTGAATGGAGCATGATCAATAGTATAGAACCTTCGAATTTTGATGAAGGCACTTGTTATATAGCTGCCACGCGATACAAGTTGGGTGATTTTCAACCCTATTTGTACAAGACTACTGACTTTGGCCGAACATGGGTTAAGTTAACAAACGGTATTGCCAATGAGCATTTTACCCGAGTGCTACGTGAAGATCCCAAGCGTGCGGGCTTGTTATATGCAGGTACTGAAACCGGAATGTACGTTTCTTTTGATGATGGACAAAATTGGCAGTCTTTTCAATTAAACCTGCCCATTGTACCCATTACCGATCTGGCCGTCAAAGACAATAATTTGGTCGTGGCAACCCAAGGGCGCAGTGTGTGGGTCATTGATGACCTGACGGTACTGCATCAACTGAAGGCTACTATGAACAATGCTTCAGCAGTACTGTACCAGCCCAAAGACAGTTACCGCACCAAGGGCCGGGCGGCGAAAGAGCCTTCCAAGACCGAAGGCCAAAACCATCCGAACGGGGTGGTTGCCCATTACTATTTAAAGGATTTTTCTGAAAAAGACAGCATTGCCTTGACT
This sequence comes from Bacteroidota bacterium, assembly GCA_039184335.1. Taxonomy (GTDB): domain Bacteria; phylum Bacteroidota; class Bacteroidia; order Flavobacteriales; family Flavobacteriaceae; genus JBCDBD01. The sequence continues at coordinate 66,458 of JBCDBD010000003.1, read as the reverse complement.
TATACGACAGTGGGGGGCGATACTTTGGCCAACTTCAGCAGCTATGCCGAGGAGAAGGACAAAAAACTGCATCCCAAAAAGGGAGGCAATACCCATGTCTGGAACACCCGTGGTAAGGGAGCTGAAAAATTGAAGGGCATGATCCTTTGGTGGGCCAATTTGAATGGGGCCAAGGCGGTTCCGGGCAATTATAAGGTACACCTGAGCGTGAATGGCAAGAGTAAAAGTGAAACGTTTCGTATTTTGCCTGACCCAAGAGCAGAAGTTTCGGTGGCCGACATGCAAAGGCAGTATGATTTTATTACCAGTATCAATGAAACGGTGGACAAGGCACACCAATCCATCAAAAAAATTCGAAAGATCAACAACCAATTGGATGCCTTTACCAAACAGTACAAAGACAATGAGGCGACGAAAGCATTGTTGGACAAGGCCAAAAAAATGAAAGAAGGCTTTGAAGAAATTGAAAAAGCATTGTACCAGACCAAAAACAGAAGCAATCAAGATCCTTTGAACTTTCCCATTCGGCTGACCAACAAATTGGCCCACTTGAATAGTTTGGTATCGCTCGACGATTTCCCGCCGACCGATCAAGATGTGGCTGTGAAGAATGAAATGACCACAAAGATCAATGCCCAGTTGACCGCTTTTGATAAATTGGTCGAGAAAGAGATGAAAGCGTTCAATGCAGAGTTCAATACTTTAGGACTGAACTATCTTTTTGTGGCAGAGTAGGCCTCGTTGCTGTTTGAGAGTGTAAGACTTGGCGATTTAATCGTAATTTTGCAATCAACCATAAGCCAGCAACCATTGGAGCATGGAATACTATAACTACATCAAGTCGTTGCACCTCATTTTTGTGGTCACTTGGTTTGCTGGGCTGTTCTATATCCCCAGATTGTTCATCTACCATATCGAGGCCAATGATAAGCCTTCACCGGAAAAGGAAATCTTGACCAAGCAATTGAAATTGATGACCAAGCGTCTATGGTACATCATCACTTGGCCCTCGGCCATTTTGTGTACACTTTTTGCTATTTGGTTGCTGCTATTGATGCCAGCGTGGTTACAACAAGCTTGGATGCATGTCAAACTTGTTTTCGTAATCCTACTGTTTGGATACCACTTGAAATGCCACCAGATATTTACGAAGTTACAACATGACAAGATGAAATATACCAGTCGTTTTATGCGTATTTGGAATGAGGGGGCGACCCTTATTCTCTTTGCCATCGTTTTTTTGGTGGTGCTCAAAAATGCCTTCAACTGGATTTATGGAATTGTGGGCATTGTTTTGTTGGGGGTACTCTTAATGTTAGGGATACGGCTGTACAAAAGAATTCGCGATAAAAATCCCGAAGCCTGAGTGTAGGTTCAAAGTGTTAAGACCCATACCCGGTAAATAGGGAAACTTTTTGGCTTGATAATTGCTATCTTTAAAATCAAATCCTGTAGGCATTGTTCAAGAGGTCATCACTTCGATCCCGAATATTCGTCACCATGATCCTATTGGTGGTCATTGCCTCTATTTTGATTGCCGGAGTGACCATTTATCAATACCGCGAACAATCAAAAGATTACCACCAAAACCGCTTGGAACGCAAGGAAAAGCAAATTCTTCAGAGCATCAGTTATGTGCTCAAAGAGACGACCTATGAACCAAGTACTGAAAATTTGGAGCATATTTTTCGAGATGAGATCTATAAGATTGCCGATGTTCAAAACGTGCCCTTCAACATATACGACCTCGAAGGGGAATTGATCAAGAGTTCGCGTCCAGCGTTTGAAGCAGATTCGATTTCAAACTGTTTGGATGCTGAAGTGCTGAACCATTTAAGGCTCAGTCAAGAACAACGGTATGTAGAAGAGAAAAATGCTTCTGGAGACTATTACCAAGCCTCTTACAATTACATCACAGACCAGAGGTTTAAACCGATCGGTATCATGAATTTGCCCTATGTGGAAGATAATTCGTTCAATGATATGGAACTGCGGGAGTTTCTGATGCGATTGACCGGAGTTTATCTTTTGATGTTATTGGCAGCCATAATCTTGGCCTATTTTATTTCAAAGTACATCACCCGTTCGTTACAAACGGTTTCTGACAAACTATACCAAACGGCATTTACAAAACGTAATGAAAAAATACAGATTGAAGATCCAAGTGTAGAAATCAAAAGGTTGATCGATTCGTATAACAGCATGATTGATGAATTGGAAGAAAGTGCCGCAAAATTGGCCAGGAGTGAACGTGAGCAGGCATGGCGTGAGATGGCAAGGCAAGTTGCCCATGAAATTAAAAATCCATTGACCCCTATGCGATTGAGTGTGCAGAGTTTTGATCGTAAGTTTGATGTCGGCGACCCCAACATAGAGGCAAAGGTCAGGGAGTTTTCCAAGAGTATGATACAGCAGATCGATACTATGGGCAATATCGCTTCGGCATTCTCCAATTTTGCCCAAATGCCCGCCCAACAGAAAGAGACGTTGAATGTGGTCAAGATTGTAAAGCTCGCGTTGGATATTTTTACGGAGAAGTACATCCATTTTATTGCAGATGAAGATGCGATTGTTGCCAAATTAGACCGCACACAGTTGATTCGCGTGGTCACGAATTTGGTCAAGAATGCGATCCAGGCGTTACCCGAGACCGATTCCCCAAAAATTTTGGTCACAGTGGCCTCTGAGGGCAATATGGTCAAAATAGCTGTGGCCGACAATGGTATCGGTATTGCCGATGGTTTCAAGGAAAAGATATTTGAACCACGATTTACGACCAAATCCAGTGGAATGGGACTTGGGTTGGGCATGGTCAAAAATATCGTGGAGAATTATAATGGAACCATTAATTTCACCTCACAAGTAGGCAAGGGTACTGTCTTTACCGTTAAATTTCCAAAAGAATAACATATGTACTATGGATTACGAGAATATTTACATTGAAGAAGAAGGTGCCCTTGCCATCATCACCATTGATCGCCCCAAAAAATTGAATGCGCTGAACAGGCAGACCATTCTTGAACTGCATACGGCATTTAAGGAGTTGGACGAAGAGGTAAAGACCAAGGTGATTATCTTGATGGGTAGCGGAGAAAAAGCTTTTGTGGCCGGAGCGGATATTTCAGAATTTGCTGATTTTACGGAAGCACAGGGCGAAGAACTTTCAGCGATTGGCCAAGAACAGCTATTTGATCTGGTTGAACAATTGGCAACCCCTGTTATTGCGGCGGTGAACGGCTTTGCTTTAGGGGGCGGCCTAGAGCTTGCCATGGCCTGCCATTTTCGGGTGGCAAGTTCCAATGCAAAAATGGGGCTGCCCGAAGTCTCTTTAGGAGTCATACCTGGTTATGGGGGTACACAGCGCTTACCCCAATTGGTAGGTAAGGGAAGGGCCATGGAATTGATCATGACTGCAGGCATGATCAATGCTCAAACAGCAATGGATTACGGATTGGTAAACCATGTGGTCGAACAGGGTTCCTTGTTGGATTTCTGCACGAAATTGGCCAGCAGGATATCGAATAATTCCCCAGTTGCCATAAAGTATGCAATAAAAGCGGTAAATGCGGGTTATAAACATGATGTAAATGGGTATGCGGTGGAAATTGAGGCTTTTGGCAGCTGTTTTGGCACCGATGATTTTAAGGAGGGCACTTCAGCCTTTTTGCAAAAACGAAAAGCCAACTTTCCTGGAACATAGTCAGGTGCAGCCAAACCTGCTTTAGATGAAACAAAAAATACTACTTGGTCTATTTTTTTTGATTGGGGTATATGTCCATGCCCAAAAAATGCCGGTCACCTATGATTTTGGCGAGAAGTTAAATGATCGGTACCGCTATTCGAACCTATTGACAATTGCAGATGACGGTTCTGGGGGCTATGTTTTGGTGAGGACATACTTTCAAGGTCTTATTTTAAAGCCAAAAGGTTATTTCATAGAACATTATGATAGCCAACTTCAACTAATTTCAGAATATAATTACAAACTGAAGGACAAACAGTTTGTGGATGGTTTTTTGAAAAATGGCCAATTGCACCTCTTGTTTTTAGACTATGACTTTGAACGAGAGACCTATGAATACTGGGCGCATACCAGTTCGCTTACGAATTATGGCTTTAAGCCCCAAAAACTATTGTCGATTAATGCAAAGGCAGTCAGTGGTGCATTGGGGAAAAATTATTATAACCGGAACTTTTCAAATGGATTTACCACCACGGTACTTTTCGACAAGGCGAAAACGGGATTTGTCATAAGTACCCACCACAAAAAAGGAAAACAGAGCAAACATACCATTCATTTATTCGATACTGGTTTGCAAAAGAAATGGGAATATGATTTTTCAGATGAGGTCGAAGAAAAAAACTATGCCTTTGAAAATGTAGCATTTTCGAGCAACCTGAATGAAGCCTATATTGTTGGTAAGGCCTATTTTAAAAAGAAGCGGTTCAAAATCGATGAACGAAAGTTTCAGTATGAATTGATCAAGATTTCAGGGAACACTTCAAAGACACAGTCCTTTGATGATCCAGAGAAGTACCCAGAAGCCCTATATCCTGTACTGAAAAACGATAAGTTGTTCTGCGTGGGGTTCTATGCAGATAGAAAAGACAATCGCTACAATGGCTTGGCTTATTTTAAACTCAGTCCTATTTCACTGGACATCAATACAAAAAAATACAGTCCATTTTCAAAGCAGTTTATGGATGACAAATTTGGCCGGGAAGAAGATAAGATTATCAAGAACCTGGTGTTCAAAGGTGTCGAGATAAACGATAAGGAAGAGATTTTCTATAATGCAGAAGAGTATTTTGTAACAAGTTCCATGCACCGTACAGGAGCAGGCCAACGGGTTAATGTAGATCGCTACCATCATAACGATATTGTCAGTGCGAAATTGGACGCTGATGGGTCCATGAAGTGGGCCCGAAACATCAACAAGGCCGAGGTGACACAAGGTGACGGGGCCTACGCTTCCTATTCCTCATATTGTAAAGACGGTAAGACGTACTTCTTTATTTGTACAGCAGCAGACAATCCGCAGTTGATCAATAATGAGCGGTTGATTTTTAAGCAAGGCCTAAGTGGCAACCGAAACGTATTTTTGATTGCTTTGGATGAGGACGGGAAAATGGATTTTGAGCGTATCATTGATGCCCAAGAAGCCCGTCTACCTCTAATGGTCTCTAAACCATTTATGGATCCACAAGATGATGAATTGCTCTTTTATGCCAAAAGGGGTTCGAAAAAACAACTGGTCAAAGTGGCCTTCAACTAACAGGTCATTTTCTTGATCTCTATAAAGAAGTCTTAACACTTAGATTGGTATTTATTCCATAAATTTGGAATAAATCCTAAAAATTGCAATCAAAAGATTACCTCAGAGGGCGTGGTGCCCAAAAAAATACCCCCAACCAGTTCCTCAAACATATTTATGAGGTGCGCGATGATTTTTTGGAATTTTGTCGCGTTGAAGGCGAGCAGGCCGATCAGAACAAGACCCAATATATTCCCATATTTCCGAAGACCATTGTGAATAGGGTCACGAGCCCTGATATAGGGATGCGCTACTCCATGAACCCCTATCAAGGTTGTGAACATGGTTGTATCTACTGCTATGCCAGAAATGCCCATGAATTTTGGGGCTATAGTGCTGGACTTGATTTTGAACGAAAGATATTGGTCAAAAAAGATGCTCCAGACCTATTGGAGGAAAAATTGAAGCACAAAAACTGGAAAGCCCATACCATAGTACTATCTGGCAATACCGATTGCTATCAGCCTGCAGAAAAGAAGTTTCAGATTACCCGGAGATGTTTGGAGATTTTCTATAAATACCGACACCCCGTGGGAATCATTACCAAAAATGCGCTGATATTGCGCGATCTTGATATCTTAAAAAAACTTTCTGAGCACCAATTGATCGGGGTCAATGTTTCGATTACTTCCCTTTCTGAAAAAACAAGAAGACTGTTGGAACCCAGAACGGCGACCATAAAAAAGCGATTGGAAGCGGTCAGGGTCTTATCACAGCATGAGATTCCGGTCAATGCAATGCTAGCTCCCATGATTCCAGGAATCAATAGCCATGAACTGTTGAAACTGGCACAATCTGTGGCTGAACATGGCGCACTTTCTTTTGGCTTTACCGTGGTACGACTCAATGGGGCGATTGGTCAAATTTTTACCGATTGGATCAGAAAAACCATGCCCGATCGAGCAGAAAAGGTACTTCATTTGATTCAAGATTGTCATGGGGGCTCCATCAATGATAGCCGTTTTGGCATACGAAGTCGGGGCGAAGGAAAGGTAGCTGCACAAATCCATGATATGGCCCGACTCGCCCGTCAAAAGTATTTTGCCGACAAGGTCTTTCCCGAACTTAGGACCGACTTACACGAACCATATAAACAGGGGCAAATGAAACTGTTCTAGGCAATTCGGTAACAAACGTTGGTGCAAACAATAAGACCATCGCTTTGCACCATTGGGTTTATTCCATGGCACAATATCTAGTGAACTATTGCCAAATTAAAAATTTTGATTTGCTATGCTTCGCAGCTCGTGCATTCTTTTTTCTGTTTGAACTTTTGTGCTGCGTTCATACTATGTTGATAGTATAGGGACTTTAAACCAAGTTTCCAGGCTGTGACATGAATTTTATTGATGTCTTTTGTGGGCATATCAGGATGCACAATGATGTTTACTGACTGACCTTGATCTATGTGATTTTGCCTGGCCGCCGCTTGATAGATCACATCTAGCTGATCCAATTCTGAGTAGGTCTTGAAGACGGCTTTTTCTTCATTGCTTAAAAAGTCGAGATGTTGTACTGAACCATCCCGATCCCTAATACTTCGCCAAACGTCATCAGTGTTTTTTCCCTTTTCTTGCAACAGGGCCATCAAGTACGGATTTTTGATGGTGACCTTGATCTTTGCAATATCCTTTACATAGCTATTGGACCAAATAGGTTCTATGCCTTGAGAAACCTGCCCCAAAATAAAGGCAGACGAGGTAGTGGGGGCTATGGCGTTAAGCGTAGCATTTCGCCTTCCATAGCCTCGAAGCACCTTAGGCTCACCAAAACGCTCTGCCAGGTATTCAGAGGCCTTATATGACCGTTCTTTAATGGTCTTGAAGATTTCATTGTTCAGGGTATATGCTTCTTGGCTATCAAAGGAGATCATTTTGGATTGTAGTAGGGAGTGCCAGCCCAAGGCACCCAATCCCAGTGCCCGGTTCTCCTTAGCAAAATTATAGGCACGTTCCATAAACAAGAAGGTTTGTTGGTCATCCCTGTCGGGAGAATCCCTAAAGGCCTCTAATTTTTCAATAAATTCTGTAATTACGGCATCTAGAAAATAGACCATGGTCTCTACTGCATCTGTATTCTTCCACTTATCAAAGTGCAATAGGTTTATGCTAGATAGTACACATACAAAAGACCAATTGTCATTGGAAGGCAGCATAATCTCAGTACACAGATTGCTGGCATAAATCCTGTGGTCTTTGTCTTGATACACATCGGCCTTACCCTTGTTGGCATTGTCAGTAAAGAAAACATAAGGGTAGCCCATTTCTCCCCTGCATTGCAGTACTTTGGCCCAAATGGTCCGCTTGTCGACATTGCCGTCAATCATATCCTGCATCCATTCATCGGTAACGGTGACCCCATGAGTGAGTTGTTGTATGGGGTTACCTTCTGTACCTATTTCCAAAAACTCCATAATATCATGATGTTCAATAGGTAAATAGGGTGAAAAACGCCCCCTTCTTACCGAGCCTTGGCTAACCACATCGACCATGGACTCAAACAATTGCATAATATGCACTGCACCAGAAGCTTCCCCATTATTTTTTACGGGTGCCCCACGATGTCTTATCTTGCCAAAATAACCTGAAGTACCGCCACCCAATTTAGACATCATGCCCACTTCAGATTGGGTATACAAAATATTCCCCATATCATCATCTATATGGGATCCAAAGCAGCTTATGGGCAATCCACGCTGCTTTCCAAAGTTGGACCAAACAGGAGATGCCAATGAAAAATAGCCTTCAGACATATAGTGATAGAACTTATCGGCATACCCGGGAAACTGTAAAATTTGTTCGGCCCTGGCTGCAATTTCACGAATTCGACTCTCGGGAGTGGTCCCCTTGGTCAGATAGCCAGAGGCCAAAAACTTTCTACTGTGTTCGTTTAGCCATTTGAACCCTTTTTGGTCTTTTGGGTAGTTGAAATTGGTAAGCCCTTCTTTTCTGGCATTTAGTAAATTTTGGGTAAGGGGTGATGCCGTTTCTACTTCTTGATGCTCTAAAGTCTTATTCTCCATGGGTTAAAAAAGGTCGTCGCTGGTTATACTTTGTGCTCTTTTGCTATAATTGATCGATCGTTTTACGAAGAAGTCCCCGTGCTTGGTGCCAATAATTTCATCATCGAACCATTCTGTCTGTTTCAGCAACTCTTCGTCTATGGGGAATATTTTTTCGATTCCTATACTCTCCATTGAATTGTTGAAACGGTTTTTAATGAATTCGTTCACCACTGCTTTTGGCAAAAAGTCAAGTTCCCCCTCTTCAAAGATCCAATCGATAATTTTACTTTCGGCAATAAAAGCCTGTTCGCATAGTTGCTGTATCATATTGTGGTAGGCCCCATCAAACCAATCTGTGTTTTCTTGCTTGATGATATTGATGACATCAATGCCAAAATCACCATGAATCTGTTCTTCCTTAGAGGTAGCCTCGACAACATTTGAAATGCCTTTGAGCATGTTCTTATGCTTGTTAAAGGCCATAATGATCAGAAATTGCGAGAATAGGGAAACGTGCTCAATGAATAGGGAAAATAGCAAGATAGATTCTGAATATTCTTTGTTGTCTTCGCTTTTGGCATTCTTAAGAGCCGTTTCCAGATACTGGACCCGTTTCATGATTACCGGCTTTTTCTTAAGGTTTTCAAACTCCTTGTTCAATCCCAATATTTCCAACAGATGGGAATAGGCGTCGTGGTGGCGCACTTCACTTTCTGCAAAGGTTGCACCAACAGAACCAATTTCCGGTTTGGGCATACGGTGGTAGATATCGCCCCAAAAGGTCTTAACGGCCACTTCAATCTGCGAAATGGCCAACAGGGTATTCTTTATGGCACTGCGCTCAACACCGGTCAATCTAGATTTAAAATCTTGAATGTCACTGGTGAAATTGAACTCGGTATGAATCCAATAAGAATGCCGTATTGCGGGCACATATTCATATAGCTGAGGATATTCGTAGGGTTTGAGGTTTATGCGCTTTTCAAAGATGTTGGATTGCCTGTTGAGTGCCTGTTTGTTCCTATAAATGATATAGGCCTTGGCCACATTTTGAAACTCACTGGCCATTAATTTGTTCTCTACAATATCTTGCACCTCTTCTACTGTGGGAACATAATTCCCATCAAGTCCCTTGCGTTCCAAAAGTGCTTCATACACGTTTTGGGCAATGCTTTGGGCATCTGACATTTGACCATGTTCCACAGCAGTCATCGCCTTCAAAACTGCATTGGTGATTTTATAAAGCTCAAAGGGTTTTGTGCTAAAATCCCTTTTAGTGATATGGGAAATCTCCATGAGAAAATGAATAATATTGGAATCGTTCTAAATAACGGTGATGTAAAATTCACATTTTCTTTACATTGATTTTATGGTTAGGGTACGAGGTTCTCCACAATCTTATCAACAGGGTAAAATACAGATATAAAAAATCCATGTGAAAATCATAAAAAAATGATTTATAAGTAGTTACAAAAAAAGTCGGCATCAGAAGAGATTAGAACACAATAACGGTACATATCAAGGAGTACAACGAACAATTGGTTTTGCCCAAGATTGTTGTTTGGTGTTTTCGTTCAATAAAATCTTCAAATTTGTCTTACAGCAATTCTTTTGTGTTTTTTGGTTGCCACAGTTTGAAGGTTGTTTTTTTACCAATAGCACAATGTTGTTCAGGGCATCAAAAAGCGCATTATATAGGGGATATGATCATACGGATTTTTCGCTGTGGTATAGTGCCCCCAACATTTCATGCATTCAACCGATAGGGATTTTTCAATACGTACAGAATTGCCTACAAGTGAAAGCAGGGAAATCAGGATTTTGTGGCCTTCATGTGGTTTGAACGGTGTCGAATATATAGATAGAATGCTGATATCGGTTTTCATAAATAGGAGGTTCTGATACTAGTACAATGGCCGTTGTATGAAACGTTGGCCCTTTTTGGCCAAGTGGCATATTATATGGAGAGCGACTTGAATATTTTAAATAAATTTAAGCGAATTGTCCAATCTGTACTTTGGATTTCGTCACACTTATGAAAACAAAGTATGAACCAGTCTGTACATAACGGACACAAAACTGAAACCAATGAGTAATTTTTTGTATTTGTTTAGAGGGGGCCATGAGGCCTACAATGAACTATCCCAAGAAGAGAAACAAGCACACATGCAGGTATGGAACGAGTGGATGGGAAAGTTAAGGGACAAGGGCCATCTTTTGGATGGGCTCCCCTTGGGCGAGGATGGAAAGGTTGTTCACCAAAAAGGGGAGTTGGTCACCAATGGCCCTTTCGCCGAGGGTGCTGAAGTGGTTGGCGGGTACTTGATCGTATCTGCAAAAAACATCGATGAAGCTACTGAGATCTCTAAAGGTTGTCCCATTTTTGACTATGAGGGCAGCAATGTTGAGATTCGTGAAATTCTGTCAATGGATGTTCATTAAAACCTGATATACTGAAAAAGACCCGATGAAAATCGGGCTTTTTTAGCGTTGACCATGCAACAGCCTTTAGCCAACCAAGTTGATCATTTGTTCCGTAACGAATATGGAAGGGTGGTCGCCATCATGACCAATCGTTATGGCATTTCATATGTAGAGCAAATTGAAGATGTCGTACAGGATTCCTTTTTAAAGGCGATGCAGGTATGGGGCTATCAAGAAGTGCCCCAGAATCCGACCGCTTGGTTATTTCGGGTGGCCAACAATGCCATGATCGATAAGTTGCGCAAGGGAAAGAAGATGGACTATGTGGGCGATGTGCCCCATGTCGAAAAAGAGGATCAAACGAAAGAAGTGGCTACCCAGAGCGAATTGTCAGATAGCCAGTTGAAGCTCATTTTTGCCTGTTGCCACCCCTCGCTTTCTAAAGAATACCAAATCATACTAAGCCTAAAACTGATAGGGGGCTTTAGCAACAAGGAATTGGCCGAAGCCCTGTTAAAGAAAGAGGGGGCAGTAGCCAAATCGTTCACTAGGGCCAAGAAAAAGTTCAAGGCTGAGGTGCAAATGCTCAAGATTCCTGTAGAAATGGGCCTGCAATCACGCTTGTTCGTAGTTTTAAGGGTCATTTACCTTTTGTTCACCGAAGGATACGCAGCAACTTCTGGAGCCCAAATGCTGAAAAAGGATATTTGCTACGAGGCCCTTCGTTTAGCACTTTTACTAAGGGAGAATACGTATTGCCAACATGCCAATTTAGAAGCTTTGATTGCATTGATGTGCTTTCATGCTGCACGTTTTGATGCACGGTTGGATGATGACAATGAACTGGTCACCCTTGCGCACCAAGACCGGGCACTTTATAATCAAGAATTGGTTCGAATAGGGGTGTATCATCTAGAAAATTCGAACACGGGCAACAGCACCCCATCAAATTATCACTTTGAGGCTGCAATATCCTATTACCACTGTACGGCGAAGACCTATGACGAAACGGACTGGGAAAATATTTTGCGTTTTTACGACCTGCACCTACAACGCTACTATTCCCCAATAGTTGCCCTCAACCGAATGGTTCCCTTTGCTAAGGTGAATGGCCCAAAAAAGGCACTTGTGGCACTGGAAGAGTTGGAACGTAGCGATAATTTTGAGACCAACGGCCTTTTTTATGCAATCAAAGCTGAACTGATGGTCGATGTTGGAGACCAAAAAGCCTACAGATCTACTTTACAAAAAGCCATTGCCCTGACCAAAAATACTTTGGTCAAAAGACATTTAGAGCGGAAAATGATTTGAAAAGGCCCATGCTCAAGTTTCTATCGGCAATAGTGGCTTCTTGATTGCACCATGATTTAGTTTTGCATTGTATTTGGCATAAAAGCACTTAGTGGTATTGACAATGGCATTGCTTTGAAACCTTCTATTGTTATGTACGTTTAGCTGCCGTAGGCTGTAATCAATTTTGGTAATCTTTCATTTAAGAATTTCACCTGTTGTTCAATTCCATTAGGGGTATCATGGTTATGGGTTGTCACAATGATCAGTTCCTTTTCTGGGATCATGAGAATGAATTGCCCCCCATAACCCATACCGTAATCGATGACATCACCTTGTATTTTTGATTTGTACCAGCAAAAACCATGTTTAGAGCCTTTTAGGCCCCATGTCGTATTAGATTTTTGATCAGCATCAAATAGTTGCTCGACCCAACTTTCAGCGACAATGGTACTATTCTTCCAATACCCTTGGTTTGCCAACAACTGTCCGATTTTCATCAAATCAATAGGTTTCATGCTCAGGCCTAGGCCGCTACCATCATAATAGCCTTTATTTCTTCTTTCCCAATCGACGTGTTTTATTGCTAGAGGCCCAAAAAGCATTGTATTGGCAAATTCCAAAGTTGTCTTTCCGGTCGCCCTGGTGAGGATCACCGATAATAAGTGGGTAGCCCCCGAATTGTAATTATATCTTGTGCCTGGGGTGTTTTCTAGATTCTTGTTCAAGACAAACAAAATGGGATCTTTACTGTTCAGCCATTTTTCATGTTCAAGATACCCTTTCCATGAAAGGCCCGAGGTTTGGTTTAAAATATGTCGTACCGTAATTGCTCTTTTTGCCGTATTGCCTATGGTTTCAAATTCTTCAGGTAAATAGTTGGCTATGGATTCGTCAATGTTTTTTATAAAGCCTTTGTCCAGGGCTATTCCGATAAGTACACTCATTATACCTTTAGTGAGTGACTGCACATTGCACAAGCTATCTTTTGTTTTACCGTTGTGGTATGCCTCTGAAACAATTTTTCCATTTTTAGCGATTAAGGTAGAAAAGCGATAGTCTTCCACTTGCTGGGCAGTGTCAAAAACCACCGTTTTTTCAGATACTTCATTGTTGACTTCCTTACCTGCCAAGTACACAAAAAATAGTATCGTCAGTAAAAAATGGGAACTGTTTTTTCTTGTCATCAAAAATGGCGGTGCGTGCGTTTATTTTTTCAGGTGCTTGTCTAAGAATGAAATTATTTTGGCAACATTTTCTTGGTCTGTAAACTTTGACCCTCCATGCTTTGCATTTTCGATTAGTTCATAGTTCACCTTGCCGTCGCCCAAGACCTTGCGCAGTGTATCGGCAAAATTTTGACTTTGCAAATATGGTATCAAAGGATCTTTACTGCCCGCTTGCACATAAAATGGAGGATCTGTTTCGTCAATATAGTTTGTTGGATTTGAACGTTGTACCAAGGCCATATTGATAGGATCGGTAGCATCTGCACCAAGATATGCACTCTCTATAGTAACATTAAAACGGTCGTCAAACCCCAACTGTCTTGCGTCGTCTATCATGGTGGCAAAATTAATGGGACCAAACCAATTTATGCAGGCTTGTATTTGGGCCGATTCATTGTTATGGTCGCCCACAATACCATCTAAAAAACCATCACCGGCCGAAGTACCCATCATGGCCGAAAGATGGCCACCGGCAGATGCGCCCCATGTCGCAATTTTGTCTGGATCAACAACGTATTTTTTTGCATTTGCCCGTATGAACCGAATAGCTGCCTTGACATCATGTACAGCCGCTGGAAATACAGCTTCTCCACTGAGGCGATAGTTCACGGCTATGGCCACAAAACCATTCGAAACCAATGCTTTTGCCAAATCATTTTCTGATTTTTTATCCCCGGTTTTAAAACCCCCACCATGTATGAGGATCACTGTAGGGGAAGGACCATCCCCATCAGGAATGAAAATGTCCATTTGCTGTGCTTTTGAGTCGTTTGCATAGCTTACGTTGAGGTGCTTGTTCTTTATGGATGACATGTCGGTACAGCCGCATAGCAACAGCAGTAATGGTACGAACGGAAAAAGTTTCTTCATGTTTTCTTTTTTGCTACGATTATCCTATCGTTTGTAGACCCTTACCCAATCGACCTCCATCGATGCGTTATCGACATAATTGGCAGGGTTTCTATCGGTAAAAAACCACCCTCCCACAGCAGTATTCAAGACTACTTTCTGTTTTTTGCCGAAAAGATCACTTATGTTATTGTTGCCATTGGCGGTATAGGTATAGAGCAGTTCCCCGTCAAAAATAATGTCTATTGACGTGGACTTCCAAATCATTTCATAGACATGAAAGTCAGCGGTCAAATCTTGTTCTACGTAATGTAGGATGTCAGTGTCTTGGTTGAGGTTTATATTTGGGCTTGTGCCATAAAAAATATTGGTCTGGTATTCAAGGGGCTTACCTCCTCGAGCTTCGAGAATATCGATTTCACCTTGTGTGGGCCATGGGTCACCATATGTCCAGAAGGCAGGCCACATACCATGACCGGCAGGCAATCTGATGCGGGCAGCGAAGCGATATTCGTGTTCTCCGTCAGCGTTAGAAGGTCCGAACAAGGTCTTGCTTTCAATCCTTCCGGACACATATTCGAAATTTTTGACGGTGTTGTCAACAATTGAGGTGGGGCCTGTATCGTCTTCCCTTTTTACAGCAATGGTCAAAACACTGTTTTCAAGCGATAGTTGCTCTATGCGATATAATTGGATTTCCTCATTAAAGGCACCGCTTTCCCAAATGTTCCAGGCTGATAGGTCATTGTTAAAATCGTCTTCAAAAACCATGGTCCAAGGGTCAGGGGCATCAAGCTGGGTTTCTTGACTGTCACCGCATCCCAGAATGAACCAAAACAGTGGATTTAAAAACAAATAAAGTTTCATATCTGTTTTTTGGCGTTAATATCAACTCTTGGCAAAGTAACAATTGAATATGACCAAAAAGATACCTACTTGGCCTTGTAGGTCTTTAATTTACGATTTTTTGTGTAGGTTACCAATGTATGGATTGGTCCAGGGTTTTATTTTGATGCGGGTTGGATTATTTCTCGAATGGTGGCCCATCCTGTCGGACTTTCAGCGTACCTTACATAGGTAACCATTGTCCGTCCATTGAAAACAAAGGGCGTTCCCCCATTTTTTGGTGTTCCCTTTATGGAAAAACAGGTCTGTTCAATGGCGATATCACCTTTTGTGTAAATACTTTCAACATCATTCTTGATGAATTCCAAATCAAAATTCCCAAGCGTTTCAATCAATCCTTTCATGACCTCGTCCCTTCCAATTTTTATGTCATTGTACGCAAGTGCTTTAATGACATCGGGGTGGTGAAGTGACTTTATTCTTTCAATATCCCCATCTAGAAAGGCTTTTCGGATTGTTTCTCCGTTCTTCAGTATTTCCTCTTTGACGTGTTGCTTTTGGGCATAGGTGCCCAATGGTACCATTGTGGCCAATACAACAAGTGCCAACAGCCAGTTCCTAGATGTTCTTTTTGACATTTTCATCGGTGTTTTTAGTTATCTAAGGGGTTATCGATTAAAGTGGTCTTACAGCCACTGATGTATTGTCGTAGTAGTTTTGATCGGTAAAATGATTTCTTGTCCGTAGGCTTCCCCGTATTTATGGTTCCCAATAGTGATAGGCTATTTTTTCAATGATTTTTTGAGGGGAACTACCGGTCAGATTGGTCAAAAGTACAATGGTCAACCCATCTTTCGGATATACGATTAAAGATGCCCGCCCGCCACCAATAGGTGCGATTGCAGGATGATCAGCTCTCATTATTACCGGCCACCCATATGCATAGCCGTTTAACGCACCTCCGAAGCCGCTATATTTACCATTGTTCAAGGGTACGGCGGTCCACATTTCTTCAAGGCTCTTATTTGTTATAAAGCTACCTTTTTCTAAGGCAACTATCCATTTTGTCAATGCGTCTACAGTTGCAAATGCGCCAGCATCAGCCCAAACCATTGGTGAAAATTCTTCTGATATTTCGTATAATTTTACCCCTTTTACATATTTTTTTGTCAGCGGATCTTGTTTGTAATAGCTGTAAGTGGTGCTTTTGTTTTTCGCCACATCGAAAGAACTTCCAAAAATGATATCCCCAGTGACCCCGATTTTGTCAAACTGGTTTTTCTGCAGAAACTGCACATAGCCCATCTGGCTAATTTTTTCGATCAGTTTTTGGATTAAAACGTAATTGGTCTGAATGTAGTCAAATTTTTCACCCGCTTTAGATCTAATATTTTCCTTTTTTACCGTTTGCCAAGCAAATTTTTCCCCTTTTCCGCCGATTAACCCTCCATTTTCCAAATCTTCAATATCAGGTAGTCCAGATGTATGGCTTAGGAGTTGTCGTATTGTTATTTCTTGCCATTTAGGGGGTAGGTCATCCAAGTAGGCCGAAATGGGGTCTGACAGGTGCATTTCAGCGTCATCTACCAATTGCATAATGGCGGTGCCCGCAAATATTTTTGATAGCGAATTGATAGAGAAAATCGTGGAACTGTCAACGGGAACTGAAAAGGCAAAATCTGCTAAGCCTATGGCTTCTGAAATTAGTGTTTTGCCATTTTTGATCACTGCTATTCCACAACCGGGGATTTTCTCTTTTTGAATTTCCTGTTTTAATTCGGCCAAGAATTTTTCTTTTGTTTGGGCGGTCAACGAATTGATCAGCAAGAAAATGACAATTGTCGTCCAAAATGGGTTCTTCATAGATGGGCTGTTTTTGATTACCTATCGGCATTTTACGTGTAGTTTTGGGCCAAGTGCCGTTGTTTTCATTGGGCAAGATATTCAATTAAACACAAAACGGCTTGGGAGAGCACCCAAACCGTTATGGCCTTTCTACATTGTCGTATGATTTTTTCAATTCAGCAGTTCATCGACTTCGTTGTCATTTAAGACAATCTTTAAGCCCTTTACTTTTTTATTGCTTATATAAATTCCGCTTCCAGAATATTGTTGATTAAATGCACCGTCATATAGATTCGCGGCCCCTTGTTCTGGGGACTTAAACAATAGATTCCGAATAGGTTTTAGCCAAAAAGGCATGCCGTCACCAGCCGTCATTTTTGTTTTTATGGCTCCTGGATCGATACTGACCACGCGAATGTTGGCATTCTGGCTACTTAAATAATTCATCAACAAGACCATCAATAGCTTTGAGTCTAAATAAGAGCCTGTCAGTTTGGTAAACTTTGTGGGCTTTTTAAACTCAGGGATGTCAATGGACTTTTTGTTCTGCAAACCAGTGGTTGCAGTATTTATGACCATTGGGGTTTCAGCCATTTTTAAAAGAGGGAGAAGTTCTTTTGTTAGCAGGTATGGACTTATCGCATTGATTTCAAGTTGCAGTTCGTTACCATAATCTGAAAAATACAATCGGTCTAGAAGAACACCTGCATTGTTAAAGACGACATCAATTTTGATCCATTTGGTCTTAATACTGTCGGCGACATCCTTAATTTGGTCTCTTTTACTCAAGTCGGCAAAAAAGAATTCAATGTTATCTGGATTTCCAAGTGCTTCAACCGCATCATTTTTTCTCTTTTCATTTCTAACGATCAAGCCGACGGTATGGCCTTCTGCCAATAGTATTTTGGTCAATTCAAGCCCCATTCCAGAGTGTCCGCCAGTAAGAAGAATTGTGTTGTTTTTCATAATAGTGCTATTTTAACATTGAAGGTTTTCTTAAAATAGTTCCCGAATACAAGAATACTGTAGTCACAATGCCTACAAGGGGTGCTGGTGGCCCACCTTGTTCCACGTGGGTTCCGGCAACAACCTCTGCCACTATGATTCCGCCTGCATATGAGCAAAGCAGGTAGAAGCCCAATTTTTGGGTCTTTGGTATCCAATACAGGGCCAGTAAGATCAATTGCAATATCCCAACGAATAGGAGTTTGTCACCCCAATTCTGTATTTTGCTCATTCGCTCTACGATGTCTGCTTCATGGATTAGTTTTAAGACTCCAGCAATGATTATTTGAATGCTGAATAAAATAGAAAGGGCGTATCCTATTATTTTCTGAGTTTTACTAATGCTCGTTTCGTGAAAATGTGCCATGTTTTTGTTTTTAATTGTTTAGTAAATAGGTTTGAAATTTTTCTAATTCTGTAGTATGTATTTCTTTTTGAGTGGGTTCAACAATTTGTCCATCTCTAAAAAAGTAATTAAAAGAAGGTAGGTGAAAACTTGCGATGATATTGGCCCCAAATAACGGAAAAAGGGATTGCGATACTTTCATCACATAAGAACCTGGACGCTTACTCGGGCTAGTACCCATTAAAAACATGGGCTTGTCTTGCCATACTTTGGGGGTGCCTATTCGAGACATCCAGTCCCACAGGTTCTTGAAGGCACTTGTGTAAAGGCCGTTATATTCAGCAAGGGAAATTATGATGCCATCTGCTTCTTGAATAAACTGTGCAAACCGAATGGCATTTACTGGTACTCCCGATTCTTTTTCCAGGTCAACAGAATAGACAGGTAATTCAAAATTATTGAGGTCTAGAATGGTGGTTTCCACTGCTGTCAATTGGCCTGCCGTATATTCTGCAAATTGTTTGTTTATAGATCGTTCACTGTTTGATGCCGCAAAAGCGATTATTTTTTTGGTCATTTCACCCGTTTTTTTTTGGAGCAAATGTCTGACCAATAAATTTTCTATGCATTAATGTAACATAAGAAATGAATGGGCTTATTTTTTATACCACTCTTTTTTGACGACGCTTAACGTTTCTGGCCTTATGCCCAAGTAAGATGCAATCATTTTTTGGGGAACTCTCTGGGCGATACCGGAATAGGTTTCCATAAAATGGTCATACCGTTCGATTGCCGAAGAACTCATCAACATGATCACTCTTTTTTGTAAGGTATTGATTCGGTTGACCAAAGACTGGGTGTCGGCGGTGTTTTCAATTTTCTTTTCAAGAACAATGACCACAGAATCTTCCAATGCCTCAATGAACAGTTCACAAGGCAGATTGGGACTTACGGAATCTGCGACCGTCCAATTTTCAGGGGCAAACATGAAAATATGCTCCTTTCCTTTTTTATCGATGGAATAGCTGCGCAATAATCCCGATTCTACGGCATAGATCTTTGAGTTGAGTTGTCCACTATGTTGTAAAATTTGTCCTTTACGAACGTTGATTTTTTTCAAGATGTGTTTTTTGTTCCAATTGTATTAAACGCGTCGAACGGACACTTATTTTGATGCGGTCCGATTACCGTTGTGCAATATTTTTATTGGTTTGGGTCATCGTATCTATCTCCTCGGGTAGTTGGTTCAGAGATTACGATAAATTCCAAATTTTCTGATTGGTCATTGCGTATACGGTGCTTTGTTTTTGGCAGAATATGAATTCCGCTGCCACTTTTCACTTCAATTATATCAATTTCAAAGGTCGCTTTTCCCCGTAAAATTCTAAAGAATTGCTGTGAATTGTTGTGGTAGTATCTTTTCTCTTGTGTCTTTGGCGGCATTAATTCTTCGATGATACTCAAACACTGAGATTTTACCAAGAGCCATCCACTACAATGGTCTCCCCAAGTATAATGCTCACTGTTCGCTTTGGACTTTTTCATTTACTGGGGGTTTTATAATGGCATAGGCGTTGTGCCGTTTACGGGTTTGAAGTTAACAAATTCCTGCCTGCCATGTGTCAGGGCAGCCATAAATGCTGTCATTGGTTGTGCCAATTGAGTTCTTATAAAAATCAAACGGATAGAATAATCCAAGGTTTGGGTGGTGGTTTTTGAACTGCTATCCATAAGGGACACAAAGTCTGGTCAAACATGCGGATCAAGTTTTCTTCTTATCATCTCAACCCGCTTCTTCATTTGATTATCCTTACCTCTATTTTTATCTGCAGTTTCACTTTACTTCAGACCACACTTGAGATAGAAGGATTTAGGTTTTCCAATCGATGATTTTTTCTACTGTATATGCTCCTGATGCTACGAGTGCTTCTTGTCCCATTATTCGATTGATGATTTTTAGCTGTATGCAACGGAAAAGGGCTATGGGGTCGTTGTGGATCGGCAGCGATACGTGTATAGATGTTCGGTGGAGATGCGCGGCAAGGCATCAAGCCATGTTTTGTTTTATGGATGTTGCGTAAGAAAATAGTTCAATTTAAACACTATTTAGAAAATGCATTAGTGTCTTAAACGATTAAAAAAAGGGTTGGTTTTAATATGACCCATTAAATTTGGACTGTACCACAAATAAACCCATTCCACTGATATAAAATGTAACCTTATTTTTCCAGATAATTTCAAGGCTAGACCATTCTTGTTTCACCAAATTTGTCAAAGAGCACAAAACGTACAAGCACAGTAAGGGATTTGATTCATGGTACCACTTGATATCAATGCTTTTCTACCAGTTTGCCGAGAGCCAATCGGTGAGGGACATCAGCAAAGAGCAACTTTCGGCCACGGGGAACCTCTACCACTTTGCAATGTCGCGGTACCTTCAAAATCGAATCTTTCATACCGTAACAAGACCCGCTCATGGTAACTATTCATTAGTGTGTGTGGCGAATGTTAGCAGCTGGCGTTTTATCTATCTCGTTTGTTATCTTGTCCATTTTTCTGTTCCAATATACCTTCATTTCGGAACGCTGTTTCGCATCGGTAAGCTTTTCATGATGCAAGCTGATTACCGTTTTGTTTTTGCTCTTTTCGACCACACGAACTTGAACGGTCGACATATTTTTCCAGTATTTCTTTTTCCAGTTCATGCGAATGTGTGAACCAGGTTTAAAGACTCTGACAAGCCCCTCAACGCCATCTTTTGTCCGATAAATTTTTTTGGGACCAAGGTCAGTTTTGAGTTCGCCAAGCCAAATTCCCAGCCCTTTGTCAGAGAACATAAAGTCCCAAGCGTGTTGTTCTGAAACGGGAAATGTTTTTTGAAGGCCAAATTGAAATCCAACACCTTTGGTTTTTCCGACTTGATGTGCCATTTTTTTGAGTTTTAACTTTTTGAAACAAATGCAGTTGCATCTATTTCGATAAGGTAGTCACGACTTACGAGGCCTGCTACAAAAAGGACAGTTACAATTGGTGGTTTTGAAATTTCTTTCAAGAATTTTTTGGAAACTTCAAATCCTTTTTTTAAATCTTGGCCTTGCACCAAGTAAATGTTCAGTTTTACCAAATCCTTGAAGTTGGCTCCACAAGACTTTAAGGCGGTCTCTAAATTTTTCATTACTTGTTCGGTTTGTGCCGTGATATCATTTTTGCCAACCAATTCGGCATTCTGATCCACTGCATTTTGTCCACCGATATAAATTGTCTTTCCAACTCCTTGGGTGGTTACGATTTGTGAAAAAGCAGGATTTTTAAAAAGTACTTCCGGATTTATATGTTCTTTTTTGTTTTCCATTCTTCCGCTAAAAGGTTGAATATTTGTTGCGCCAATTTTTTAGTGTGCCACTAACCGTCAGGGCAATGATTTCGTTGTGGTGTAGAAATTCACAGTGTTTGTGACACTGCTAAATCGAACTGTAAACTGTTTGTAGCTCTGAAGTTAATAAATTTCGGTTATAAATTACAGCCCGTGGTATGTGATTTTAGTTTTAGGTTGGAATAGAGCTTCTGGCATTAAGCTCGGTTCTTTTTTGAGTTCATTCATTATTTTATCAATTCAGAACAAAAGGATTCTTTGAAATTTTCTGATTCTCGATTCCAAAATTTTTTATGGCCGGCATTTGGTACAGGGCTTTCAAATTTGTTCGATATGTAAGCCAATCCTCTTTTGAAACTAGGTTGTTTCTATATTGAGAATAAATGTTATCGAAACTACGAAAAAAGAAATAACAATAAGTTTCCAGATATAGTAGATGTTTAGGATTCAGTTCATTTCCTTTTTATTGTTCGTTGAAAATTTTCTGAAATTCTGGGTTGCCAAAGTAGCTTATGGCATATTATTGAAATGATTTCGAAATTGAAAACCTAGCATTTGAAGCAGCTATTTTGGTATTATTTTTTATCTGTTTTGCCAAATAGGATGGGATTTGATATTACGGCAGCTACACTGACAGCCTCAAGAATCAGCTGAAATATTTCAAATTTCATATTAATTAGAATTATTACGACTCAGTTGTGCATAAATACAGTAATGGATTTTGCACGAAAACTAATAGATATTTGCAATTTATTTTAATTCACCCGAGTTTCCTATTATAAAATTGTTTTGTCGAACTGAAATGCCATCACGAACAGTATCAGTTTGATGGTGAACCCATTTGCCGTGACCGCATTGATGTGCCTTGGCATCAAGGAGCAGATTTGGCTTATCGGAGTCTCGATGCGCTTTCGCATATGTTCCTTTATGAAGGTCACTGCCGGGATGTCCTTTCGCTTTAGGTTCTTTTTCCTGCTTGTCATAAGTTTGGCCTGTTCAGTTTCGAGTGGCATGTCCTCTTATCTTATTGTTGGTATAGCCACTGTCACCGTAGAGCGAACTCTCCGGGGTCAGGCCATGGTACATCCTTTTGAGTATCTGCGAATCGTGTTCCGCACCCTCAACAAGGTACATTTCAAGAGGAATGCCCTCGGCAGTGGTGACCAACTGCACCTTCACACCATAGAAGTGCTCACACTTGGAAGCGTTGTAGCCCCTATACCTTTTGCCCTTGAACAGCTTACTGTTGGCGATACAGATGTTGTGGCAGGCCCTCGGGAAGGAATCGATAATGTACTCCATTCGGCAATGGAGATACTTGAACACCCTGCCGATTCGCAAAAGGATAAACATCAACAACTCCTTTAGCCTATGCAGGCGTTTGGTGAAACCGCTCTTCTTCAAGACCCTTCCAAAGATATGGCTGTCCATATAGCGTAATGCCATGGTCTGGTTGCCCCGAAACAAAGGGCCGAGACCAGGGCCGTGGCGATCACTTGACCATCGGTGAAGGTCCGGTTGTTGTGTTCGGTATGGTTCATTTCTTTTAAAAGGTCATCGACCAAGCAATATATTGCTATAACTTTGTCCTGGAGCATTTTGGGCTGTTTTTGAAGTTTACATATCAAAATTACAAACTCATCTTGCTCCTACTTTTTAGGAAACTCGGGTTAATTAAACAAAAAACGGTTTGCGTTGGCACCAAAACCATTACCGAATTTATACCTTGTTGGTAATAGTTTTGCTTTCCCATTTTCTCATAAACTTTACGCCATTCGGTGGCATCGCAAATCAAGATAGATTCTTGGGTGACACCATTCTCTAAGATAAGCCATATAGAGGCAAGGTTGTTTTCTAAACCAGGGATAGAAGATTGAAATTCATATTAAGTAGAAGCCTTCAGATCAATATTTTCAATTTAGAAGACTGTTTTTTGGTTGGTAGCAGTTATTTTTACAAACTTAGATTGAGCTTCAATAAATCTATTCCGTAACGACAAATTGCCATGATATACCATATTTATCCTCACACCATCCGAATTTTTTGCCAAATCCATAATCACCTTTGCCGTTGTAATTGTCAAGCGGAACCATTATCTGACCATTGTTTGAAGAGAGCTTTTCAAAGAGATTCTTTATCAAGTCATCTGAACTGTCACTTATAAAAATTGAAACTGCAGGTGTAAATGACCAAGCATGGTTATAGTTACTTTCGGATATCAGATAATCTGTACTGTCCAAAGTAAAAACTCCGTATTTAATAAGTTCAGGTGTTCCTCCTGATTCTCCTTATGAATATTTTTTTAACATCTTAATTTCAGAATTTGGAAAAATTGAAGTGTAAAAGTTTATGGCTTCTTCTGCCTTTCCACATTGTTCACCTACAAACGTCAAAAATGTTGTTGTTTTCATGTTTTTGTAGTTTGATTAGGATTGTGTGATTAGTCCGATTAAATTACCTGCTACATCTTTAAACCAAGCAAACTCTCTTCCATCTGGGAGTTCTACAGGGTTTACAAATATTGCTCCACCATTTGACACAATTGCTTCTAGGTCAGAACGCAACGAATCCGTTTCAATATAAATTGTTACATAATTTTCAGGATCTTCCAGTCCCAGTTTATTGAGATGTCCACTTAATGCGTCTTCTTGCCCAGTGTCAATAATGGCGGAATTTCCATGTCGATTTAATTTCCAATCAAAGACCGCGCTATAAAACTCAGATGTTTTCTCAATGTCATTACAACCTATCTCAAAATGTACGACTGTTTTCTTCATACTTTTTAAATTAATGCCAACGTCTCATAATATGTGGCGCGACGGGCTTTTACCCAACATGGATATATATACTTTGTTAGCGATTTTTCTAGTTCAAATCTTTTGGCAAAACACTTTTGTACAAGCTTTTTATTAGTGATCTGAGTACCCCAATTGCTCAAAGAGTTCAGGTGATTGCTTCAAATAACGTTCTTTATCAGTTTCTTGGAACCAGGCTTTTGATATTTTTTCATTATTGTAAAGACGTCCATCTTTCCAATCAGGGATATCTTGAATAAACAGCCTTGGCCAGTCTTCGTTTATGAAACTGACTGCCTTGATATTTTTGTTGTAAATGAAGGTGAAAAAATTGACAAACCACTGACCCCAGACCTCGATGTTTTCTTTATCAATACCTTTGATTGGGTTCGATTCTGCAATCATTACGGGTTTGCTGTGTTCTTTGGCAAAATTCAAAACGGTATCACAATAAGGTCCAAAGTCAACGCCGCCATACGCATGGCCAAAGACGGAGATACCTACCCAGTCCACATAGTTATCACCTGGATACCAAGCAGACAACTTGTAATCTTTGAACGGTTTGGAGGCGTACGAATGCCAGACAAAGGCAATGTTGTTTACTCCCTCTTTTCGCAACAGGTCAACGATATGCCGGTACGCTTTTACATACTTCTTGGGCTCTAGTTCGTTATGTGGTCCGTCAAATTCATAGCCTATCCTGAGATATATTGGACGGTTGCTAGCTTTTGCCCAGGCACCATATTTCTTGATGACCTTATCATACACGCCTTTGCCCGCTTTTTTAGCAACGTCCCATTTACCCACCATCCACATGGCACTTTGCACAACTGTATTGGGAAAGCTATCAATTAACATCTGGTGGTCCTGCGTGCTGCCTGTTTCATTTTTATGAGGCTTTGTGACACCCTTAAACTCCGGTATTCCCCAATACGCTGACCAGCCCCCTGGAATCTTCTGATCAGGAAAATTGTCAAGATACTCTGAAATACGTTCAACCGTTTGACCCATGATAAGCAGGGTTTTTCCGTGGGGAGGAATAAATTTTGCCTGTTCGTAGTCGTAAACAAATTCAAGATCAACTTCCGCATTGATCTGTGCTACCATCTCTTCAATCGATGGTTCGGTTGATTCTGAATCCTTTATTGTTTTTTCTTGTGACCAGAGGAATGGGGATAAAATAAATAATAGAATGGCTGTCAAATAAATAACGCGATATTGAATTGTGGGCTTACAAATTTTCATGGTTAAAGCGATTTCTTTTTTCATTTAATTTTTTTTGTCTAAAAGATAACACGGTTTTGAAATTAGCGCTACTACTCTAGTATATGGGTAGTTGTGGAAAACGTACAATGGACTTTTCTACTGTAGCCCTAAGTTAACGAATCAAGCTGGATTTCCCATTTGGAAAATCCAACCGCAATTAATTTCATACCGTGTTGGCAATAGTCTCTATTAAATGGGTTTGTGCCATATGAACCAATTGGGTTTAGTTCTACCAGTTCGATGCCTTCATAAACTATTTAATTCTGCCAATTTGCCGACGAACAGACTCCTATAATTTTCAATGTAGTGGGTCTTGTATTCTACATAAAATCCTCCAAAAGTATCATTGCAGTCAGTCGAGTCCAAACATCCATTTGGTTCGTTAAATATTTCATCAGGTAATTCGATTATTTAGGCTTCATAATCTTGATAATCTACATTGGATATTAATTCGAAATTACCTTCAAAAAAGTGTTTTCCGGGAAATTAAAATCAACATTCCTAAAAACTTGTTCATTTTTCAATTTGTAAATAGAAGCACAGTCCCCTGAACAACTTGAATCTGCGTACCATCTAAAAATTAGTATCACGTTCTCTTCTTCCTCTATAGTATCATTATCTGAATTACACCCTGTGAAAATGAGTATTGCCAATAATGGGATGAAAACATTTAGCTTCTTCATTTCAGTTTCTTTAATTATTGCCAACGGTCTCGGCCCTAACGTCAGGCGGGTACGATTTCGTTGTGACGAAGTATGCGAAACAGCAAGCGTGATGGCGTGCTGTCAAAGCAGGATTATTCCACTCAGAAATCAGCCGACTGATTCATACCTTTATTTTGGCGTGGCACAAAACCACAATGAGTTATAGCCATCTTGTTGTATGCTGGCTTTTCATTCCACTATATTTTTAATCAAGTCATTTTGCAAAAATTCAAATTCTGATTTTTTCCAAAAAAACAAGTTTATGAGTCCTGTAGTACTGTATTCTTTCCAAATACCATTATTATTCGATTCCACAGTCCATTTTATTGGTTGACTGCCCTTTTTTGTCACCTTGAGTCTGCAATCTTTTGAAAGTCCGAACGCAAAACAATTCAAAGCGTCATTATCATTGTCAAATTCTTCGTGCCAAAAGTCAAACGCAACTCGATAATTTCTGTTTCCATTGTCAGTCAGAGTAACTGGAAATCCATTTTCAACTGTCGGGCCTACAGTTATCGATTCCGCATTTAATTCATATTCTGCTTCAGGATATTTTTTCAATCGGTTTACTATTTCGGCTATCATTTTGCTCATTTTCAGCTTGCGTACGACGTAGAAATAAAAATCGTACGATCTTTATTCTTTTTACATCTAGAACTTTTGTATTTAAGTGAGTTCCCAGCCCTTTCGATAGTCACGGCTTACCCACTCGTTGGCCTTGTCATAATTGGTAATCTTCATGTTTGCCCCATCCCAAAGCAGTTTCCGCCTACCCGGATAGTCATAAGGTGCCCAGTCACCCACTTTCTTACCAGCTTTCAATTGTTTGTATTGATAGGCCTTGACCGCCAAATTGCCCATTAAGACGGTTTCGGTCAAAGGGCCTGCCTTGGTAAAATCAGATGAGGTGGGCGTACCGTTCAAACAGCCGCCGACCCAATTGGCGATGTGGCCATCCATACTGCCGGGCACCCTTGGGTATTTGGGTTCGGGTGATCGGTACAGGGCCATCATCTCAGAAGGCAACAAACGGGCATTCATCGAGTAGGTATCAGTGACCAAAATACCTTTGTCACCGTACATGACGGTACCGCCTCCAGAACTACCTACGGTCTCATTGTCTTTCAGTTCATCGGGCAGGTCGGGCTTAAGCCCACCATCATACCAGTTCAAGGCAATATCACCATGATGGTCGTGTTTGAACTTCAAATGGATTTTGGAGGAGGGCGGGCATGATGGGCTGTAATCGGCCTCTATAAAATCCCCGACCCAAACCGTAGTGCAGCTAGCTTCGGCTTCGGTAGGATAGCCCAAATCAAGCACACTGAAAGGGGTTTCCATAATATGGCAGCCCATATCACCTAGTGCACCGGTACCGAAGTCCCACCAACCACGCCATTTAAAAGGGAGGTAAGCCGCATTGTAATCGCGCATTGCTGCGGGTCCCAACCATAAATCCCAATCCAGTTCTTTTGGAGGACGCTGTTTTTCAGTAGGGGTGGGTACGCCTTGCGGCCATACAGGTCGGTTGGTCCAACAGTCAATGGCATGTATTTTTCCAATGATGCCCGATTCGACCCATTCTTTGGCGATTCTACTATCGTCACTCGAGGCTCCTTGGTTTCCCATTTGGGTAACGATACCATTTTCAGCGGCCACTTGGGTCATCAATCGCGCCTCGTAGATGTTATGGGTCAAGGGTTTTTCGACATAGGCATGTTTTTTTTCACGCATGAACGGCAAGGCGATGCTGGCATGGGTATGATCGGGGGTAGCTACCATTACGGCATCCATATCGTTCAAATGCTGGTCAAAAACCGTCCTAAAATCCTTAAATTTTGGAGTCTTGGGATATTTCTTAAACGTCTCTTCGGCCCTTCGGGCATCAACATCGCATAGGGCAACGAACTTGACCTTACCAGTTTCGGCCAATCCCTGTATAACACCACGGCCCCGTCCGCCCACACCAAAGGCTCCGACATAGAGCGTATCGCTTGGTGGAACATGGGTCTTGCCCAACACAAAACTGGGCACAATGGTGAAGACAGCACTGCTTGCCGCCGCATTTTTAAGAAACCTTCTTCGTTGCATGTTGAATGGATTTTGATCTAGCCCTGAAGATACAAAAAACCCTATTCAACTGTGCGGGTTCAAATCGTTACCCCTGTCCGTTCCACTCCCGGTAAAATTGTTTCAGGTAATCCAGCATGAATAGGTGGCGTTGTTCGGCGAGTTTTTTTCCCGCCTTGGTATTCATCTGGTCTTTGAGCAACAATAGTTTTTCATAAAAATGGTTGATCGTAGGGGCCTTTGACATTTTGTATTCAGCCTTGGTCATGTTCAGGTTGGGCGCAATAGCGGGGTTGTAGAGTTGACGGTTTTTGAATCCCCCATAGTTGAAGGTACGTGCAATGCCAATGGCCCCCATGGCATCCAATCGGTCAGCATCTTGCACTACCTGTAATTCTTTTGATCGAAAGGTGGCTTTCCCACTTTGGTCGAGGCTGTTCTTGAACGATATATGGCGGATGATGTTGACCACATGTGCCACGGTTTCTTTTGGGATCGGCAAGGAATGGAGAAAATCTTGTGCGATTTGCGGACCAATGCTTTCATCACCATCGTGAAATTTGGCATCGGCAATATCATGTAGCAACGCGGCAAGACTTACGACCTGTATGGCAACGTCTTCATTTTTGGCAATCAAGAGTGTGTTGTTGAAAACACGTTGTATATGGAACCAGTCATGCCCCCCTTCAGCGTCTTGCAACCTTTCTTTGACAAAGGCAATGGTGGATTCAACAATTTCGGTATCAGTCATGTGACGTGGTAATCCCGTTTTTGATTTGTGCTTCTATCTTTGAGATCAACCGTTCAGCATCTCCTTTGTTCTCATAGGGTTTATGGGCTTCAAATTTCAGGTGTGAGCCGATTCCCATTGGAAACTTTCCGTAACGCAGCAATTTCCAAGAATTGTTGATGCTAATGGGCACCAAAAGGGCAGAGGGTGCGTTTTTCATCATGGTCTTGAGACCTGTGGCATGAAATTTTTTAGGGACTCCGGTTCTACTTCGTGTTCCCTCTGGGAAGATGACAGCACTTCGGTTGTTTTTTTCAATATACTTCCCCAATTTGACCAACTGTTCCACAGCTTGCATTTTGTCTTTTCGATCGATCAATACCGACCCCCCATGCCGTAGGTTAAAAGACACGCTGGGGATTCCCTTGCCCAACTCAATTTTACTGACAAATTTCGGATGGTGTTTTCGCATATACCAAATCAAGGGTGGAATATCGAACATGCTCTGGTGGTTGGTGACAATGATGAGCGGTCTGCCCGAAGGAATTTCATGCGTGTTGGTAAAGGTGTACCGGGTGCCCAAAACATTGGTACAGCGCATGATGAACCAGTTTAAGATAGAAACACTTCTTTTGTGCGCATCATAACCAAAGACCTTGAGGCAAACCCATTGCACAGGGTGAAAAAAGAGCAATGTGAGCCCAAAAAAAAGAAAAAAGAATACCGTTAACGGATATGAAAGCAACTTTTGCATATCACAATCTTTTGTACAGCCAATTTGGCAAAAATTTTAAAAGTATGGCAATGATTCGCCATCTTTTTGTGATATAGGCCGCTTCACTTTTACGCCTGATGTGGTTAAAGATCTGTAGGGCCGCTTTTTCGATAGTGGCTACCCAAAATTGTCCATCGCCTTTGGCCATGGCAGTGGCGACAAAACCAGGGCGAATATCACTGACGGTAATATTCAGTTTGGCCGATGCCGTTTTTTGGCGTAAACCTTCAAGATAGTTGATTTGGTAGGCTTTCGAGGCATTGTAGGCAGGGGCCATTCGATTGCCCCTAAAGCCGGCTATCGAACTGATGGCCACCAAATGCCCTTGTTGCCGGGTTTCAAAATACCGGAACGCCCAACCAACAATAGTGGTAAAGGCCATTACATTCAATTGGTTGGTACGGTTTTCGATGGCACTTGAAAGCGTTGCATTGAGGTCACCTGTGCCCGCACAGAAAACGAATAGATCCATGCCCCGAAGTTCAAGTGCCAATTGCTCTAGAATTACCAAGGTATCTGTTTGGGTACAATCAAAGGCTTTGGCCACTATGGCCTCTGGATGTTGGCTTTTCAAAGTTGCGAGCAATGATGCTCTTCTTGCGGTAACACCTACGCGGTAACCTTTTGTTAGCAATACAAGTGCCAATTGCCTACCGATACCCGATGATGCTCCGACAATGATGGCCTTTTTCATAAGGTGTTATAAAAACAAAAAACCATTTCTTGGGGAAATGGTTTTTGAAAATGGGTTTTACTTTGTTTCTAAGGGTATTGACCTAACAAAACTCGTTGTATGCCTCGGTCAGGTTTTCAGCAATTATCTCTGCCGGTCTTCCCTCGATATGGTGTCTTTCGATCATGTGGACCAACTCACCATCCTTGAACAGTGCCATGCTTGGTGATGATGGCGGAAAGGGTACCATGTGGTTTCTGGCGGTATTGACAGCTTCAGTATCAACGCCGGCAAACACCGTCACCAAATGGTCGGGCCTCTTTGCATTTTGCAAACTTATCTTTGCGGCAGGTCTGGCATTTGCCGCAGCACAACCACACACAGAGTTCACCACGACCAAGGTAGTGCCCTTTTGATCCAGTGCATCTTCAACGGCCTTGCTTGTATATAATTCTGTAAACCCGGCATTGGCCAAGTCATCCCTCATAGGTTTTACCAATTCTTCTGGATACATAGTCTAATTTTTTATAGTGTCACAAAGATAGCCAATTTGTCGCTTTTTTTGAATATTCTTAACGCAGTACTTTCTATACTATTCCTATGCAAAAAGTTATCTTTGGACTTTACGATTTCAGACATGATCAAGTGGGTAGCAGCATTTCTGGGCTATTTTATATTGCGGTTTCCGGGAGCGATATTGGGTTTTTTGCTCGGAAGTTTTTTAGATAACCTAAATGGGGGCAATAAGGGTGCAAGAACCATTTTTCAGGATGTCGGCCAGCGGAGTACGGTAACCCCTGCAGATTTTGAGCTTAATCTGTTGTCGCTTTGTTCCATTGTGATCAAGGCCGATGGTCAGGTCAGCCAGCGCGAGCTTGATTATGTGCGCCAATACTTTTTGAGTACTTATGGAAAGGAAAAGGCCAATGCCATTTTTCGTACATTTAACGAAGTCATTAAAAAACGTGAGGTTTCTGCAGAACGTATCTGCACCTATTTGAACCAACGTACCCGTTATGAGGTACGATTGCAGTTGATTCATTTTCTCTTTGGCATTGCCCAGGCCGATGGCCAGATCAGTGCTGCCGAAATCGATAAGATACGGGAATTGGCAGCTTATTTGAGAGCAAGCAAGTACGATTTCGAAAGTATTATGGCGATGTTTGTAAAATCTGCCGATACGGCCTATAAAATTTTAGAGATTGAAAAAACGGCCACGGATGATGAGGTAAAAAAGGCCTATCGGAAGATGGCCAAAAAATACCACCCAGATCGGGTGGTGACTGAAAACGAGGCCATTAAAAAAGGGGCTGAGGAAAAATTCAAAGAGGTGCAGAAGGCCTATGAAACCATTCAACAAGAACGCGGCATAAATTGATCAAGATGCAAGATTTTTGGTTTTACATACAACTGGGATTTGAACATGTGCTCGATTTGGCAGCTTATGACCACATTCTGTTTTTAGCGGCCCTGGCAGTTCCGTTTACGTTCAAAAGCTGGAAAAAGATTGTCATTTTAGCGACCATTTTTACCGTTGCGCATTGCTTGTCCTTAGCATTCGCTGTATATGGGATCGTTAGCGTTGATGTTTCACTGATCGAGTTCCTGATTCCCGTCACTATTTTTCTGACAGCAGTGCTGAACATCGTTCGTGCATTCAAAAAAGAGCGGACGACCGGTATTTATTTTCAGGCCCTGGCAACAGCTTTTTTTGGTCTTATTCACGGCTTTGGCTTCTCGAACTATTTCAAGATGTTGATGGCAGCAGAAGAAGAAAAAGTAGTTCCGCTTTTGGGTTTTGCCACTGGAATCGAATTTTCCCAAATTGTGATCATCTTACAGGTTTTGCTAGTGGCCCTACTTCTACAGGATATTTTCAAGGTAAAAAGAACTGTTTTTGTCAATATTGCTTCCATTTTGATCTTGGCCATCACAATACCCATGTTGATGGCTACGTTCCCATTCTAATGTTGATGGTTGAATTTCATCGAATAAGGTTGCGAACCTATGGCAAAGCAGGTATATTTATTTGATATTACAGGGTTGGGCATGAATCAAAACAAACAGCAAAAATATGACCAGGCATACCTGCGGATGGCAAAGGAATGGGGCAAACTCTCCTATTGCAAGAGAAAACAGGTTGGGGCTATCATCGTAAAAGATCGGATGATCATATCAGATGGTTATAACGGCACCCCCACAGGTTTTGAAAACGATTGTGAAGATGAAGAAGGCGATACCAAATGGTACGTATTGCATGCCGAGGCCAATGCCATATTGAAGGTGGCCGCCTCGACCCAATCGTGCGAGGGAGCGACACTGTATATTACCTTATCCCCGTGTCGTGAATGTAGTAAGCTGATTCACCAGTCTGGCATAAAACGTGTAGTATATCAAACAGCATATAAAGATGATTCTGGATTGCGATTTTTGGCTAAAGCAGGAGTAGAGATTCTGCATTTGCCCATTTTGGAAGAAATGGTTTAAATACCCCATCTACTATGAAGAGAAAATACGGCTATATCTTACCTACGCTATTGGCATTTGCCATAGCTGT
Source organism: Bacteroidota bacterium (assembly GCA_039184335.1). Classification (GTDB taxonomy): domain Bacteria; phylum Bacteroidota; class Bacteroidia; order Flavobacteriales; family Flavobacteriaceae; genus JBCDBD01. The sequence goes on along the minus strand of JBCDBD010000003.1, from coordinate 33,362 downwards.
CGGAATTTTTATAGGAGGAAAACTACATTTTAACGATACGCCTGAGAAACTGTTCTCGACGAACTCAAAAAAAGACAAGTTAAATCGACTGATTGACTATATCGATTATGAATATGTTGATGAAATTGATACCGACAGTATCGTAGATGTCACTGTGAACAATATTTTGGGAAAATTGGATCCGCATTCCATTTACATCCCAAAAGATGAAATGAAAGAAGTTTCAGAAAATATGAAGGGCGATTTTGTGGGCATAGGCATACGCTTCAACAAATTCAGGGATACGATTACCGTGGTGCGTACCATTGAGCATGGCCCGAGCTTCAAGAAAGGATTGAAGGCGGGCGACAAATTGTTGATGGCAGATTTTGATACACTCTACGGGAAAAGAATTCCAAATACGGATTTAGTGAAGCGCCTAAAGGGAAAAACGGGTACAAAGGTCAAGCTCAAGGTCTTTAGAAAATCGGAAAATCGCATGTTTGATGTGACCATAAAAAGAGATGTAGTACCCATTCGCAGTGTCGATGCAAGGTACATGCTGACCAATGACATCGGGTATATCAAGATCAATCGGTTCGCTGAATCCACTTTCGATGAATTTAGACGCTCGCTGTACATGTTGCAAAAAAGAGGGGCAGAAAAGTTGGTCTTAGATTTAAGGGACAACCCTGGAGGATATCTTGGGATTGCAGAAAAGTTGGCCGATGAGTTTTTGCAAAAGGGAAAAATAATCCTCTTTACCAAGAACAAAAAGGGCAAAATCAGCAGGGCATATGCCACCAGCAAGGGAACTTTTGAAAATAAACCGATCTATGTATTGATCAACGAGCGATCGGCATCAGCAAGTGAGATCATTGCAGGAGCACTGCAAGACAATGATATCGGGACCATTGTGGGCAGGCGATCGTTTGGAAAGGGCCTGGTACAACGTGAAATGGATCTGGGTGATGGTTCAGCAGTGAGGTTAACGGTTTCAAGGTATTATACACCCACGGGCCGATCTATTCAAAAGTCATATGACAAGGGTGCCAAAGATTATTATGAAAAGTTCATGAACCGTTACCACAGTGGCGAACTTGTTTCAGTAGACAGCATCAAGGTGGCCGACTCTTTAAAGTTCATTACCCCGAAGGGTAAAGTGGTCTATGGGGGAGGGGGTATCATCCCGGACATCTTTGTTCCTATTGGGTCAAATGAAGAAGAAGCCATTGAAAGTATGGATGCTATGGGGTATATGAGCGAGTTCATTTTTCGTTACCTAGAAAATGACCGATCACGGTTTGCGAACTATCCCAAGTATGAGTTTATAGAGGAGTACCGAATCGATGATATTTTATTTGAACGGTTCATAGACTTTATTTTGGATAGAAAGATTAAAATAGATTTCTATGTGCATGAAGAAAAAATAAAGACATATCTCAAGGCGAACATAGCGGAACAGTTATATTCTGTAGACTTGGCAGCTGAGATAAAGGGGCGTCACGATACCATGCTTCAAAAAGTCCTTGAACTCGACCAAAAAATGCTGACTCAATCTGTGGAACAGAAAATCAAGAATTCGAATTGATCCATAAAGTCTGGCTATTCTCCATTTTTGATTTTTTGCTCAATTTTTTTAGATGTGGCATAGATGAGCAATAGCACGATGGCACAAAGGGGAGCCATGATTCCGATCAGGGCCACTAGGCTATCACCGCTAAACGGATCTTGAAAATCGACCATGGTCACGTTGTATACAATCAAGGCTATCGCAACTAATATCAATATCGTCAATAAGGTCTTGTTCATCACTATCCAAGATTCACTGATTAGAAAAGTTGGTTGATATTGGAGGCGAAAAGCTTCACGGCAATGGCCAATAAAATAACGCCAAACACCTTTCTGATAATACTGAGTCCATTTTTGCCAAGTACCTTTTCAATTTTTTGGCTTGACTTAAGCACCAAGTATACAAAGATAATGTTTACGATAATGGCAATGATAATGTTTTCCACATGGTATTCAGCACGCAGCGATAAAATGGAGGTCATGGTACCCGCGCCTGCAATTAGGGGAAAAGCTATGGGAACTATTGAAGCGCTTTCGGGTTCCTCATCCTTATACAGGCTGATGCCCAAAATCATTTCAATGGCCAGAAAAAAAATCACAAACGCGCCCGCGACAGCAAAAGAATTGACATCAATGCCAATTAACTGAAGAATGCTTTCCCCAACAAAAAGAAAGGCGATCATAATGCTTGCCGCGACTATTGATGCTTTTTCTGATTGAATGTGACCGACCTTGTTTCGCAATGAAATGATTACCGGAACGCTGCCTAAAATGTCAATAACAGCAAAAAGTATCATCGTTGCAGTTACAGCTTCCTTAAAATTAAAATGCATATCTTAAAAACTTAGGGCAAATTTACGTTGAAAAACCACCTTTTGGATTATGGTACCATTAAAATATTGTCCCTTGTTTTTTTAAGGAAAGTATACCTTTGCTATACAAAAGAACACCATGTTCCAAATAGGTACTGTCTTGGTCTCTGAAGAGATTATCGATAATGATTTTGTATGTGACCTCAATGTATGCAAGGGTGCCTGCTGCGTCGATGGTTATTCTGGTGCACCGTTGGAAGACAAAGAGACTGAAATTTTGGTTGAACTTTATGAAAAGGTAAGGCCCTTTTTACGAAAAGAAGGTGTTGAAGCCATTGAAAAACAAGGTGCTTTTGTCAAAGGGGAAGATGGGGAGTGGGAGACGCCCCTGGTCAACAATAACGAATGCGCCTATGTGATTTTTTCAAAGGATGGAATGGCCAAGTGCGGTTTGGAAGAGGCCTACAATAAAGGCAGTACAAATTGGAAAAAACCCATTTCATGCCATCTGTACCCCATTCGGGTCAATGAATATTCTGAATTTACGGCGGTCAATTACCACAAGTGGGAAATTTGTGATTCGGCATGTGCGCTGGGCAAACAACTAAAAACGCCTATTTATGTATTCGTGAAAGAAGCCCTAAAACGGAAATTTGGAGAAGAATGGTACAATGAGTTAGAACGAATAGCAGTGGAACATACTGCTAAAAAGTAGGTATTTCAATAACGACCCTAGTGCCCCTAGACAGGCCCGATTTACTGAACAGGTCAATGATCTGTACTTCAAAATTATTTTGATAGTCTTTTGAGAAATTGGCCAACCGTTCTTTGGTAATGTCAATACCGACCGACTTTCTTTTTAGTACCCTGTTTTCTTTGTTGACTTTGGCAATGGCCCTGCCTACCCCATTGTCCTCAATGGTTATTGTCACATGGCCATTGTTTTTTTTGAAGACCCGCAGCGTTATTTTCTTTTCCCCCTCTTTAGGTGATAGTCCATGCCAGAGCGCATTCTCTAGAAAAGGCTGTAGCGCAAGTGAAGGTATTTTGATCTGGTTCACATCAATTTGGTCCTCAATGGAAATGTTGAAATCGATTTCATTGGAAAAACGGATGTTTTCAATGTTCATATAGAGTTCAATGGTTTCCAATTCTTCAGCTAGGCTTATCTCTTTATTGGAAGAAGCCTCGAGTATTTTTCGAACCAGTTTTGAAAATTTGTTCAAGTAATGGACCGCATTTTTTTGCTCGTTGTTGATGATATACAATTTGATGGAATTCAATGAATTGAACAAAAAGTGGGGGTTCATTTGACTGCGCAACATGTTCTGCTCTAAACTGAGTACCTTTTTTTCGTTGTTGCTCTGGTATTTTCTATAGAGTATGTAAAGAATTGAGGCGACCAATCCAAGGGCCAGGGCACTGACCAGTAATGTGGTTTGGTTTTTTCTCAATCGTAGTCTGACAATCTCATTTTCTTGGGCCAGAACTTCGATTTGATTGTTTTTTTTCTCGGCCTCATAGCGCTGAATGACATCGTTCATATACCTTAAATTGATGGCATTTGCAATCTCTTCATCATAGGTGTCGGCCATTTTATAATACCCCAATGCGCTGGCATAATCCCCTTTTGACACCTCTAGTTCAGAGAGATGTTCAAAAGCGGTCAGTGCGATATTCTTGAGGTTATGGTATTGCGCTAGTTGTAAACCCTTTTTCAGGTGGTCTTCAGCAGATTTGAAATCGCCCAATTTCAGATATGCCCAACCATTGTTTACCAATACCAGGGAAGTGAAGGACTCATGGCCTGGTTTTTCGGTCTGTTTTTTGAGTGGTGTCAAGAGTGTCAAGGCTGCATTTGGCATTCCTTTTTTGAGATAGACTTGCGCGATACCGTTTTTGCAGGCCATCCTTCCCATTTCATCTTTCGTCCCTTCATTATAGGCCAGAGCCTTTCGGTAATTCTCGAGGGCTTCGTCAAGAAGTCCTTTTTGCTCTAGACAATCGGCTATGTTTTGGTGGTTACTGGCAAGCCCTAATTTATTGTTTAGCTCGCGGTTCAATATTAAGCCCTTTTTGAACTGTTCGATGGCCAGATCATGTTGTTCAAGGGTTTGGTATAAATTGCCTATACCATTGCGAGATATGTTGATATTGTTTTTGATATGGTTTGAAGGGTTTTCAACTGATTCTGCAATTTCAAGGGCTTCTTGATAGAAATCCAGGGCCGTCTTTATGGCATCGGTCTTTCTATAGACATCAGCAAGCATATTAAGACTGTACGCTTTAAAATGGGCCATGTTGCCCTTCTCTGACAGGGCTAGGGCACGTTGATAGTACATTTCTGCCTTGGGGTTTTGTAAAAGGTCTCCAAAGACGGTTCCCAATTGATTGAACGCATAGGCTTGGCCTTGCAAATAATCATTGCGTTTTGAAACTTTAAGAAAATAGTTCATCAAAACAGTATCTCTGTTTTCCTTTTGTAGCTCTTGCTCAATGGCATGGTATGTTGTAGGTGCGGCAGTGACAATGCGGGATACTTTTTCTACAAAAGGGGCAGGAATTTCCTGTGCTAGGGTAAAGTAGCCCAAAGGGCAAAGAAAGAACAACGGGAAAAACAGCTGTAGTTGTTTCAAAATGTAGGATTGGGTATCTTTTAAAGAACTAGTTTGGAGCACAGAAGTCGGAATAGGTCAGAGTAAATCCAAAAAATCGGATTTTTTTTGACGGGAAACCGGAATTTTATGGTTGGTTTCCAAGACCACATAACCGTCAGTCTTTAGAAACTCCTTTATTTTGTTCAAATTGACAATAAAGGAATTATGAATTCGGAAAAAACTGTTTCTGGGCAGTAATTGATTGACTTCCTTAAGTTTTTTTGTCAGTAAGATTTTTTGGCCATCAGCTAGATGTATGGTACTATAATTACCATCAGATTCCGCATAAAGAATTTCTTCGCTGCTAAAAAATAAAAGCTTACCGTCAGTATTTATCGTAATTCTTTTGTTTTGTGACCCTTCGTTGTGGTTCAGAAGAATTTTTTCGAGCCTTTCTGCCGTGATGTGCTTTGAATTGTATTTTTTTATCTTGGTTATGGTCTCGTCAAGGTCATCTGTGTCGATGGGCTTTAACAGATAGTCGATGGCCTCATTTTTTAAGGCTTGGAGGGCATATTGGTTGTATGCTGTGGTAATGACCACCGGAAAATCTTTGTTTTTTAAATTTTTTATGAACTGAAAACCATCCATTGAAGGCATCTCAATATCTAAAAATAGGCAGTCGGGCGTGTTTCTTTCTAAATATGCCAAGGCTTCATGGGCATCGGTAAATGAGGCAACGATGTTTACTTCATCGCTTAGATTGGTCAATTCCCAACTCAGGCTTTGCAATGCTTTTATTTCATCATCAACAATAACTGCTTCTAGCATAGAAAATACATAAGTGCCTCAAAATTAGGATTATTATATATATACTGCCGAAAAAATTGTGTTTTTGGACAGTTATACCTTATAGCTGGTATGAAAATGACCAAAACTGACTTTGACATCCATTTTTTGTAGTATTTGTACTGCAATTACTGAAAAACGCCATACATTTTTATAACTTAATGAAAATCAAAGAATAACATTTTTTTTGACTGTGTTGCAATCCATACATGATTTTTGACCATTTATACATATGGCCTTTAGACGAAAATTTCTCCACCCTATTTTAGTGTCGTTTGAAAGCACAACAATCAATCAATGCTATTGTCATGGGGAAGATGTTCACTGTTTTTTTTGGTTTTGGTGGTTGCACTTGTTTTTGTTGCCATTATTGATGAAGACAAAAAGCCGGTGCCAAAAGACAATAGTGTTGTGTCGTTTCATAACAGATAACCTTCTTAGATTAAAAGAAAGTACCAGTGTTCAACGACCAACCATCGTACGGCCAGATAAACATGCAATTGGCATGGTCTCACGAAATAGTTTGTCTGGAAGATAACGATGAATGGGGCAAAAGTTCTGGGTTTCGGGGGAACTACCCAAGAACATGTTCCATCATCTAAATTCCATGGCAGGCCGTACGGTTTGGTTGTCTGTTTGAACGCTGGATATAAGACCAAAAAGCGATAATAAAAATGCTTTTTGGTCTTATTTTTTTGTTCAAGTACGTGATATAAAATTCTTTGGGGGATATTTTTCAAAACCACAATGAATTTCACTTGTGAGACTACATTTCAACATGTTGTGTTAAAAACTTTGTGGTTGTTTTGCTGAAACAAACTTTACAATACGGCGACATTTTTAAATCTTTGTAAGCCCGTCCTCATAGGGAAATTCTCGTTCCAATTAAAATTTAAACAAAAACTATGTCAGCCACAGTTGAGCCTATCTTACAGGAAAATGAAGATCGATTTGTAATATTTCCCATTCAGCACCATGACCTTTGGGAATGGTATAAAAAATGTGAAGCATGCTTTTGGACGGCTGAAGAGATAGACCTTCATCAAGACCTATCGGATTGGAACACGAAGCTTAATGACGATGAGCGCTACTTTATCAAACACATTCTGGCATTTTTTGCTGCTTCCGATGGTATCGTGAACGAAAATTTGGCCGAGAATTTTGTAAATGAAGTGCAGTATTCAGAAGCCAAGTTCTTCTATGGCTTTCAGATTATGATGGAGAACATCCATTCTGAAACGTATTCCTTGCTCATAGACACCTATGTGAAAGATGAAAAAGAGAAGAATGTACTGTTCAAGGCTCTTGAGAACTTTCCTGCGATAAAGAAGAAGGCTGACTGGGCATTGCGATGGATCGAATCGCCCAGTTTTGCAGAACGGTTGATTGCCTTTGCCGCTGTTGAGGGTATTTTCTTTTCAGGGGCGTTCTGCTCCATTTTTTGGCTAAAGAAGAGAGGTCTTATGCCTGGGTTAACATTCTCAAATGAATTGATTTCAAGGGATGAAGGCATGCATTGTGACTACGCGGTGCATTTGCACAATAGACACTTGGTCAACAAGGTGTCAAAAGCACGCATTACTGAAATTATTGTCGATGCCCTCAATATCGAACGTGAATTTATCACCGAATCGCTTCCGGTCAGTCTTATCGGAATGAACGCAAAGTTGATGACCCAGTACTTGGAGTTTGTGACCGACAGACTTTTGGTGGAATTGGAATGCGAAAAAGTATACCATGCTACCAACCCCTTTGATTTTATGGATATGATTTCACTGCAAGGAAAAACCAATTTCTTTGAAAAGCGGGTTTCAGAATACCAAAAAGCAGGGGTTCTCAACAAAGAAAAAGATACCGATTCACAGAAAATAAGCTTTGATGCCGACTTCTGACAAGAGGCTTCGCCCCCTTCTATATAGTTGAAGAACGACATTCTGCTCCCAAATCAAAAAATGGTAAGATTTTAACGCCTTTTGGCCATGGTATGTCAAATCAATAAGAATGCTAAAAAAACACGTATAGTATGTATGTAGTAAAAAGAGATGGAAGAAAAGAGCCGATGATGTTCGATAAGATTACGGCAAGGGTTCGAAAACTTTGTTATGGTCTCAATGGCCTTGTGGATCCCGTAAAAGTGGCAATGAGGGTCATTGAAGGCCTCTATGATGGTGTGACTACTTCAGAACTTGACAATCTGGCCGCTGAGATAGCAGCTACCATGACCACAACACACCCTGACTATGCAAAACTCGCTGCGCGTATTTCCGTTTCAAACTTACATAAAAACACCAAAAAGTCTTTTTCAGAGACCATGAAAGATCTGTATGAGTACATCAATCCTCGTACAGGCAAAAAAGCACCTTTAGTATCAGATGAAGTCTATAAGGTCATTGCTGAAAATGCCGATCAATTGGATTCCACCATTATCTATAACCGTGATTTTGGCTATGATTATTTCGGTTTCAAGACCTTGGAGCGGTCGTATCTGTTGAAATTGAACGGAAAGATTGCAGAACGTCCCCAGCATATGCTGATGCGTGTTGCGGTGGGCATACACCTTAATGACCTGGACGCCGCTTTAGAGACATACGAGTTGATGTCAAAAAAGTATTTTACACATGCCACGCCAACACTATTTAATTCAGGCACCCCCAAACCACAAATGTCATCCTGTTTTCTTTTGGCAATGAAAGATGACAGCATTGACGGTATATACGATACCCTAAAGCAGACAGCAAAAATTTCACAATCTGCTGGGGGTATTGGATTATCGATACATAATATCAGGGCGACAGGTTCTTATATCGCGGGTACCAATGGCACTTCAAATGGCATAGTGCCCATGCTTCGGGTTTTCAACGATACCGCTCGTTATGTGGATCAAGGAGGCGGAAAACGAAAGGGAAGCTTCGCCATCTATGTAGAGCCTTGGCATGCCGATATCTTTGATTTTTTAGACTTGAAGAAGAATCACGGTAAAGAAGAAATGAGGGCTCGTGACCTCTTCTACGCCATGTGGATTCCTGATCTTTTTATGAAACGGGTAGAAGCAGATGGGCAATGGACCTTGATGTGCCCCAATGAATGTCCAGAACTTTTTAACAACCACAGTGAAGCGTTCGAGGCACTTTATACGAAGTACGAATCAGAGGGCAAAGGCCGCAAGACCATTAAGGCCAGGGAGCTATGGGAAAAGATATTGGAGTCTCAAATAGAGACGGGAACACCTTACATGCTCTATAAAGATGCAGCCAACAGAAAAAGCAACCAGAAAAATCTGGGAACCATCCGCTCTTCCAATCTGTGTACTGAAATCTTGGAATACACTTCTCCCGATGAAGTGGCGGTATGTAATTTAGCCTCCATAGCCCTGCCCATGTTTGTAAAAAATGGCCAATTTGACCATAAAGAACTTTTTAAGGTCACCAAACGGGTGACAAAGAACTTGAACAGGGTCATAGATAGAAACTATTACCCAGTCGAAGAGGCACGAAACTCAAACATGAGACATAGGCCAATCGGACTTGGTGTTCAAGGACTCGCAGATACCTTTATCATGCTTAGGCTGCCCTTTACCAGCGATGAGGCAAAGAAACTCAACCAAGAGATTTTTGAAACACTATATTTTGCTGCTGTAACGGCCTCTATGGAAGAGGCAGGTAAAGAAGGAGCATATACATCGTATAAAGGATCACCGATTTCAAAAGGAGAGTTTCAGCATAATCTTTGGGGAATCAAGGATGAGGAACTGTCCGGTAGATGGGACTGGGGCAAACTTAGAAAGGATGTCAAGAAAAATGGTGTTCGAAACTCGTTGTTGGTCGCTCCCATGCCTACAGCCTCTACCTCCCAAATTTTGGGCAATAACGAATGCTTTGAACCGTATACCTCAAACATCTATACACGTCGGGTACTGTCAGGAGAATTTATTGTTGTCAATAAACACTTATTGGAAGATTTGGTAAAGCTGGGCCTTTGGAACGAAAGCCTGAAGCAAGAGTTAATGCGAGCCAATGGATCTGTACAACATATCGATGTCATACCTGAAGATATCAAGGAACTCTATAAGACAGTTTGGGAGCTGAGCATGAAAGATATCATTGATATGAGCCGGCAGCGTGGGTATTTTATAGACCAAAGCCAATCGTTGAACCTGTTCATGGAAAATGCCAATTATGCCAAATTGACCTCAATGCATTTTTATGCTTGGAAGAGTGGCCTTAAAACCGGCATGTATTATTTAAGAACCAAGGCTGCCGTCGATGCAATCAAGTTTACCCTTGACAATACCAAAAAGAAAGAGATGCCCGTGAGCGTTGCCGCTGAAGCCGAAGTAGCAGCGGCAACACCAAAAGCAGCCGCAGGCATAAAAGTGGAGCCAACCCCGGTTTCCCAACAAGAAGTTGATGTGCAGCCCATGACTGCCGAAGAAATGAAAGAAATGATCGCGCGGGCCAAAGAAGGTCAGGCTGATGATGATTGCCTTATGTGCGGATCATAGTTTGATAGTGTTTATTTAAATTGAAATGCCTCAGATCAGGTCTACCCCACATAAAGACCGATACTGGGGTGTTTTGATTTAAATGAACGATCAAGAGTGTTATCCATTTGGATCAATGCCCAAAAAAAGCCTCACTTTTAGTGAGGCTTCTATGTATTTTTTCGGTAATCAAAGCTTTATAAAGACCAAGCCTTGTCCGCTGTCAGTTCCTTGGCATCACCACAGGCGATATATTCTCCAGGAACTGGAAGGTAGGCCAAGACTTCCTCTCCGATAAACTCAGATGATTTATAGGCCCAAATGGCCATATCCCTGACATTGTTTGCAAATGCAAATCGTGCGATTTCATCATCCAACACTGTTTCCTCGCTTTTCATTTTTGCTTCCATGTACTGGCCAATGGCCTCTTCATGGGCTTTTTCTTGTTCATCAGACCTTTTCTTTAGGTAAGTTGCCAAAATAGGTTCCATGGCTGCGGGCTTGATTTCGACCAAGCTCTCCTCTCCGGAATCCTGCAAGACCTTATCAAAAAATTTACCCATGGCCATCTTTACAAATTCTTGCTGTTCTTCGGGCAAGACCGAATTGGCAAACTCGTCAAAGAACACATGCACATTTTGCTCAGTGGCAGAAGGAGTCTCTGTTTTCGGTAATATGATATCCAACATTTGGGCGATGGCCATGCCTTCATCTTTTGAAAAAAATTGAGGTACCCAATCTGCATAAGCAGGTTTGGATTGGCAACTTTGAACGATTCCCAGCAATGTGGGGGTAGCAACGGCGTACCCGAATACCATTCCCATATTTTTCAGTGCAATTCTTCTTTCCATCAGATGTTTCCTTTTTTAAGTTCTTCGGCGGCATGGCTCGCTGCCCGTGCTGTAAATGCCATATAGGTCAATGAGGGATTGACGCAGCTTGCTGAGGTCATAAATGCTCCGTCAGTAACATAAACATTTTTGACGGCATGTACTTGGTTGTTTCCATTCAATACTGAAGTTTTGGGATTCCTTCCCATACGGGCGGTACCCATTTCATGTATGCCCAACCCCAATGCACCAGGATTATCAAAAGGTTCTACCTCTCTCAAACCAGCTTTTTCGAGCATGTCTACGGCCTGGTTCTTCATATCTTCCCGCATTTTCCATTCGTTTTCGTGGAATTCAGCGTCAAAGGTGACCGTGGGTAAGCCCCAAGCGTCCAATTTATCATAATCCATGGTCATTCGATTATCTTCGTAAGGTAAGACTTCACCGAAGCCACCCATACCAAATTGCCACCCACCAGGTTTTAAAATGGCATTTTTTAGCTCTTTTCCGTGAGAGAGTTCTGCAATGGCATCTTCCCAGTTTTCACGCCTTGCACCCCCTTGGTAACCATAGCCCCTTATAAAGTCATTGGTATTGGAATCACCCCCCAAGTTTCTGAATCTGGGAACATAAATACCATTCGGTTTGCGTCCTTTATAATATTTATCTTCAAAACCATCGAATTTCCCTGAGGCACCTACGCCCAAGTGGTGGTCCATGATATTTCGGCCCAATTGGTCGGAGTCATTGCCCAATCCGTCAGGAAAGCGATCCGATTTTGATTGCATTAAAATAGCGGTAGACGCAATGGCCGAGGCACAGAGAAAAATGACCTTGGCCCTAAATTCAAATACTTGCTTGGTAACCCTATCGATAACTTTTACACCAGTGGCTTTTTTGGTATCGGGATCATAGATTACTTCATGCACGATCGAATCGGGTCGTAAGGTCATGTTGCCGGTACGTTCAGCAGCAGGGAGTGTCGAAGAGACACTACTGAAATAGGCCCCGAACGGGCACCCTCTGATGCAACGGTTGCGGTACATGCACCTCGATCGGCCCTCAAATTTTTTATTACTATTGATATGGGCAACCCGACCAGCGGTGATGACCCTTCCATCAAAATGTTCGGCGACCTTGTCACGCACATGTTGCTCGACACAGTTAAGCTCCATCATGGGCTCAAATTGACCATCTGGTAATTGGGTCAATCCCAATTTTTCTCCGGTTACCCCAATGTAAGATTCGACTTTGTCGTACCAAGGGGCAATATCTTTATAGCGTATGGGCCAATCAACCGCAATACCATCAAGTTTATTCGCCTCGAAATCCAATGCACTCCATCGGTAACTGTGGCGTCCCCACATGATGGACCGTCCACCGACATGATAGCCTCTCATCCAATCAAAACGTTTGGTCTCGTTATAGGGATGCTCCAAATCGTTAACAAACCAAAAATGATGTGGTGCCCTGACCGTATATCCTGTTCGTGCCTGTTTCTCCTGCTTTTTCGCTTCTTCCTTCGGAAGCTCCCCATTGTGGGGAAAATCCCACGGGTCTAGGTTGGCGGTAGGGTAGTCTTCAATGTGCTTTACCATGCGACCTCGTTCCAGCACCAAGGTTTTGAGTCCGTTTTCGCACAATTCCTTTGCAGCCCAACCACCACTGATGCCAGTACCAACAACAATCGCATCATACGATTCTTGCTCCTCATTGTAATAGAATTTACTCATGTATGCTAAATTGTTTATTTCCTAAATGTATTAAATATTAAATTAATTTTCTACATTTAATCCGGGTCTAAATTGACGATTTCACACTATAACGTTATAGTTCTGGCAATACAACTAAATCATCTACATATATGGAACGAAGGCATTTTATTCAAAATACGGCCAAGGCAAGTGCAGCATTGTCTTTGGTAGGAATATACTCATGCAACACCAAGAAAAAAGAGGCGGTGGATACCACTGCAGGAGAAAAGGAAAGCACTAAGGCAATGGCACCTTTTTTTAAGCTTTCCCTAGCCCAATGGTCCATCAATAAAATGATACGTTTTGAGGGCGTTGACCCCTATACTTTTGCAGAAAAAGCGAAGGCATGGGGTTTTGAAGGTCTGGAGTATGTCAGTGGACTGTATTACCCTGAGCTTGGGAAGGAAAATTTTTCCGAAGAGGCCATGAAGGCATTTGTTGATAAGTGTAACGCAGAGAGCGAGAAGCATGGCCTTCAAAATGTGCTCATCATGGTCGATGGTCAGGGAGATTTGGCGGCAGCCAATGCCGAAGAACGAAAGACAGCTGTAGAAAACCACTACAAATGGGTAGATGCTGCCGCTGCTATGGGCTGCCACTCCATTAGAGTAAACCTCAATGGTACACAAGAGCCCGATGCATGGACCGATGCATCTATCGATGGCTTGACACAGTTGGCCACCTATGCGAAGGATAAGAATATTAATGTTATCGTTGAAAATCACGGCGGACTGTCCTCAAATGGGGCAATGTTGGCTGCAATTATGAAAGCGGTGAACCTGCCAAACTGTGGGACACTACCAGATTTTGGCAATTTTTGCGTAAAACGCGAAGACGGATCTTATTATGAATCAAAGTGCCTCGAAGCGTATGATATGTACCAGGGCGTGACTGAACTAATGCCACATGCGAAAGCCGTAAGTGCAAAATCCTATAATTTTGATGAGCAGGGCCTAGAAACCAAGATAGACTATGCAAGAATGTTGCAGATTGTGAAAGATGCAGGCTATACGGGTTATATTGGCGTCGAATATGAAGGAAATGAATTAGGTGAAGAAGCGGGCATCATGGCAACAAAGAACCTATTGGTCAATGCTGCACAACAAATCTCGTAAAGTCGGCTAACCAATTTTTTTATGAAAGCACTGTTCAATCAATTGTTTGATTATAATTTCTATTGCAATAAAAAATTGATAGAAGAAAGTGCTGTATTCAAAAAAATGCCCCCAAAAAGTGTACGGCTGTTTTCACATATTCTAAATGCCCATCATATCTGGAACCAGCGGATTTTGGGGAAACCACATGAATATGGGGTTTGGCAAGAACATGATTTGGTGAGTTGGGAGGATATACATTATGAAAATCAACGAACAACATTTGAAATCGTCACCAAGACAGATGATTTTGGCAAGCGGGTCGATTATGAGACTACCGCAGGCAGGCTTTTGGCTAATGAAATCAAAGATATTCTCTTTCACATTATCAACCATTCGACCCATCATCGGGGTCAAATTCTAATGGACCTAAGGCTAAATGATATTGAACCCAAGCCATTGGATTACATTTTTTACAAGCGATAACCTTTTAAATATATCCGTACTATGAACCTTAAAACAAAGTTCCAACTGTCGTTGATGATGTTTCTTGAATTTTTTATTTGGGGGGGCTGGTTTGTGACCTTGGGAACATTCTTGGGAGATAACCTAAACGCCACTGGAGGTGAAATAGCGATGGCTTTTTCCACACAGTCATGGGGTGCGATCATCGCACCATTTATCATTGGGCTTATTGCAGACCGCTATTTTAATGCGGAACGTATTTTAGGGGTTTTACATCTTTTGGGAGCTGCGCTCATGTACCAAATGTATACGGCTACTGATTTTTCGGTATTCTACCCCTATGTTTTGGGGTATATGATCCTCTACATGCCGACCTTGGCCTTGGTGAATTCCGTTTCGTTCAACCAAATGAAAGACCCTGCAAAAGAATTTTCATTGGTAAGGGTGTTTGGTACCATTGGTTGGATCGTGGCTGGATTGATCATAAGTTATGTGTTTCTGTGGGATTCCCCTGAGGCACGGGCTGAAGGAATGCTAAAAAACACCTTTTTGATGGTGGCAATTGCATCGGGAGTGTTGGGGGTCTTTAGTTTCACCCTTCCAAAAACGCCTCCAAGGGTGGCCAAGGATGAAAAAGTGACCATTTCTGGAATTTTGGGGTTAGATGCCCTAAAGCTTTTGAAGGACCGTAATTTTCTCATTTTCTTTGTTTCGTCGATACTCATATGTATTCCACTTGCATTTTATTACCAAAATGCAAATCCGTTCTTGGCAGAGATAGGGGTTGACAATCCGACAGGGAAAATGACCATCGGTCAAGCTTCAGAAGTGCTTTTCATGCTGTTACTGCCCTTTTTCTTTAAAAAATTTGGGTTTAAAAAGACCATTTTGGTGGGCATGCTGGCATGGACGGTTCGCTATTTGTTGTTCGCTTACGGTAACGCGGGAGAATTGGCATTTATGCTGATCTTGGGGATTGCATTGCACGGGATCTGTTATGATTTCTTTTTTGTGTCGGGGCAGATATATACTGACTCTAAGGCAGGGGAAAAATATAAGAGTGCCGCCCAAGGTCTGATTACCTTGGCAACCTATGGTTTGGGCATGTTGATCGGTTTTTGGGTAGCAGGTAAAATATCAGATGCATATCTGGTTTCAGAAAACCTTCATGATTGGAAAGCTATCTGGATCTTCCCATCTATTTTTGCCTTGGGGGTACTTATCATATTTGTACTTTTATTCAAGAACGAAAAAATAGCCTACAAAGAATAATCAAAACTCATAACTATGCCCAAAAAAATAAGACTGGGAATTCTTGGCGGGGGAGGGGACTCCCTTATCGGTGTTTTGCACCGAGTGGCCTCATTCATCAACGACAACTATGAAATCGTTGGTGCCGTTTTCAATCCTGATCATGAAGAAAGCCTAGATTTTGCCAATGAAATCGATATTCCGACCAATCGTATCTACAGAGATTTTGATACGCTGGTCGAAGAAGAACTGAGGTTGCCAGAAAGTGAACGTATTCAGGTCTGTTCGGTACAGACCCCGAATTTTTTACATTTTCCAATGGCCAAGAAGTTGCTTGATAACGGGTTTCATGTCATCTGTGAAAAACCGATGACCATGAACTATGAAGAGGCCAAGATTTTGCAGCAGGCCCACCAGAAGTCTGGTAAGGTCTTTGCCCTTACCCATACCTATACCGGTTACCCCATGGTGCGGCAAATGCGTGAGATGGTCAAAGCAGGAAAATTGGGCAAGATCCACAAAGTCGATGCGCGGTATTATCAGGGTTGGATCAACCCCATCATCCATGACAAGGAAAAAAGAAGTTCAGTATGGCGTTTAGATCCTAAAAAAGCAGGAATTAGTTCGTGTATGGGAGACATTGGGGTGCATGCGTTCAATCTTGTCGAATTTTCAACGGGATTAAAGGTAAGTTCCATATTATGTGATTTTAACTATTTATATGATGACAACCAAATGGATGTCGATGGTACTGTTTTAATGCACATGGGAGACCATGTAAAAGGGGTGATACGGGCTAGCCAAGTCGCTACCGGCGAAGAAAATGGATTGGCCATTCGAATTTATGGCGAAAAAGGAGGCTTGGTCTGGGAGCAAGAGAAACCCAATTTTTTGTATTTCTTCACTGAAGGGCAGCCATTGCAGGTCTATAGGCCCGGCCATCCATACAATTCGGCATTGTCATTGGAGGGGACCAAACTCCCTCCTGGCCATCCAGAGGGTATTTTTGATTCGATGGCAAACATTTATCTCGGTGCTGCAAAGGCGATACGGGGTGAAGATTATAACGATGGCGAGTTTCCGACCATGAATGATGGTGTACGCGGAATGAATTTTATTGAAGGAACAGTTGCTTCCCATAAGGGAGGCAATGTATGGGTTGATTTGGATTAGCACATCCTTCTGCCCCAAGCACTGAAATGGCCGCCCAAAAGCGGCCATTCTGTTTATCTCAGAAAAAGCTTTTCAAAACGCTCAAAGACCACAATCATGCTCTCAAGGGGCACCCTGTCGAATTTTGCAAGTTCACGGGTGTAATAGCCCCAATGGACTTTTTTCCAATGGGCCAAGCTTTTGTCGCCTTCGCCCTCTAAACGGGCATGTTCCGCATGAACTGAAAAATAGGGAACCAGTTTGACCGATGTGGTTCTTATGATACACTTGGCATCTCCTGACCAATTGGTGACCACAAAGAAATCTCCGATTTTGGGCAGGCCTTCTCCCCGTAGCTGTATGCCCAGCAATGAATGCGAAGTGGCCCTTTTGATATCTTTACAGACCAGATCGGCCAAATGGTCTGCGTCTTTTTGGTTATCACCAAAGTACCTCACGGCAGGGGCATCTTCAGATGCAAATTCCAAATGGGCATCCAAAAAGTCACCCCAGAGATTTCTGGCTGAAGCGTTTTCCATTAAATATTTGTTAGGGGAATTCTGTTGTTATTTCTATTTTTAGTACTTTCCAAAAAACGAACGCAATCAGGAATTTATTTGCTAAATATAGCAGATTATTCCCAAAACCTATACGTAAAAATGAAGACTATAAAAGGGCCTGCAGTATTTCTTGCACAATTTGTCGATACGAAACCACCATTCAATTCACTGGATGGTCTCTGCAAGTGGGCTGCGGATCTTGGATACAAGGGAATTCAGATACCAACCTGGGAAAAATTTCTTATTGACCTTGATCTGGCTGCCGATAGCCAAGAGTATTGTGATGAGCTCAAGGGAAGGATCAATGCACATGGATTGGAAATCACGGAGCTTTCAACCCATCTGCAAGGGCAATTGGTAGCAGTGCACCCTGCTTATGATATCATGTTTGATAATTTTGCCCCTGATGCACTCAAAGGAAAGCCTAAAGAGCGAACGGCATGGGCCATTGAGACAGTAAAGAAGGCAGCTACGGCCAGCCGAAGGCTGGGCATCAAAGCACATGCGACTTTCTCAGGGGCCTTACTTTGGCATACGGCACACCCATGGCCGCAACGCCCTGCGGGTCTCGTCGAAATGGGATTTGAAGAACTTGCGAAACGTTGGATGCCGATTCTCGACCATTTTGACAACGAGGGGGTAGATGTATGTTATGAGATCCATCCAGGGGAAGACCTACATGATGGTGATACTTTTGAACGTTTTTTGACCGCTACTGGAAACCATACCCGGGTCAACATTCTTTACGACCCCAGCCACTTTGTATTACAGCAATTGGATTATATCACCTATATTGACCACTATCACGAATTCATCAAATCGTTTCATGTCAAAGACTCAGAATTCAATCCAACTGGAAAAAAAGGGGCTTTTGGCGGGTATAATGATTGGGGAGACCGTGCAGGGAGGTATCGTTCTTTGGGTGATGGCCAAATTGACTTTAAGACCATTTTTTCAAAACTGACCCAATATGGGTGCGATGTTTGGGCAGTAATGGAGTGGGAGTGCTGTATCAAGAGCCCTGAACAAGGGGCACGCGAGGGTGCCAAGTTCATACAGGACCACATCATTGAGGCAACGACCAAGACCTTTGATGATTTCGCAGGCGCCGAAATCGACAAAACACAGTTGAAGCGTATTTTGGGCCTATGAAAAATGTAGTGTTGCTACTATTGGTAGGTATGGCATTTGCATGTAATACCAAGAAGAAAGAAACAGAAAACGAATTCCAAAAGCCTATGGAAACCAAAACTGAGAATGAGTGGATACCCCTCTTCGATGGTCGTTCGTTTGAGGGATGGCATTATTACAGGGGCAATGCCATCGAGGCTCCCTGGCAACTGGAAGATGGTGCCATGGTCTTCTATCCTCCAGAGACCCGTAATGAGGGTGAAAGCTTCAATATTGTCACTGATAGCGAGTTTACTGATTTTGTGCTCTCGCTCGAATGGAAAATTTCAGATGGGGGCAATAGCGGTATTTTTTGGGGTGTCTACGAGAGCGAGGCATTTGGCAAACCTTATGAAACGGGCCCTGAGATACAGGTTTTGGATAACTTAGCACATCCAGATGCCAAAAACGGTACCACCCACCAAGCGGGGGCACTCTATGATTTGGTGGCTCCTTCTGCAGATGTGGTAAAACCTGTAGGTGAATGGAACCATTGTGTACTTACCGTGAACCATACCACCAATGAGGGCAATGTTGTGCTAAATGGAACAGCGATTTGCACATTTCCCCTTCAGGGCGCGCTTTGGGATGAAATGGTAGCAAATTCGAAATTTGCCGATTGGGAGGGTTTTGGAAAATACACCACTGGAAAAATAGGATTGCAAGACCATGGCGATATTGTTGCCTATAGAAATATCAAGATCAAAGAGCTCTAATATGAAGCATCTTTTACCATTTACCGTTCTTTTTTTATATGTGGCCATCTGTCAGGCCCAAGCAGAACAAACTGCAACCGCTGAACCCACAAAACCAGCAGATACTGAAGTGTATGAACCGGTTCCCCCAAAAGTATCTATAAACGGTCATGGGGTGCCGAGTGATGCCATCGTGCTTTTTGATGGCTCCAATTTTGATGAATGGATAAGTGCTGTTGATAGTACTGCCGTTAAATGGCATTTGAATGGTGACGGCAGTATGACGGTCAAGGATAAAACAGGGGATATCCAGACCAAGCGAAACTTTGGCAGTGTACAGTTGCACATTGAATGGCGTTCACCGAAAGAAGTGCAAAGCGAAGGACAGGGCAGGGGAAACAGTGGGGTGTTTTTGCAGAACCGGTATGAAGTTCAGGTGTTGGACAACAACCAGAATGATACCTATGTAAATGGCCAAGTAGGTGCTATCTACAAACAGTCCATTCCCTTGGCAATGGCATCGGTGCCTTCTGGACAATGGAATACGTACGATATCATTTACCATGCACCAAAGTTCAATACTTCTGGTGAAAAAACAGCATCAGCAACGATAACGGTCTTGCACAATGGGGTTTTGATACAGGATCATTTTGCGGTTCAGGGGACCACCGAATATATCGGATGGCCTAAAAACCACCCACATGGTAAAGCCCCGGTCAAACTACAGGACCATCGTGACAATAGCAGGGTCAGTTACCGCAATATTTGGGTCAGGGAACTTTAAAAACTCCATTTTTTGTTTTCAAGATTACAAAACTGAAGCAATTGGACCCATTTTTCTACCTTTGCCGAAATCCACTATTGGCATATGATCCAATCCATGACTGGTTTCGGGAAGCATGTGGTATTTCTTCCCACAAAGAAAATAACGTTAGAATTAAAGTCACTCAACAGCAAAAACTTGGATATCAATGCGCGTATACCCCAAGCGTATCGTGAAAAGGAGCTAGAAATACGAAAGGCGATATCCGATTCCTTGATTCGCGGCAAAGTAGATTTTGGACTTTATGTCGAGATAACTGGAGAAGACACCACTGCCGAGATCAATCAAGGTGTGGTGAAGAACTACATGCGACAACTGGATGAAATTGCCCAGGGTGATCCTGTAAAATTACTTGAAATGGCATTACGGATGCCCGATGCCTTAAAAACCGATAAGAATGATATTGATGAAGCGGAATTTGAGGCCATTAAATCTGGATTGCATCTTGCCCTACAAGAAATCAATACCTTTAGGACGACCGAAGGCAAGGTACTTGAAAAGGATTTCAAGGAACGATTGATACAATTGCACCATCTCTTGAAAAGCGTTCAAGAAATAGATCCAAGTCGATTGGATACCATTCGGGAGCGTTTAGAAAAAGCTGTTGCTGAATTAAAGGTAGAAGTTGATGCGAACCGATTCGAGCAAGAGCTGATCTATTACTTGGAAAAATATGATATCACTGAAGAAAAAGTAAGGTTATCAAATCATTTGGATTATTTTGAGACCACCTTGAACTCCGAAGATTCGAATGGAAAAAAATTAGGATTTATTGCTCAAGAGATTGGCAGGGAAATCAATACCATAGGATCAAAGGCAAATTATGCCCCCATGCAACAATTGGTAGTGCAAATGAAAGATGAACTCGAAAAAATAAAGGAGCAGATGCTCAATGTGTTATGAGCGAGGGCGGCAAACTTATTATTTTTTCAGCACCTTCAGGAAGCGGCAAAACGACCATAGTGCACCACTTATTGAAATATCAAGAGCTCAACCTTGCCTTTTCTGTTTCAGCAACCTCACGCCCCAGACGTGGAAGGGAAAAAGATGGGGTGAATTACTACTTCATGTCCATTTCAGAGTTTAAGCGGCATATAAAGAACAATGATTTCGTCGAATGGGAAGAGGTCTATCGCGATAGTTTTTATGGTACGATGAAAAGTGAGGTCGAACGGCTCTGGGCCGAAGGAAAGAACGTCATTTTTGACATTGATGTGGCCGGTGGGCTGCGTATCAAAAAAAAGTTTCCTGATAAGACCTTGGCCGTTTTTGTAAAACCCCCCAGTGTCGATGAACTCAAGATCAGGTTAAAGAAAAGGAGCACAGAAAGTGACGATAAGATCAATATGCGCATTGCGAAGGCATCAGTTGAATTGGCAACGGCACCACAGTTTGACCAAATTATCAAAAATTACGATCTAGAAACCGCCCTAGAAGAATCTTATCAATTGGTGGCTGACTTTTTAGGAATAATCCCTGATTCTGTACATAAAGAAGAGTGATTCTGGCAAGATGAAGAAAGTGGGACTATACTTTGGGACATTCAACCCCGTTCATATAGGGCATCTTGTGATTGCGAACCATATGGTCGAGTTTTCTGATTTGGAAGAGATTTGGTTTGTGGTCACCCCACAGAGCCCTTTTAAACAAAAGCAATCGCTCTTGGCAGACCACCATCGTTACCAGATGGTTTATGAAGCTACAGCCGACTATCAAAAATTAAGACCAAGCAACATTGAATTTGATTTGCCTCAGCCCAATTATACCAGCAATACCTTGGTACATCTTGAGGAAAGGCATGAAAAAGATTACCGATTTTCACTGATTATGGGAGAAGATAACCTGAAAGGGTTCCATAAGTGGAAAAATTATGGGGCAATCCTGGAAAACCACGAGATTTATGTCTATCCCAGAATTTCGAGTGGCACCCTTCAGCACCGATTTGGGAATCATCCTAAAATTCACCATATCGATGCTCCCATTATGGAGATCTCATCGACTTTTATCAGAAAACAGCACCATCAGGGCAAAAACATAAGGCCATTGCTTCCCGATGCTGTGTGGCAGTATCTTGATGAAATGAATTTTTATAGATAACCCTGTACTACAAAGGTGCTTTGGTCAAGATGTCAGTACCTAAATACGTGCTGTCTTTATTGTAGTACCAAGCCCTGTCTTTGGGCATTTTGATTCCATTGATGGCTTCGACACCGTTCAACAGAATATATTCCCCATCATTTTTAGTTTCGTCATGGTAAAATTGATAGCATTCCAAGGCATATGACACGGGGTTGAAGTAAAAATACCAAACATCACTACCGACATTTTTTTCATAGTTTACCTGAAGTACCCAATATTCCTTTCCCTTAAATTGTTTTTTTTCTATGTTGTCATTAACAAGGGTTCCCGGGTCTTTAAGCTTCATAGGAAGGCCATACAGATAAGTATAATAATCTTTCATAAGGTTTCCCCTTTCACAATTGAGCTGAAATTTTTTCTGTTCTGATGCTGAAAAGGTCTTTTTCCCATTAAGGGTAATTTCACATTCATTGCCAGAGAGCACATATCGGTATTGGTCTTCTCCCTTTTGAACATCGAGCCCAAACGTTGCCTTGGGCATATCAAAATGGATGGTGCTGATGCGATCTACAGATTTCGGACTTTGCATGGTAACCGTAAAAGAGCCCTGAAATGTGCTCCATTGGCCTTGGGGATCATGATAGGCTATTGACCGTTCCAATACTTCGGTACCGGTCAGTTTCTGTGAAAACAAATGGCCATATGAAAGTGATAAAACAAGAAAAAAGGCACAACGCATAAAAGTATTTTTAACAGGTCAACGACAATTATTTTGATATCCTTGCTGGTTCAACAGAACTGTCATGCTCTGTATAATAGAGTTCCAACAGTTTCATGATACCCTTGACGATATCTTTGGTTTCTGTTAAGATAGAAAAATATAAGGTCGTATTCTTAGGGCTAGATTCTTCGGTACGTGTTCGTTTTACCTGTTTCTCTATTTTATCGGTAACCAGGTCAAAGAACTGTTCCTTGGTATTGAGAATACCGACGATGCGATCAAAAGAACGGGAATCAAAGGTCTCTGAAGTATCTGACAATAGCTTCTCAAGCTGTTGATTAAGATCCTTGAGCTCCTTTATTTGATTGTATTTCAGTTTTTTGTGATTATTGTTGACATGGGTATGCCCCAATTTAGAAATATATTCCAAAGACTGCGTCAAATCTTGGAGTAGGGCAAGTAAGGTAATGTAAAAATTACTGGCACCGCCCACACTTGATTCATCGAGATTTTTGATAAAGTAAAAGATATTGTTCTTCAAGGCCTCAACCTCTTTGGACAATTTGACCACTCCCTTCTTATTTTTTTTAAGTGCTTCCAAGTCATGTTTTGCCAGGCCGTTTATGGCACCAGTATAAATCTTGTTGCTTCTGTTGACTACATTTGAAATCGTAGTGGCACTTTCTTCAATAACGCCTTGTATGGAACTGTTTTCAGCCTTTCTAAGTACCTCTTCTACCTTATTTTCCTTGTGCTTTTTATTGTGTGACAAATAATTGCGTGTCAGCAATACCCCTGCTATGAAAAGTAGTACACAGAGGGCCAGTAAGCCTCCCACATGAATCAGGTAAGCGATCAAGGCCGCAGATACGAAAGCACAGATAGCGGTGAAAAACCACCCCCCAATCACATTCAATACGCCAGCCACCCTGTAAACAGCACTCTCCGCGCCCCAAGCTCGGTCTGCAAGTGACGTGCCCATGGCCACCATGAATGTGACATAGGTGGTAGACAGTGGCAATTTCATTGAGGTTGCAATGGAAATGAGGACACTGGCCACCATTAAATTTACAGAGGCCCTTACCATATCAAAGGCGGGCATATCATGCTGTCTTCCTTTTGGGATGTATACCACAGGTTTTACCAACCGTTTATTGACCTTGTCTTTGAATCCGTTGGGAAAAACCTCACTTATGCTATCAAAAGCCCTGATGGAAAACTTTACAATTTGCCGTGATAAAAAATTGGGAGGAAAACGTTCTTCCCCTGCCCCTTCTCTTGAGAGGTTGATTTCAGTCTCGGTAACATACCGTGCCTTTGTAGAAAACCACAAGGTGAGGATCATAATGATGCCCGAAGCCAAAAGCAGATAGGTCGGGGTTCGGACCGCAATGGCCAAACCTTCCATGGAATAGTTTTCGGCAGCCATACCCGAAGCCTGCCAATCTTGGAATGACTGTAGGGCGGCAATGGGTACCCCGATGAAATTGACCAGGTCATTGCCTGCAAAGGCCATGGCCAGTGCAAAGGTGCCCAGAATGATAATGATTCTATAGATATTGATGTTGAACATTCCCGAGAGCACCCATGAGACAATGGTCCATATGCCAAAATTGATGAAGATAAAGAGCTCTGACTGTAAGGCGACGAATTCTAAAAGTGCCCCACTAAAAATAGCAGCACTTTTCAGCCCTTTTACCAATATAAAATAAATGATGGCCGTGATGGCGATACCGCCAAAAATGGCGCCGACCCATTTAGGTTGCTTATTAAAATTGAAAGATATGAGCAATCTTGACAAGAACTGTACCACAGCACCTATGGTAAATGCTATGATGACCGACAATAAAATACCCAATATGATTTCGGTAGCTTTGCCTGTATTGATATACCCTCCCAGTGCCTCAAAACCACCTCCAGCTCCGGAAACTTTTATCAGGGCAACAGCCACGGCAGCACCCAAAAGTTCGAAAACAATCGAAACTGTGGTAGAAGTAGGCATGCCCAGGGTGTTGAAAAAATCCAATAGCAAGACATCGGTGATCATGACCGCCATGAAGATGATGATGATTTCGGCAAACACAAATTCTGAAGGATTGAAGATGCCTTTTCGGGCCACTTCCATCATACCACTTGAAGATACAGCACCAAAGGCGATACCGATACTGGCAACGATCATGATGGTGCGAAAAGAAATGGCTTTTGAACCAAGGGCAGAATTCAAAAAATTAACGGCATCATTGCTGACACCGACCACTAAATCGGTTATCGCCAAAATACCTAAGGCGACAACCATAAAAATGTAGATGTTTTCCCCCATCAAAAATCAAATAAAAACAAAAATGCTATTATAATTCCGCATGCAGGTTAATAAAATGTTACCAAATACAGTATGAAAAATAGTAGTACAATGGGGAATGTTTTTGACCCTCGCAAATAAAGTTGCAAATCGGTTATCTTCGCCCCTAAAAGGAAAGCCAAATGAACTGGGAACAGTTACTTTCGTTAAAGCGCCATGGCGATACCAAGAAAAGGCTGCGACATGAGCAGGATGAAACCCGGTTGGGCTTTGATGTGGATTATGACCGTATTATTTTTTCTTCAGCTTTTAGGAGCCTTCAAGACAAAACACAAGTAATTCCAATGCCCATTGGTGTTGGATCAAAGAAAGACTTTGTACATACGCGGCTCACCCATAGTTTAGAAGTCTCAGTGGTCGGTAGAAGTCTTGGTCGTACAGCGGGAAAAAAAATACTTGAAAAATATCCTGGCCTCCGCGATTTCCTCGGTTTTCGATTTAATGATTTTGGGGCTATTGTGGCAGCGGCATCTTTGGCTCATGATATTGGCAACCCCCCTTTTGGCCACAGTGGTGAAAAAGCCATTGGATCGTATTTTGCAAGCGGAAATGGCACAAAATTCTGTAATTACCTTTCAGAAAAAGAACTGCAAGACCTTATTGATTTTGAGGGAAATGCCAATGGATTCCGCCTTTTGACCGAAACACGGGAAGGTGTCCCGGGAGGGTTGCGCTTAAGTTATGCCACATTGGGGGCTTTTATGAAATACCCCAAAGAATCCCTTCCCAAAAAGCCATCGGGCCATATTGTAGACAAGAAATTTGGTTTTTTTCAAGCAGATAAAGAATTTTTTCTAGAAGTAGCACAAGAATTGGGGTTGCGACGCAATACCCTTAACCCAGAAATTGGCTTTTACAGACATCCACTGACCTATCTTGTCGAGGCAGCTGATGATATCTGTTATACCATCATTGACTTTGAGGACGGAATCAATCTTGGATTGCTATCGGAAGACTATGCCCTGGAATATTTGATCAATTTGGTCAAAGACAACATCAACCCCAAAAAATACCGTAGCATGCGCAACACAAGTGATAGGTTGAGTTATTTGAGGGCACTATCGATAAGCACCTTGATTACAGATGCGGTCAATATTTTTGAGGAGCATGAAGAGTCTATCCTAGAAGGAAGCTTTGAAACCGCTTTGTTGCAAAAAAGCCAGTATAAGGCACAGATTGAAGATATCATCACATTGAGCGTATCAAAAATCTACCAATCACCTGAAGTAATTGAAAAGGAAATTGCTGGATATCAAATCATTTTGGATATTTTGGAGGTATATTGCTCAGCTGCGGTCAAGAGTTATGAAGGTATTGCCGGCAATTACGACCGTTTGGTCATGAAAACCTTGCCAGACCGCTTTAAGGTAACCAATGGATCGATCTATCGTATTTTGCTCAATACATGCTGTTTTGTAGCCAGCCTTTCTGACAGTGCCGCTGTAAGCATCCACAATAAGATTACCGGAAAACACCTATAGGTCCAAGCATAGTTCCTCTTTCAGGTAATTCTTGATCGATAGTATATCGATCTGAACCATTTGATGTAGTTCTTCAATCGTGCCATGCGCAATGAAGCGATCCCCTATACCGAACATCTTTAACGGATTTTGATATCCTTTTGCATTGGCGTATTCTAAAATGGCAGATCCAAAACCTCCTGTTTTACAGCCGTCTTCAACGGTAACGATATGCTTGTATTGGCTGAAGATGGTATCAAGCATTTTCGTATCTAAGGGTTTGACAAACCGCATGTCATAATGACCGATCAGTGCCGGGTTTTTGGTTTGGGCAACCAATGTCTTGATAGAGTTGCCGATGTGCCCTATGGACAATAGGGCGACCGTGCTTCCTTTTTGAAGTTCTCTTGCCCGATAAAGTTCAACCGTATCAAAGGGTCGCTGCCAATTCTTAGTGGTTCCCCTGCCCCTTGGGTAGCGAATGGCTATCGGGTGTTTTAAGCCCTTTTGGGCAGTGAACATGATGTTGCGCAATTCCATCTCGTTCATGGGGGCGAAAATGGTCAGGTTGGGAATACAGCGCAAAAAGGCCATATCAAAAACCCCATGATGTGTCGGGCCATCTTGACCGACAAGTCCGGCACGATCAAGACAAAAAATAACGGGTAGGTTTTGCAGGGCCACATCGTGAATGACCTGATCATAAGCCCGCTGCAAAAAGGTCGAATATATGGTACAGAAAGGAACTAGGCCTTGGGTGGCCATGCCTGCCGCCAAAGTGACCGCATGTTGCTCAGCGATACCCACATCAAAAGCCCTTTGGGGAAATTCTTGCATCATGAATTTTAGTGAACTGCCTGTAGGCATGGCGGGGGTAATACCTACAATTTTTTTGTTCGCTTTGGCCAGTTCTACCAAGGTATGGCCAAATACATCTTGGTATTTGGGAGGAATATTTTCATAGGATGTTTTTATTTTTTCACCCGTTTTGGCATCAAATTTTCCTGGAGCATGGTAGGCTACCTGGTTTTCCTCTGCTTTTTTCAGACCTTTCCCCTTTACGGTTATGAGGTGGAGCAGTTTGGGTCCGTTGATTTTTTGCAACCGCTTCAGTTCTGAGATCAACATACCCAGATCATGGC
This sequence comes from Bacteroidota bacterium, assembly GCA_039184335.1. Taxonomy (GTDB): domain Bacteria; phylum Bacteroidota; class Bacteroidia; order Flavobacteriales; family Flavobacteriaceae; genus JBCDBD01. The sequence goes on along the minus strand of JBCDBD010000003.1, from coordinate 5,518 downwards.
CGTCGATGGGACCGCTATAGGCTAAGTTGAGGCATTCAAAGATATTTTCGTCCTTGGCGGTGCCTTTCTTTACGTTGGTGAGGTATTTTTTCAATGCACCTACACTGGGGTCAATGCCAATGGCATTGTCATTTAGAACGATGAGCACGTTGGCATTGGTCTCTCCGAGATGGTTCAATGCCTCAAACGCCATTCCGCTGGCAATCGACGCATCACCGATTACTGCAATATGCTGTCTTTGCTGTTGTCCATCGAGTTTTGACGCCAGGGCCATCCCTAAAATGGCAGAGATCGAAGTGGAACTGTGCCCAGTGCCAAAATCGTCGTATTCGCTTTCACTTCTTTTCGGAAAACCACTGATTCCGCCGAGTTGTCGGTTCGTCTCAAAAATTTCTTTTCGGCCGGTCAAAATTTTATGGCCATAGGCTTGATGGCCCACATCCCAAATAAGTTTGTCATTAGGGGTATCAAAGACATAATGTAGCGCAATGGTCAATTCGACAACGCCCAAGCTCGCACCAAGATGGCCCTCCTTTGTTGAAATAATGGCAATGATGAACTCCCGAAGCTCTTTTGCCAATTGGGGAAGATCCCCAAAATGCAATTTTTTGAGCTCTTTAGGGGAGTTGATATGTGTTAAAAGCTTTTTCAAGAAATAAAAACAAAAATACCTATTATCGGTCATATGATTTTATAGTAAGTTTGGCCATACAAAGTATTGCCGCGTTGGAAAACCCCTTTAATGATACCTACTTCATGAAAAAGGCCCTTGAAGAGGCCTTTAGAGCGTTTGAAAGTGGCGAAGTACCTGTTGGGGCCGTAGTGGTCATTGACAACAGGATCATTGGAAGGGCACATAATCTTACCGAACGCCTAAAAGATGTTACAGCACATGCCGAAATGCAGGCGATAACTGCGGCATCCAATTTTTTAGGAGGCAAATACTTACACAATTGTACCCTCTATGTTACGCTAGAGCCCTGCCAAATGTGTGCAGGGGCACTGTATTGGAGTCAAATTTCCAAGATTGTCTATGGTGCGGCGGACCTGGAACGTGGATTTAATGTCATGGGCACCCATGTACACCCAAAAACAGAAATCGTAGGCGGTGTCCTAGAGCATGAAGCTTCGGAGCTTTTAAAGCGTTTTTTTATCCAAAAAAGGAATCTAAATTAAAAAACCCCGGTTTTAGGCCGGGGTTTCAAAATCAAATCAAAATAAAATATTGTTATCCGATTACTTGCACTTGTGCAGCAACCACTCCTTTTCTTCCCTCTTCTTCTTGGTATTCTACTTTGTCGCCTTCGTTCAATTCCACTCCATTCAATGCCGTTGCATGAACGAAGATGTCTTTTCCGGTGTCGTCGTTGGTTATGAATCCATAACCTTTGGAATCATTGAAAAATTTTACTGTTCCAGTCATTAAAAAAAAATAAATGTTAAAGTGCGAAAGTATACTATTTTGAATAGAAGAAGTCAAAATAGACTTTAAATCTCAAGAAAATTATTGATTTTCAGTATTTCTCCTATCATTTATTTTCATTTTTTCAATGTTCTCTCTGGTAAGCATATAATCTTTCATTTTTTTGCCCCTACTTTCCTTGATCAAGAAAAGGGGCATTGCCAAAAGAAAAAGCCCAACAGTGCCAAGACCGATATACAAATCGGCATTTTTATCAGGTTTCAATACAAAGCCATAAACAATCAAGGCTATGGACAGTAACACAATGAATAGGATGAGGTACTTGAATTTCATGTTTATCGGGTATAATTGATCAGCTCTCTTCGATAGGCAGTCAAAAGCTTTGATTTTGATATAAAGCCACTGTATTTGCCATTTTGAATGACGGGTAGGTTCCAGGCACCACTATCTTGGAACTTTTTCATGACCTGTTTCATGGTATCTTGACCAAAGAAAATATGTTCTGGTGGATGGTGCATCAAGTTGCTTACATAAATGGTGCTGTGCAGTTCGACATTGAACATAAATTCTCGAATATCGTCCAAAAGAACAATACCGATCAAATTTTTTTCATCATCCAGCACTGGAAAAATGTTCCTGGATGATTTTGATACGGCCTTGTGCAGCATTTCACCCAAGGTCATTGAAGGGTGTACCGTCTTAAAGTTTTTTTCGATGACATCCTCTAGGTTCATTAAGGTCAAAACGGCCTGGTCCTTGTTGTGGGTCAACAGGGCCCCTTGTTGGGCAAGTTCTTTGGTATAGATGGTATAATCAAGGGTGTTCTTGGTGATGAGGTATGAAATAGATGCGGCTATCATCAATGGAACAAATAATTGGTATCCGCCGGTAATTTCAGCAATCAAGAAAATTGCGGTCAAAGGGGCGTGAATTACCCCAGCGATCAATCCTGCCATACCGATCAAGGTAAAATTGCTTTCAGAGACCTGAAATCCAAATCCGGCATTGTTGATGACCTTGGCCAATACATTGCCCAAGGTGCTGCCCATGACCATGGTGGGTATGAAAATACCTCCTGCACCGCCCAAGGCAAAGGTGGTGGTCATGGCAATGGCCTTGAAAATGGTCACCCCAAAGAGTAGGGCTATGACGACCCAGATATTGTCAATATAATCGTCAAACGGTGTTTTGCCCAAGGCTTTCAAATGGTTGCCATCAAGTAAATCGTTGATAAACCCAAAACCTTCTCCATACAATGGGGGAATAAGATAGAGCATGATGCCTATGGCCAAACCACCGGCCAACAGTTTGTATGTTTGGCTTTTAAAAGGTCTGAAAAGCCTAAGAATGGCAAAATACATTTTGGTAAAGTAGATAGAGGCAAAAGCGGTGCCGACACCCAAAAGTGCATAAAAAAGGGTGTCACGCAGCAAAAACCCTTCAGAGAGCGAGAAACTGAAAAGAATCTCATTGCCCAAAAAGAAATACGAGGTCAAAACTCCTGAAATTGATGCTAAAAGCAAGGGCAGCATAGATAGCATGGTCAAATCTAAACTGAATACTTCCACTGCAAAAACAATGGCTGCGATGGGCGATTGAAAAATTGAGGCAATGGCACCTGATGAAGCACAGGCCACCATTAGGGAACGGGTTTTTGAGTCAATATGAAAAAGCCTGCTCAAATTGGAGCTTACCGCAGAACCTGATGCTACAGCAGGTCCTAGAAGTCCGACAGAACCCCCGAACCCAACGGTGAGGGGAGCGGTTATCAACGGGGTATATATTTTTTTAATGGATAAAAGTGCCCTTCGCTTTGATAGCGAAAAAAGGATGGAAGAGACAGCATGCTCCAATTTTTCCTTATGTATGAATCTGACATACAAGAATACCAGGGCAAGCCCAATGATCGGCAATACAAAATAGAGTTGGTTTTCAGAAATTATAATACCTTTTTCAAGAAGTGACTGAATGAAATAAGTCACGTTCTTTAGGGTAACGGCAACCAAACCAGCCAAAAAACCGACCAAGAGGCTCATGAGGTGCACAAAGGTCTTGTTGGAGATATTTCGGTATCGCCATTTTAGAAACCGGGTCAGTGGATTTTTTCTTTTGGGCATGGTGGTTTACGATACCTAAAAGTATAAAAAAGGACGTATACCTGAGCGATTACGAATCGCGCACATCAAGCTGTAATCCCAATTCCCTTAATTGCTCCACATCGATTGGTGCGGGTGCATCAATCATTACATCACGCCCACTGTTGTTCTTTGGAAAGGCAATAAAATCACGAATGGTCTCCTGGCCTCCCAAAATGGCGACCAAGCGGTCAAGACCGAAGGCGATACCACCGTGTGGGGGAGCCCCATAGCGAAAAGCATCCATTAAAAAGCCAAATTGGGCCTCTGCCTCTTCAGGGGTAAAGCCTAAATGCTTGAACATGATGGCCTGGGTCTCCTTGTCATGGATACGTATGGATCCACCGCCAATTTCATTACCGTTCAATACCAAATCATAAGCATTGGCCCGAACCGCCGAGGGATTGGAATCCAATAGCGTCAATTGGCCAGGCTTTGGCGAGGTAAATGGATGGTGCATGGCATGGTAATTTTCTGATGCTTCATCAAATTCCAACAATGGAAAGTCGATGACCCAAAGTGGGGCAAATTCATCTGGATTTCTAAGGCCTAAGCGCTGTGCGAGCTCCATACGCAAGGCACTGAGTTGGGCCCTGGTTTCACTGGTCTTACCCGAGAGTACGCAGATAAGGTCACCAGCCTGGGCACCAGTAACCCCAGCCCAGGTTTTGAGGTCTTCTTGATCGTAGAATTTATCGACCGATGATTTGAACGAACCATCTTCATTGCACTTGACATACACCATGCCTTTGGCACCTACCTGTGGGCGTTTGACCCAATCGATAAGTGCATCGATTTGCTTGCGCGTATAAGAAGCACCGCCAGGTACAGCGATACCAACAACAAGTTCAGCAGAATTGAAGACATTGAAATCTTTGTGCTGGGCCACTTTGTTCAGTTCACCGAACTCCATCCCAAAACGGATATCGGGCTTGTCATTGCCATAGCGTTCCATGGCCTCGTCGTAGGTAATTCTAGGGAATGCATCGATGGCAATATCCTTGATTTCCTTTAAGAGGTGTTTGGTCAAACCTTCAAAGATATGAAGTACATCTTCTTGCTCGACAAAGGCCATTTCACAATCGATCTGTGTGAATTCGGGCTGTCTGTCCGCCCTAAGGTCTTCATCCCTAAAACATTTGACGATTTGAAAATACTTGTCCATACCACCGACCATCAATAACTGTTTAAAGGTCTGTGGTGATTGGGGCAGCGCGTAGAACTGGCCTTCGTTCATTCGGCTGGGCACCACAAAATCGCGGGCCCCTTCAGGTGTGGACTTTATTAAATAGGGTGTCTCAACCTCAATGAAACCGTTCGATGAAAGGTATTTTCGAACTTCCATGGTAACCTTGTGGCGAAAAATAAGGTTGTTCTTGATCGGGTTTCGCCTAATATCGAGGTAGCGGTATTTCATTCTAAGGTCTTCACCACCATCAGTATCATCTTCTATGGTAAATGGGGGCAAGCTTGCCTTATTGAGTATTTCCAATTCAGTGACCAACAATTCGATTTCCCCTGTGGGGATGTTTGAATTTTTTGAAGTCCTTTCAATGACTTTGCCAAAGACCTTGATCACGGTTTCACGACTTAGGGACCGGGCCCCTTCAAGCACTTGTCTAGAAGTACGTTCTTCATCAAAGACCAGTTGCGTGATACCATAGCGGTCACGAAGGTCAACCCAGACCACAAAGCCTTTGTCCCGTAATTTATGAACCCAACCACTTAATGTGATTTCTTGACCAATATGGCCGGTTCTCAGCTCACCGCAGGTATAGTCTCTGTACATAAATGCTTTTTATGAAGTGCAAATGTAATGAGTTCCGGTTTTTCATTGAAAAAGATTTCAGGTGATTTGCATGTACCGTACATCAGGTATAATGAACCATTTATACAATTGGCAGAAAATTTTATTTTAAAACATAAATATGTAAAACAATGATTATCATTTATTTACAAT
>JBCDBD010000002.1:0-198135 GCA_039184335.1 Bacteroidota bacterium | reverse complement strand
ATAGGCCACAATCTCTTTTTCTATCATATCTTTATCAAGTACAAAGTACATAAAGGGTTGTTTGGGTTTGACTTATGTTTCGCAACACAAATCTCTGCAACCCTAACTTTCGATCCAAAAAAAGTTTAAATCACCTCTATTCTTCCATTTTGGATATCAATTCTTTTAACGGAATATTGGCCTTTGCGTTTTCTAATAGAAATTCACAGATATCTCTAACATTCTCTTCTTCGAAATCAAATTTTAGACAGTACTTTCTTAGAGTATTTACTTCATCATCTGTTACGATGCCATCGGCCCAAATCATCAAGGCCAAATCATATAGGTATTCAATTTTTCCCTCTAGTGATTTTGGTATTATGGAATCTTGTGAAGGATGCAATAAAATATCATTTAATTGATCTTTACTTATTCCTCTTTCCTCAGCAAATTTGTAGAGCATCTGCAACTCCAGCACATCAAAATTGTCATCAGTAAAAGCTATCTGATAAAGTCTCAAAAAATGACTTTTCAATTCGGTGGAAATATTCATTATAATAGCATGTTAGTTATTATTGTTTTCGCAGGCTATTCCATCATTGTCTCTATCTAAATTGGAATAGCAACTTCTATTACTTTCAAAAGCGGATTGGGCTGCAGCTTGAGACGAAAAATCGGAACAATTGCTATCGCAATCTGAATCGTTTTCACATGAAATTGCGATTAACGCAAGTACAATGGTCAATACAAAGCCAAGACAACCCTTTTTCGTTTTCCTTCTTTTTGATTTTTTAGGTGATTTAGTCACAAAATGGCCTTGAACGTATGTGCCATCTTTCTTATAATAGCCCCTTCTATAGCTCATGGCTTAGTTTTTAGGTTAAGTCCTCAACTTGTGCTACAGATGCATCTCGTTTTACCGCTTCGATTCCGTTTTTGCAAGATTGTTTAGCGTTGTACATCTCGCTTGTAGCAATGATTTCACCATTGCCTTTAGAGCGAAGGTTAAAATAGAATTTGCCGTTGCTGCTTTTTTTGATTTCAAATTTTGGAAATGCCATGATTTTTTAGTTTTTATTTTGTTTACCCAAACCTAAAGGCATTAAAAAAGAATTCCTTACAGATATCTGTAAAACAAAGAAGTGATGTCAAAAAGATTTTTAAATGCGCAGTGTTGTTGTTGAAATGAGGACTAATCTTCCCATCCGCAGAGCGTTCTACCCATTTTTTTTGCCTCTTTCAAAGTGACCTCATGGATTTTGGTAGAGCAACGGGAAAGCCCTCGGCATGTTTTTGCGTAATGATATCGTTTACTGCCTTTTCCTTTACAGATGTAGACTTGGACTTCTTTTTGGATAGGATAGTCAAAAGAGAACGCGAATAGTAATGTAATAAATAGTATTGTTTTCATTTTACATTGAATTTTGAAGCCCATAATAAGTATCATGGGCTCTAAATACTTTAGGCGTAAGAAATTAATTTCCAAGTAACTGCCTTGTTATTATAAGGAGGAAATGTTTCTCCCTTAGACAAAGGGATGGTTGTTGATGGGGAGCTTTGTGCTTCCCAAACTCCTGATTCGGGACATTTCTCACCAGTTTTTCTGGTTGTCCCTAATGGTACTTTTGGCATAATATTTAGTTTTTAATTAATACTAACCCAAACCTAAGGCCATTAAAAAATAATCCCTTACAGGTTTCTGTAAGGGATCTAAATTTGTTTTAACAACTGGGTTTCAGTAAAAACTAAATGTCAAATTTTACCTTCCTTTGCCAGTTTAAATAGTAAGCTTGTAGTATTCTTTGCTTCATACTCATCATATAGCTTGCTTATTCTTTTATCAATTGTACTCTCGCTATTGGGAGTCCTATTTTCTTTTTTAAACTTATCGGAAACTTCTTTCTTGGTGAGGCCGTTCGCGAGTTCTTTTAATATAGCACGATCAAAAGCATCCAATTCAAAAGAATTGTTAGCGGCGGTCAAATTCAGCTGGGGCGATACAAAAGTTCTATTGTGAAATACTTCGTTAACGGCATTTACCAACTCAACCATTCCTCTTCGGCCCTTACAGACATAACCGTTGATTTTATGCTCTTTAAAAAGGGCATTGACTTGGATAGGATTGTTTTCCATAGAGTGGACAATAATTTTTAACTCTGGTTGCTGAGCTCTTGCTACTTTAATTAGTTCCTGTCCAGAAGTGAGCTTTCGGTTGACATGGTCTTTTTCGAAAAACAAATCGGTGACCATTAACTGATACGGATCATTGTTTTTAAGGGCCACTTTCAAGCGATTAAATGCATTGTCGCAATAGAACTCGGTTTGTAATTCTTCGATGGCCAATTTTTCAGTTAAGGTTTCGGTAATACCTTGGTTTTCTCCCTGAAAATCTTCTACTAATACTACCTTTTTGAACATGTCGCATTCAACTATTTGGGGATTCGGATTTCGGTACGAAAGCCTTTTCCCTCTTCTGAATCAAAAGTAATGTTTCCGCTCAGGGCTTGAATACGCTTTTCTGTATTCCATAGTCCATTTTTTCTCAATAACGATTTTTTTGATGCTCCGACCCCATCATCTTCATAGTAAATAGAGAGTTCCTTTTTTTCGTCTCTGAATAAAATCACAGTTTGTTCGGCCTTACTATGCTGCGACATATTTTTAACCAACTCTTGCAGCACCTTAAAAATTATCGTTTTGGTTTGATGAGACACTAATGACCAATCAAGTTCTTTGCCACCACCAAAAATCATTTCAACTTCTACCGGTTTGATATATTCCAAAGTCGCTTTCAAACTATTCCAAAAATCAGGACCGGTATCTACTGTATTAATTTCACGCGAGAAACTTCTAATTTGATTATAGACAGATTCCAATTTATCTAAAATTGCAGATTTGTCAGTACCTCTTTGCAGCATTAGCATGGCTTGATTGATTTTACCCCCATGGTCATCATGTAATTTTCGGGAAAGTTGTGCCTCGGTTTCTTGGATAGCCTCCAACTTCTCGGCCTTACTTTCCTGTTTTAGAAGTTTAGTACGTTGTCTAAAGCCGTAAAGCGAAAGGCCTAAAACAGAGGTAATGAAAAGGAGACCACCCAAATATATGATCTTCTGATTTCGTTGTTGACTGGCTTCCAGTTCTTTTTTTGCATTCTCTTTTTCCAGATTTAGAATAGCTTCCTTTTTGAGATTATCATCGTATTTATACTTGGCAAATTGAGTCTTTACTTCCAACTCTTTTGCGTACAGACTATCTTGCAAAAAGACGTAACGGTCACGCAAAGAGATTTTTTTAGGTTGTATATCCATCAAAAATCTAAGTGCATCTTTTTCCGCTCTTGGGATTTTTAAAGTTCTCGAAAGTTGAATAACAGAATCAAAATAGGATGTTGCTTTTCTTGGATTAGTTTTAAAGTAGAATTCTCCCAAGTGTGTATAACTGGCAATTAGTCCTCGTTTGTCATTAATTTGTTTTCGAATTTTTAGTGGTTCAAAAAAGATTTTTGGTTCTGTGTTTTTTCCCGAAAGCCAATTCGCATAGCCGAGGTTATCCAGTACTCTTGCAAATTCCCTTTTGTCATTTATAAGAATAGAATCCAGCACAATAGATTGTAGCAGTGAAATGGCATTATAGTATTGTGAATTGTCGGTATAAGTAGCGGCCAAATTATTTTGATAAATAAGCTTGTCCTTTTGGGAATTGGTCGTGCTAATTGCCTTAGAATAAAATTTTACAGCATCCTCATAGTTTAATAATTTTCTATGGTTCGTTGCTAATATATTATAGGAAGAAGAGACGTACTTAACGTCTTTATTAGATTTTAAATACTGTAAAGCTTCGGTGATGGTTTCTTTGCTTCCAAAAAAATCATTTTGATTTTTTTGGATTAGCCCCATGCTCATCAAACGCCTCCCTACCTGACTGCTATCTTTTAAAGTTTGAAAGGAATTTTTAGAATAGTTGTAATAAAAATATGCACTGTCATATCTACCAATACTCTTGAAATAATATGCTAAACCTTGACTAGCCTTTCCCAAATAATAATGACTATTTATTGTCTTGGATTTTGCTAATACTAACTTGTCATAGTAATATGAGCTATCAATTTGTCCTAATCTGTGATGAAGATTACTTTTCCTATATAAAATAGAAATTGCCAAGGTATCAATTGGGCTTTTTTTGCTATGCTGAAGTGCTCTGTTTATGATTTCTAATCTTTGGATTAATTCAAGTTCTTTATTGTCACTGAATTCTACTAATTCCAGAGCTTTGCTTGTCGCTTCTTTTGATGTGCTATTCTTCGCTTTTTCACCGCACCCCAATAGAAATAGTAAGGGCAATAAGAAAGTGAAACGAATATTTGGCATAGTCAGATTATTACTATTGTAAATGTAATAAAATGAATAAGCCATATCTTAAGATATGGCTTATTGAGGAGAAGGTGGCTTCAATTATTTGTCGCCCCTTCCGTCATCTACATCCCCATCATCCCCCTCGGTCGCTTGAGTCTCATAAAGAGTATCTGTTTCTGCGATGGAATCTTCGCTACATGAAAACAAGAATGTATTAAAAACCAGTGCCATGACGGCTATAAATATGCGTTTCATAAAATTTGTTTTAAAAATTTGAGATAGGAGTGGCTGTCTGAGATTCTCTCAGATTCATTTTTACCAATCCCCTTTGAGTTTGGAGTACTCCTTTTTTGGAAAGTGGAAATCTTATACGGCTGTTTTTAGCTACTTTCCATTTGGCTAAATACTAGCCGCATTATAGATTTCCGTAAGAATGATTTTTCTAGAAATACTATGTTAGCAATGCATAGTGGTAATCATTCTTGAAGCAAAGAAATGAAGAGAAAAAATTAATTGATGGAGAAATGAAGGAAAAGAATTTCCAGAACATTAATTCCATGAAACCTCCATTTTTACATTAGCTTTATGGCTTATAATCAGATTATTACATGTCAATAAAACTTTTAATACTGGCGTTTGAAAAAGCTGAGAAAGAAATAGGTTCAATTAAGAAAACCCATCTGGCCCAACACCTTTCGGATTTGCTCCAAGAGGATTATGAGTATTCAATTAGCGAACGAACCTTACGTGATTACTATACCAATTACAAGAATGATACGATTGGGAAGCAGGAGGACTTAAAGCCTAAGCTTATAGCCTGTTTGTGTGATTATTTGGGATATAAGAATTATGCTGATTTTATAAACCAAAATCAGGGTGAAAGAATTGGGAATCCAGATGAGAATCAAGAAAGACTAAGGAAAACCAAAGAAAAAGGGGAAGAAGAAAAAAAGAATGGCAGAAGGATGTTAATAATTTCAATCGGCATTTCTTTTGGAGCCCTTTTACTCACAGTACTCGCATTAAAATATCCGATGTCCTTTGATAGTAAACCGGCTGAATGCATGACTTGGGCCGACTCACTTTATGTCAAGGTTTCATGCGACAAAGGCCCATTTTCCCAATTTGGGACTACGGTAGATTCACTAGACCAAATGAAATTAGAAAAAATGAGAAAAGTAAAAGTTCACGCTGCTTATCAGTTTTTTTCCGATACTGGTGAACCATTAATTTGGTATTATAAAAAAAATAACAAGGAAATTGAATATTTTACTGCTCCTGGCTTACACCCAACTAATAGAGCGACCTTGCGCAAAATAACACCTTATATTATCCAGACGTATGTACCTGAACACATGAATAAAAAGAGTTCATTTGTTCCTGAATAGATTTAGGAAACGTTAAACTTTGTTAAAAGGTGAGCCGCGCGGTGAGCCCAAAAAACCACCCTTTGGCAGGCCTTGTATACAGGGCATTTTGAAGAAAAGTTCGAGTCCCGTCCAGACCGCTGGAATTTAAAAACCTTCGTGCCGAGTGCGAAGGTTTTTTTAGTCTCGAAGATCAATAGCTCTCTTTTTAGAATTTGGGAAACTAAGGAACATATACCAACGAAGTTGGTATAAGGGGTTGAAGCCTTGTAGGGCCACCCTATCGGGCTTATTTCGAACAAATAGGAAATGAATCACGTCTGCCGATAGGTAGGCAGAAACGCTTACCTGTTGAAACACTACAAAAATAGAACGGAACATGTGCGTAATGTTTAAAAGAATTTGGGACGCTTATAGCGCAAAACCTAGTTTTGCTTGCTTTTAAATGATGTAATGCCTTGGTTTTCTATTGTATTATTCAGAAACCGAGATTTTACCATTTAAAACACTCTGGCGAAAGACGAATAAACAGGACTTAAAATATAAGATTTCCCTTTGATTTTCTATCAAAAGCTATCAGAAAGAATACCCGGCTTCTACCCACTTTCTTACCATGCTAGACCGTAAAGGCTTCGCTTATAGTGCCCCACATGGGATTTGCCTTTTGCCAGAATATTTAGTTTGTCCGGAAACTAAAAATATCAGATTCTGAAAGGTTGCTGTGACTATCAATGGTTCTCACGAACCAAAAATAAGTAGTGTCAGCATCGAGATTTACACTGAATTCACTGAAACTTGTTGCCCCTGCAATTTCTGTAGGAGGATTTATTGTGCCGAGAACCACTTCAAACTCGACAATGTCATCGTCAATATCCGATGCCGCCCAGCTCAAAATGGTCGTGCCATCAGCAATTTCAACCGTTTCACCATTGGTCGGGTTTAACAGACCAGCGGGAAAAGGGGCATGGCTTACTTGTCCAAGGCCAGCGTTATAAAACTGCCAAGTTTCGCTTTCGGCAACATTACTGCTCTTATTAGATTTGGATAGTACAGACCAACTGTACGGGGTGCCGCGCTCCAATATAATAGACGCTTCATTGGTATTGCTGTCATGTACGGATGCGGTGTTGTCATTCAAATTTTTTAGATGCACTTCGTAGCTGTCTGTATGTTCTGATTCCAGCCATTGAAAAGTGACTCTGCTCACTAATTCGTCAATAATGGTTCCCTCTTGGCATTCGGTATTGTTCTCAGGAAAAACCAATGTTACCGACATTGGGTCTTCTATTTGTTCCTCTTCTTCAGGCATTGGTTCGGTTGAACTTTCACAGGAAGTCAGAAAACCAAAAACCAATAGTACAAAGATCCATTGAAAATAGCTCATCATGGCAGCGTATTACTTGATAATTATTCTTTGGAAGTCCGTTTGCGATGCAGTTTCAATTTTTAGGGTATAAATGCCTGAAGTCAATCCGTTGACGTTGAGCTGGATTGAATTTTGTTCGCTTTCAAAAGAACGTTCAAATACTCGCCTGCCCGAACTACCATAAATGGTAATGCGCGGTTTTTTACTCAGCTCTTCTGGAAGAATTACGGTGACCTCTCCGTTCTCAACAGGATTCGGATATGCCATAATTTTGGAAACTCCCACAATAAAGGAGTCTGAAAATATCCCTTGGCAATCTTTATCTGTTTTTACCGCAATCTGGTTTTCGACAGCCGAAATGGGCAAAGTGATCTCATTTTTGGTAGTGACCGTTGTCTGGCCATTGTACACGATGGTATAACTAGTTCCCCCGCTCATTTTTAAAGTGACAAGCTTACCGGCAGTATCAACTTTGGAAACAACTTCCAATGGTTCAGGTTCTATTATTTCGACTGAAAAACAGCGCTCGAATTCTGGTTCTTCAACTATCGAAATACAAACGTCATAACGACCTGCCCCCAATTCTTGAAAACTTGTAAAAGTCTTGAAGTCTTTGTTTTCTATTACATTGCCTTGAAGACTAAGGGTGGCTGTATAGTTTAAACTTTCGATAGCTGTCAGCAAAATACTTCCGTTATTGCTCGATGCACAGGTTTCCCCGGTAAGCTTTAGCGTGAAATTGTCATTCGGCAATGTGAACCTTTCACATCCGGTAGCATCAACGATGGTGCCCATTGGCGTATTGGGGCATTCATCCAAAGAATTTGCCACACCATCTCCGTCAATATCATCTTGGCAGCTGTCCCCGATACCGTCATTGTTAAGATCTGCATCGTCTGGTTCTGTCAGCACAACATCAATTGTTCCAATACAACCTGCAGCGTCCATGACATAAACAACATAAGATCCGGCTGCCAAGTTACCAAGTACATGTTCCTGTACATAAGTTGACGGATCAGCGTCAAGGCCATAAAGATATGCTCCAGTACCCCCCGATGCAATGATTTCTATACTGCCGTTCGAAACTCCTTTACAGCTAACTTCAGTGACAATGGCTTCCACAGCAAGAGGCGTAGGCTCCACTATGGTTATCATGTCTCCCATTGCTATTTGCCCCAACGCATCTTGAACCCGTACGATATAATTACCAGCCGTTAGATTTTCAAAAATGGCACTTGATTGGGAGGCAACGATGATGTTCATTCCTGTACCATCAAGTAATTCATAGGTTAAGGGGGCTGTACCACCGGTTACGTTGGTTTGAATCTGTCCGTCACTTGATCCGAAACAAGAAATATTTTGTGATGCGATGTTGATTTCGATAGGATCTGGGGTTTCACACGCGTCACCAATACCATCACTATCTTCATCTTCTTGATTGGGATTTGGAATGCTTGGACAATTGTCCACATCATCAGGAATCCCATCATTATCTTCATCAGATGGCGAGGTATTTAAACCTTGCATTGCGATTAAAATTCCGAAAGCATTTGAAACACAATTTTCAGTTTGTGTGCCGCCTATCAATAATGAACCATTGGCATTTACTGAGAAGCGGTAATCGTCTACGTTATCCAACACGGTTTCATCTGATTCTTCACTGATTATATTTCCAAGGGTGTCGTAAATAGTAAGGTGGAGATGGGCATCTGCATTATCTTTTAGTACCTCAAAATAGCGTATGACCTGATTCTCCGAACTGTCATATTTAAGGCTCAGTTCTTTCTCATTCACAGCATCTGTTGACCAGTCAAAATCATTGTTCCACACTTGTAGTCCAGTGGCGTCTGAGAGTTTCATAAGATTGGAGGCACCACCGGTGTTTCCCATGGCATACAAATAACCATCCTCTCCGAGTGCTAATTTTTTTACTGTTCCGTCATTGTCATAGCTCTGTTGCCAGATAAGGTTTCTTTCGGCTAAATCATATTTCTGTATGTACTGCTTACCAGAATATACTCCGCTACCAAAGGTGTAAATGATACTGTTGTTCTGTAACGAGTTTCTCGTTTCATAAAAATAGAGATCCCCTGCTTGGTAATTCGAATCAACTTCCAAGGTGTTTTTATTCATGGAATGTATTTCGGAATTGTCAAGTAAAAAGAGATCTTCCCCATAGTTTATGACCAAGTCCTCATCTTTTTTGTCTTGATATATTGCATTGACATTTTGATAGCTTGCATCTGAAATAGGTCCACCCGACCACTTGTGAATCACTAAAACGGTAGAACCCGTGTTATATGGAAAATCACTGTAATAGAGATATGCACTATCATTGTCAACCTCAAGTTCATAGGTCTGCACAGCATCAACAGAAGAGGCATACACCAAAACCTTAGCTACAAAAGCACCATCTGCGGTGGCTATTTTGTATAAATAAAGTTCTGTGTCTTCTCTAGAAACTTCCCTTGTTGCTATATAGGTGAAGTTCTCGCCAACGGCCATATAGTCTGCTTGCGAGAACAAATTTTGCTCCAAGGTAGAGGTCCAAATGGTATTGCCGTTTTCGTCCTGCTTCACGATAGCAACATCGGCACCTTTTTGAAGTAAGAAATAGGTGCTGTTTGATCTTGTGACCACTTGTTTTACATCTGAGGCGTACGTATACCCACTTTGGACATTCTTTTGTTCAATGATGTTCAGTTCACTGTCCGATTCCACTAATACAGATTTTGATCGGAGTTCCTCATAGGTTCCATGAATTTGACTGCTACCAATAAAAAGGGCTTTGTCCTCAAATAAACCTGCAAAAAAGCCTTTTTCAGAATCATCATCGTCTGTATCTAGGTCAACAATCACATCGGCCAATTTACTTCCATCATTGCCGTTTATTTTCATCAGGCCCATGGCCAGTTTACCCATGGCATCCACTGCATATTCACCTGATAAGAATACATCTCCATTGCAATCCAAGTCTATGGAATTGGCTCCGGAATGACCACTGGCACCGGGGTTGTTTGCTGTGACCGAAGCTATCGTTTCAAAGGTTTCCCACTCAAGCGAACCATTTGTCTTGTTGACTTTGGAAGCGATATAATGACTGTTTCCCCGATATTCGTAGGCCAAATAAAAGAACTCGTTGGTTTCCAAAACATCCAGCAACGCATCACCATAGATGCTGGCACGTACACTCCAAACTTCATTGCCTAGGACCGGGTCTATCTTTTTTAGATAACCTGAAGTACTGAAAACAAATAAATGGCCAAACTTGTCCTCATAGATTTTTTCTATTTCCGAGATGTCGCTGAAATCGGATTGCCAAAGGATGGCATCAAAATCCGTTTGATTGCACTTGTAAAGGGTATTTCCTTCCGCATAAATAACGTTTTGAAAAGCGTCTGTTATAATATTGGTACTTCCCTGGTCGATAAAGTTCTTTTCGAAAGTCTCCAATAGTTGTCCCGTATCTTTATCGATTATATAGCCTTCGTATACATCATAAGACAATGCAAAAATAATTTTTGATGCACTTGCATCCATGAAATGATTGGAGAACCCCACCTGAAGGTAATCGGGTTTGTCGTGTGAAATATCTTCGATGGTCCAAATGATATCACCAGTGATTGGGTCAATTTTATAAAAATTGGACAGGTATGCATTGTTGATGGAAGAAATTGACTTGGTGGAAAAATTCGCCGTTGCATAAACAAAACCATCATCAGAAACCATAAATGAAAAGCCCTGAAGGTGGTGCAGGGTTTTCTCTAAACAAGACCCTGTGGACCAAAGAACATCGCCATTGTCGTCAAGTTTCAATAAAACGGGAATTTCAGAATCTGCGTTTGACATTTTTCCTGAAACCAAAATACCGCCATCATGTTTTTCGGATTGGAAAAAGCGCTGTAGACGGTGATCCCCTTGATCGTTAAATTGAACCGTGCTGTTGCCCTGGGCCGATATAACCATTGATAAGAACGAAAGAAAATAGGTGAAAATGTATTTCATTTTTGCGGTAGGTTAGTGGCGTTATTCGTTCAAATCGATTTGGCTGGTCAAACTGCACCCGCTTGCACTGACAACAGTTACAGAATACGTGCCTTGTGTAGCGGTTGTTATAAAATTTGTGGTTTCGCCCGTGGACCAAGATATGGTTGCTCCAGGTTGGTTTTTAACATATAAGGTGTACGTATTCGAACAATCAGCGTCTTTTTCTTGATAAATTTTCAAATCATTAAAATGGGTGTACTCTTGGGACAGTTCATTGTTTGAAAGATTGTCATCACTTTCCCCATTGGGTGAGCTGATCAAAAACCGAAGGTGGTATGTGGTGTTCGCTGCAAAGGGATAGTTGCCCACTTCTATGGTAATGGAGCTATTTGCTTCAATGGTTTGATCAATCGTTGTGGTGCCCATAGCGGAATCATTGAGCCACCATTCCAAATCAAATTGGGTGATCGGAAAGGTACTGTTGTTGGTAATCAAAACTTGAATGGGATCCAATAGATTACAGGGATTATCATCTTGATAGGATATTGAGGTTAACCCTATATCTGTCAATGAGCTTTGGTCCAAATCAAATTCATCAGCACCGATGTCGGGGGTATTCGTATCGCGAGGTTCGCCATCGATATCAAAAA
The DNA here is from genome assembly GCA_039184335.1 of Bacteroidota bacterium. Lineage (GTDB taxonomy): Bacteria > Bacteroidota > Bacteroidia > Flavobacteriales > Flavobacteriaceae > JBCDBD01. The sequence goes on along the minus strand of JBCDBD010000002.1, from coordinate 186,431 downwards.
CGACATTAGGCAATACTTTGCCCTTGCCATTGATCAATACATCGTTGTTTAAATGTAAGTCTCCCGATGAGATGAAGTTTGGTTCTGCCAAAATACTGTTGGCATCCAGTCCAGAATTGGTTTTCCAGCTTTCGAAATCGTAGCTCGAACTTCCCTGGTCGAATTCGTTGGCATTATCCGGGGTATGGTAACAATTATGGTCCATGTTGAATTCATTGAAGTCAATGTCGCCACTGAAATAGAGCAGGCGACTACCATTGGCTCGAAAAATATTGTTGACCATAGCAATGTTCCGTAAGTTTTGTTCTAGCCGCATGATATAGTAATTGGAACCATAGTAAAAGCTATTGTTCCAAATATTGAGGTTACTGGATCTAAGTATTGTGATGTAGCGTGAAGAACTGAAGAAATTATTCTTAAATATCATGGGTGCCATGGCATCCATTTCACAATCTATAATGTAAAGTGGTGAATTGTTTGAGGTATCCACATCTTGCTTGTTGCCACTGAATTCAAATTGACTTTCAATATTCCTAAAGTCAAGCGCATCCGCTGTTCGTTCTCCCGTGAAAGTGTTGTTTTTTATTGCAATATCGTTCGTGAGATATATGCGAATGTCATTTGCAGATTTTCCTTCAAAAACATTGTCAATTATTTCAATAGTGCTATTTCTAGCGGTGTTTCTGCCGGTACTATAAATGGCCCCATTACCATTTCTAAAAGTGTTGTTTTCAATGAGAACATGCTGTACGGGAAAATCGAAGAAAGAAGGCGCAATGTAGAGCGAAAGATATTGAAGACTGATAAAAGACTCGCGGACATTGGGGTACAAAGTGCCCTCAAACATTGCGGTAAAAAGACAATTTGTAATGTTCAGGTTTGTTGAGCCCTTGACCTGTAAACCAATACTCTGGCCGTTATCCGCTGTTATTTCAAATGTCAGACCGTCAAACGTCAAATAATCGGATCTGTAGATTTCAATGACGTAGGTAGCCGACTGGAGTATTACCGGCCCGCTTGAATCCAAGGGTTGAAACCGTATGGTATTAGTGGCTGAAGCACCATTTATGGTCGGTATTTGCAATTGGGAAACGGTATAGGTCCCTGATCGGATTCCAAAGATTACCGGTCCATCTATGCCGTTGTTTGTGAGTGCATCTACAGCGAGTTCCAAAGTGGCATAATCATCAGAAATAGCATTGCCTATAGCGTAAGTGCCATTTAATGCTTGACCATTGGCAAAAGTCACAGTAAGCAATAAAAAGCTTAAAAAAGGTAATCTGAACATGTGGTTACTTCGGTTGGTATGGTTCAACAGCAAAACGCAAATGTTAAAATTTTATTTGCACTTTTCCATTTTTTCGATGAATTGCACAGCGCAAAACCTTGTTTTGCTCACTCTTGCATAATATAAATCTCAAGTCTTATCGTTAAGAAATCTGTCCCTTAAAATGTGGGTCTTAAAAAGCTCTAGGAGTTAAAGAAAACACTTTTGCCGACAAAAAAGCACTACTCGTAACCAACTTTAATGGCAATTAGAATTGCAATAGCCGCAAGAATCAACATAATTAAAGTTGGTTTTATTATGAACCTGATCCAATTGTTATATTTAATGCCCCCAAGGGCAATGACAGCCATCAGGGCCCCATTGGTCGGAACAATTACATCCATCATTATTGTTCCGTATTGATAGGCAAGGACGCAAACCTGTCTTGATAGTCCGATCAAATCCGAGAGAGGGGTTAAAATGGGCATTGTCAGAATGGCCTGTCCAGAGTAACTGGGTACTGGAAAATGAAGTATGGTATGGGCCATCATCATGAGTACTCCTGAAAATGAAGGAGCAATATTTTTTAGTGGGGTAAAGAGACCGTATACAATGGTATCGATAATAGAACCTTTGGTCAGAACAACTGAGACACTATTTGCAAGTCCAATGATTGCACAAGCAAAAACCATTTCTTTAAAACCCTCTACGTACAATTCAGTTGTTTTATTGAAGCCAAACTTGGCTATCAACCCACTGAGCAATCCCAGTGCAAAAAAACAAGCGGACATCTCGTTAAAACCCCAACCCAAGGCAATCAATCCATAGGAAACAATTCCAAAAGTAACTGCGAGTAAGATTAAAATGATTTTATTTTGTGATGTCAGGCTAGTCACGGTTAGTTCAGATCTTGATTTCTCCACAGTATTTTTTCGTGCGTATTGAATTATGTAAATGGTCCATATGAATCCTGCTATTAACAGAAATAGCAATCTAAATTCCAGTCCAGATAACAATTCGACTTCAGCCTCTTTTTGTGCGATTAAAACGCCAAAGGGGTTGAATGGACTAAAGGAAGCACCCACAACGGCCGAACCATAACTGGCACAGATCATGGTCAATGGGGAGTAGCCCAAGTTTCGCCCAAATAATAAGAGAACCGGGGTCAAGGCTATAATTTCTTCTTGTAGGGCAATTGTGGAACCTGCTATAAAAAACAAAATAGATATTGTGGTCAAGGCAAAAAGTTCTTTTCCGTTTAGTAGGGTAATCAATTGGCCTAAACCTTGATTGAGGGCTCCTGTCCTTTCTATGATAAAAAAACTACCCCCTAACAAAAGCACCAGCACAATTAAATCGGCCCTTCCAGCGATTCCTTCGGGTATGGCAAGCAGCATATCGAAGGGTGAAAGGTGTTGCGCCTCTTGGTATTCATATGAATTGGGTACGACAATGGTCCGTTCATTGGTTTGGTCGAGTTTCCGTTGGTAATTTCCTTTTGGGATCAGAAAAGTCAGTGCCCAAGCAGATAGGATCACGAAAAGAATGATTACGAAAGCATTTGGAAATTTCTTCATTTGGTCGTTCGCTTTTAATTTTTCAATCGTATAATTTCTTCTTCAACTTCAGCTATCAATTCTTCTAATTTTATCAGGGTTTTCTCTTGAAAATACTTTCTTGCCGTAGTCATCGCCTGTAATTCTGAAAGAACATTAACAAATTCTCCATTCTTGGCCAGTGCTTTTGGATTTCTTGGAAAGTTCATAATGGCCACATCTTCCAGTATTGACCTATCACCTTGAATTTTACTTACGTCTGTAGGAATTAGATGAGCAAGCGTAATAGGTTTGAGGCGATAGGTTATCATATCATACTCAAGCTTTCTTCTTTCTTCAACATTGCGAAAGTCAAATTCATACATGTCCGTTATCTTGGCTCTGAGTGTGTCATTTGAAAGGGCATCAATTCCACCGGATTCAATTGATTTATATGTTGTGTTGGCAAGGTTGAAAATTCCAGGTAATTGGATTTGGTGAAGGTACATTTTCAACTCTTCTGAATGTCTTTCCACATTTTCGAGGTGATTCAGGATCGAATCTTTGGCAACTGACCTAATAAGGACATCCCCATACATATCGCTGATTTCATTTAGATTGTATTTGAGGTCTAAGACCAATTGGTTTAATAATTTGGTTTCTTTCTGTCGCTCCTTTTTTTGTTCATTCCAATTATTTATTTGAAGGGCAATTAAAATGCCAATGACCACAAGGATAATTTCCCCAACGGCATAAATCAGGTATTTACTGAATTTATTCTCAGAAAGTAGTTTCTGTCTGATTTTCCTAAAGAATTTTATCATTGGTTAGCAGTTGGTCATGAGGTACCACAACAATCTTGGCAATGACCCTGTCGCCAGCGCCATACAGTTTTTAATAAACTCAAGTCAGGAAAAAATGACCAAGCGTTAGCCATGGGCTTTAGCCATCTTTGTTGGCAAACGTTATTATTTCTCGACCGAATAGTTTTCCACTATGGAAGTAACATCTTCCATTTTTTTCCATTCAGTTGGTCTTTCAAAGTCCTGTCCCGACTTTAGAACTTTCGCATTTGGATAGTTATCTCGAATATATTTCCAAGTAGTATCGTTCCATTTGTTTTTATCCATCTCAATAAGTCCTACATTCTTTAAAGGCCCAGATACAGCTTTCCCAATCAATGGCCACCAAAGGCTTTCTGTTTCCCTATCCCAAAACACAAATCCATCTGATCCATTCCAAACATCTTCGTCATAGTAAGTATAACCACTTAATGCAAATGTTAATTCTTTACCTCCATAATTCCGCTCGTATATAGCTCCTAAATCAGCCAATATACAGTAAGCGGCCATAATAGGCTGTCCATCCAAAACGTCGTTTACAATTTCGTGTCTTGTCAGGTCTTTAACAGAATAAGCTTTTACCTCATTACCAGATTTCGCCAACAAAAATCTTGTGCTATCTGCCCAAACTTTGTTAGCTTCTGAGACAGAAATAAATTCTGGCTTTAGTAATGCTGGAAATTTTTCGCGCCCAATTCCATAGTGAAACTGTTCATCTTTAAGCGAATAATCCGTTATGTCAAAGTGCTGATATTCATTTTCTCCACCATAAAGCATTTTCTTTCCATTAACTTTAAAAAACTTACCATTTTCTAGTGCTACTGGGCGTTCCTTTTTCTTTACGGATTCTTTGTTTTCCACAGATTTGGCCTCGTCTTTTTTTGTTTGCTCTTTACAGCCAACTAAAAGAATAACCAGACATAGTAAATAGATGTTTTTCATTATGGTTTATTTTATGTTTGCCAACGTTCTATGATTTCGAAGCCTTTGAGACCTAAGTTAGCAAAAAGAGAACTGCTTAGTAGAAATTCGACAGGATTTCTCGAATAACCTTTACATGGCTAACCATGGATTATAGCTATCTTTGTTGTGCTTTCGTTATTTATTCAATTCTATATCAATTTCTGCTACTATTTTTTGACATTTATCAGTTAGGCTTTCAATTACCTCTTGAATTCCTTTATCATTGCTAACAATTATTTTCAAGGTATTAACTAGCTGGACATTCAAACTTAAAGAATTGTAATTAACTGGTTTCAAACCTGGAGTTGTACTATTATTATCTGTCACTTCAAATTGGCTTCTAGCAATAGGTCTCCCATAATTGAGGATGTTTTTCTGATAATTTTCATATTCATAAATCAGTTCATGATAATCAAAATTATATAGGTTTAAAATGTCTTTTTTCAATTCAATATTACTGATTAAATCAACGCCTTTAGATTCCAACATTTTATATGCTGTTATTTGTGGATTAAAAGCTTTATATAAGGTTGAAGTGATAATATTAAAATGTTTATTGAGTGAATCGTTGTACCCAAGATTTTTTTCTAAATGATTCAATAGTATGTTGGCACTATAAATGTTATTTTTAGCTGACTCAGCTCTCGAATTTAACTGTACAATATCCATTGAAATAGAGCTCTTGAATTCTTTAAGGATACTTAATTCTAATACTTTATTCTTTCTGTTCTCATTCCAATTATTTATTTGAAGGGCAATTAAAATGCCAATGACAACTAATACTATTTCCCCAACGGCATAAATCAGGTATTTACTGAATTTATTCTCAGAAAGTAGTTTCTGTCTGATTTTCCTAAAGAATTTTATCATTGGTATTGGTTATGATATCATATACATTGTTGTGCTTTCGTTATTTTTATGAGTGCATTATTGCAATACTTCAATTGTGTCATCTATATCTTTAATAATTGATTCTAGCCAATAAACGTCAACTATAGAACTAATAAATATATCGTTTAGCTTGGTATACGTTTCTTTGTTTTTTAGATAAGAAATAAATTCTTTATCGGATAAATCATAATCAGGATGACTTAACAAGGTTGTGTTTGGTAATCTTTTTTCTAGGTTTTGGTTTACATTCCGCTTGTAAATTGATAAATAATTAAACATATCTCTATTACTTTCTTTCCAAACCGTATTTATTTTTCTGGCATTTTTATAATTTTCAATTAACGCTTCATACTCTGCTAATGCAGTACTTTCCTTTGTAGTTAATAACTCTAGCTGACCAGCAGAACTTGCAGATTTACGAATAGATTCATTAAACCTTAAACCTAAATCAGGAAACATATCTACCACATATTTTCTAATGGAATCAACCGGTAAATCTGTTTGCTTTCCTGCAGAAATATTTAAAATAATAATGTTTTTTTTATTGCATTCATTTGCATACTCTTGATAACTAGCAAATGTCTCTTTGTTTTGCTGTAACTCTTTAATCAAAGCTATTTTTAGTTGTTCTCTTTCTTGGGTTTCAATTCTTTGCTGATTAAGATTGTTTAGCCATAGTGCAATCAAAATTCCAATAACTACAAGAAAAATTTCTCCAATGGCATAAATCAGATACTTGCTGAATTTGTTTTCAGAAAGCAATGCTCGGCGAATTTTACGGAAGAATTTAATCATGTTCTTGACCACATTTTTTTTGTAGCAATCGATAAGGTGTCTCCATGAAATTGCTGATTCTATCTAAATGTTGTTTGTCTCTATCCGACATGGTAATGTTGAATAACAATAGGTTCTGAAACCGCTTGTAAGTTTCACTTGACTTGTCATCTATCCAGTTATAATTGGGAAGTACTTCAAGAATTTCTGGTTCGAGTTGCCTTTTTAAATAATCAAATTCTTGTATACCAAAACCTTCTTGGTTATTGATTACATCAAAAGACACTTTTACTTTTTCATCCCTATTTGAGTTTATTTGACCCAACACATTTTCTTGCTCACCATAAAATTGAATCAGACTATTCTTAATAGTCAAATCACTTATTATACTTAGGTTGCCAGAAGAAATTAAATCTTTGAAAGTAACGTTTTTTGGTACATATGCATCACTTCTAAAGGCCTTTAGAAAAGCATTCATGATATAATATTTGTCCTTGGTGCCATAATTCAGTTCTACGATTAATCTTTTACTGTGTTTGATGCGTTGGTCGGCATCCTCTTTTAGGGCACTGATCGAGGCTTTTTCTAGCTCAAAATCTTCTAACAATCTTTGATAATAAAGCGATTCGGAATCATTTTTTTTCTTGTTTTCATTCCAATTGTTTATTTGGAGTGCAATTAAAATACCGATGACGACCAGAATGATTTCGCCGATAGCATAAAAGAGGTATTTGCTAAATCGATTTTCTTCTAGCAGTTTTTGACGGATATGACGGAAGAATTTAAACATTTGTTTTTGATTGGTTATCATGAAGCACAGCGGTTAGTATATCAAGTGTAATGACCGAATGGGTGCTATGATTTCATATACTTTGTTTTGCTTTTGCTATTTTATACTTTTTGAATTCTCCAAAACTAAAAAAAACAGGGAAGCCTTCATATTGTGTTCTGTAACTGATATTAAAATTACGTGGGTTAGCGTCATCTATACATAAAACTCCATCGCTTTTCTATCTACACCATTTTCCTTATCTAAATCAATAGCATATAATGGTTACGCATATTCGTTTAAATCGGCCAGCATCACTCACACGTTTTCAAGTTCATCGGCCGTACTAGGTTTCAATATTTTATGTGTTGAAGTTCAGCTTTTGCTTGCACCAAAGGCCAATACTTTTTTTATTCTCTTGTAGCGCTTTCACCGATTATTTAGTTAAAAATGAAAGTGTTGCTTCTAATACTTCCCGTGGTTTTTCTTCCACTACGAAATGGCCGCAATCTAGTTCTAGAAAAGAAACCTCATGTACTTCATTTTTCCATATTGTTGGATAATCAAACTCGCCAGTATTGGATTTTTTACCCCAAATGACCAGGGTGGGAACATTGATTTTTATATGCGCATCGGCTTTATCATGTGCGATATCAATGCCTTTACTGGCGCGATAATCTTCGCACATGGCGTGAAATGCTTCATCTGTTCCATTCGTTGCGGCATAATCTTCCCCTGCTTCAATATCATCACCAGCTATCATTTTTACGAACTCACCTGCTTGGGGTCTCATCATTTTTTCGGGTAATGGGTAAGGTTGCGACCAGAACAACCAACTCCAAAACCGATTTGCGACTTTATCATCTATATGTTCCCAAACATTGGTTGCAGGAATAATATCCATAATGACCATTTTCTTGACCGCTTTCGGGTAATCTTTAGTCAACCTTCTAGCAGTATGCGACCCTCTATCATGGGAAGCAATGAGAAAGGTATCATATCCTAAGGTATCATATCCTAAGGTGCGCATCAATTCTATTTGGTCTTTGGCCATTCGTCTTTTTGAGTAATCGCCGTCTTAGGGCTTATCACTTCGCCCATAACCACGTAAATCTGGTATAACTACGGTGAAGTCTTTAGCAAGCTTTGGTGCTATATCGCGCCACATGACATGGGATTCTTGCGCACCATGTAACAATAGCAAAGGTGCTCCAGAACCACCGATCACATCATGAATATTAATCCCATCTATCGTAATATCAATATCACGAAATCCATGAAAAAATATGTCTGTGGTTGAGATTAGGTCTCGTTTATATTCTTGCGAAGCTTTTTCAACTGTTTCGCTTTCATTGTTATCAACTTCTTTTTGCTTACAGGATGAAATCACCAATACTGATACGATGATCGGTATGGATAGATAAATAGTCTTTGATTACATATTTATAGTCTTATGGTAAATGGCACTTTTTCAATTACCCCTTCTTTTTTATATTTTAAACTTCCAATCTTATGGTCAAACAATCCATTGAGGTTATTCCCAGAGGGGTCTTCTAACCTTGTATTCACATATAATATATACTTTCCGGCTTTCCAAGTTTGTTTCGGCTCGAAACTCCATTGTGTTTCTTGTTGTTCTATTGAAATCAATCCTTCAATCCGATTGTTGTCATTATCCGTAATGATCAACCGTTGTTTTAAAGAAACATAATCGAGCATTTGCGGAAAATTCACAACAAAACGGTTTTTGCTATTCGCTTTTGGAATGGTTAATTTCCAGTTCGAGGTTTTAGGATTTATTACATCTGCTTTTGCTATGGTCATTTTCTTTTTAAAAGAAGCCCCCATTTTTTGATGATAAACATCTTCTAAGCCTTCAATAACCAGTGCGTAATTTTTGTTCCGCTTTATAGCGTACCCCATTGCTTCATTTGTTTTTAAACCGGTTTTTACGCGAGCGGGGTCTAAAATCAGCGTAAGTTGTGTTTGTTCCTTGTTCCAAAGTTCTTGGGCGTTATTGAAGAATACATTTTTGACCTCGTTTCCATATTCATCCATAAGTCTAACTTTCTCAATATTACCGATGGTTTTCATAGGTTGTGAAAACTGGACATACATACGAAGTAAGTTTTCTGGAAGCACTTCGGAAGTTGGGTAAACAGCTTGCACGTGCGGTTTGTCAACATCTTCATTACAAGCTGTCAACACTACCACCAAAAAGCATATCACATTAGATTTTATGACCTTTCCCAACACAAAATAGGTGGTTTTATCTTCCCATTTCTTGAGAAGTCAAGTCTGCATATCCCTCCATTTGTTTTACCATATCATGGTACTGTTTTGTACCGGCTTGGGCTTCTGGATATTGGTAATCTGGGAAATCATATTCTGAAATAAAATCACTTAGTCTTAAGAATGTGCCTGTCAACTCTGAAACCAAATCGATATCTCCAGTTTCAATATTGCGACGTACTATGCCTAACATTTGTTGATTTTGAATATCGACTTGCATTACATTTGCTGTTGGAATTTGTTGAATACCCTCTAGACCTGAGGCAAACATGGCACGTTGTCCTACCATTCCATTTCCTTTGGCTCCGGCCATGACCGAATTTAAAGGAATCATTGTTCCACCCCTATTTTTATTGGTTACTACCAAACTTTTGCTAATCGATCCGTCAAAGCCTGTTGTAGTTACTACCAGCATGTCTATCGGTATATTTCCGTAGCCAAGTTCAGCGATAGTTTTTCCTTTAACATCAGCTCCCTGTCGAATCTCAGCTTCCGGAATAGTCACAAGAGGCGTGCAGGTGTAGCTTGCCAATAAAGTGGATGCTCCATCAAATTCTTCAAACAACATCGTACGTATAGGTGCGCGCGTTTCGTTCTGGGTATGTACCGCATGATAAATTTCAATACTGTTTACCATTTCTTGTGTATCTGAAAATGGATAGGCAATTTTTCGAAGTGTAGAGGCAAATTCGCTATTGGTCAAACCGGCAACATACACATAACCATTGTTGTAATCGATATCTGTGATATTCATGGACGTTGCAGGAGTTTCATTCCAAAACGTTAAATCTGGTGAAGCAGGATTTGCTATTGAAACACTTTTGGTATCGTCTTTTGAAATTTCTAGCAATTTGACATCGGTAGTAAGTGGATTTACAATTGCTATTACTGATTTGGCATCTGGTTGATGACCCAATTTTATCGCTACGTATGCCTCTTGACTCAGCGGATGAATTTTCATATCACAAATGATAATATCCCTAGGTTCCCTATTCAATTTATTTGCCATTAAAATATCGAACCTTTCCATGTTATAAGGGATGGGTTCTTTTAACGCCTTGGCTTTGGTAGGAACCACATATAATTTGCCCGCCTTACTATCTCCTATAAATAGCACATTGTCGGGGCCAAAAGCCAAGACATTGGCTCCATCTATTGAAGTATTGTCATTGATTGCCAATAAAGATTTCTCTTCATTATCTGCAACGGCAAGTTGATTATTGGCAGTTTCTTTACAGCCCATAGATAAAAGTATGGACATACAGAGGAGTGTCATTTTTATTTTCATGATTACTTTAGTGTTAAAAATCAGCAAGTTAATTAGCAATCTGTACGTATGCATTAATATAAAATAAGAAATATCAATAAATAGTCAAGATTTTTTGTTCTTCACTTTACTAAGGGTCTCCGGGGTTATTCCTAGATATGATGCAATCATTTTTTGAGGTGCTCTTCTCAGGATATGTATTGACAAAATGCTCATAACGTTCATCGGAGTTCTTTGACATTAGCATGATGACCCGTTTTTGTAGAACAAATATCCTTTTGAAAATGAGTTTTATGTTTTGTTTCTCCTATCAATGTCTTTTTCAAGAACATTCACTACGGAATCTTCAAGGGCATCTATATACAACTCCGCTTTTGAGTCTGAGTCTACGAAATCGCCAATTGTCCAACCCTCTGGGGCAAAGAGAAAGATATGCTCTTTTCCTTTTGCATCTATCGAATAGCTTCTTAATAGCCCTGATTTTACTTGATATATTTTAGTGCCAATCTCTCCTGCGGTTTGAATGACCCCCCCTTTTTTACAAGCAGTTTTTTCATAAATGAAAGATAAATAAGGATTAAAGTTAGTGTTTTCCCAAATAAATTAGTTTGTTGTTACCAAGTGGTGGAATTTTTAAAAAACGTTTAGTCTATAAGGGTTTGGCTATGATTTAGAACGCTGTTTATATGCCGATAATAAGTCCACTTCAGGGTTTGGGAAAATGATATGGCACGTAGCACGTCAAAACATTTCCTTAAACCTCGATCCTCTTTTCTGTGTCCTTTCAGTGTCAAAGATGATCCTACTGTCCTTTTCTGGTTTGCCCAATGGTTTCTTCCACTTCAATTCTTTTGTACGAAACTCTGATACTGAATTTGGAATCAAGTCTTCCATTCCGATTTTCCAAGTTAGTATTGGAATATTTAAAAATCAATCCCTACTACAGCGCATGAGCCGATCAGAAGTCTTATTCGGCTCAAAAAAATGAGTTAATTATAAGGTGCTATTTGGATCAAATTAAAAGACGACTTACACTAGCAGCGATAATTTTAATGATCGTATTTTTGAACTAACTACTACAAAACCACATAACCAATAGTTCCAATATTGGCGTATTTATGCTCTATCAACCGTCTGAATGAGTCTTATTAAAAAAACCAGAGCACAACAGGGGTAATCGTTGCGCAGGCCCCTTCGAAAGCCATAATTGAACGATATTGGCCCCACTCATGGAGACTTTTGGGTTGTGAAACTGAAGTCGTCCCCAAAGTAGGTCTGAAAACGCTTAGAACGCTCTTAATCCTGTCTTGTGGGCTTCGAAGTCCCCTAGCGGGCTTCCTGCTCCACTTTTCACTCGTTTTCTCCTGAACTTTAGCCACTTTTTAATGGGGTTTAGGGAAGGATGTAAATTCATTCTCATGCAATTTTCGTTTATAAAATCATAGAATTGAGCCTAACGATTCCCTGAAACACTCAACAAAATCATGGTGATAAATTTAGGTCTGCCGGTGATTTTAGTAGGTATCAACGTTTTAGTGTGAAGTGGGATGAGAATGTTTTACTTCCATCATCTTCTTCGTACTCAAGCAAGAACCAGTAATCAGCAGCGGGCATGTCTCTGTTATTAAAACGCCCATTCCAACCAATGCTGCTAGTGCTTAATTGTGTGATCAACTTACCATAACGATCAAAGATCGATACTCTGGCCGTTGGGTTTTCGCTTAGGCAAAAGATATTCCAATTGTTGTTGTATTGATCCCCGTTTGGCGTAAAGAATTTTGGATACGTCAATACCGTAATCGATGTTTCAGGACTATTGCTGCATAAATCGACTTGCCTAACGGTTATGGTATGCAAACAACCCTCAACCCGTTTAAAAACATTGTTTTCTTGCCAAGGGCCATCATCTAACCGATATTCGTAAGGTGCTATACCTCCCGTTACAGTTACCTCGATGGTTTGGTTGTCATCAAAGTTTTCTGTTGTTGTCGATGCCCTGATTTGTAAAGTACGTATAGGGATGATAACAATCTCAATGGTTGTTGAAAAGGAGCATTGTCCCGGGTATGGAGTAAAGGTGTACACGGTGGTAACGGAATTGTTTAAGCTTGGATTCCAACTGCCTACAATTCCATTATTGGATGTGGTTGGTAATGCTGTAATATTCTCTCCAGCACATAGGGCTGCTATTGGGTCAAACTCCGGAACTTGTCCTTGCACTGCTATGGTCAATGTAGTTTCGGCTACACATCCTTGACCAGAAGCAGGTGTAAACGAGTATGTAGTGGTTTCCATGTTGTTTAATGCAGGACTCCAACTACCTACAATACTATTGTTAGAAATAGTTGGTAATGGAGGTATGATATCTCCTGGGCAAATAGGGGAAATAGCATTGAATGTTGGTATTGTCAAGGGTATAACTACAATCTGAAGTGTAGTAGGGGTGGCACATTCATTAGGGTCTGGGGTAAACGTGTAGGTCGTTGTGGCGGTATTATCTAGTGCAGGACTCCAACTACCTGTAATGCCATTGAGCGATGTGGTCGGCAATGCCGAAAGGCTTTCGTTCTCGCAGATAGGTTCTATGGGGTTGAACGCAGGGGTCTCAATAGGCAGCACATCCACTGTGAAACTCTCTGTGATGCTTTCTCCACAGATATCGGTTATGGTAACTGTATAGGTGGTTGTTACTGTAGGAGAAAAAGAAGGGCTCGGATTGTTAGGGTCACTAATACTCATTTCAAGCGTTGAAGAGCTCCATTGGTAGGTGACACCGCTGGGGACTGTTGCATCAACGGTATCTAGGGTATCTCCTATACAAATAGATTGATCAGCAAGCGTAAGGTTGTCAACAAATGTGATACTGTTGAAGCATACGCGGTTAAGGTTAGATAAACCTCCTGTAGAACCTACGACCCCGAAGAAAATACTGTCATCGCCTGAGAATATGGTATTCTTTATGTCTTCAACAAATGTGAGTCTTAAGATGCAATCAAAATAAACACTTAGGGTTTGGCCTGTAGCATCCCATGCTATCTTCACCTCATGGTCTTGCCCATCTTCAATATTAGCGCTGGTAGCACTCGCCTGTACAGGGCCCGCTAAATTGGTTCCTTGACCATGGTCTGGGTTTCCATCCCTTAAAATGGCAATGTGGTCTGCTACCGGGTCGTTGTTGCTGAAAAGACCGATGTTTTGAAAGGTGTCGAACTCAACAATCAATGAATTAGAGATGCCAGCATAGCCAATACCACCACCATTACCGCCAATTAGCGGTGTTGCAGTGCGCTTGAAGACAAAAGCAGTCCCATCTGCGCCATCGACGTCCTTTGTGCCATAGAATACTTGATAGTTAATAGAGAAGTCATTAGAAAGATCAATGGCATTATCAAACCAGACAGCTCCAGACTGATTTAGTTGATCCGGGGTGATGATATAGCAATTGTCTGGTTGGGAAGAAGCACTTCCAATTGTGGTGGCATTGAGTTGGGCAAAAGACTTGCCTATATGTCCAAGGATCAAAAACAAGGAAATGATTTCTATATGAACTTCTCTAAAGCAAATACCCATGATCATTTGATTCATCCAATAGCCTCAGCATTCTTCTAAATCCTTGTAAGTCTTCAAATGAATGTGGGCAGGCCCAGCTCAAAGTTAAACCATAGTTTTGTGACTACGTCAACCAAAAGTGTACTCTTATGATAATAAATCAAGAGACCTGTTTGACATGGAAAAGACTAGGGCGTGTTAACACTAACTGCATCGAATATCAACGCAATGTATATAAAAGCGGTAAACATTTGGTCAAGTTTGTCAAACCTTGAAAAAATTCTTCTGAACCCTTTCAACCTTCTGAACAGCCTTTCCACCTGGTTCCTCTTTTTGTACATTTCTCTATTCTGCTCCCATGGCTCCAGCCTATCTTTCCTCGGCGGCACTATCGGTTCGAAGCCGAGATTAAGTGCCAATTGCCATGTTTCCCTGGCCTTGTAGGCCGTGTCCACTATAAGGAATGCCCCTTTGCACTCTTTCCGGATACGCTCCATCAGCATCCTACCCTGTGGGGCGTCATGGGCATTGCCGGGGGAAAGGGGAAAGGTCACCGCCGTTCGGGCATCCGCGGCAACCATATGAACCTTGGTGGTCCATCCGCCCCTTGATTTTCCAATGGACTGTACTCCGTTTTTTTTAATGCGCCCGTACCATCGGGATGAACTTTCACCGAAGTGCTGTCCAGTCCTATTGCCTCGACCTTGATACAGATGATACCGTTTTTCTATAGGGCCATGAAGACTTTGTCCAGTGTGTCGTTCTTTGACCACCTGTTCATTCGGGTATAGACCGTGTGCCAATTGCTAAACCTTTCGGGAAGTGCACGCCACTTGCAACCCTGCTCCACAACATAACTTATGGCGTTGAGTACCTGATGATCCAAAAGGCTTACATTGCAACGCTTTATGGGCAGATGGCAACTTATAAAATCATACTGTTCCTGTGTTAGTTTCATGGAACAAAGATCGATCGTTTTGTATTAACATGCCCTAACTTCAATATGTGGATTGTTGACTATCGGGGGAGCCCTATACCAATACATGGGTAAGGGCCAAATTTTTGGAGATGTTGGTTTTATGTAATTCTGCCACATCCAAATATGGCAATCCAACAGAACCGATGAACAAGAAGAAATTGGAACGTATGAGAAAAGTATAGGTCAACGCAGCAACGGATTTTTTTAAGGAGAACGGTAAACCCCTGATTTGGTATTATAAACGAAGGATGAGGAAATCGAATATTATACAGCACCAGGATTGCATCCGACAAACGGTGAGGCTTTGAAAAAGATTACACCATATATCATTGAAAAATATGTGCCCTTATATCCCAATTAGAAAAAGGTCCATTTGAACAGAGACATTAAATGGGATATTTTCAAATGTTAAACTTTATTAAAAAGGTGAGCCGGGCGGTGCGCCTATATATTTTTAAAAACGTTACCATTGGGTTAATTTTTGAACCAAGTATAGTGGCCATAGTTTTTTAATTTTTATCTTGACCGAAGCGATAGCCTTTGCCCTTACTTTGATATATGTTGATGAGATGCGATAACTATATTTTTGGGCAAATGACCGTGCCATACATTGTTTCACTACTAAAAACAGATCAAATGAACCGTTTTTTTCTGATTACATGCGTTACTTTCTTTTTGAATTTTTCCCATGCCCAAGTAGCAGTTCAGATCTTGGAAGAGGAGACCGATGCGTTCATTGCCTTTTACGCCAAGAACACGATAGACGAACCTGTCGAGATAACATTTCAGCTGAGTGAGGTGATTGGGCTGGACTATGACGGCAGTGCCATTGTAAAACTCGTGGAACCAGGAAAAAAAGAGGAAGTGGTAAAGTTACAAAAAACAAAGCCACAGATTGCTTTTACCTATGATTATCACCAAGTACTGATGCCTAGCAAGGGTTATGATGAAGCGGCTTTTGAAAAATTCGAGACGGGAATCGTCGTTTTCAGTATTGATGGGTGCTCCCGATGTACCTATGCAACAGATTACCTAAATCGAAACAAGGTCGATTTTACCTTGCTCAACTTTTCGCAAAATCCCGTATATGGTGAATACATGTGGGACAAACTTCGGGCACAGGGCTATTTTAGCAAGCGGGTACAGACACCCGTTATCATGGTCAATGGCGAAATCAGCCATTCGCATGACAATCTTAAACAGTTTGTGAAGAAGTTGAAAGGTTAACGAAAGCTATCTTCAAAATAAAGGAAGGGTAAACTTTAAAAAAGGTACTCGATCAATAGCTAGTCCTAAAGAATCTATATGTAGGTTACTCCCTTAGGCCAATTTCAGATGAGGGTGTCAACTACCACTACATTTCGAACTTCTTGCGGTAACCAATGACCAAGTTGTACAATAACATGGTCAGGTTTCTGGTGGTCTTTTTGTGAATGCAGGCGAATCTTCAATAACTTCTGATATATGCATAGTACGTTTGAAAAAAGGACCATTACTGATGAAGCAGCAGCAAATTAGTATTTCAAATGGATTCATGGTCAACGAAAAAATCATTGGTGAGGCCTTATACAAGATGCATGAAGCCACGGGTTCACTGCATATGCCCCTAATGGGGATTACCGCCCCATGGTCGTATTCGCGCTATTTTTTTATAAAAATCCCAATTTGATAACACGGCTGGGCATCATTTTTTTGATTTATCCTTTACCTTTAACAAAGCGTGTTGAATCAATACTGTACTCATGAGCAAAGCGGTATACATAGGTACTTTGGGTGCTTATAGCGGAAAATCACTTTTTGTACTGGGTTTTATGCAATTGCTTCTGGGCAAAGTGCCCAAAGTGGGGTATTACAGGCCTGTGATAGATGACGTTAAAGATGGGGAAATGGACAATCACCTGGCAACGGTCTTAGAGCATTTTCAACTAGATCTCGTTCCCGAAGAAACGTTTGGACTCACCAAGGGCCAAGTGATCAATTACTACAAATCTAACCAACAAGGGGAAATTTTAGATGAAATCATTCTCAAGTACAAGAAAATGGAAGAGCACCATGATTTTGTTCTTGTTGAGGGCAGCGACTTCTCCAATGACGGGAAGGTCATCGAGTTTGACCTGAATATCGAAATCGCTAAAAACCTGGGCATACCCGTAGTACTGGTCGACAATGTACAGGGCAAGACCTTAACGGAATTTCGCGGAAATTTAGACGCAGCGTTGACTACCTATCTGCATAAGGGGATCAAAGTGCTCGCAGTGGTCGCCAACAAAGTGAAGCAAGAAGATTTAGAATCTTTGACAAGGGATTTAAATGAGGGGTTGGGCGATCATACCCAGGTGTATGCGGTGCCAAGGGTGAAAAACCTTTCGCACCCTACCCTAAAGGAAATTGTTGCTGCAATGGATGGCGAAGTACTTTTTGGATCACAGTACTTAGACAATCAGACCGGGAGCTTCGGGGTAGGGGCCATGCAATTGCACAATTACCTGCGCCATCTGAGGGATAAAAGTCTTGTGATTACTCCCGGGGATCGCTCAGATATTATTCTGGGGGCACTACAGGCCCATGGCTCAGAAAATTATCCAAACTTGTCGGGTATTATCTTGACCGGGGGCATTGTTCCTGAGACCTCTATCTTAAAACTATTGGAAGGTACGACCCATGTTCCCATAATATCAGTGCCTCATGGCACTTTTGAAGCCACCAACATCGTTGGAAACATCAAATCAAAGATCTATGCGAAAAGTACGCAGAAGATAGCGACATCGATATCGCTCTTTAACCAGTATATCAATGGGGAAGCCATTTTGGACAGTCTCAGCAACTTTACCTCTAAAATGATGACCCCACGAATGTTCCAATACAATTTGGTAAAGCGTGCGAAGACCCATAAGAAGCACATCGTACTGCCCGAAGGGGAAGATGCCAGAATCTTAAAGGCTGCCTTTGAACTCGCACATTCAGATATTGTGGACATCACCTTGCTTGGGGATGTCAAGCGTATTGAGGCTGCGGCCTTGGGAAAGGGACTGGATATTTCAAGCATCTCCGTCATCAATCCGTTGAAAGCCGAATGCTTGGAAGATTATGCCACAACATTTTATGAATTGCGAAAACATAAGGGGGTCAATATGGATATGGCCCGCGATATCATGCACGATGTATCGTATTTTGGCACCATGATGGTGCATCGTGGTGATGCAGATGGCATGGTGTCTGGAGCGGTACATACGACACAACATACCATAAGGCCCGCGCTGCAATTTGTAAAGACCAAGCCTGGAACCAATGTGGTCTCTTCCGTTTTCTTCATGTGCCTTGAAAATCGGGTTTGCGTTTTTGGGGATTGTGCCATTAACCCTAACCCATCGGCAGCGCAATTGGCTGAAATAGCACTATCCTCGGCATCTTCGGCCTTAAATTTTGGAATACCCCCAAAAGTGGCCATGCTTTCATATTCTTCAGGAAGCTCAGGCAAAGGGGCAGATGTGGAAATAGTACGGGAAGCCACGGATTTGGTCAAAGCACAGCACCCTTATCTTGAAATCGAGGGGCCGATTCAATATGACGCTGCCGTAGACCCCATTGTAGGAAAGAGCAAACTCCCAGATTCTAAGGTGGCCGGCCAAGCATCAGTGCTTATTTTTCCTGACCTGAATACAGGCAACAACACCTATAAAGCAGTGCAGCGTGAAACGGGTGCCCTGGCCATTGGGCCAATGTTACAGGGGCTCAACAAACCCGTGAATGACCTAAGCAGGGGTTGTACGGTAGACGATGTGTTCAATACGGTGATTGTCACAGCGATACAGGCACAAGATAACCAATAACAGCTCATGAAAATACTAGTCATCAATTCGGGCAGTTCTTCAATTAAGTTCCAGGTCATCCAAATGCCCGAAGCAGAAACGTTGTGCAAAGGTCTTGTGGAACGCTTAGGGCACCCACAGGGGACTCTTCATTATAAGAGTAAAAAAGGGTCTTTGCAAAAGACCGCACATTTTGCAGACCATGCTGTTGGATTGAAAGCAGTGATCGAAATTCTCATTGACCAAGAAAAGGGAGTTCTAGACAGTCATGCAGCAATTGATGCCGTTGGCCATCGTGTGGTACATGGGGGAGATGCCTTTGATGCGCCTGTCGTGATTGCGCCGCACGTTTTAAAAACCATCAAGGGGCTTTCATCATTGGCACCCTTGCACAATCCGGCAAATGCGATTGGTATAGAGACTGCGATGGCGTTGTTCCCCAATGCCACCCAGATTGCCGTTTTCGATACGGCTTTTCACCAGAGCATTCCACAACTGGCGCATACGTATGCCATTCCGAAAGAACTCACACAAAAACATCAAATCAGGGTCTACGGTTTTCATGGCACCAGTCACAAGTACGTTTCTGAAAGAGCTATGGAACACCTCCATGGTAAGGCGGGGAATCTAATTACCATACATCTTGGTAATGGGTGTAGCATAACTGCCATTAAAGCGGGTAAGAGTATTGAACATTCTTTGGGTTTCGGCCCTTCAAATGGACTGATCATGGGAACCCGATGTGGAGATATCGATCAATCGGTCATCTTCTTTTTGATGGATACCCTGGGTCTCGAATCCAAGGAAATCAATGCCATGTTACAGAAAAAAAGCGGTCTCTTGGGGTTAACGGGATATTCAGATCTGAGAGACGTTCAAACCGAAGCGGAAAAAGGGAACCAAGATTGTGTATTGGCCCTACAGATGACCGCCCATCGGATCAAAAAATACATTGGGGCATACACCGCCTTGCTGAACGGGCTGGATGCTATCGTGTTCACTGCCGGTATTGGTGAAAACTCAGCAATGCTAAGAAAATTGATATGCTCTGATATGGAAGGTTTGGGCATTCGCATGGATGACGACAAAAATCTAAAGGTCAGCTCCATTGAAGGTATCGCAGAGTTCCACGAAAATGAAAGTGAGGTTGGTCTTTTGGTGATTCCAACAGATGAAGAACAAGAAATCGCAAGGCAGAGCTATTCTTTGCTATCTTCAAAATGAATAATAGACCCATGCATGGGATGAATATATGGGGCCACAAGTCATTCGTGGATAACAAAAAAAGGAACCTTGGTATGAAAACTTATCTTTTCAATTAAGGAGTCGAACAAGATCTGTTGTAAAAAGTTGAGGTTTTTGGCCACCATGGTGATCATGTCAATCTCCCTGCTTTCCACAAAACATTGTATGGCCGCATTGACATTTTTATTGGTTATGGTATGAAAACTATTCTTGGCGGTAAAGATTTCGTTCAAATAATCAAATAGGTATTCTTTGTTCTGTTGTTGCTCCTTGGTCAATATACTGCCACTCTTTACTACGTTCATGACCCGTATAGCGCTATCATCAAGTTTGCCTATTTCAGAAATGGCATTTAATATCTTGTATGAATAAAAACTGTTGTAGTCGGTTGGGAAAGCAATTTCCTTTGGTTTTTTGAACTGTACCCCTTCTGGTATTACCAATACATCACACTGTACCTTGGTAATCACGTCACCGGTATTGCTGCCAATGATATGTTCTCGGAGTCCACTGGCCCCTTTTGTTCCCATGACAATCAGGTCTATGTTTTTCTCATGAACAGTTTTTTTCATGTACTCGATGAACTGCCCGTGCTCAATCAATGGCACATACACATGGTTGCTGTTAAAAAAAGTCTTTTTGGCACGTTGTACCAATTCACCAAGCCTTTTTCTCGGGGTGGTCAGCGTTTCCTTTACCGCTATATTACCATTGTTGAGTATTGACAGTACCTCTTTTGGTGCGCTATCGACATGTAACACGTAAAAGGTACAGGAGGTTTCTCTGAACAATTGCTGTGCATACCTTATTGCATTCCAAGCGTTCATTGAAAAGTCAATTGGAACTAAAACATTCTTCATACCAAGCACTATACCCACAAAAGTATTGGTATCTAAAAATGCCAAACATGACATTTGTCATGTAAGTGGGTTTAATCGACGTGTTGCAGCGATTTTAAATCCAAAATGCGAATGTTTCTTCCTTCAATATCGATGAAGCCTTCTTTTTTGAATGCCGATAGCATGCGTATCAGGCTTTCTGTCGCAATACCTGCAACACTGGCCAGGTCACTTCTTGAAATGCGGATGGGCTCTTCAGGTTTTCGATTCATGATCTCTGCAAATTGCAAAAGGGTCTGGGCGGTTTTTTTTCTCACAGAACTATAGGCCATCTGCAATAGCTGTTCCTTGATTTCAGAAATGTTCTCTGACAGCAGCTCCATCAGTTGAAGTGAAATACAGTGGTTTTTGTCCAGAATGGCTTGGAGTTCCTTTTTTGAAATACCTGCTAACTCCACATCTTCGACAGCTGTGGCACATTCTTGGTGCGGTGTATGGTCAATGAATGAGGTAAATCCGAAAAAATCATCGGCTTGGTATAATGAAGTGATCAACTCTTTGCCATCTTCGTCCATTTGGTGGCATTTCACTACCCCTTTCAAAATCAAATACACTTTATTTGAATGTGCCCCTTCGTTATAGATAATGCCCCCCTTTTTATGGTTCTCGATGGTTCCATGGTCATCAAAAAAGTTTTTTAATTCGTGCAATGTCCGTATTTGACCTTCATCTGGATCTGTATTTTCGGGTACTGCAGGCGTCATTTTTGAGAGCAGTTTTGCCTTGGCCAACCTACTTTCAATCGCACTGATCAGTTCATATTCTTCAAAGGGCTTGGTCAGATAATCATCGGCGCCCAGATCCATGCCCTTTCTGATTTCTGAATGTTCTGTTTTAGCCGATAAAAATATAAACGGAATATGCTTGGTACGATTATTGGACGAAAGTTCTTTTAGTACGCCATACCCGTCCATTTCTGGCATCATGATATCACATACCACAATATCGGGACAATTGGTCTTTGCATTTTCAACACCAAGTTTTCCGTTTGGAGAGGTCAATACTGTATAACCTGATAGTTCAAGTAATTCGGCCGTGTTTTCCCGTAATGAGGAATCGTCTTCGATGAGTAGAATTTTTTTCATGCTACTTATTGGTTGATTTTTAGGGGAATCTTTGCTATAAATGTGGTGCCTTTATCTTGATTATTGTGAAAATAAATCGTTCCATCCAAATTTTCAAAATGTCTTTTCGCAATGTTCAGTCCGATACCGGTGCCCTGTGACAAAAGGGCATTACTGGCCCTAAAATAGCGATCGAACACGAACTTTTGCTCCTCTTCAGGTATACCAATACCATTATCGATGACCTTGACCAGTAAATTTTTGGTGTCATAGACTACTTTGATGGCGATATCGGTATGTTCTGGAGAGTACTTTATGGCATTGTGTATCAAGTTTGAAAGTGCCAATTCCAATATTTTTTCATCAAACTCCAAAACAATCATATCGATGTCTTTGGGATACAAAATTTTTTGTCCATCTTTCAACAAGGTGTTGGCGTCATAGATTACCTCATTGATGATCTTGCTCAAAGAGAACCTTGAGAATTTATACTTCACCTTACCTGATTCCAACCGTTCCACAGAAAGAAAGTCATTCAAAATATTGTTCAGGTACTTTACTTTTCCTTTGATGGTGCCCAAGTGCTTGTCACGCTTTTCTTGTTGATCGGTCAAGGTATATTTCGAAAGTAGGGTGGTAGAGGTGAGGATGGTACTTAAGGGGGTTTTGAATTCATGGGAGACCAGTGAGAGAAATTTGGTCTTCAGTTCTCCCAGTTCCTTTTCTTTTTGCAAGGCGTCCTTGGCCTTTCGTTCCGCTTCCCTTAACTCGCCAACGGTTTTTTCCAGTTCTTTTGTACGTTGCTTGACTTTGGATTCAAGTGCCTCATTGATTTTGCGGATTTGTGTTTCATGTTCTTTGCGTTCGGTAATGTCGATAATCAAGGCCATCACATAAATGTTTCCATCAAGATCAAACGGATTAAGGCCCACTTCTACGGGAAACTTCTCCTTATTTTTTCGTATGCCATAGAGGTCCAGTCCACTTCCCATCCTACGTTTTTCGCTACGTGCCATAAAGGTGCTGAAGTGGCCCCGGTGTGACTTATGATAATTGGAAGGAATAAGGGTGATGAGCTTTTTGCCCACCAGTTCTTCATCAGCATACCCGAACATTTGGTTGGTAGAGCCATTCGATGCCACAATGAGTTGTTCTTGGTTGACCACAATGATACCTTCGGAGACCCCCTCAAAAAGCAGTTTGAAAATACTACTGTTTTTTTCAAAAAACTTCATATCCCAAATTTAAGATAATCACAGGTCATTGTCATGAAAAACTGTTCCATTGGTTTTAAGTGACCTAAAAAAAAGCATAAACATCTAAAAGATATGAAGTAAAAAGGAATGCACGACATTCTTTGTTCAACAGTGCCCAGTCAACGGAAATACCAGTGTGTCGTTCCTCTCTCCTTAAATGATAAATATCATATTTATTTGAAAGTCTTGCCCCTAGCTTTGTTCCAAGCAAAATTGTGTTATGTGCAACCTCACCTATAAATACAATGTACCTGGGCCAAGATATACCAGCTATCCAACGGTACCCTACTGGGATACGGACACTTTTTCAAGAAACCAGTGGAAGGCTACTGTTGCACGTAGCTTTCAGGAGCAAGAAGAAGTAGGGGTGAGTCTCTATATACACCTCCCTTTTTGTGAGCGTATGTGTACATTTTGTGGTTGTCATAAGCGCATCACAAAGCGTCATGAGGTCGAGGCTCCATATATTGATGCAGTACTGAAAGAATGGGAACTGTACCGAAACCTTTTGGGTTCGCGGCCCATTATTAAGGCATTACATCTGGGTGGGGGTACCCCTACCTTTTTTTCTGCAGAAAACCTGACCAGATTGATTGCGGGTATTTTTAGGTATGCCCATAGGGCCAATGACGTTGAATTGAGCTTTGAAGGGCATCCGAACAATACCCAAAAGGCACACCTACAGGCCCTATTTGAAGTGGGTTTTAGAAGGGTCTGTTTTGGTGTGCAAGATTATAGTGAAACCGTTCAACGGGCCATTAACCGAATTCAACCTTTTGAGAAGGTAGCGTCTGTGACCAAGTGGGCTCGAGAAATTGGCTATACCTCAATTGGGCATGATCTTATCTATGGCTTGCCCTTTCAAACCTTGGATGATATCAAGAACACCATTGAAAGGACTTCTGCCCTTATGCCTGATCGTTTGGCCTTTTACAGTTATGCACATGTGCCTTGGCGTAAAGGCAATGGGCAACGGGGATATCGTGAAGAAGACCTTCCCCAAGGCGAAATAAAACAACTGCAGTATGCATATGGCAAAAAATGGTTGATGGGCCTTGGCTATCATGATATCGGTATGGACCATTTTGCATTGCCCGATGATGCACTGTATAAAGCAGCACAGAACGGTACACTACATCGCAATTTTATGGGCTACGCCATTTCAACAACACAATTGATGATCGGATTGGGCGTATCAAGTATTAGCGACAGTTGGTATGCTTTTGCCCAAAATGTAAAAAGCGTTGAAGCATACCAGCATTTGGTCGATAATGGTACCATACCAGTTTATCGAGGACACTTGCTCAACCAAGAAGATGAATCGATTCGGAGGCATATCTTGAACCTGATGTGCCGTTTTGAAACCAATTGGGAAGTCGGGCAGTCATTGTTGCCCGACCATCAACATATCATTGACAGCTTGTTCGAATTTGAAGCTGATGGCCTGGTCGAACTTGGTGCCGACCGTATAAAAGTGACTGAAAAGGGCAAGCCCTTTATCCGAAATATCAGTATGGCATTTGACCTAAAGCTACATCGAAAAAAACCTGAGACACCATTGTTCTCGATGACCGTTTAACCGGCCCGATATTGAAAGGGCATAAAGACATTCAAAATGAAAAGCATTATTGTACCCATAGATTTTTCAATATCATCAGAAATGGCATTGAAGGTAGCCGCAAAACTGGCTGCAAAAAATGAAGCGGAGCTTTATGTGCTACATATGTTGGAACTATCGCCTTCCATTATGGCAAATACCGATTACATACCACAAGAGCATTTGATACACTTGGTGAAGGTAACTGAAAAACGGTTTGCTGAATTCTTGGACAAGCCCTATCTAAAAGGTCTCAAAATCATTCCTGTCATAAAGCATTACAAAGTATTGGGTGAAATCAATGAAATAGCCGAAAAGCATGATGTTGACCTTATTGTGATGGGCTCTCAGGGAACCGATGGACTTGAAGAACTATTTGTCGGTTCCAACACAGAACGTGTTGTGCGGCACTCAGACGTACCTGTTTTGGTGGTAAAGGGTGAGGTAAAAGACTTTAAGGCCGAACGCTTTGTTTTTGCCTGTGATTTTAAGGAAGAAAACATACATGCCCTAAAAAAAGCCATTGGTTTTTCAAAAATGTTAGATGCACAATTGCAATTGGTTTATATCAATACTCCTGCAGATGACTTTTTGAGTACTGAAGATGCCTACAATCGCATTTCAAAGTTTTTGAATGTGGCACGTCTAGGCCTTGAAGTGGATATCTATAACGATTATACGGTTGAAAAGGGTATTTTGAACTATGCCGAGACCAAGGGTGCCGACTTCATAGGCATACCGACCCATGGCAGAAAGGGATTGGCCCATTTTTTTATGGGCAGTATCGGTGAAGATGTTGCGAACCATAGTGAAATACCTGTGGTCACCTTTAAGATATAGTTTTGGCACTGCCAAACGCATTGATTCGTTTGATTTTAGTGAACGTTGACACTTTTCGCGGTAGCCCGTTCAATTTACTTAGGAAATTTTTGTCCGTATAGGCTTTGTGCCTTTAAAGCCTTACGGTACAAATTCTCTTCTACAGTTTTTTTAGCTATTTTCAAAAAACGTATTCAATTCTTTACACTGATATTTGTCATGTACACCCTTGTTTTATCCGTGTATTTTCATAGTAGGAATAAAACATACCATTATGAAAAAACGGGTACCCATTACGCAAATAATGACCAAAAGAGTGATTACCTTGAGTACGGAAGATGATTTGACAACAGCAGAAGAAGTATTCAAGAAAAACAACATCCGTCATATACCCATTACGTCTGGAGATAAGGTCTTAGGAATGTTGAGCTACACCGATTTGTTAAGAATCAGTTTTGCGGATGCTTTTGACGAAAAGGAACAAAGTGTGGACACTATGGTGTATCATATGTTCACCATCAAACAAGTAATGGCAAAAGATGTCATATGCGTATCTTCAAAGGCAACTGTACAGGAAGTTGCCGCCTTTTTAACCCAAAAAGAATTTCACGCACTGCCAGTGGTCGAAGATAATAAATTGATAGGCATTGTGACCACGACAGATTTGATCAATTATCTCTTGGCGCAGTATTGACCGCTTGTACCATAGAAAATAGAAAAACGATCAAGGTTGTTGATGGCACTCAATGTCTGCCGACACCATGGGGCTTTGTGCCAGCTTTGGGGATATATAGGGAATGCCCAATCCCATTCCCCGAACAATAAAGAGCAGCCCTACAAGCACTACAAAGGCAGGAATCGCTTTTCGAATACTTTGTTTCAACGGGGATTTGAATATTTTCTTAAAATAAAGGACAGAAGTCATCAATGGAACGGTTCCCAGACCGAACAAGGCCATGTACAGACTTCCCTCTAACGGACTTGCCAAGGCAATCGACCCGAACAGGGCCATGTAGACCAATCCACAGGGTAAAAATCCGTTTAGAAAACCAATGGTCAAAAAGGTATCTGGCGTTTTTTTCTTCAGTTCAGTGCCCAGTTTCGATTTGACTTTGGATAAAAGCTGGTACATGGGTCTGGCAATACCGTACTTTTTAAAATAGTTATTTGGTACCAATACCAAAAAAATCATGAGCGCGCCGATGATGATAGAGAGCTTTTGTTGCATCCCAAAAAGGTAAAGTCCTTTGCCCACAAACCCAAAGACCAGGCCCTTTATCGCATAAGATAGAAGGCGCCCCAAATGGTACAAAAACAACTGTGCCCGTTTTCGAACAGTATTAGTTCTATCTAGGGGTAGCATAAAGGCTATTGGGCCACACATGCCCAAACAGTGCAGACTGCCCAAAAAACCCAAAGCGATTGCAGATAGTAGCATGGTTTATGTCTTGTTCATTTCGATTGTATGTAAAAATCCTGTGCTGTTTTAGATCAGCTTGTTTTAATAAATTAGCTTCTGTTTGTGCAAAAAGGTTTTTTCTGCATAGTGCCATTTTACAGTAATGTTCCAGCGACCGTCCAACAAGCTATCGTCAGGTATGAGCAAATGTGTATTGGACAAACTTATGGGAAAGTTAAAATCCAAATGCCTGTTAGACGGTCTGTATAGGAACACTTTTCCCGTGATTTTTTTGACATCAAATTGTTCTGGGAAAGAGATGGTCAAGCCATTTTTTGCTGTGGTAACTTTTAATTGGGCATTCTTTTCTGATGCCAATTCTTCTGCATCGATTTCATCTTGATAGGTCAATTCTTGCTTGTAGTACTCATCGGTTACCAAATCATGGTTGGCCCGATCATCAGTAACGGTGCGAACCACAAAATATAGAATGAATGCGATAAAACCCACAAAGGCTATTACAATTCCCGTTCCCCAGTTGATTTTCATGATATGTTTTTTTCTTTCCCTTGAAAAAGGGAGTGGTTCAATTTTCAATTGTAACTCCGTGGTGCCAAAAATTGGGTGACAGTGGTTTCTATTAACTCTGTTCCACTATATACTCCTATTTTTAATTTGTCTTTGTCCCCATTTAGGGCAGCACTGTTTATTTCAATGAACAAGGTGCCTTCGGCCAGTTCTTCTGCTGGTACCTTAAAGCTTTCTTGTGCTACCATTTTGATCTCTCCATGATGCGATAGCAATCTGAAGTTCACATCATCGATATGCTTGGTCGTCTTGTTGATCAGCTTGTAGGTATACACATTACTGATGATGTTGTCTGCTTTGCGTTCATATAATTGTCCGGGCAAACGTAAAATACTAGCTTCCAATTCATTGCGCAAAAAGAGCATGCCGATCAGAATACCAGTTAAAATGGTCAGTACGGCAGTATAGCCTTTCATGCGGGCCGTAAACCTGAATTTTTCCTTTTTGTTGATTTCATCTTCACTGGCGTAGCGAATCAACCCTCTTGGTTTGTTGATCCTATCCATGATATGGTCACACTCGTCAATACAGGCGGTACAGTTCACACATTCCAATTGGGTGCCGTTTCGTATGTCGATTCCTGTTGGACATACATGTACGCATTGAAAGCAATCGATGCAGTCACCATGGCCCAGGGCATCGCGATCCTCATTTTTCCGAAACTTTTTTCGACCACTTGTTCCTTCGCCCCTTTGATGGTCATAAGCCACGACCACAGACCTATCATCCAGTAATACGCCTTGCAACCTTCCATAAGGGCAGGCAATGATACAGACCTGTTCACGAAACCAGACAAATACAAAATAAAATACCCCCGTAAAAATCAGCAAGGGTATCATAGTGCCCATATGTGCAAATGGCCCTTCGGTGATGTACCTGACCAATTGATCACCACCTATCAAATAGGCCAAAAACACATTTGCGATCAAAAAGGAAATGATGAAAAAAATGGTCCATTTCAAAATCCGTTTTCTAATCTTTTTGCCATTCCACGGAGCTTTGTCCAATCGTATCTGGGCACCTCTGTCACCATCGATCCAATATTCGATACGGCGAAAGACCATTTCCATAAAAATGGTCTGCGGACAGATCCATCCACAGAAAATACGCCCATAGGCCACAGTGAAAAGCGCGACAAAAACGACCCCGGTTATCATTGAAATGACCACCAAATGAAAATCTTGCGGCCAAAAGGGAAACCCAAAGATATTGAAACGACGTTCTGATACATTGAACATCAAAAAT
This sequence comes from Bacteroidota bacterium, assembly GCA_039184335.1. Taxonomy (GTDB): domain Bacteria; phylum Bacteroidota; class Bacteroidia; order Flavobacteriales; family Flavobacteriaceae; genus JBCDBD01. Next base: position 157,382 of record JBCDBD010000002.1, on the reverse strand, counting down.
TGGTGTCCATTGATCTTTATAAAGGGTGAGGCCAACAAAAACAGTAACAGGCCATAACTCACATATTTTCGGTATTCATAAAAGCGACCGCTTGGCTTTTTGGGATATACCCATGCCCGCTTGCCTTCTGCTGTTACCGTACCTATGGAATCCCTAAAGTTCTCTTCCATTTCCTTTTCTAGCTTGTATTACCTCTTTAGCCGATGGGAGAACCCCTTTTTTTAATTGGACGCCCGGTCGTTAATTTTCAAAAAGCCACTGATTCCATTATCCTTCTTCACCATCATCAGAAGCAGAATCATCCACTTGTTCCGTTGGCAACTCTTCAATCGTTTTTGGAGCATTCGGGTCTATCCAAATTTCCCCTTCGGGTGCTTTCGGATTGGTGGGTACTGTTCCTTGAAACTGCAGTACATAACTTGCGACCTGTGCCATCTCAACAGGTTTCAGGCTGTTCTTCCAAGCAACCATGCCCTTGCCATCACGACCGCCTTCAGAAATGGTATTGAACACATTTTTAATGCCCCCACCCAAAATCCAATGGGCATCGGTCAGATTGGGGCCTATGCCACCACCGCCATCGGCCATGTGACAGACCACGCAATTGGTAGTAAATATCTTTTCGCCCGCACTTAAATCGGAAGCATCTGTAAGCACTTCGACCGTATTGACATCTACCAGGTTCTTGGCAGTCTTTTTGTATTCTTCTATAGCGATTTTGGCCTCAGCAACCTGTATTTCATATTCTTCGGCTTGGGTATGGTCACCAACAATGTGAAAACGGACCAAATAAATGATCGAAAAAACAATGGTGGCATAAAACATATATACCCACCAAGGCGGCAACACATTGTCAAGCTCCCTGATACCATCATAATTGTGGTCTAAGATGATTTCACCTTCCGTTTCGATGGATTTACTTTTTGTCAGTCGCCTGTAGAAGTCTTTGCCCCATGTCCATTCCCATTGTTTGTTCTTTGCGGAGAGGTACCGCTCTTTTGCCTCTTCTGATAGGGTTTGGAACATTACGTTTTCTATAGACTTTAATATCAATTCTATCGCTATCAAAATCAAGAGGACCAACAGTAAAAAAAACTGGGTGATGGGGTATTCGATGATTGCTGGTTTGTGTCCCGAATCAATAAAGTACTCCATCAATCCGAAGATGAGGAAAAAAAGTGCCGGTACACGTATCCACCAAGGAATTCTAGAAATCATACTGTTAGTTTTTTAGTTGGTTATCTTTTTCTAAAGGTAGCTCGCCCATCTCTTTGACATGTGCCTTACTGGCCGTGAACACCCACCAAAACAGGAGTATAAAGAACACAAAGAAAATCAGCAATGATATCATTGGATAAGTGGCTATGCCTTCAATGCTTTCCATATGGTTTTTTACAAATTTCAACATGGCTTTTATTTGTTTTGCGATAATAATTCTTCGGTTTCCTTTACTTTGATGTCGGTGCCCAAGCGTTGCAGATACGCGATGAGTGCGACAATCTCCCTATTTTTCATCTCAATAAATTCTTCCCCATTTTCTTGGGCATATTTTTTATCGGCTTCATAGGTTCTTGCAAATTCAGGGTCGGTATATAAATTTTCTTCTATCTGTGCAGCCTGTGCAGCCATATGTTCTTGGGCAGTGGCGATGTCTGCATCGGTATAGGGAACCCCTAAACTGATCATGGCCTTCATTTTGGCCTCAACCCCAGTTCGGTCATGCGCATTGCGCACCAACCACTGATAGGCAGGCATTATGGATCCAGACGAAGTGCTCTGTGGATCGTACATATGGTTCAAATGCCAGTTGTCAGAGTATTTTCCACCCACCCGCAGTAGGTCGGGCCCTGTACGTTTACTGCCCCAAAGGAACGGGTGGTCATACACGAATTCCCCGGCTTTGGCATACTCGCCATAACGTTCCACCTCACTTCGAAATGGCCGGATCATTTGTGAGTGGCACCCCACGCATCCTTCACGAATATAAAGGTCACGGCCTTCTAACTCTAATGGGGTGTAAGGGGTTACACTAGTGATGGTCGGAATGTTTGATTTTACCAAAATTGTAGGAACGATCTGGATAATGCCCCCTATTAAAATGGCAATGGTGGCCAAAACGGTCAATTGTATGGGCTTTCTTTCCAACCAGGTATGAAAAGTTTCGCCTGCCACCCTTCTTTTTGAAACTCTGGTTAAAGCAGGTGCCTCTGCCAATTCGTCTTCAACCTTGCTGCCGGAGCGAACAGTGCGAACGATATTGTAGAGCATGACCAAAGTTCCTACTATATAAAGACTGCCCCCTATGGCGCGCATCCAATACATTGGGATGATCTGTGTCACGGTTTCCAAAAAATTGCCATAGACCAAAGTGCCATCCGGATTAAAGTCTTTCCACATCAAGGCCTGGGTAAAGCCCGCAACATACATGGGCAGGGCATATAAAATGATGCCCAAGGTGCCGATCCAAAAATGGAAATTGGCCAACCCTTTCGAATACAATGTGGTCTTAAACATTTTAGGAACCAACCAGTATACCATACCGAAGGTCATGAAACCGTTCCATGCCAGGGCACCTACATGAACATGGGCGATGATCCAATCACTGAAGTGCGCTACGGCATTAAAGTTTTTGAGCGAAAGCATAGGGCCTTCAAAAGTGGCCATGCCGTATCCAGTAATGGCAACGACCATGAATTTTAAGGTAGCATCGGTGCGTACCTTGTCCCATACGCCGCGAAGGGTCAAAAGCCCATTGATCATTCCACCCCATGAAGGGGCAATGAGCATGACCGAAAACACCACACCTAAATTTTGGGCCCAATCAGGTAATGCAGAATACAGTAAATGGTGGGGTCCAGCCCAGATATAGATAAAGATCAATGACCAGAAGTGCACGATGGAAAGCCGGTATGAATACACAGGGCGATTTGCTGCCTTTGGTACAAAGTAGTACATCAACCCCAAAAAGGGCGTGGTCAAAAAGAAGGCCACCGCATTATGACCATACCACCACTGTACCAAAGCATCTTGTACCCCGGCATAGACAGAGTAGCTCTTAAGAGCGGTAACGGGAAGCTCCAAGCTGTTAAAAATATGTAGCACGGCAACAGTCACAAAAGTGGCTAGGTAAAACCAAACGGCCACATATAAATGTCGCTGTCTTCTTTTCAGGATGGTGCCGATCATATTCCAACCAAAAGCGACCCAGACCACGGCTATGGCTATATCAATGGGCCATTCGAGCTCTGCGTACTCTTTTGAAGTGGTATACCCTAAAGGTAAGGTAATTGCTGCGGCCACAATGATGGCCTGCCATCCCCAGAAATTGAAATTGCTCAGTCCATCGCTGAACATTCGGGCTTTCAACAGCCGCTGTAACGAGTAATAGACCCCTGCAAAAATGGCATTTCCCACAAATGCGAAGATTACGGCATTGGTATGTAATGGTCGCAAACGGCCAAAGCTTAACCATGGGATGCCATCAGTGATGTTGGGAAAAAGAAACATGAAGGCCAAGAGCAGGCCTACCAGCATGCCCACAATACCCCAGAGCATTGTGGCATAGAGAAATTTTTGTACAATCTTATTGTCGTAATGAAACTGTTGTGTTTCCATAGTTACTCCGTTTGACTTTTATTTTGGTTGTTATTGGTGGATGAATCCACGATTTCGTCTTCAAAAAGCATACGTACCGATGGGGTATAGGCATCATCATATTGTCCTTTCTTGACTGAAAGGACAAAAGCAACAAAGAATACCAAAGCAACACATATGCTTATGGCCAACAACACATAAATAACACCCATACCTACCTGAATTTGATGATAAAGCTATTGATGTATGCTACCGCAAAAAATGACATTTGTCAATTTTTTGTCGGTAATCGTCTTGCCAATAAAGTAGTGCCCATTGTGGCAAATATCACAATACTGATAGAGCTCAAAGGCATCAAAATGGCGGCTATGATTGGTTGTAATTGCCCGATGACCGCAAAATATAACCCTACGATGTTATAGCAGAGCGAGAATAAAAAACTAGCCTTTATAATGTTCACCGCATTTTTGGACAACCATAAAAAATCACTTAATCGGTTCATTTTTGACGCCTCAAGAATGGCATCACAGGCAGGTGAAAACACATTGATGTTCTCAGATATGGCAATGCCTACATCACTCTGTGCCAAAGCTCCCGCATCATTCAGTCCGTCACCGACCATCAATACCTTCTGATGTTGCTGAAGATTTTTTACAAAACGTAATTTATCTTCTGGCTTTTGATTGAAAAAGGGGGTAATGCCAAAAGGCAATAATTTTTTCAATCTGTATTTTTCTCCTTCATTGTCACCAGATACGACAAACAACAAAAACGTTTTGGTCAGTTTTTTGAAAAGTGTCGCTAATCCTGAGCGATATTTGCTTTTGAAGACAAATCGTCCCTTATAATTTTCATCGGCACTTACATACACTGAGGTGTCGAAGGCTTTTAGGGCTGATTTTCCCCCGACATAATTGGCGGATCCCACTTTAATACTATGTTCACTGATCTTGCCATGAATGCCTTTTCCCGTTTCTTCTTCAAAACCGTCTAGGGTATAGATTTGGTGGTTTTTCAAAATTTTGTACAACGAACGGGACAAGGGATGGTTGGATACCCGAAGGGTATTCTTAAGAAGGGCCGCCTCACCATTGGTAAGTTCCATACCCTCATAGACAATGGTGTTTTCAGATGATGAGGTCAATGTTCCGGTTTTGTCGAAAATAATGGCCGTAATCTTAGCCATTCGCTCAATGGTATTGGTATCTTTTACATAAAAGTGATGTTGGCCAAATATGCGAAGCATATTGCCCAATGTAAATGGGGCTGCCAGGGCAATGGCACATGGGCAGGCAATGATCAAGACCGCAGTGAAAACGTTCAAGGCCTTGCCTGGATCCATGAACAACCAAAATACAGTTGCCAGTATTGCTATGGTCAAGACAGAAAGGGTAAAGCGTTTGCCAATACTATCGGTCAGTGTTTGAAATTCACTTGCCTTGTTTTTTGAGAACGCTGAATTGCTCCATAATTGTGTCAAATAGCTCTGTGAAACTGATTTCAATACCTCGATTTCCAGGGCACCTCCAAGCTGTTTGCCCCCGGCATGGAGTTTGTCACCAGAAGTTCTGTGTACTGCCTGTGATTCACCAGTGACAAAACTGTAATCAATTTGTGCGTCACCTGAAATTAAAACGCCATCAACGGGCAATATTTCTTGATTATGTATTAGAATTCTGTCTCCTGTCTTAACCTTGTGGATCGGTATGTTTTCGTCATGGCCATTATCATTTAATTTGGTGACCGCAATTGGGAAGTAAGATTTGTAATCACGCTCAAATGACAGAAAGCTATAGGTCTTTTGCTGAAAAAATTTTCCAACCAATAAAAAGAACACCAACCCGGCAAGGCTATCAAAAAAACCGGATCCCTGGTCAAGAAGAATGTCTATGGTGCTTCTGGTAAAGAGGGTGAATATACCCAACGCAATGGGCACGTCGATATTCAACAGTTTTGAACGTAACCCTTTAAAGGCCGAAATAAAATAGTCTTTCGCGGCATAACATACGACGGGCAGTGAAAAAGCGAACATCAACCAACGAAACACTACTTTATATTGATCCAACCAATATTCTGTTGTTCCTGGCTTACTGACAAAATGGTCAAAATATTCTGGAAAGGAAAGCAACATCACATTGCCGAAAGCGAAACCGGCCACTCCCAGTTTGTAGAGAAGACTTCGATCAACGGAATGTTGTTTCTTGGTGTAATCATCTAATGTTATGCTAGGGCCGTATCCGATTTTTGCCAGTAATACCACCAATTGTTTCAGTGAAAGATGGGCACTGTCATAGGTGATACGGATTTTTTTCTTAGGAAAATTGACTTGTGCCATTTTTATGGAAGCATGCAGGCGATTTAAGTTTTCCAGTACCCAAATACATGAACTGCAATGGATCTGTGGAATATAAAGCTCAACCACTTGAATGCCTTCTTCATTGAATTCCAATAACTTCTCAACAATTTCCTGATTGTCTAAAAAATCATATTTGCCCGAAACCCCATTTGGGGTCGATCCCGCCGAGGACTGCAGGTCATAATAATACGAAAGACCATTGGTGCTAAAAATTTCATAGACCGTTTTACAGCCGTTGCAACAAAAGTGTTTTTCGTCAAAGAAGACCTTAAGGGTATCACAGTCTTCACCACAATGGTAACAAGTGATGTTTTGCATTACATATTTGCCTATACCTTCCCACAAAAGTGGTATGCTATTGGCTAATAGCATATGATATTTGTCATAGTTTGTGCCCAAGAGGGTCGATAGCTTTATAGCTATAAAAAATAGGCATGAAACAGATTTTGATACCTACTGATTTTTCTGAAAATGCATGGAACGCCATTTCATATGCCGTGCAATTATTTCAATACGATAGCTGCACATTCCATTTGTTGAACACTTATGCCCCAATAGTGGTGAACAGCCATGCCACAAGAGATACCTCTGATGAGTTCAGAATCAATGATGTGGTCAGAACGACTTCAGAAAACAGGCTTCAGAAAACGGTAACAGCCATTAAATCGCAATTTGGTAACGAAAGGCATGGTTTTAAAATCATCTCTTCTTTTAACCCTTTGGTCGATGAGATCAAAAATGTGGTAGATGCCTATGGAATAGAACTTATGGTCATGGGAACAAAAGGGGCCTCCGATATGGAAGATGTATTTATGGGCAGTAATACTGTACATATCATCAAAAGCATCAAAAAGTGTCCGGTATTGGCCATTCCGAGGCATTTTTCTTTTGCGACTCCCAGTGAGATTGCCTTTGCGACCGATTTTACCCGTTTTTATACAACTTCAGAATTGATTCCCTTGCTTGAATTGGCCGAAGCCTTCAACGCCACCATAAGAATAGTGCATGTACAGTATCAGATCAAAGAGCTTACCGATTTGCAAAAATTCAACTTGAATATGCTCAGAAAGTACTTTGTTTCTTTTGAGTACTATGTGCACACGGTTTCTGAACTGAATTCCGTATCACAAACACTGGAGGTCTTTTCACAGGAGCTGGACATTCATCTACTCGCCATGATCAATCATCGGCATGGCCCTATGGAAAAAATGACCCATGAGCCCGTAGTGGAGCGAACTGCTTTTCATACACCCATTCCCTTACTGGTCATACCTGAGTTGGGCATGGAAATGAAAGTCAAAAACAAACCCAAGAAAGTGGCTCCTGAATTGATCTGCTGAGATACTTAAGGCAGTGAGAAGCACATTTATTCCCTTTTTGGTCACTCTTGATTGCTTATGTGCTTTTATAAATCTTTTTATACTATTTAGAAAAATATTTATGGGTTGAACAGGTTTTATTTGGAATTATGTGTAGCGTTTTTTTTAAAACACTAAACAATTGATTATATTTAGGCTAGTATAGCTATCCGTGATCATTGATGGATTTCTTATGCTTGGAGTGCAGCGTTCAAGAGTTTTCAAGCCCCCTTTATTAATTGGCGAACAGTTTTTATGTTTTCTTTGGTATACAAATCGATAGCGGATCCCGTATTTGGTAAAATACAGATACAGGAAATGTTGGATAAGTCGAGGGAGTATAACCAAAAGAATAAGATAACCGGCTGCTTACTCTACTATCATGGTGAGTTTGTCCAATACATCGAAGGGAACCAGGTGAAAGTATTGCGTCTTTTTGATAAGATCAAAATGGATTCCCGTCATTCAAAGATTGAACTTCTTTTGCACGGGCATATTGATGAACGGGAGTTTAAGGAATGGCATATGGCTTATGAGGATTTTACAAGGGATAGTGACGACCTACAATTTTTAAAGTTATTGATCAGTTCATTTATCGATTCACCCGATGATGCCATGGATCCCAACCCTACTTCAACCTATTTCTGGAAAACGGCAAAAAGGCTATTGAATGCTACTTCCTTGTCAAGGTTCAAATAGTTGCCTTATATATATTGATTGATAATGTTTTCGATAAGTTCTTGCTGACCGCTTCTTTGTTGGGGCTCTCCATTGTCTTTTGCATGATCGTACAAATCGGCAAGCTTTAATTTTCCACGTGAAAATTCCAACCCTTTTCCTGTATCGAAAGAAGCATACCGTTGCTTCAACAAACGGTCATATGGTGATTTGTCCAATATGGCATCTGCCGCCAAAAGTGCCCGGGCGAAGGTGTCTGCCCCACCAATATGGGCATAAAAGATATCTTTCAAATCTGTGGAGTTGCGTCTGGTCTTTGCATCAAAATTAATGCCCCCATCTTGAAGTCCGCCAGATTTCAGCAAAACCAATAGGGCTTCGGTCACCTCGGTAATGTTGTTCGGAAATTGGTCGGTATCCCATCCATTTTGATAATCGCCCCGATTGGCATCGATACTACCAAGCATACCTGCATTGGCGGCTACTTGTAACTCATGTTGAAAGGTATGCTGTGCCAAGGTGGCATGGTTGACCTCAATGTTCAATTTAAAATCATTTTCCAGCCCGTATTCCCGAATGAAGTTGATTGCTGTGGCGGCATCAAAATCATATTGGTGTTTTGAGGGTTCCATAGGTTTTGGTTCAATAAAGAATGTACCACGGAACCCTTGGTTTCGGGCATACGTTTTGGCCATGTTCAAAAAGTGCCCCATATGGTCAAGTTCACGCTTCATATCGGTGTTTAACAACGACATATACCCTTCTCGACCTCCCCAGAACACATAGTTTTGACCTCCAAGGGCTATGGTGGCATCCAAAGCGATCTTGATCTGTGCACCTGCTCTTGCCACTACTTCAAAGTCAGGATTGGTGGCCGCACCGTTCATATATCTTGGATGTGAAAAACAGTTGGCCGTACCCCAAAGCAATTGTACTCCACAAGCCTTTTGCTTTTCGTTGAGATAGTGGACCATTTTTTCAATTCTTTTTTCCGATTTACGTAGTGTTTCAGCTTCGTCGATAAGATCGTGATCGTGAAAACAATAGTATTCGAATCCCATTTTGGTAAGAAACTCAAAAGCTGCGTCAGCCTTATCACGGGCAGCTTGTACAGGATCTGCTGCGCTGTTCCAGGGAAAGTTTTTGGTTCCCGGACCAAAGGGGTCACCACCAGTTCCACATAAGGTATGCCAATAGGCCATGGCAAACTTGAAATGTGCTTTCATGGGTTTTCCGGCAACAACGAGTTCAGGATTGTAGTATTTGTAAGCTAGGGGGTTGTCTGATTCTTTTCCTTCGTATTTTATTTGCGGAATTCCCTTAAAGTATTCCTTGTCGCCCAGTAGTACCATGTGTCAGTGATTTAATAGTTGTTCCAATGTTTTTTTCCAATTTTTGTAGGCGGTCACGTAGCTTTCGTTGTTCTGTTTTGGAAAGTGGGTCATTTCGTGGTCATGGTCCATGATAACTTTAGAAAACGTGCTGTAATCCCCCCGATGCAACATACAGGCCCTGGCGGCTCCAATGGCCCCGGTCGTATTGAAGATCTGTATTTCTTTTTGTAACAATGCAGTAATGGTATCGGAAAAAACAGTGGATTTAAAAAGGTTGTCATTTCCGGCCCTTATCGTTTGTGGTATGATTCCATCTGACCTTAAAATTTCAAATCCGTAGACAAATGCAAAGGCAATGCCTTCTAAGGCAGCCCTGATGATATGCGATTTGGTATGGCGGTTGAAATCAATATTTAAGATGTTTGAGCCGATATTTTTGTTTTCAAGCATTCGTTCCGCTCCGTTGCCAAAGGGCAGCACTACGATGCCATCAGCGCCTATCGGTATTTGTTGGGCCAGTTGGTTCATGGTGTCATAGTCTGAAAGTCCCAGGTTTTGTTGTAACCATCGGTACTGTATTCCAGTACCGTTGATGCATAGCAGTTTTCCGATGCGTTTTGGCTTGCTTTTTCCGTAATTGACGTGGGCGAAATTGTTGACCCTAGTACTCTCCTTTGCCGAAAGGGTATCGGTGATCGCATACATGACCCCTGATGTTCCTGCGGTGGCGGCAATCGCTCCTGGGTGGAACACATTTAAAGAAAGTGCATTGTTAGGCTGATCACCGGCACGATATAGCACAGGGGTTTGTTCATTCAGGCCACTCTCGGCCGCCCCTTTTTGATTGACAACTGCCTGCTGGCCAAAAGTGTCGACCACTTCAGGGACCATTGATTTTTCAATTCCATAATACCCCAGGATCTCTTCTGACAGCATATCTTCCTTAAAGTTCCAAAAAATACCTTCTGACAGTCCTGGTACAGTGGTCTTGATGGTACCTGAAAAACGGAAGGCAATATAATCTCCAGGGAGCATGAACTTGTACGATTTGGCATATACTTTCGGTTCATTTTCCCTTACCCATTTCAATTTTGAAGCGGTAAAGTTGGCAGGGGAGTTCAATAGGGTTGATTGGCATTTTTTAGCTCCAATGGCAGTGTAGGCGTTATTGCCAATCGTAACTGCCCGACTGTCACACCAGATAATGGCTTTTCGCAATAGTTTTCCATTATGGTCGACCAATACCAAACCATGCATTTGGTAGGCGATTCCTATTCCGATGATTGCCTCTTTAGTGATGCCCGTTTGTTCTTTAATACTTTCAATTCCGGTACAGATGTGTTTCCACCAGTCTTCAGGATCTTGTTCGGCCCATCCTTTTTGGGGAGCGTATATGGGCATTTCATCTTGGGGCATTTTTACGATGCCCACACTTTTTCCGGTATGTTGCTCGACCAGGGCGATTTTTATGGAAGAACTGCCCAGGTCAATGCCCAAATAGAACATTTACGAAATGGTTTGCTTCAGAGATCAGTTGTTATAAAAATATTGAAAATGTTTGGGCCATGCGATTTTCTTCACATTTGTAACGAAAGCTTTTATATCTTTGTGGCGTTGTGTTGGGTTTCAAATTGAAACCAAGTTGTAGCACCTAAATGGTGCATACCAATGAAAGGCTTTCCTTATGGGAGGCTTTTTTTCTTTATAGGCTGTTGGTGCATCACATAGTGTACCAAAGAGGCGGCCAACTTTGCTGTTCGTTGGTCACTGTCGAATTTCGGATTCATTTCTGCGATATCAAAACTTATCAATTTTCCTGAACTGATGATTGTCTTTAACGATTCCAGTGCGATATCGGGTGAAAATCCCATAGGGGAGGGTGCACTTACGCCAGGGGCAAAGGCTGAGGAAAATCCATCAAGATCGATGGTGACGTAGACCATTTCAACTGCATTCAAAAAAGCTTTAATCCATGTATTGATTTCTTCAGCATACCGTATTTGAAAGGTGTCTTTGGTCAAATATTTTACGTTCAATTCTTGCGCACTTTGAAACAAGATCCTGTCATTGGCATCTTCCCTAATACCAAGACAAAGGTATTTAAAGTCTTCAGGGTGATCGCATTCGTTTGCAATTTGATAGAAAGGGGTACCAGAAGTATTGCCATACGCATTGGAGCGAAGGTCAAAATGTGCATCAAAGTTGATAATGCCCACTTGCCTTTTTTCGTTTTGCGAACTTAAATAGGACTGAATGCCCTTAAAATGGCCATAGGCCATATCATGCCCTCCCCCAAGAACGATGGGGAATACTCCTTTTTGCAAAAGTTGGTCGATACTGCCTTGAAGTTCGTGTTGTGCCGATTCCATCTTGCCCTGGTTGCAGGTGATGGTGCCAACATCCAATACAGGGAATTCGTCATTCAAATGGTTGGGCAATTTGCCCAATGCCCGTCGAATTGCATCTGGACCTTCTTTGGCACCGATACGACCCTGGTTGCGTTGTACCCCCTCATCACAGGCATAGCCCAACAACGCCATAGCGTTGGGAAAGCTTTCGCCAGCCATTTTGTCTAGGGCGATACATTGCACTTTCTCATGAAGATAAAGTGCTTGGGTCGAGCTTCTACCTTGCCAAAGTTTTTCTGATGGTTTTTTGTACATGTTCAGTTTTGATCGAAGAGGTTTTCCACAAGTTCATCATCCACAGAATTGGGCAGCGTCACTTTCAGTTCTGGGGTACGTCGCATTTCTCTTTTTATTGCAAAAATAGCCTCTTCGTTTCTGGCCCAACTTCTTCTTGCGATGCCATTGTTGACATCATAGAAAAGCATGTTCCTCAATTTTTGGGCAGCTTTTTCAGACCCATCCAGAACCATTCCGAACCCGCCATTGATGACCTCGCCCCAACCTACGCCCCCACCATTATGGATAGCGACCCAGGTAGCTCCCCGAAAACTGTCTCCGATGACATTTTGTATGGCCATATCAGCGGTAAACCTGCTGCCGTCGTAGATGTTGCTGGTTTCACGAAAGGGAGAATCGGTGCCACTCACATCATGGTGGTCGCGACCCAGTACAATAGGGGCCGTGATTTCACCTTTTGAAATGGCATGGTTAAAGGCCTCGGCAATTTTTATCCTTCCCTCGGCATCTGCATACAGAATGCGGGCCTGTGAACCAACGACCAGCTTGTTTTTTTCCGCTTCTTGTATCCAGGTGATGTTGTCATGCATTTGTTGCCCAATTTCTACAGGGGCCTTTGCTTTGATTTCTCCCATTACCCTTAGGGCAATTTTATCGGTCTTTTTGAGGTCTTCGGCATTTCCTGAGGTGCATACCCAGCGAAAAGGGCCAAATCCGTAATCAAAGCACATGGGTCCTAAAATATCTTGTACATACGATGGATATTTAAAGTCGGTTCCATTAGCCTCCATAATGTCGGAACCTGCCCTTGATGCCTCCAATAAAAAGGCATTTCCATAATCGAAGAAATAGGTGCCTTTTTGATGGTGCCTATTAATGGCATCAACCTGTCGGCGAAGCGATTCTTGTACTTTTTTCTTGAACTTTAATGGATTTTCGACCATCATGAGGTTGGCCTCCTCAAAAGACAACCCCACAGGATAATACCCTCCTGCCCAAGGATTATGGAGCGAGCTTTGGTCAGAGCCTAGATGCACAAAGATGTTAGCTGTGTCAAATTTTTCCCATACCTCCACCACATTACCGATATAGGCCAACGAGACTGTTTCGTTGGTTGCGATTGCCTGTTGGGTTCTGGATATTAAGTCAGGTAAATCAGTAATCAATTCATCGACCCAGCCTTGGCTATATCTTTTCTCAGCAGCTGAGGCATTTACTTCGGCACATACGGTAATGCAGCCCGCAATGTTGCCTGCTTTGGGTTGCGCCCCACTCATGCCACCCAAGCCTGAGGTCAAGAATACCTTTCCTCTTGGTGATTCCTCTGCGGACAATATTTTTCGAAAGGCATTCATCACGGTAATGGTGGTGCCATGAACAATGCCCTGCGGCCCTATGTACATGTACGATCCGGCGGTCATCTGACCGTACTGGGTGACCCCCAATGCATTGAACCTTTCCCAATCATCGGGTTTAGAGTAATTGGGAACCATCATGCCATTGGTGACGACAACACGCGGGGCGTGCTTTGACGAGGGGAATAGCCCCATAGGATGCCCAGAATACAAGTGTAGCGTCTGTTTTTCGGTCATTTCTGCCAAATATTTCATGGTCAGCAGGTATTGGGCCCAATTTTGAAACACGGCACCATTGCCACCGTAGGTGATCAGTTCTTCAGGATGCTGTGCGACCTTTGGATCAAGATTGTTTTGAATCATGAGCATTAGGGCCGCTCCCTGAATTGTTGCTGCAGGATATTCAACTATCGGCCTCGCAAAAATGTCATATTCAGGCTTGAACCGGAACATGTAAATACGACCGTAAGTCATCAACTCTTCAGCAAATTCAATAGAGAGTTCTTTATGCCATTCTTTGGGAAAATACCGGAGTGCATTTCGAATGGCCAGTTTTTTTTCAACTGGTGACAGTATTTCCTTTCGTTTGGGGGCTGGATTTCCCTCTTCGGGATATGTTTTTTTAGGGGGCAGTTTTTGTGGTATTCCCTGAAGTATCTGGGCTTTAAAATCAGTTTGTGTGGTGGTGTCCATTTTTAGTTTTTTTGAAAAACTACAACCCCGTTTTTCCATACGTTGCTCGGTTGCAGCTCGCCTTGACGATAAGTGATTTCTTGGTAGTTTGCCACAGGGAAAGCAACAAGGTCTGCCTGCATTCCCTTTTGAAGCCGGCCCCGGTCATTTAGGTTTAATGCTGCTGCGGCCCTGAAGGTGATTCCTGCAAGTACCTCTGCATTTGATAGCTTTTCAAAAGTAGCCAATATACTGGCTTGGGTCAATAGATTGCCCATGGGTGCAGAACCGGGGTTATGGTCACTTGCGATGGCCAATGCCCCCCCTGCATCCAATATTTTGCGCGCCGGGGCAAAACCACATCCCAGACCCATGGAGGCTCCGGGCAATGCCACGCTAACCACATTGCTTTTAGCGAGCATTTCAATTTCTTTTGGGGTGCTGGCTTCCAAATGGTCGGCACTCAAGGCTTCAAAAGCTATTGCCGTTTCTGAACCGCCTCTGGAAAATTGATCCGCATGAACGGTAAGATCAAATCCCATGTCTTTGGCCTTTTGAAAATAAGGGGCAATTTCTGGAGAAGAAAAGGCACTTTCTTCAATAAAGGCATCGACACGGTTGGTCAAGCCTTCCGATTTTAGTTTTGGCAATAGTCCATTGCCCATTTCTTCGAGATATTCCGCCCCTGTTCCCCTCCAATCCTTCGGTTTCATATGTGCAGCCAAACAGGTGCTGATGAGATCTATTGGAATCTGGGAATGGGCCTTTTTAATGGCCCTGAGCATTTTAAGTTCTTCTTCGACCGAAAGCCCATAACCGCTTTTCACTTCTAGGGTAGTGACTCCTTTTTGCAAATGATGGTGGCCACGTGTGATGATGCCATGGACCAATTCTTCTTCTGAAGCCCTTCGGGTATGGGTAACCGTGTCCCAGATTCCTCCGCCTGCATTTGCTATTTCGAGATACGATTTTCCCGCATTGCGCAAGGCATAGTCGTTGGCTCTTGAACCCGCAAAACAGATATGGGTATGGGCATCGATAAAACCGGGCAGGCAGACCTGGTTGCCTGCGATGTGTTCAATGGCAATACCATCGGAATTTAACGCATCAAAAACCCCTACTTCAACGATTTTACCATCAGAGACCTTTATTCCCGCATTGTTGATAATCCCTAGGTTTTTGTCAGATAGTGCTCCCTTTACCGGAAGCTTGTCCATGGGTAGCAATTGTGTAAAAGGCCCTATTAAAACAGTCTTGTCCATAAGTTTAATACGTATCAAATTCTTGCTGGTAAGGTGTCTGCCAAGAAAGCCCTTTTTCTTTCATGACTTTTTCAATCAATGCTATGATAGCACCCTCCCGAATGATCGCAATCCCTTGCTCAATGTCATCTGCAAAAACGCGGTCTTTTGCTGCAAAAGGTACTTTTGTGCGAAGAAACCGATGGATTTCATCGAGTAAGATCCCTGATTTTAGGGGTTTTCGATATTCGAAGGCCTGAGCTGCGGTCAACAGTTCTATGGCCAATATTTTTTCTACATTTTCGATGACTTGCAGTGCTTTTCTTCCGCTGATAGATCCCATGCTCACATGGTCTTCTTGGCCTA
Organism: Bacteroidota bacterium; assembly: GCA_039184335.1. GTDB lineage: Bacteria > Bacteroidota > Bacteroidia > Flavobacteriales > Flavobacteriaceae > JBCDBD01. Next base: position 141,783 of record JBCDBD010000002.1, on the reverse strand, counting down.
GTGAGGTGGGAATGCTATCGGCACTTGCAGGAAAGCACAGTCCTTTGTTCTCGCTGGTCAAGGCTGCTGAAGTGTACTGCAGGATCATATACCCAGAGTTGATCCCTGTATTTTCCATAAGTAATTTGGGCACACCTGGACTATTGCCTTCCAATGCCAAATAAATTCGTCGGTCTGAAATATTTCCAATCTCAGAGGCGGCCAGCATGGCATAATCCAAGGCCATGGCCAGGGGCTGTCCATGAAAGTTCCCCCCACTTATGGTCAATTCTGAATCGATGATCACAGGATTGTCGGTAACTGAATTAAGCTCAATGTCCAACAGTTCCTTCAGATGTAACCATGCATTTCGTGAGGCTCCATGCACTTGGGGCATGCAGCGGATGGAGTAGGGATCTTGTACGCGTTCACAGTCAATATGGTCTTCCAATATTTCTGACCCCAGTAATAGGGTACGGATCCTGCCCGCAACATGTTGGTTTCCCTTAAATGGCCTTAGCTTATGTAGTGCCTCGTGAAATGGTTTTAGGGAGCCCTGTAAACCTTCTAACATCATGGCACCTATGATATCGGCCTGTTTGAGGCAAAATTGCAGTTTTTCTAAAGCCAGTATGCCATGGGCCGCAATGAATTGGGTGCCATTGATCAAGGCCAACCCTTCTTTGGGCCCCAATTGCAATGCTTGTAGGTGGGCCTTTTTAAACCACTTTTCAGTTGAGATAGGGGTACCTTTATAATTCACCTTTCCTAAACCTATCAATGGAAGGAACAGGTGTGAAAGTGGCGCGAGGTCACCTGAAGCCCCTACCGAGCCTTGCGAAGGCACAATGGGTATGGCATTGTGCTCTAAATGCCAAAGTATTCGTTCTAAAGTGCCTAGGGAAATACCTGAATGCCCTTTGGCCAAGGCGTGCACTTTTAGGATCAACATCAGTTTGGCCAGTTCGTTCGCAATGGGTGCCCCGACACCCACACTGTGGCTTTGGAGTATGTTTTTTTGTAAGTGCTTGGTCTCTTCCTTTGAAATTTTAGTTGTACACAGAGGGCCAAAACCAGTATTGATGCCATAAACCGGGGTTCCCTTATCAACAATACCTTGAACGATAGCTGCGCTTTTGTTGATTTTTTCCCTCACAGACCCCGACAGTTTTCCAGCGGTCTGACCTCTGGCAATGGAAAGGGCTATACCAGGGGTCAACTGGTCTTCACCATACAAAAAGGTAGCCGGAATTGAATTCATTGTGAGTTGGATTTCCTTGGACTAAATGTATTCATTAAGTTTGATACTGACCAATACAATATAATAATTAGAGTAGGATATGGTTTTTGATTTGATTAAGAACAGACGTTCGGTTTTCCCGGATCAGTACAACGGCAGGCCCATAGAAAAATCAGTTGTTGAAGAAGTGTTGGAGGCTGCCAATTGGGCACCGACACACAAAAGAACGGAACCTTGGCGCTTTAAGGTACTTATGGGTGATAAGAAGGAAAAACTAGGAGTTTATCTATCCAGTAAATACCAAGAAATCGACCCACGGCCAAAATCGATCAAGATTAAAAAACTATTGGAAAACCCGAAAAAAGCGGGGGCAATCATTGTCATATGTATGCAGAGGGATACTAAGGACAGCTTGCCTGAATGGGAAGAACTTGCGGCTACGGCCATGGCAGTACAGAACATGTGGTTGTGCTGTACGGAACTTGGGATCGGTAGTTATTGGAGTTCACCCGGATTGATAAAATTCATGGATGGGTTTTTAGATTTTGAAGCGGGGGAAAAATGTCTAGGCTTTTTTTATATGGGTCATTACGATGGAGAATTGCCTGAAGTGACAAGACGCCCCATGGCTGATAAGGTGCAATGGTTGGATTAGGCTAAAACGTGAACAGTGCTTCTCTATATTCCCAGGCTTTTACAATGAACAAGCCAAAGAACACGATTGCCAAGATAAATTTTAATAAGGTGCCGGTCAGAAAACCGATAAATGATCCGAAAGCAGCCTTCAGGGCCGACTTTTGATCAGCTTTGTTCATCAATTCCCCCACGAGTGCACCCACAAAGGGCCAAATGATGATGCCAAAAACACCTAGGATCGGAAAAAAAATAGCCACTAAAAGGCCTACGACAGTGCCTATCATTCCTGCTTTACTGCCCCCAAATTTTTTGGTGCCCACGGCAGGTATGACGTAGTCCAATACCAATACGATGATGGCGATGGCCAAGGTAAGCCCAAGCAGCCACCAATCATCGGGTATGGCCTTGGTCAAATACAGCAGTAGCAGGCCAACCCAACTCAGGGGAGGTCCAGGAAGCACTGGTAAAAAGCTACCCAAAAGGCCTATAAGCATCAAGATAAAACCAATAAACAGCAAAGCTATGTCCATCTTTAAAATTTACCTATATGACCAGTTTTGCGTATAAATGTTACACGGTCGGTTTGTTTGCAACACGTGCAAAGTCAAATCAAATTACCTAAAAAATTGTAATTTCAGCCAAATATCCAGGGCCGTATGCGGAAGTTTTTGATGTTCTTTTTTTTGGGTTTGCTTGCTTCATGCGGGTATTTTATGTCGAAAGAAGAACAACTACAACAAATGGTCGCTGAAGAACTGCTGACCATTGACTGGAACGAGGTGGACCAATATCCGCTTTTTGAAGGATGTAACGAATCGGTATCACGCGATTTGCAACGTAATTGCTTTGAAAAAAACATGTTGACACATTTTTCTTCCGCGCTCAGTGACCTTAACTATACGGTCAAGGTAGCTATGAACGATACCATGAATGTTGATTTTTTAATCGATGAACACGGCTTTATCTCTGTTTTGGAGGTTGAGGAAAACAGCATGGTTACCGATTTGCTTCCTGAATTTAGGGGTGAGCTTACACAAAGATTGAACGACCTTACCACAGTGAGGCCCGCCATAAAACGTGATGTTCACGTGAGTATGAGGTTTCGCTTGCCCATTGTCTTAAATACCACTAAATAACTTGTCAAAAGAGAAGATCATATTAGGTATTGACCCAGGTACCTCGATTATGGGGTTTGGTTTGATCAAAGTGGTCAACAAGCAGATGCATTTTGTTCAAATGAATGAGTTATTGCTAAAAAAGTACAGTGATCCCTATACAAAGTTAAAGCTTATTTTTGAGCGTACGTTGGAACTAATCGACCATTACCATCCTGATGAGATTGCCATCGAAGCCCCCTTTTATGCCAAGAACGTGCAATCGATGTTGAAATTGGGTAGGGCACAGGGGGTGGCCATGGCCGCAGGACTTTCAAGACAGGTACCCATTACCGAATATATGCCCAAAAAAATAAAAATGGCCATTACGGGCAATGGAAACGCAAGTAAAGAGCAGGTCGCAAAAATGCTACAGGGACTCTTGCGACTCAAGACCTTGCCCAAGAATTTAGACAGTACCGATGGTTTGGCAGCGGCAGTCTGTCATTTTTACAATGAGGGAAGATTGGACGCAGGAAAAAAATATACGGGTTGGGAGGCCTTTGTAAAGCAAAATCCTGACAAATTGAGCTGAAAGTACATGTCGGGTATATACATTCATATCCCTTTTTGCAAACAGGCCTGTCACTATTGTGACTTTCATTTTTCGACCAATTTGGCGAAGAAAGAGGCATTGGTTTCGGCGCTTCACAAAGAATTGGTGTCAAGAAAAGCGGTATTGAGCGGCCAAAGTGTACAAACCATCTATTTTGGCGGAGGTACCCCGTCTGTATTGGAGGTTTCAGCGTTGGAAGCCCTTTTGGAAACAATTTATGGGCACTATGATATTGTTGCTGAACCTGAGATTACCCTTGAGGCCAATCCAGATGATCTGTCACAAGAATATGTCTTTGCGTTGTCAAAGGGTCCAGTAAATCGCTTGAGTATTGGGGTGCAGTCTTTTTTTGATGAAGATCTGACGTTCATGAATCGGGCGCACAGTGCAGATGAAGCAATACAGAGCATTCGATGGGCGAAATCACATTTCGATAATATCTCGATTGACCTGATCTATGGTATACCAGGATCGAACCTCAGCCGATGGGAGCAGAATATCAGAAAAGCCCTAACATTTGATTTTCCCCATATTTCAAGTTATGCACTGACGGTCGAACCCAAAACTGCTTTGAAGCGATTTATTGAGAAAGGGTTGGTGCAGCCACCAGATGAAGCACAGGCAGAGGAACAGTTTCATGTGCTATTGGATAGCTTAAAACAAGAAGGATATGTGAACTACGAAATCTCCAATTTTGGTAGGCCAGGTTTCTTTTCAAAAAACAATACTGCTTACTGGCAAGGAAAACCCTATCTCGGAATAGGCCCCTCGGCACATTCGTTTGATGGAAAAAGAAGAAGTTGGAATGTCGGTAACAATACTAAGTACATCAATGCGATCGAGAACAATGAGATATTGGTGGAAACTGAAGAACTCTCAAAAACGGATCGTTATAATGAATATGTGATGACTGGGTTGCGAACCATTTGGGGAGTTTCACTACAAAAAGTGGCCACAGATTTTGGTGCCAACTTTCAAACATATTTGCTCCGACAAGCAGAAAAATATGTTAAAGCCCAATTATTGTTCATCGATAGGGATACGCTTTTCGTAACAAAAAAAGGGAAATTTTTAGTCGATGGCATTGCTTCAGATCTGTTTCTATTAAATTTAAGACGAAATGAATCCTAGCAAGCGGGATCCAATGGGGCATATGAAAACCACCATCACACATAATGCTGATACCTATGTCATCGATTTGGCTGCCCCTATCGATATTTCAATCCCTATACGTCATGGTGCCAATGGGGTGAATGCCTGGTATCTAGATCCAGCCGCGATTGTTCCGCATGAAGAAGGGGCTTTTGTGGGAAAAATTTCTGAGGGGGCTTCAACCAATTTTAATGATATTAGGTTCAACCCCCATTCCCATGGGACACATACCGAATGTTTGGGTCATATTACTGAAGAATTTTATTCGATAAACCAAGCATTGAATCGTTTTTTCTTTATGGCCGAGGTGATTACGGTGACACCTAAAAAGAAGGAAAATGATCTGGTCATTTCAAAAAAACAGTTGCACGTCGCCTTGGGGGATAAAAAGAGGGATGCCGTGGTCATACGTACTTTGCCCAATCTAGATACAAAGCGAGGTATTGACCATTCCAATACAAATCCACCCTATTTATTGGAAGAAGCGGCCCAGTTTCTGAAAGATAGTGCCATAGAACATCTGTTAATAGACCTACCTTCTGTGGATAAGGAAAAAGATAATGGGCTGCTTTTGGCGCATCGTGCATTCTGGGGCATGAATGTACGGCCAAGGCATGCTGCGACCATTACCGAGCTTATTTTTGTACCCAATACGGTTATTGATGGCACCTACTTTTTGAACTTGCAGGTGGCTCCTTTCGAAAATGATGCCAGCCCTAGCAGACCTGTTCTGTATAAAATTATGACCAATGGATGATTTAATTGAAATTCGGGGAAAGCAATGACTTCAATAATGAAAGTGGAGCAAGGCCCAATCAACAGTGTTGAAGTTTACTTTTCTATACCTTTATGTCGTATTGGTTGTGGTAATACTGCTTTGTAATATTATAATGGGCAAAATCTTAAACGGACCCCCCATAAAAGAAGTTGTAGAGTTTATATGGATGGAATTATAGAAGTTTTTCTTGGACTTGTTCTTGGTGCAATATTGATGTACTGGCTGTTTTCGTTGTTTGGAAAGAAGAAACGAAAAGAACTTACCGAACACCAATCCACTATTTTGTTGGAAAAGATAAAGAGTGTCTGCAAGTTGATTTCAGTTGAGGGTGACTTTGCAGAGATCTATAGGTATGAGAATACCAAAGAAGGTTTCATGAACCTGTTGACGAGTAAAAAAAAGGCACTGATCATCATTAATGCCAAGGCGCAAATAGGCTATGACCTTAAAAAATTGAACCTTAGGGCAGATACCCAGCACAAAAAAATTGTGTTGTCTAGTTTTCCTGAACCCGAAATTTTATCCATTGAACCTGACCTGCAGTTTTATGATATCAAGAACGGACTCTTCAACTCTTTTTCCCCAGAAGATTTGACGGCATTGAATTTAGAGGCGAAACAACATATTCAAAATAAGATCCCGAATAGTGGTTTGATGGATACGGCAAAGAAAGAGGCGTTGCAGGCGGTTTTGGTCCTGGAAAAAATCGTGGAGACCATTGGGTGGAAATTGGACTATTCTGCCTTGGGGATTTCAAACTTGGAACAACAATTTTTAGAAAACCAATAGCTGATGAAAACAACCTTATTTGCCTTTTTGTTTCTGGCGGCCACTTTTTTTACGGTAGCTCAAGAAAGAATCAAGACCAAACCATTTGACCCAGCCTTTGTACATGTGGTATACATTTGGCTTAAAAACCCTGATAGCGAAGCTGATCGCACAAGGTTTGAAGCCTCTTTGAACAAGTTTTTAGACCATTCAAAATTTGCAAAGACCAATTACATCGGCATACCACCCAAGGCTACAAGGGGGGTAGTTGATGACAGCTTTACCTATAACCTAATAGTCACCTTTGGGTCAGCGGAAGCGCAAGACAGGTATCAAACAGAGAAAGCCCATTTGGTCTTTATCGAAGAGTGCAAAGACCTATGGAACAGGGTGTTGGTCTATGATTCTAAAGGATTGCCGAATGAACGTTGAACAGTTTAGGGAATATTGTATTCGAAAAAAAGGGGTCACTGAATCGTTTCCATTTGATGAACATACCTTGGTTTTCAAAGTGATGGGCAAAATGTTTGCATTGGTACCTTTAGAAAGACAACCACCCCAAGCCAATTTAAAATGCGATCCAGAAGAAGCGATTGTACTTCGAGAAACCTATGATGGAACTATTATGCCAGGGTACCATATGAGCAAAAAGCACTGGAATACACTCTATATGGAAATGTTGCCCAACAATTTGATGGAGCAGTTGATCGATGGGTCTTATGGGTTGGTCATTTCTAAATTGCCCAAAAAAGTAAGGCAGGTACTTGATGGTTTAGGGTAATTAGCACCACGACCGCTTAATGTAAGAAAAAAATTATTAATTTTATCGACAGTTTTGGTTCATTCACCGATGGTAAAGTCCATTTCATCCCCCAATAGAATTTTCTGATTTTTTTTTAATAGACCTTTGTAAGGTGTAAAAATGTGTAGTTGTGAATGTTTTATTTATTGAGGATGACATGATTGAAACAATGAAAATGCAGCGTGCAGTTTCTAAATTTCAGTTAAAGCATAAGATTGTCGAGGCAAAAAATGGCGAAGAGGCCCTTGCCTTACTGAACGAGGGCAATTTGCCCGATATCATTTTGTTGGATCTCAATATGCCAAGAATGAGTGGTATCGAATTTTTGTCGGTGTTAAAGAAGAATCCCAAATTGAAATATTTGCCTACCATTATTTTGACCACATCTGAAAACCGGGTTGATTTATTGAAATGCTTTGAGATCGGAATTGCGGGTTATATCATAAAACCCTTAAAGTATGAAGATTACGAAGAGAAATTAAGGAAGGTTTTCGAATACTGGGAAATAAGCGAGTTGGTTAAAGCCTAACAAAAATTGGCGTTTCACAACAATATTTTTATGTAAAGTAGTACAATTCTTACTTTTAAATCATAATATTCTTTATTATGAAGGGAATTGTATTTACCGAATTTTTGGAGATGGTTGAATCTACGTTCGGTCTCGAAACTGTAGACACCATTATTGAGAATGCTGACCTTACATCGCAAGGGGCTTATACCGCAGTAGGTACCTACGACTTCAATGAAATGGTACAGCTCATCACACATCTGAGTGGAGAGACTGGCGTGCCTGCCAATAATTTGCTGTTCTTTTTTGGTCAATATCTATTTGATAGTCTGTTACGTATTCACCCAGAAGTGGTCAGCAGCTATATCAATCCCATAGGATTATTGTACTCCATTGAAGACCATATTCACCTTCATGTCAAAAAACTATATCCAGATGCTGAATTGCCCACGTTCAAGATACTTGAAAAAACAGAAGACACCTTAAGTATGGTCTATTGTTCGTCAAGAGGACTGTACGCCTTGGCCCATGGGTTGATGAAAAAGACTTTTGAACATTTTAATAAGGGAGCCATCATAAATTTTGAATTATTAAATGAGCAAGGAACAGAAGTCAGGTTTGACATCGTCCAAAATTAAAGGTGACGAAGTTTCAGTATTGAAACGGGCACTTTTAAGGGAAAGAAATGCGCGTAAGGCAGCGGAGCGTCTTTTAGAAGACAAATCCAAAGAGCTTTACGATGCTTCTTTGCACTTGAAGGAAGTCAATGGGCAGTTAGAGTCACTTTTAAACAAAAAAGGCGAAAAGATTGATGGGGCCTTTATTAACCTGATCGACCCTTATGTAGTGATGGACCTTACCACCCAGGTCATCAATATGAACGTTAGTGCGAAAGAATTCTTGGGGTATGACAATACCAAAGAAACTGTCGTACTTTCAAACCTGGTACATGAAGATTTTTTAGAATATACGGTGGAATCTTTCAAGACCCTTCTCACGGTAGGGGTGTTAAAGAACTACAATGCCAAGATCATCACCAAAAGTGCAGGGGAAAAATATGTCAACATCAACGCCAGCTTAATTTACAATGAAAAGGGAGCACCGATAGCTGCACAAGGGGTAATACGTGATGTGACCATGGAAATGGAGATCAAACAATTACTAAAGGAACAAAAAAAACAACAAGATATTATTGTTGAAAATTCCTCTTTGGGCATTTTACTGATTGTACAAGATAAAATTGTTAAGGCCAATAGGGCATTTGTTGAAATGTTGGGGTATTCAGAAAATGAGCTCAAAAAATTGTCGATTGATGAACTTTCAACGATTTATGATGCATCACTATACGAAAAATTACTTAAGAAAGCGGCTAAGGAAAGCTCAGACAAATTGGTCATCGTACGAAGGTTTCACAAGAAGAATGGCGATGTTATCTATGGAAAAACTTCGATAACCAGCCTCCGTGATGAACAAGGTAAGGTACATCAAAAAGTGGCCATGATCGAAGATGTAACAAAAGACCTGCAATCAGAAGAAAAACTAAAGGCATCTCAAGAGCGGCTGTCAAAGCTCATGGGCAATCTACAGACCGGTATTCTGTTTGAAGATGAAAATCGAAAGATAGTATTGGCCAATCAAAAATTTTGTGACCTGTTTAAGATTCCGGTTTCCCCAGATGCCATGAAGGGGGTCGACTGCAAGAAATCATTAGGCAAGTACAAGCATATGTTCGTTGAGCCCGAATACCTCGAGAACCGCATAGAACATATAGTTCAAAACAGAGAACTGGTGCTTTCTGATGAGTTGGAACTCAATGATGGAAGAACCTTTGAGCGTGATTATATCCCTCTTTTTATCAATGATGAATACAAAGGGCACTTATGGAGTTATACAGATATTACCCTAAAGAAGAACTATAGAAAAAACCTTGAGGCCCAAAAAGAAAAGTACAGCAGCATTATTGCCAATATGAACTTAGGTCTGGTAGAGGTCGATAATAGCGAAAAGATTCTTATGGTGAATCAAAGTTTCTGTGAAATGAGCGGTTACCTGAAAGAGGAACTGATAGGTAAGAATATGCTCGAAATGGTACGTTTTGATGATGCCAATATCCAAAAAATAAAAGAACAGAGCCAAAAAAGAACCAAGGGAATATCCGATTCTTATGAAGTGGATGTCAAAATAAAGGGAAAAATCAAAAAGCATTGGTTGATCAGTGGGGCACCACGGTATAATGAATTGGGCGATGTGGTGGGATCTATTGGGGTACATTTAGACATTACCGATCAAAAAGATCTTGAGCTTCAAAAAGAAAATTTGCTTAAAAAACTGGAATCCAGTAATAAAGGATTGCAAGAATACGCCCATATCGTTTCACATGACCTCAAGTCGCCGCTTCGCAGTGTAAGTGCCCTTGCCACATGGCTGTATGACGATTATAAGGACAAACTGGATGAAAGTGGCCTCTACAATTTAAAGATGATGCAAGAAAAAGTAGAGGGAATGGACAAATTAATTGATGGCATACTCAAGTATTCGACAGTAAACAGCGACGCGCTCGATACCACAGATGTTGATGTGAACGAGGTGGTCAAAGAAATTGAAGAAATCATCTTTATACCCGATCATGTGCATATAAAGGTGTTGCGGCAACTACCGATAATACGCGCAGACAAGACCAAGGTACATCAGCTTTTTCAAAACTTTTTGAGCAATGCGGTAGTGAACATTGATAAAGAAAAGGGATGGGTGGAAATCGATTGCAAAGAACTGGATACCCATTGGCAGTTCAGTATACGTGACAATGGCGTGGGAATTCCGAAGGAGTACCATGAAAAAATATTCCAGATTTTTCAATCGATTGGCAATAACGAGCGCTCAACCGGAATCGGCTTGTCCATTGTAAAGAAAATCATAGACCGGTACGAAGGTAAAGTATGGTTAGAGAGCCAAATAGGTATGGGCACAACATTTTACTTCACCTTTAAAAAATAGGATAACCTTAAAAAGAAGATCATGAAAATAAATCAAGCAACAAAAACCAAGCAAGGATCTTGGAAGTTTAATCATAAAAGTGACCTGAACAAGCCTTTGGTATTGGTTTTTGGCGATCGTTTTATGTTAGAGTCAGCTACCATCTACGATGAGGTAAAGGCATTTTATCCAGATGGCGAAATTGTATTTGGTTCCACTTCGGGAGAAATTGTAGGGTCACAGGTGCAAGAAGAAACAGTCACGCTAACAGCGATTGAATTTGAAAAGACAGTTTATAAGATAATCAGCGAAAATATAAGGGACTTTGTTGATATTGAAAAAATGGGGCAGGTCATTGCCAATAGGTTCGAAAAGGAAAACCTAAAACACCTATTTATTGTTTCTGACGGTAGTTTTGTCAATGGCAGTGGTCTCATAGAAGGGTTGGAGTCCGATGAAAAGATGACGGCTTCGATAACGGGGGGGCTTTGTGGTGACGGGGCTCGTTTTGAGAAAACGCTGACCGCATACAATGAAAACCCAAAACAGGGTGAAGTGGTCGCCATAGGCCTTTACGGTAGTGATTTAGAGGTGTCTTATGCCAATTATGGTGGATGGACACCTTTTGGCCCAGAGCGGACCATTACCAAGTCAAAAGACAATGTTCTGTATGAAATAGATGGCCTTCCAGCACTTGATCTTTACAAAAAGTATTTGGGAGAACAAGCCAATGAATTGCCCCAAGCAGCACTGCTATATCCGTTAAAGGTCCAACAGAATGAAGATTCAGATGCACTGGTACGCACCATATTGAACATTGATGAAGAAGAAAATTCAATGATTTTGGCCGGTGATGTTCCTATAAACTCCAAGGTACAGTTGATGATGTCGACTATGGACGATATTACCGAAGGTGCCCATCATGCGGCAAAACTGGCCATGCGAGATCGTAAGAATGTGCCAGAGCTGGCAATTTTGGTAAGTTGTGTGGGCAGAAAACTGGTGTTGAGCCAAAGAACAGAAGAAGAGATTGAAGAGGTAATCGATGTGGTCGGTGACCAGGCCAAGATCACAGGGTTTTATTCGTACGGTGAAATGGCACCTTTTTCGGGCAAAAAAGAATGCCAATTGCACAATCAAACAATGACCTTAACCCTGTTAAGTGAATAGATGCATTCGTTGTTGAAAAGACAAATAAGAAAGTATTTGCCACCTGGGTTAAAAAAATGCCCGGGCATTGATGTATTTTTTGATTCCATCGACAAGTCTTATCTCGACTATGACAAGAAGCTTCAAATGATGCAGCATGCCACGGCCTTGAGTTCAAATGAATTATATGAGACCAATAGCCGATTAAACAAAGAATCGGAAAACCAAAGAAAAATATTACAGACATTGAGCCAGACCGTCTCGTCAATTGAAAATGGGGCCAATGGCACTTTAGAGACCATAGTGGACTATGATCCCCAAAAATTGGTCGATGATATTGAAAACCAAGCGGGTAAGATTGTGCAGATAACCGCAGAGAAGAATAGCTTGCTCAACAACCTGGAGCAACAAAATGAATCATTGAACAACTATGCCCATATGGTATCACATGACCTCAAGTCACCCATCAGAAATATTCATTCATTGCTGACATGGGTGCTTGAAGACAACGGAGATTACATCAGAAAAGAATGTGGGGATCGTTTTGAACTGATTTTTCAAAACCTTTCAAAAATGGACAGTCTTATTGACGGCATACTGAAACATGCGACCATAGACTCCATGCAAGAGGCTATTACCATGGTCAATCTAAACCATTTGGTAGCAGAGATACAAAGAACCATATTCATCCCTAAAAATATCAATATCACCATTGAAGGGGAATTGCCCATACTTTATGCGGGCAAATACAGGTTAGAGCAACTGTTCAAGAACCTACTGACCAACGCGATTACGGCTACAGAACATAAGACAAGCGGTGAAATTGGTTTGGCGGCTCAACAAGAGGCCCCCGATACGTGGCTATTTACCATCACCGATAATGGAAAAGGTATCCCAAAACACCTACAGAATGGGATTTTTGGGATGTTCAAAAAACTGGAAAATGATGCCAATGCGACCGGTATCGGTCTGGCTTTGGTCAAAAAAATCATAAATCATTTCAATGGGGATGTGTGGTTGTCATCTGAAGAAGGGGTAGGCACAACATTCTTTTTTACTATTAAAACAAGAATCGATGACTGAGACACCAAATCTTAATTATATCAAGCAAATTGCTGGTGGAGATGAAGAATTTGAAAAACGATTCATTTCGATTATTCAAATTGAATTTCCAAAAGAGAAGAGTGACTATGAAGATAGTTTGGAAAAAAACGAACTCAATGATTCTGCCACGATTGTCCATAAAATCAAGCATAAATTGGGCATTTTAGGGCTTAAGGGGGGGTATGAGCTTGCAATCAAGTATGAAGAAAACCTAAAACAGGGCAATACCCTTCTTCAAGACCAATTCATGGCCGTATTGAACACTGTGGAAACATACATTCAAAAATTGGAAATAAGGTGAAGTGCATAATAATAGATGATGAGGCTACAGCAAGGGCAATAGTGAGTGAACTTTGCAATAAAATACCTGGTTTTGAAGTAATTGCACAATTTCCTGATGCCTTGGAGGCCTTGAAATATCTAAATCAAAATGAGGTGGATGTCATTTTTTTAGACATTCATATGCCAAAGCTTACCGGTTTTGACTTTATCGAAACCTTAAAGAACCCTCCTAAGATTGTTTTGACCACTTCTGATAAAAACTTTGCCATTGAAGCTTATGAATACCGTTTCATTGTAGATTACCTTGTAAAGCCGATAGGTAGCGAAAGGTTTCAGAAAATGGCCGTTAAGCTTAAAGAAGCTTTTAAAGATGAATTGGTTTCAAATGATATTGCCCTATCGATTGATTCCCAGTTGAAAGATGACCTGTACATCAACATCGATCGACGGCTCATAAAATTAAAATTTGGTGAAATCTTGTTGGTCGAGGCAAAAGGGGACTATATTGAAATAAAGACCACAAGTACCTTCTACAGGGTACATTCAACGCTGAAGAAGATAAAGGAAAAACTTCCAGAATCGTTGTTTCTTCAGATACACCGATCTTTTATCATCAACTTCACCAAAATAATCGATATTCAAGACAATAGTGTATTGATCGAACGCAGTGTGATACCAATCAGCCGCTCGAACAGGCCCTATTTGATGCAACGATTGAATTTATTATAATTTGAAAGAAAAATATTACAATATTTAAAAGTTATTACGTTATAATATAAGGCACTTTTGGAAATGTTGGGATTACAGATCAGTTTAACATTTATACTTTTTTCAAATGGCATTAGAAATTAAAGAAAATCAAGGCATCTTCGAAATATTAGGGAAGGTATCTTCACAAAATCTTGGAGCATTGCGAGTGTATTTCGAATTGGTTCTTGAGGTAAATGAGAATATCATCATCAGTCTTGAACGGGTAATCGAAATGGATACCAGTGTAGCACTATTTTTTGAAGGACTTTACAAGAAAGCAGCAATGCAAAACAAGGCAATTTCAATAGTGGGCAAGCAAAATGAGAAGATTGCCCGTTTGATGAACGATACGAGAACCGACTACATTTTAAGTGCCGATAGGGTATAATTCGTTACATATTGATCAAAGTGAAGGCAGTCTTTAGCTAGGCTGTCTTTTTTTGTGTTTTTGTACGAATGATATATATAAGAAAAGTATTACATACATAATTACTTTACTTACAACAAGTTGATTTGGTTTGACAACATAGAATATTTTATAGGTAATAAAAAACTTACTTTTCGTTATCATAAAGTACTACAAATTAAAAAATTATGAAAATTCTAGTTGTTGATGACAAGCAGTCTTTAAGTGAGTTGGTCGCCCAGTTTTTAGGGCAGTCCCATTCTGTTGCTACAATGGAAAATGGCTTGGCGGCCATCGCATGGTTACAAGAAGGTAATATGCCCGATCTCATCATAACCGATTTGGAGATGCCAGAAATGGACGGTTTTGAACTGATCAAAAGAATTAAGCACACCGGTATTTTTTCTGATATACCGATCATTGTATTGAGCTGTAGGGACAGTAGTGCCGATAGGGTAGAATGCTTGCGATTGGGAGCCGATGACTATATGGTCAAACCCTTCAATCCTGAAGAGTTGCTCATCAGGGTAGAGAAATTGTTAATCCGTCAGTAGTATCATGGAAGTATTGGCCAAGAAAAAAACATTTCTTCTTTACGTGGGGGGGAACAAGCGCTTGGTGGATGAATTCCACAGGGCCACAGATGGGGTCGAGGTTACCATTGCTGAATCTACAGAGCAGGCAGTCAAGTGGTTGCACAACAATTGTGATCTGCGCGATAAAAAATGGATGAACGCCCCAAAAGTGGTGGATGCCATTCTGTGCGAAAAAAACGTTCCAAAAGATAGCCTTAGACAGTTTAATGAATACGTACAGGAAGTTTTTGATCCTGCTAAGAAAATTCCACTGATTCTGCTTGAAAATAAGGTGAGTAAAGAAGAAAAGGTACAAGCCTTGGAAAACGGTTTTGACGATTTCTTTGAACATCCCATAAGTTTTGGGCAGCTCCTGGAGAGGGTACATTTTTTAAAAGAGCTGAAATCAAACCTAAGGGCACAGAAAATATCATCCAACATAGAAAACGTAAAGAAATATAAGATTGGTTTTTGGAAACGCAGCTTTGATATAGCGCTCTCAGGAACAATTCTATTGCTTGCGGCCCCATTTCTATTGTTGGTCATTTTAGCTATTCGATTAGAGTCAAAGGGTAAGGTATACTACATCTCGAAAAGGGTAGGCACCAGCTATCAAATATTCAATTTTCTAAAGCTGCGATCCATGTATCCAGATGCCGATAAACGGTTGAAAGAGTTTGAACATTTGAACCAATATGTGCATGATGGTGATAATCAAGAAAGTGATGGGGTCGAGGTGATGCCATCAAGCGGTACCAAATTGATCGGTGATGATGAAGAGGTTGATGAACAGGCGTTTAACCAAAAAAGAAAGGAAAGCGCGAAAAGTGCGTTTGTAAAATTTGATAATGACCCCCGTATTACCAAGGTAGGCAAGATCATTAGAAAACTGAGTATCGATGAATTACCACAATTGATCAATGTACTGAAAGGCGATATGTCCATCGTGGGCAATCGGCCCTTGCCACTCTATGAAGCTGAAATGCTGACCACTGATGAATGGACCGAAAGGTTCAATGGGCCGGCAGGTATTACCGGGCTTTGGCAGGTCGAAGCCAGGGGGAGAAGCTCAAAAATGTCTCCAGAGGAGCGAAAGCAATTGGATGTCAAATATGTGGAATACGCTAACAGCAAATATGCCTTTTTGATTGACATGTGGATCATTATAAGAACCTTCAAGGCAGTATTCCAAAAAGAAAATGTATAGGTATGAATATTCGGGGCACTGTATCTATTGCAATTTTCTTGATTGCAAACCTTTCATTTTCACAGTCGATTGAAGACTATATTGAAAAAGGGCTACAAGAGCATGACATATCAAAAAAATTACCTCCCTTAGATAGCCTGATAAGCGCGGCAAAAGAGAATTCACCAAGGCTTAAGTTTTTTGACGCAGACTATGAATATTGGTCAGGTACAGTAACCCTGGCAAAAAAGGCATGGTTGAACAACATCAACCTTGATGCATCTTACGGATATGGGGTTTATGACAACCTGAACAATCAACAATCTGGGGGAAACCTAGGCAATCAAACCCTGTCCACTACCGAGCAAAGCAGGTATGTTGTAGGTGCTTCCATAAAGCTTCCTTTATCATCTATTTTCAATAGAAATCGGGAAATAAAAAACGCCAGGGCAGAAGCCGAAAAGTCGAAATTTCAAAAGGCTTCCGCAGAACTGGAACTGGAGCAATTGATCGTCAAAAAATATAATGATCTGGTGAAGGCGCACCGACTTTTGTATATCTCAGGATCTATCGTTGAAACCTACAAGGTACAGTCGATAAGGGCAGAAAAAGATTTTGCGAACGGTATCATCAATGTTGCCGAATACACCCGATTGCAACAAATGTTGAACCAGGCCATATTGTCTTTCGAGTCACAGCGATCCGAGTTTTTGGTTGCGTATATGTCGTTGGAAGGAACCGTTGGCATAGCACTCAAAATTTAGCATGAAGTTCAATCTGTTATTTTTTGTTCGATTGTTGCTCAGGCATGTTGGCCTGCTGATGGCAGTTCCCATTGTTTTGGCTTCGTTGGTATTCTATCTCACCAAGGACCAGCCTAAGGTATTCCATTCAAAAGCCCGGGTCTATACAGGCATTGCTTCAGGATCGACCATAGAATTGGATAATACGAAACTGGATTTTCGCGCCACCAATACAGCCTATGATAACCTACTGAACTTGATCAAGGCCCGGACAACCATAGAGACCGTGGCACTAAAGCTTTTTACCCAGCATATGGCATTGGACAGTGCCAACACAAAGATTATTTCGCATGAAAAATATCAGGCACTGATGCAGATAGTGCCCGATGAAGTCAAGGCCCTTGTGGTCAAGGGAAACCCAGAAAAAACCTATATTAATTTTCTACAGCTCAAAGAATCTAACCACACCAACTTTATTTATGAGCTGATCAATTTGACCCACCCCGATTACAGCATTGAAAAAATATTAGGTCGTATCAGTGTACGTCGTGTACTCAGTAGTGATTTTGTAGATATTGAGTTTGAATCAGAAGACCCGGCTATCTGTCAAAATACCCTATTGATACTAACAGAGGTATTTGTAAAGCTCAATGCAGATATCAAGGTGAACCAGTCTGATGCCGTGGTAAAATATTTTGAAGGCCAGTTGAACGCATCGACGATGGATCTAAGGGGAGCTGAAGACGAACTGTTGGAGTTCAATCGTTCCCATAACATCATCAACTATTACGAGCAGACCAAACATATTGCATCAGAAAAAGAGCACTTTGAGCTCGAATATCAAAAAGTATATATCAAGCATTTTGCTTCAAAGGCAGTCTTGGAAACATTGGAATCAAAATTGGAAACCCATGAAAAAAAGCGCTTGTCAAGCAAACAGATTATAGCACTTAGAGATGAACTTGCAAGGGTGAACTTTGATATTTCAATGAAGTCAATGGGCATTGACAAAGATTCAACGACGCTGTCTAACAATGCAAAAGAGGTGGTTGACCTTTCCAAGAAAGCGAGGGGTCTTGAACAAGAACTGGCCAACCAGATCAATCAGCTCTACATGACCGATTACGATGAAAAAAGCTTGGCATCGACCAATATTCTAACCGATTGGTTGGCCAACACGATCGAATATGAAGGCACCAAGGCACAGTTGAAGGTAATGGACCAAAAACGGTTGGAGTTTGAAAAGTTATATCAAAAATTCTCCCCCCTTGGGGCAACCATGAAACGGTTAGAGCGAAAAATCGATATTGCTGAGCGTGAGTATTTAAGTCTGTTGCACAGTCTGGGCTTGGCGAAATTACGTCAGCAGAATGTGGAGTTAAAATCGAACCTGAAATTGATAGAGGTTCCCTTTTTTCCAATCAATCCAAAACCAAGCAAACGTATATTGTTGGTTATTGTAGCTGGTTTGATGGGCTTTATTTTGGTGGCATTTACCGTTTTGGTACTGGAGTTTCTTGACGGAAACCTGAATACGGCAGTGAGGGCAGAAGAAAAGATCGGACTTAAGGTATCCTCAATTTTTCCGGTTATCAGTGCCAAAAGCAAGAAAATAGATTACAACTATTTGAAGAACAAGGCTGTCAATGCCATTTCGAGAAACATCATATTGAACCAGTTCAAGAAAGAAGAAGAACAAGAACCCGTAGTGAACATGTTCTTCTCGACACAAGAGAAAGAGGGCAAGACCTTTGTATGCCAACACCTGATCTCAAAACTGTGTGAGCTCGATTACAAAACACTGCACATCACTTATGATGAATTTGATTTGGGCCTTTCCAATGACTGCTATCAAAAATTAGTGTACCCTGTAAGCGATTATCTATACAAGATATCTGAAATCAAGGAATTTGATACCGCAGGAAGGGTTTTGGACTATTCACTGTTCGATTTTGTCATTTTAGAGATACCGGCCATCATCAGAAACCCATTTCCGGTCAAGCTTGCTTCCACCATGGACTATACGTTTTTGATTACCCGTGCCAATAGGTCATGGAGTGAAGCCGATAAAAATGCCTTGCAACTGTTCAATCAGGCCACTACCGGGCCAGAACCCACTATTATTCTGAATGGGGTCAAGGTGTTGGAAATGGAAACGGTTGTTGGTGACCTGCCCAAAAGACGGTCGCTTATTCGAAAATGGGTCAAGAAAGTGGTCCAATTCCGGTTCTTCACAAAAAAATCTGTTGCATGATGGTCAATAAACTCAAGAAAATAACCCGTGAAAAAAACATATCTTCCTTGTTGGCGAATGTGGTGGCAGCCTTTTTGGGGCTGCTCAGCTTTATGTTGTTGACACGACAATTGAGCAAAGAACTGTTTGGAGACTGGGTCTTGTTTATCACATTGGCCACTTTTGTTGACCTATTGCGTTTTGGTCTTACCCGAACATCGGTTGTTCGACTGCTATCGGGGGCCCAGCAAGAACACTACAAGCAGCTTCTAGGTTCTAGCTTTAGAATCAATTTGTTGCTGTTATTGTGTATCGTGGGTGTGTGTTGGCCCCTTTATGGCCTATGTCAATTAATGGGTTGGGACAGCGGTAACGGATATGCACTTTTCTTGTCTTGGTACCCAATTTTGGCCCTTTCCAATCTGGGATGGAACAATGCTTCGGCATTGTTTCAGGCAGAGCAGAACTTTAACAGAATGCTCTATGTACGTTTATCCAATATTGGTCTTTTTGTGATTTTTCTATGGTTGAACGGCTTTTATCTCAAATGGGGCCTTCTCGAAATTATTTGGGTCAATCTACTGGTCAATTTTGGTTCGAGCCTGTGGTGCACCCTAAAAAAATGGGATGGCCTGTTTTATGTAGGGCATGCCAATAAAAAAATTGAGAAAGAACTGATCGGTTTTGGTAAATACTCTATGGGAACGCTCATCGGATCGAGTTTGTTGAAAAGTGCCGATACCCTGATCATAGGAATGAGCCCGGTACTGGGTTCTACAGGTATTGCCATGTATGCCATTCCCCTAAAGCTCACCGATCTCTTGGGCATACCGCTCCGAAGTTTTACGATGACGGCATATCCAAGAATGTCGAAAAAAAGTATCGATGGTGATTTTGAAGGGGTACGAAAAACATTTTATGCGTATTCAGGGGCAATTACCATTCTGTTTATACCGGTTGCCATCTTCTGTTTTGTTTTTGCCGAAGAACTGATCTTGTTTTTGGGAGGTAAAGCCTATGCAGATGTGCTTCCTATGTTGGTCATGGTTTTTAGGGTTTTTACCCTATACACGATTTTATTGCCTGTAGACCGATTTACCGGGGTCTTGCTCGATAGCATCGACCGACCCAAACTGAACATGTATAAAGTGGTGTTCATGACATTGGCCAATATTATCATGAACGTCATTGCGGTTTTTGTTTTTGAAAGCTTGGTCGTAGTGGCCATAGGCACGGTACTGTTCACACTTCTGGGAATCTTTTTAGGATTCTACTACCTGGGAAAGGAAATAGATATCAAAGGGAAACATATCATTCCTGAAGGCATCTTCTTTTTTAAGCATATAAACAGCTATTTGGCACGATGAACCCTTTTTACAAAACATATGGTACCGATTATCTAAAAGAGCCTTTGCCCATAGTTATTCTGTTCTCTATTGCCATAGCTTGCGCACATTTGACCGCTACCAAAGGATTGGTGGCAGGTATAGGTATCATTGTCTTACCCATTGCTGCTGTCTACGGCGGCTTACTCTTTCTAAAGCCCAAAATAGGATTGGTAACCATATTTGTGCTAAACTTCTTGATTCTTGGGCTCGGAAGGTATGTGCCCATGACCTGGGGGTTGCTCATTGATGGACTACTGTTCTTGATGTACCTGGCCCTTTTCTTTAAAGCGTTTCAAATAAAGATACCTTGGGACAGGGCAAAATCGCAACTGACCATACTGGGAACCGTTTGGTTTGGATATGCCCTTTTTCAAGCGGTAAATCCTGAGGCAGCCAGTATTGAAGCTTGGTTTTATGCGATGCGGGGTCTTGCCCTATATATGTGGATGATCATTCCATTGCTATTTATCATCTACAATAAACCGAAAGATTTAAAGCTCTTTTTGGTTATCTGGGGGGTAATGTCCTTTTTGGGTACCCTTAAGGGCTTTCAGCAAGTCGCCTTTGGCGTAGATCCTTTTGAACAACGTTGGCTCGATAATGGTGGAGCCCTTACCCATGTGCTCTTTGGAAAGCTTCGAGTTTTCTCCTTTTATTCAGATGCAGGTCAATTTGGGGCCTCACAGGGGCATGCTGGCGTCGTTTTCGGCGTTTTGGCCTTGTTTGCCAAAAGCAAAAGATTTCGAATATTTTGCATCATTGTATCCTTGGCGGGGTTATATGGGATGTTAATATCTGGTACCAGGGGGGCTATTGCGGTTCCGGCGGCGGGTGGCATCATGTTTTTGATACTGCGAAAAAACATACCCATACTGATAGTAGGGGCCATGTTGGGCATTGGGGTTTTTGTTTTTTTCAAATACACTACCATCTTAAACAACAATGCCCAGATTCGAAGAATGCGAACGGCCTTTGATCCCAATGACGCATCGCTTCAGGTGCGTTTGGCCAATCAAAGAAAGCTAAAGACCTATCTGGCCTCTAGGCCTTTTGGTGGGGGCATCGGTTCTACGGGCAACTGGGGCCAACGATTCACACCACATACTTTTTTGGCCAATACAGCAACCGATAGCTGGTTTGTGGCCATATGGGCCGATACCGGAATTGTAGGACTGTATCTGCACTTGTTCATCCTCTTTTTTGTATTGCTCACCGGGGCCTACAACGTCATGTTCAAATTGAAGGATGATTGGCTGAAAGGACAGATAGCAGCCTTGGTATGTGGCATGTTCGGTATTATGGCTGCATCGTATGGCAATGGCGTATTTGGGCAGTTTCCTACCTGTATCCTCATGTACACCGGCATGGTGTTCATGTTCATTGCCCCCAAAATGGATCAACAGCTCTTAAAGGAAAAAGAAATTTTAGAACAACCTGAAATAGTATAAAAATGAACAAGAAAGAACCATTGGTCTCAATAATCACTATCAATTACAACGAATCACAAGTGACCTTAGACATGCTCGAATCGTTAAAAGGTTTGACATATTCGAATTACGAGGTCATCGTGGTCGACAATGCATCGCCAAACGATGATCCCGACATCATAAAAGTCAAATTTCCTGAAGTAGCGCTGATAAAGAGCACGAAGAATTTGGGATTTGCTGGGGGTAATAATTTAGGAATAAGCGCAGCTAAAGGAGAATATTTTCTTTTTATCAATAATGACACCATAGTTCCTGAAAACTTTATACAGCCTTTGGTGCAGACATTACAGGAAGATACTTCTATAGGAATGGTAAGCCCAAAGATCAAGTTTCATTGGGATGCTACCCTGATACAGTATGCTGGGTACACCCCTATGAACCATTGGACGATTCGCAATCGCAGTATAGGTTACCACCAAAAAGATGATGGTCAATACGATACCCCAAAAGAGACCGCATCAATACATGGTGCGGCGATGATGGTGCCCAAAAAGGTGGTGGATGACGTGGGAATGATGACTGAAATCTACTTTTTGTACTATGAGGAGCACGATTGGGCTGAAATGGTCAAACGTGCGGGGTATAAGGTCTTCTACCAACCCAATTCTTATATACTTCACAAAGAGTCCCTCTCTACAGGAAAGTTCAGTCCCTTAAAAACATATTATATCGCACGGAATAGAATCGTATTCGCCAGAAGAAATTTTAAACCAGTACCGCTCTTTATAAGCTTGCTGTTCCAATTTTTTGTTTCAATCCCCAAGAACACATTTACCTATCTGTTCAAACGGCAGTTTGGGCACTTCAAAGCTTTTTGGCGGGCCATCTTTTGGAATATGACCAATTTTCAGATCATAAGATCATAACATTATAAATCCCCAATCATGAGAAAATCCAATCTATTTACAATTGTAACCATCTTACTTTTTTTAGTGGGTTGTGTTAGTGAGAACGATCTTGATTCAACACCAGTTGACGATGGTATTGTCGTGACCGATGATGATCCACTATCTGGTTTTAACGTGTCGGCAGACTTCGATTATGCCACCAGCAAGCAGGTTGACATAATCCTCGATGTACCTGATTTTTTGAACGGGGCCGTGCTAGGTATCTATAGTAAATCAGGTACGCTTGACAGTTTGGCCATAGGCAGGGCATCTTTTGATGATAATGGCCATTTCGAGAAGTCGTTTACATTGACCGCCCAGGCAGATAGTATTTTACTTTTTTCAGACTATTTGGGTTTGACCAATGAGGTTCGCTTGCCCATTATTGGCCAATCGGCAACCTTTGATTACCGTCCTTTGTTTGAGCGTTCAGAAACCACGGACAAGCACAAGATATTGCCAAAAAAAACATATGCCCCCTTGCTGTCGCAAGTTGACTATACCTATTTGGATGGGTTTGATGGTCAAGGAGTGCCAGACAATTTGGTGTTTCCCGATGTGATTGCCCAGAACCTTTTAGATGATATCAATGCTTCATTGCCAGAGTATGTGCCAGGGGGAGTGCCCGAAAGTCACCCTGAGTATTTGGCTGGGGTCGAAACACAGCTTATTTTGACCAAAGAGGCAGATGTTTGGGTAACCTTTGTGGCAGAAGGTGCAGGGTACCGAAATGGTCTTGGGTATTACAGCTACCCCTTGGGGCAAGCCCCCACAAGTGTAGATGATATCACCCAGCATAATATCATTTTTCCAAATGCATCCATGGTTGGGTCAGGTGGGGGGCTGATACCGGGCGACCGTGTCTATTTAGGACGATTTTCTGCAAATACGGTCGTGTCGTGGTTTCTGGTGGCCAACGGCTGGCAGGGCAATGGGGTAGGTGATGGAACCGGAATCTATTACTCCGACCCCAATTTGAACCCAGAGTCCAATACCGATCTGAAGACCCACATGGTGTTGCTCTATGATGAAGGTAGGGATTTGACACTCTTGGGTTTTGAGGATTTACGTAGGGATGTCGCTTCTGACGATGATTTTAACGATGCTGTTTTTTATGCCAGATCCAATCCTGTAGACGCCATTCAAATTGGTAATCTTGCGCAAATTCAGCCTGCAGTCGATGCAGATGGTGATGGTATCAATGATGAGTTGGATGATTTTCCTTTTGATCCAGATAAGGCATTCAATAATTTTGCACCTTCTGTGAATTCCGTTGGTAAGTTGGTCTTTGAAGACCTATGGCCCAGTCAGGGGGATTATGATTTCAATGATCTGGCACTTGATTATTCGTTTAACTTGATTGCGAATTCAGACAATTTGGTCACCTCAATAACGGCGAGCTTTACCATTGAACAAATAGGTGGGGCCTTGCACAATGGGTTTGGTTTTGTGTTGCCCATTGCCCCAACTTTGGTTGATAGCGTTGACGGACAGGTACTGAACGGTGGTTATGAAAGTGTGGGGGCAAACGGTACTGAAACGGGTACGGCCCCAGATGAGACAGTCATTTTTGTAGTAGGTGATGCGTTTGACCTATCGGGTACCACCATTGATGTTTCCATTTTGTTGAATACCCCGATGGTTGCATCAGATTTGGGCAATGTTCCGTTTAACCCATTTTTGATCGTCAATCAAGACAGGGCCAGGGAAGTACACTTGCCCGATTTGACGCCAACAAGTAAGGCAGGGTATTTGGGCACGGTCGATGACTATAGTGATTCGATAATAGGGCGTTACTATAAGACCGAGAACAACCTTCCGTGGGCGATAAACATCTATGACAATTTTATAACCCCACCAGAATCTGTTCCAATTTATTTGCAGTACCCAAGGTTTACGAACTGGGCAAATTCAGGTGGGACACAGGATTTGGATTGGTATATTCAATAAAGTGATTGCCAAAAACATAGGATTAACAACGGTAATGAAACATTTCACAACATATTTTTCTTACATAATAAATGTAAGATAATATTTACAAAAAATTAAAATAACTTAAACAAAGTATATGAACATCACAGTTGTAGGAACAGGTTATGTTGGTTTGGTCACTGGAACTTGTTTCGCAGAAACCGGAATCAACGTCGTATGTGTCGACATTGATAAAGCAAAAATTGAAAAACTACGTAGGGGAGAAGTACCCATCTATGAGCCAGGATTGGACAATCTGTTGGAAAGAAACATTGAAAAGGGTCGAATATCGTTCACTACAAATCTTGAAAAAGGGATCAAGGATAGTGATGCAGTCTTTATTGCCGTGGGCACACCGCCTGACGAAGATGGCAGTGCCGACTTAAAATATGTTTTGGGTGTGGCCCGAGAGATTGGCCAACACATGGAAGACTACAAGGTCATTATTACCAAAAGTACCGTGCCGGTTGGCACTTCGTTTAAAGTGAAGGCTGCAGTCGAAGAAGAATTGGCCAATCGCAATGTTCGAATCCCATTTGATGTAGCTTCCAATCCTGAATTTTTGAAAGAGGGAAGCGCGGTAAATGATTTTTTGAAACCCGACAGAATTGTGGTAGGTGTTGAGAGCAAGCGGGCTGAAAAGGTAATGCGAAGATTGTACAAACCATTTTTGATGAACGGACATCCCCTATTGTTCATGGATATCTTTTCTTCAGAAATGACAAAATATACTGCCAATTCGATGTTGGCCACCAAGATCAGCTTTATGAACGACATTGCCAATTTGTGTGAATTGGTAGGGGCTGATGTAGACTTGGTTCGAAAGGGTATCGGATCAGATACACGTATTGGCAACAAGTTTATTTACCCAGGTACGGGCTATGGTGGTAGCTGTTTTCCAAAAGATGTACAGGCATTGGTCAAGACTGCCGATGAATATGGCCATTCTTTGGAAGTGTTAAAGGCAGTGGAAAAAGTCAACTATAGACAAAAATCAGTTTTGGTAGAAAAGGTCAAGCGGCATTTTGGGGAAGATCTGAAAGGAAAACAATTTGGCTTGTGGGGCTTGGCCTTTAAACCCAAAACTGATGATATGAGAGAAGCACCATCGTTGGTGATCATTGAGCAATTAAAGGCCTTAGGGGCAAATGTACGTGCCTATGACCCAGTTGCCATGGAAGAAGCAAAACGTATTCTTGGCGATACCATTGAATACGCAAAAGATGAATACGATGCCTGTATTGACGCCGATGCCTTGATCTTGGTGACAGAATGGTCTGAATTCAGAATGCCAAACTTCAGGATTTTGGAAAAACTGATGAATGGACAAACCATTTTTGATGGTAGAAACGTGTACGATGCCGAAGAAATGGATGAAATTGGGTTCAATTATTACAGTATAGGTAGAGCTGCCGTAGTCATTGACAAAGGCGAATCAGTAAATGCTTAAAAATAAAGCAAAGTGAAAAGAATTTTAGTGACAGGCGGTGCCGGTTTTGTGGGATCTCATCTCTGCGAACGGCTTTTAAACGAAGGTAATGAGGTGGTCTGTATGGACAATTATTTTACCGGTCGAAAAAGTAAGATCGTCCATTTGTTGGACAATCCATACTTCGAATTGATTCGGCATGATGTGACCTTGCCCTACTTTATCGAGGTAGACGAAATCTACAATTTAGCGTGTCCGGCATCACCGGTACATTACCAATACAATCCCATCAAGACAATCAAGACCTCAGTATTGGGTTCGATCAATATGTTAGGGTTGGCGAAACGTATAAAGGCCAAGATTTTGCAGGCATCCACCAGCGAGGTGTACGGTGATCCTGAAATCCATCCGCAGCATGAGGCCTATTGGGGCCATGTGAACCCCATTGGTATCCGATCTTGCTATGATGAAGGAAAAAGGTGTGCCGAATCTCTTTTTGTAAACTATCATAGTTTTAATGGGGTTTTGGTAAAGATCATTCGAATCTTCAATACTTATGGCCCCAGAATGGAACCAGACGATGGCCGCGTAGTTTCAAACTTTATCATGCAGGCACTGCAAGGGCAAGATATTACCATTTTTGGTGATGGTACCCAAACCAGGAGCTTTCAATACGTTAGTGACCTAGTAGATGCAATGATAAAGATGATGGATACTGAAGACGAATTCATTGGCCCCATCAATATTGGCAATCCAGGAGAATTTACCATGTTGGAGTTGGCACAGAACATCATTGAGTTGACCGCATCGAAATCGAAAATAATCCATTTACCACTGCCTGCTGATGATCCCATGCAGCGCAGACCTGACATTTCATTGGCCCAGGAAAAGCTCAATGGATGGGAGCCCAAGGTCGATTTAAAATCGGGGCTTACTGAAACAATAGCCTATTTTGACAATATGTTGAAAGACAATAAGGTAAAACAATTGGTCAATGCTTGATTGATATAACAATGGAATTTGCCAAGATACTTTTGAATATTCTTGAATGGGTCATACTCGGTTATTTTGGCTTTGCTTCGCTTTACGTTTTCCTGTTTTCTTTCTTCGGGCTTTTCAAGGCCAAGGAAAAAAAGGACATTTTTAACAAGCAGCGCAAATTTGCGGTATTGATCCCAGGTTACAAAGAAGACAATGTCATTGTTGAGGTAGCCCGCCGGGCATTGGAACAGAGTTATCCAGAAACACTTTTTGATGTTGTGGTCATTGCCGACTCCTTTAAGGATATCACCTTGCAAAAACTTGAAAAACTGCCCATACGACTTGTTGAGGTTTCTTTTGAAAAAAGTACCAAATCAAAAGCCTTGAACAGGGCAATGGAAGTCATTGGTGACCATTATCAAGTAGCATTGGTCCTCGATGCTGACAATGTGATGGAATATGACTTTATTGAAAAAGTCAATCGGGCATTCAACAAAGGCTATAAAGTGGTACAGGGGCATCGTATCGCCAAAAACACAAACACCCCTTTTGCCATATTGGATGCCATAAGTGAAGAGGTGAACAACCATATTTTTAGAAAAGGGCACCGCGTATTACAACTGTCATCGGCACTCATTGGCTCAGGCATGGCCTTCGACTATCATTTTTTTAAAAGTACCATGGCCAAGGTAAATGCCGTAGGGGGTTTTGATAAAGAACTCGAATTGAAATTGTTGCGTAATCGCACCAAAATTGAATACCTGCACGATGCCTATGTGTTGGATGAAAAAGTACAGAAACCAGAAGTTTTTTCAAATCAGCGCAAACGCTGGCTTTCCGCACAGTTTGTCTATTTCAAAAGATTTTTGTGGTCTGGAATCCAAGAATTGGTGCTTAGGGGAAATGTCGATTTTGCAGATAAGGTCTATCAAATGGTGTCACCTCCCCGAATCTTGCTTTTGGGCATGGTTACACTTTTCACCTTCGTATATCTGATTTTTGGGATGGCCATACTACATATCGACTTGATGGTTTCACCCATAGTTTGGTATACTATTTTTTGGATGACCATTCTGGCATTTTTAATGGCAGTTCCACGAAAATTCCATACCAAGTCAACATTGAATGCAATGTTGAGCTTGCCCAAGGCATTTGGTGTGATGTTCTTTTCCCTATTTCGATTGAAAGGAGCCAATAAAAAATTCATTCACACCCAACACGGAACCCTAAACAGTTAATAACAACTAAAATGAAAATCGGAATTGAAGGTCAACGGCTTTTTAGAAAAAAGAAGCATGGCATGGATATGGTGGCCTTAGAGCTCATCAAGAATCTGCAAATCATAGACACGAAAAATGAGTACGTGATTTTTGTGAGACCAGATTTTGACAATACATGCATTCCACCAGCATCTAATTTTAAGGTAGTTGAGCTAAAGTCGAGATTTGGTTATCCGGGGTGGGAACAGATTGCCTTGCCAAAAGCTGCATATGCAGAGGGTTGTGACGTACTTCACTGTACCAGTAATACGGGACCACTTTTTTCAAAAGTACCTTTAGTGACCACGTTACATGACATCATTTATCTTGAAAGCATAAGTCTTCTGAAAAAAGAAGGTACTTGGTACCAAAAGTTGGGCAATATGTACCGTAGGTATTTTGTACCCCCGGTCATACGAAAAAGCAAACGTGTCATTACCGTATCAAATTTTGAAAAGGAAAGAATTGGCAACTATTTTGGATTCCATGATAAGAGGCTGATAGCCATTTATAATGGGGTTGGGTCTCATTTCAAAAAAATAACCCAGCAAAAGGAATTACAAGCTGTAAAAAAAGCGTTCAGATTGCCCGATCAATTTTTCTTCTTTTTGGGCAATACCGATCCCAAAAAAAACACAAAAGGAGTATTACAGGCATTTTCACATTTTAATGAGATCTATCCCGATCAGTACCAACTGGTCATGCTCGATTATGATGAAAATGAGTTGCAGAAGTTATTGCAGTCCATTGGCAGCCCTGAATTACGCAGTGCAATACACTTGACGGGCTATGTGCCCAATTCAAGGTTACCGGCCATCATCAGTCAATGCGCTATTTTTTTATATCCGTCTTTACGGGAAAGTTTTGGCATTCCAATTTTGGAAGGTATGGCCTGTGGGGTACCGGTAATTACCTCTAATACCTCTTCAATGCCCGAGGTGGCAGGCGATGGGGCGGCACTGATTGTCGACCCGTCCAATCCAAAAAAGATTGCCTCGGCGATGCAGACTTTGGTCGAAGATAAGTTGTTGGCTTCGGTTCTGGCTGAAAAAGGGATTGAGCGTGCAAGAAAGTTCTCATGGCAGGCCATGGCTGAAAACGTTTTGGCACTCTACAAAGAGGTATATCGTGAACTTAATACCAGTGACATATGATCAGCAATCGTGATATTATCGTCATGGGCATACAAGCCTGGGATATTGAAATAGGCAGTAATTGTAAAAATATCGCTGTAGAAATGGCCAAGCATAATCGTGTGCTCTATGTAAATCCGCCCTTGGACCGCATTTCAAAATATCGCGAGCGGCATACAGCGAAAATCAAAAAGCGGATCCGTGTAAAGCAAGGGCTTGATAAAGATTTGGTGAAGGTGGGCGACTCGATGTGGAACCTTTACCCCAAGACCCTTACAGAGTCGATAAATTTTTTGAAAAACAGGTTGCTTTTCGATTTCTTCAATAAAAAGAACGCGAAACGTTTTTCAGGTGACATCCAAAGTGCCATAAGACGATTGGGGTTTAAGGATTATATCATTTTCAACGACAGTTCCATGTTTTTGGGACAACATGTCAAAACTTTTTTGAAACCAGCTTTCTATGTCTACTACATGAGGGATTATCTGACCAAGAATCCGTATTGGCGAAAGAATGGGGTTCGATTAGAACCGAAATTGATCCAAACAGCGGACTGTGTAGTCAATAATTCCACATTGTACACCGAATATGGAAAACAATATACGGCCCATTCCTATATGGTAGGGCAAGGTTGTGATACTACTTTATTTGACGATCAATCCCGGAGCATTGAAATACCAGAAGATATAAAGGGCTTACCACATCCTATTGTGGGTTATGTGGGGTTTTTGAGCAGTAGAAGACTGAGTATTCAGATTTTAAGGGACATCGCAAAGGCAAGACCCGATTGGAGTATTGTTTTGGTAGGGCCAGAAGATGATAATTTCGGGGCCTCTAGCCTACATGAAATGGATAATGTCTTCTTTTTGGGAAGTCGTGATGCAGCTGTGTTGCCCAATTATATTAAAGGCTTTGATGTAGCCATCAATCCACAGTTGATCAATGATGCCACCATGGGCAATTACCCGCGAAAGATTGATGAATACCTGGCCATGGGCAAACCTACCGTTGCTTCTGCCACCAAGGCCATGGAGTATTTCAAGGACCATACCTACTTGGGGGTAACCGCTGAAGATTATGTGCAGCTTATTGCGCAGGCTTTACAAGAAGATTCCGAGGCCCTGCAAGACCAGCGGAGACGGTTCGGACTGTCACACAGTTGGGAGAACAATGTAAACGAGATTTATAACTGTATTCTGAAAGTAGAAAGGACTTCAGCTTAAAATAACCATTATGGGAGTAGTAGCAGCCATAAAATCAAACCCGAACACTAAAAAAATAGCCTTGAGGCTAATTGCACCCAAGCGCAACCCTAGACCGAGATTATGGGTGCGATGGTTCTTGAATCCCATAAAACATACCAGGGGTAAAGGGGCGAAGATTCGACGAAACAGCCGTATCGATGTATTTCCGTGGAATAAGTTTGAAGTAGGTCAATTAACTACCATTGAATCTTTTTGCACGGTCAACAACGGCTCGGGTGATGTTATACTTGGCGATAGGGTACGCGTAGGCATCGGAAGCGTTGTGATCGGCCCCGTAAGGATGGGAAATGGGTCTGGTCTTGGGCAACACGTTTTTGTTTCTGGGTTTAACCATGGTTATGCGGATGCAGGTAAAAACTCAAGCGAACAATCCTTGGATATCAGGCCTACGGTCATCGAGGACGAAGCACATATCGGGGCCAATTCAGTAGTGTTGGCTGGGGTTACCATAGGGAGACGGTCCCAGATAGGCGCTGGCAGTGTCGTCACTAAAGATATTCCCCCTTTTTCGGTTGCGGTGGGCAATCCGGCCAAGGTCATCAAACAATTCAATCACGATACCCAAAAATGGGAAAAAGTATCATCAAAATAGTATATCATGAAAGTCTTGGAGGTTATTTTTTGGATTTCACTGTTCTTTATTTTCTATTCCTATTTGGGGTATGGTATCCTTCTCTTTTTGATCATTAAGATCCGAAGAATGTTGGGCATCTCCCAAAAGTTTAAGGGGAATGATGAGTATGAACCAGAAGTGACCTTGTTTGTTGCTGCCTACAATGAGCGGGACTATTTAGACGAAAAGGTGAAAAATTCACAGGAACTGGATTATCCTCAGGAAAAAGTGACCCAACTCTGGGTGACCGATGGATCTGATGATGGTACACCAGAATTGTTGAAAAAATACAAAGCGGTTAAGGTTTATCACCAACCAGAGCGTGCAGGTAAGATTGCTGCCATGAATCGGGGAATGCAATTTGTCAAGACCCCCATTGTGATTTTTTCTGATGGCAATACCAATTTGGGCAAAGATTCCATCAAAAAAATTGTCAAATTGTTCAGAAACCCAAAAGTGGGCTGTGTGTCTGGCGAAAAACGCATTTATTCAAAAGATATGGACAGTGCGGCAGGTGCTGGGGAAGGAATGTACTGGAGGTACGAATCACAACTTAAAAAATGGGATGCCGAATTGTATTCTGTTGTGGGTGCAGCCGGAGAGTTGTTCGCCATTCGAACTGCACTGTGGCAAGAAGTGGAGAAAGACACTTTATTGGATGATTTTATGATATCATTGCGTGTGGCCATGTCAGGATATACCATTCAATACGATCCTGACGCTTACGCCATTGAAACTGCATCAGCAGATGTAAAGGAAGAGCTTAAGCGTAAAGTCCGTATTTCAGCAGGGGGTATACAGTCGGTGGTTCGTCTGGCCCCATTGTTGAACGTGTTCAGATATGGAACGTTGTCATTTCAGTACATATCGCATCGCGTATTGCGTTGGACATTTACCCCGCTATTATTGTTGCTGGTTCTGCCCATAAACTTTTTTTTGGCACAAGAAGGGGGGCTGTTTGCATTTCAGATATACACATTGTTGTTTTGGGGCCAAGTGGGGTTTTACTCGGCAGCCCTGTTCGGATGGTTTTTGGAAAACAGACAGATACGCATGAAAATACTGTTCATACCCTACTACTTCTTTATCATGAACCTCTCTGTATATCTTGGATTTTTTAGGTACCTAAAAGGCAATCAGTCCGTCAATTGGGAAAGGGCAAAAAGGGGTGATACCCGAGCAGAAGCAATGGCACAGACTTAATCTGTGGGCAATGGCAGATCAAAATAAAAGGTACTGCCTACACCAAGTTGGCTCTTGATCTTGAGTATACCCCCATTTTTTTGAACGAAATTTTGGCAAAGTACCAGGCCTAGCCCCGTACCTGGTTCTTTTTCAGTGCCCAGCTTACTGAAATGCTCATTGGGGTTGAGCACTTTTTGAATATCCTCTTTTGAAATACCACTTCCGTTATCAGCTACTTCAACCACAAGCTTTTCATTGGCCATTCTTGCATTGATCTTGATCTCACCATCTTGGGGCGTGAATTTAATGGCATTTGAAACAAGGTTGCGAAGTACGGTCTTGATCATATTGAGGTCTGCATATACTTGGGTGTTTTCAGCAATGGTATTTGTGATGGTAATTTTTTTATGCTCACTTCCTAATTTTAGAAGCCTTATGGTCTGTTCTGCTAGATCATGTATGTCCAGTTTCTCGGGAATGGTCTGAATTTGATTACTTTCTGATTTTGCCCAGCCCAACAGGTTTTGAAGAAGGTTCAAGGCCTCGTCCATGGTCTTTAAGAGTTCATAAACGGTGGTATCCAAAAAATCCGCACCCTTAGGATCGATGATGCCCCGTATGATAAAGTCCATTTTCAGTTTGGCGGCACTGAGTGGTGAGCGTAGGTCATGGCCAATGATAGAAAACATACGGTCTTTCAGGGCATTGGACTGTCTTAGGTATTCAGCCTGCCTTTCAATTTGGTTTTTAGACCGTACAAGCTCCACATGGGTATGGATCCTGGCCATGAGTTCCTGTTCATTGAATGGCTTGGTGATATAATCCACACCACCAACTTCAAATCCTTTGACCTTATCTTTCACACTGACCTTTCCCGTTAAGAAAATTACGGGTATGTTTTTGTATTCGGGGTAGCTTTTAAGCTTTTGGCAAAGCTCAAAACCATCAATTCGGGGCATGATGACATCCAATAAAATAAGATCGGGCTTTTCTTCCAGTAGTTCAAAAAAATCATCATCATCACTGGTTCCCTTAAAAATGCAATCTTTTCTTTCAAGAATAAATCGAAGCAATTCTAGGTTTAATTGCTCGTCATCAACAGCTAAAATGTATGGTTTTTGGCTATTTTGGTCGCTCATTCGCTTGAATCTATACGCAAACTAAAGTAAGAAAAAGTTTTCACCTTTTTTTACAACTATACTTACGAATGGCTATTGGCTGTTAATAGATTGGTTTATTTCAGGTTAAAAGCATATATTAAACTCCCTACCACCAAAAACCAACCTTTCACAACATAAATTCAATCAAGGAAAAAAGTAAGATTATATTTACAAAAAAAATAATACAAAATACTAAACATTAATGATACACCTTTTAGTAACGGGTGGGGCCGGATTTATTGGCTCCAATTTTATCCCCTATTTTTTGGCTTCCCATCCCAACGTTCATATCATAAACCTTGATGCGTTGACCTATGCGGGTGACCTGGAAAATTTGAACCAAGTTGAGGGCCATGAGAGGTACACCTTCATAAAGGGCGATATTTGTGATCGGACATTGGTTGAAAAGCTATTTGATCAGTATGACATTCAAGGTGTTGTTCATTTTGCGGCAGAGTCCCACGTAGATAACTCCATTGAATCACCAGATGCCTTTATGCAGACCAATATCATTGGCACCTTTAATTTGATCGATGTTGCGAAAAACCACTGGATGGTCAGCCCTGGCATTTACAAGGAGGCCTATAAAAATACTAGGTTCCATCATGTTTCCACTGATGAGGTGTATGGGACTTTGGGCAAGGAAGGATTGTTTGAGGAAACAACGTCCTATGCGCCGAACAGCCCATATAGTGCCTCAAAGGCATCATCAGATTTTATTGTTCGCAGTTACCATCATACCTATGGCATGAATGTGGTCACGACCAATTGTTCGAACAACTATGGGCCGAACCAGCATGATGAAAAGCTGATTCCGACCATCATTCGAAAGGCCCTTTCATCTGAACCTATTCCAATCTATGGTGATGGTTCCAACATAAGGGACTGGCTTTATGTGTTGGACCATTGCAAGGGAATTGCTTTGGCCTATGAAAAGGGCACCTCTGGGGAGACCTACAATATAGGGGGGCGTAATGAACGTGACAATCTCTGCATTGCAAAGACCGTTTGTGACCTTCTCGATCAAAAAACCCCCAAAAATGATGGAAAGTCGTATCAAGAATTGATAACCTACGTTAAAGACAGGGCAGGCCATGATTTCAGGTATGCCATAGATGCCTCAAAGATTGAAAATGATTTGGGCTGGAAGGCCGATGAAAATTTTGAGACCGGTATTGAAAAGACCATTGATTGGTATTTGCACAAATACGATAAAAAAAAGACGCAAGTTTAGCTATTACATATTGAACTAAACCCCATATATTGGGTAAAAAGAATAAGTATGAAAGGAATAATATTGGCGGGAGGCTCGGGAACGAGATTGCATCCAATCACATTGGCGGTAAGCAAACAACTGATGCCCATTTATGATAAGCCCATGATCTATTATCCATTGTCCACACTAATAGAATCGGGAATTTGGGAAATACTGATTATTTCCACGCCGCATGATCTACCCTTATTTGAAAAATTATTGGGTGATGGACGTCAATATGGATGTAAATTTGAATATGCGGTCCAAGAAGAACCCAATGGGTTGGCTGAAGCCTTTATCATAGGTGAAGCATTCATAGGTAGTGATAAGGTAGCCCTGATATTGGGAGACAATATTTTTTATGGTACCGGTTTGGATGCCCTATTGCAGTCAAATAACGATCCTGATGGAGGTATTATCTATGCCTATCATGTCAATGACCCAGAACGATATGGCGTAGTTGAATTTGATGAAGATGGCAAAGTCATTTCGATAGCCGAAAAACCTAAAAGTCCGAAATCGAACTATGCGGTACCCGGAATTTATTTTTATGACAATGATGTGGTAGAAATAGCCAAAAACATTCAGCCCAGTGCTAGGGGTGAACTTGAAATAACCGATGTTAACCAAGAGTATCTTAAAAGAGGAAAGCTGAAAGTAAGTATTATGGATCGTGGTACGGCATGGCTTGACACTGGAACTTTTGCGTCATTGATGCAGGCGGCCCAATTTGTACAGGTTATTGAAGAACGTCAAGGCCTTAAGATCGGGGCCATTGAATCATCGGCTTATAAAATGGGCTTTATTACCAAAAGCCAGTTGAAGAAGTTGACCGAACCTTTTTTGAAGAGTGGATATAGCAAACGATTGTTAGAAGTTTTATCATAGACCTATGAACGTAAAAGAAACAGATATCGCGGGTTGTTTTATCATCGAACCCAAGGTTTTCGAAGACGAAAGGGGGTATTTTTTTGAAAGTTACAACCAAGAAAAGTTTGAGTTGTTGACTGGGGCAAAACCCTTCTTTGTACAAGACAACCAATCTTTCTCCCAAAGGGGGGTGCTAAGGGGGCTTCATTTTCAAAAGGGCGAGCATGCACAGGCCAAATTGGTACAGGTACTGGACGGTGAAGTTTTGGACGTAGCCGTTGATATCAGAACCGGTTCAAACACGTTTGGCAAGGTAGTGATGACGAGGTTATCGTCTACAAACAAAAAACAATTGTTCATTCCAAGGGGTTGTGCACATGGTTTTGTAACTTTAAGCAAAGCCGCATCTTTTTTCTACAAATGTGATAATTTCTATAATAAAGCCTCAGAAGGGGGTATTTTATACAATGATCCAGAGTTTGCAATTGATTGGGTACTCGATGAAGAAGAGTTGATCATCTCAGATAAGGATCGCGTCTTGCCTACGTTCAATAAATTGGTGACCAATTAAAAGAAATCAAGAGAAAGATGAACATACTTGTTACAGGCGCATCAGGCCAATTGGGCAGCACCATAAAATCTATGGCTGGGGAGCAAGATGCTTCCAATGTGCTCCATTTTGAATTCAAAACCTCTGCTGATTTGGACATTACAGATTTTGAAGCGGTCCATCAAGAGCTGATTTCAAAAGATTACGCCTATTGTATCAATTGTGCGGCCTTTACCAATGTCGACAAAGCAGAAACTGAAGCTGATGTGGCCTATAAGGTTAATGTTACCGGTGCGAGAAACCTTGCATTGAACTGCAAAGAGAGCAATACGGTGCTGATTCACGTTTCAACCGATTTTGTTTTTGACGGATTTTTAAATAGCCCATATACAGAAAAGGATATTGCCAGGCCCATCGGATTTTATGGTGATACCAAATACAAAGGGGAAAGGGCCATTATCAACAATCTTGATGAACATTTTATTCTACGAACATCTTGGCTTTATTCTGAATTTGGCAACAATTTTATGAAGACCATGATGCGATTGGGTACAGCGCGTGATACACTTTCTGTGGTCTATGACCAAGTCGGTACCCCAACATATGCAGAAGACTTGGCTGATATCATATTTCATATCATCAATGCCCATAGTATAGCTTACGGGGTATATAACTACAGTAACGAAGGGGTAGCGAGCTGGTATGATTTTGCCAAGGAAATTTTTAGTCTCAACGGGATAGCGATAGACCTACGGCCAATTGTTTCAAGCGAATACCCTACTGCGGCCGAGCGACCCAAATACAGTGTATTGGACAAAGCAAAAATCAAGAACACCTTCAACATCCAGATTCCACATTGGAAAGATAGTCTCAAAAAAGCGGTGAAAGCGGTTTCTCGGGTGTATTGATTATTTTGTCTGAAAACCTACCAATACATTTTTCTTTAACACATTTTATTGAACATTTGAGGGTCGTCACTTATCGATACTTTATGGTCAATGGTCTTTAGCTGTAATTCGGGTTATAGGGCGTCCACTACTTTTGAGGTAGCTAAATGAACAGATTGAAGATTGATAACTCAAGTGAAATCCATTATAATGACTACTAATATAAAGAAAACCTATATGGGATTGATTGTTCGGCACAAAGGGCAAAAAGTTTGCCATTTTTGCAATGTGACCGTAAAAGGCAACAAACTTATCTTGACAATGGATCCCCCCTATGCAGATTAGACTTTGGTTTCCCAATTTTTGTAGTTCCAATTGAAAAAGCCAACCCCAGAAGGGTTGGCTTTTATTAAAGTCCCTTGATTTGTACCTTATGGAATGCATCTGCCTGCAAGCGCATCAATTCTTCCGCTTTTTCCTTTTTGTATCGGTGGAGTTCTTCTTCAAATTTTATCTCTTCATAGATTTCTTGGTTCATGGCTGAATCTGTGGACAAGAGCAACTTGCGCTGTTCCACCTTTTGGGTGACCCATGTGGCGACCACACTTTCACCCTCTTCAAATTTATAGTCGTACTCACCTTTGGCAGCCAGTAGCTTTGCAATGATAGGAGCGGTTTCAATAGCTAGAAAAAGTAGAAAGATAAAGAACGAAGGGAACCAGGGTAGTTTTTCCAATGCATTGATTCGGGCCATGAGTCCGTCAAAGCCGTCGATAATGGGTTGCGAGTCGGCCACTACCTGTTCGTAGTCGGCATTGAGATTGGCAATCTGGGTCTCCAGGTCCGAGATTTTTTGCCCGTTGGTTTCTTTTAATGCTCGCAGTTCTGCCAAATACGCATCATGTTTTTCCCGTTTTTCCCTGTAGACGGGACCTTTTCCCAACAATCCAGTGCCTGCCGTACCTTCTGCTTCTGAAATATAGGTGTCGTACAGTGCATTGGTCTCTGCTTCTTTAACCGCAATTTCATTTTTTAAGTTGGCAATATCTTGGTTAAGACTTTCAATTTTTGGGGTGTATTGTAAAGCCAATTGTTCCTTGTTGGCTAGGGTCATCGAATTTTTTTCCTCGAGTAGAACCTGGTCGATTTCCTTCTCAAAAATTTTCATTTCCAAAGGTTTAGAGATGACCACGGCAATGATGATCGCCAAGAGGATTCGTGGTGCAGCCTGTAAGAGCTCACTTTTGAAACTATCCCTTTTTTTGATCGTCGATACGATATAGCGATCCAAGTTGAAAATCAGAAGCCCCCAAATAAGACCAAAAAAGATAGCGGTATAGCTATTGTCAAATACGGTATATAATGCATAACCGCTGGCAATAAAGGCCATGACTGCCGTAAAAAATACTGTGGCGCCGATTCCTGCATATTTGTTGCACTCTCCATTAGAGCAGGTTTCCAGAATATCGGTATCGGCTCCGGAGCAAAAGATAAAAAAGCGTTGTAACATGATAGTGTTCGTTTAGGTTTATACTATTGATTTTATGCCATTTTACCGGTTTCGAAGCATCGATGGAAGGTTGGTTGCCGACGTCGAAAACCATTTCGGAATTTTAAAATGACCTTATTAGAACGCAGTTTTTTACGATTTGTTACAAAAAAGCCCTGTATACAGGGCTTTGCCCTAAAAAAAAGGACGATCTATTCCTTTGTCCGTATAGGTTCGGTAGAGATATGCACTACATAATCACTGTCAGTGGCATGTTCGGTGACGATGTTTAAGGCTTCGTTGCCCTCAAACAATGCAATGGCTTTTTCAGCACTTATGCGCTCATTGTTTAGATAGAAGATGGCCCCTTTTTCGGCCACCTCCTTAATGTGTTCTAAAGGGGTTTTGGGAGCCGGTGGTGGAGGTGGGGGTAGACTTGCATAAATGCCTCCAGATTTGACAACGTCATAAGGATCCTGTTTTTCAATTATGGTTTCTATTTGGTTGGACGCGTATTCATGGTCAGATACCTTTTTGGATGGTTTTGGTGCTTTTGGAGGAGAGGGCGGCTCTGGTAAATTTGGAAAAGGCTCGGCATCTTTCCGCTGTTTGTCAGACATGATGTTGTAGATATAGGTCATTCGCTCTACTTCTTTTTGCAATATCCGGATATGGTCTTTGGGCATTTCGTTGTATTTTTTGGCCAAAGCGTTGTATTCTTTCATCTGTTCCCGAGAGGCACTGCTTTGTACAATTATCTTCTCATACCCCTTTGGAAAAATCGTCATTCCCTCGTTCGATTTTGAGAAAAGGGTCTTTTTAAATTCGATTTCTACTTTTATCAAGAACGAAGCGGGCGTACTACTGAAATTGGCACGACAAGGAATGGAAGCGTAATCCACCTTCTTCCAATCGGCGGTCATATCATCGACAGCTTGGGCGAAAGATGCTATGGCTACATTATTGCCATTAAGGAATATTTGACTGTTGTCAATGCGTAAAATGAATTGTTTTTTCCCACGATGTTGAACACTCCATGTTTTGGTTGGGGGCGTGTCGGTTTCAACGGTTCTCTTTTCGCTAAAAGCAAAGAGCAAAAATGCCAACATGGGCAATAACAGTAAAGTTCGCAGTACAAACGATTTTTTTGATGTTTTTGTTTTCATGATAATAAAGCGTTTTTTGATGGATGAATAATTAATGGCATTGGCCATGTAGATTGGCTGATATTTTTTCTCACTGCCCACTGATAGATAGGAAAGCAAGGTGTTTTGATATTTTTGTGTATTCACTTTTTCCTTTAAAACGGCACTGTCTGCCAGAAATTCGTGATTCAATTTGATACTTTTTTTAAATAGATAAAGCAGAGGGTTGAACCATAGCAATACCTGTAGCACTTCTATGAAAAGAACATCGAGGCTATGGTATTGCCTGGCATGCGTTTCTTCATGCACCAGCACTTCGTTGGGTACCACTTTCCGCTCAAACTCGTCCTTGTTCAAAAACACATAGTTGAAGAAGGTGTGCGGGGGCAATTTTTCCTGCAGCAGCACAAGAGTGGTAAAGTTCGCTTTGATCTTCGGGTTCTTTTTTATGCGGCGTAAGATTTGATAGAAATGTTTTGAAAATCGTAATCCGAAAATTAGAACTCCTATTGGATATAATGTCGACCAGAGTTTTTTCCAATGGATGACATCCATATCGGTAATGGGTTGACCACTTGGTGTCATACCTTGCTGTACTTGTCTGTTTATTTGGGTCTGGACAACGGTGGAAACCATCTCGATATACTCGGTAAATACCAAGACCGGAATAATCAGGGAAACTAAAATGGATCCAATAAGAAAAAACCGTTTATACACATGTATGCTTTCTTTCTCCAACAAGAGTTTGTAGAAGAGTAATAATAAAGCCATACAGGCAGTGGATTTTAACAGATATTCCAACATCTTATTTCTTTTTGATTTCTTGGTCAATCAGTTTTTTCAACGCTTCGAGCTGTGATTTGTCCAAATCGGTTTCTTGGGCAAAAAAGGAGGCAAACTGTGTGGGACTATCGTTAAAAAAGTTTTTGATAAGTCCTTTTACATGTTTTGAAAAATAATCTCTTTTCTTGACCAAAGGATAGTATTCGCGGGAACGCCCAAAACTATTGTAGGCGATGAACCCCTTGTCTGTCATACGTTTCAGTAGTGTTGCCACCGTGGTAGTCGCTGGCTTGGGCTCGGGATAAGCATCCAAGAGGTCTTTTAGAAACGCTTTTTTTTGTTTCCAGATGATGTTCATCAATTCTTCTTCGGTTTTGGATAGTTTCATATTCTACAAGATTAGAATTTTTTCTACAAACATAGAATAAATATTTGTATTTTACAAATCTAGCGTAAAGTACTGCTTAGGCCTTATTACTGCTGTAACTCGGTAAAATATTTGTAGAAATACGGAATGGTCTCGATACCCTTCAAAAAATTCCAGATGCCAAAGTGCTCGTTGGGAGAATGGATGGCATCACTGTCAAGACCAAAGCCCATCAAGATGGTTTTGCTATCAAGTACCTGTTCAAAAAGGGCAACTATGGGAATACTGCCACCCGTGCGTTCAGGAATTGGGGTTTTCCCAAAGGTAGTTTCATAGGCTTTGGCCGCGGCCTGATAACCAATACTGTCCGTTTTGGTCACATAGGGGAGTCCCCCATGGTGGGGAGTAACCTTTATGTTGACACTTTTTGGGGCAATGGATTCAAAATGGGCCTTGAACAGTGCCGTGATTTCATCAGGGTCTTGATGGGGTACCAACCGCATTGATATTTTGGCAAAGGCCTTGCTGGCAATTACGGTTTTGGCACCCTCACCGGTATAACCGCCCCAAATGCCATTGACATCAAGGGTAGGGCGAATCGAATAGCGTTCGGCGGTGGTATAGCCTTTTTCGCCGTGGACATCGGCAATATCCAATGCATTTTTATAGGCATCGAGGCTGAACGGTGCCTTGGCCATTTCAACTCGTTCTTCAGTAGATACTTCTTCAACCTTATCATAAAACCCTGGAATGGTGATATGGTTGTTCGTATCGTGCAAAGAAGCAATCATTTTGGTCAAGATATTGATGGGGTTGGGTACGGCACCGCCGTAAATTCCCGAGTGTAGATCGCGATTTGGTCCAGTAACCTCGACCTCCACATAGCTAAGGCCCCGTAGACCGGTAGTGATACTAGGTACATCGTTGGCCATCATTCCCGTATCAGAAATGAGGATGATGTCACTTTTAAGCTTTTCTTTATGTGCAGTCAAGAAATCAGCAAGGCTATCACTACCCACTTCTTCTTCTCCTTCGATCATAAACTTCACATTACA
Organism: Bacteroidota bacterium; assembly: GCA_039184335.1. Classification (GTDB taxonomy): domain Bacteria; phylum Bacteroidota; class Bacteroidia; order Flavobacteriales; family Flavobacteriaceae; genus JBCDBD01. The sequence goes on along the minus strand of JBCDBD010000002.1, from coordinate 99,650 downwards.
GGGCAATTGACCCGTTTGTATCATGAACTCCACTGCTTTGACATGCATGAATAGTTGCCCCTTGTCGTCACAGGCTCCTCTGGCAAATAAAGCACCTTCGGGATGTATTTCAGTGGTTTTGATCACAGGTTCAAAAGGAGGGGAGTTCCAGAGGTCCGTGGGATCGGGCGGTTGTACGTCATAATGGCCATATACCAAGACCGTGGGTAATGTAGTATCGATGATCTTTTCACCATAGACCACAGGATATCCCTTGGTCCCACAGATTTCCACATGGTCACAACCTGCATCCTCCAACGACTTTTCAACTGCTTTTGCCGTTGCAAGAACATCATTGGAAAATGCACTATCGGCACTGATAGAAGGTATTTTTAGCAGTTCAATTAACTCGTTGATAAATCGGTCTTTGTTTTTGGAAATATAATCGGTAATGTGTTGCATCTAAATTTTGAAAGATGTTAAAAGTACAAAAAAGAAGTTTTTTGACTGCGCATTATCTTCATTTAAGCAATCAACTATTCCAATATATAAAAAACAAATGCGATAGTGTTCATAATGAGAGCAGTGCCATTTTTTTTTGTACATTTAAAAACAGTGGGTTATCTCCCCAATTCCACACGAAATGCCAATCACTATGCCAAAAAAAAACTTCCATAACAAATGGGGCATCGCCTCGGGGCTGCTTCTATTTTTGTTTTTCATGCCGCTGGTTACCGCTCAGGAACAAGTGGGGAGGTCACTGATCAATAATTACCGCTACCAAGAATATGGAGCGGCACCGGTAAATTGGTGGGCCTTGGAAGATGAAAATGGTGTCATGTACTTTGCCAATAATGCAGGGGTATTGCAGTATGATGGGGTGAACTGGAATTTGATTGATATCCCTGGAAACTGCAGAAGTCTGGCAAAAGACGATAAGGGTATTATCCATGTTGGGGGTGCTGGGGAATTTGGCTATCTCAAGCCCTCTGAAACTGGCGTTTTGGAGTATGTTTCGCTAGTGGACAAAATTCCTGAAGCGCATAGGGTTTTTGCTGATGTCTGGGAGATTAACTTTCATAACGGCCGTATAATTTATAGTACGGAGTTCAAACTGTACTGTTGGGATGGCGAAACGATCAAAGTCGTTACCGCCGAAACGGGGATACATGTAAGCAACGTTGTCAATGGCAGATACTATGTAAGGATTTGGGACGTGGGATTATGTGTCTTTAAGGAAGATGATACGTTTGAATTGCTTCCAAACGGTGAAAAGTTTTCCAGCGAGCGAATCTATGCCATGTTGCCTTATGATGATAAGGTACTGATCGGAACCCGAAATGAAGGCTTTTACCTCTTTGATGGTAAAGATTTCACACCTTTTAAAACAGAAATTGATGCCTTGGTCAAAGGCAAATTGTACCTTCCTGGGGTAGCGTTAGAAGATGGCCGCTATGTAATCAATACCTTTAGTGACGGAGCTTTTTTAATGGGCCATGATGGGGAGTTTATTCAAAAGTATACTACAGCAGATGGCCTGCAAGATGGCAGTGTAGATTTTGTTTATGTTGATTCCAGAGGGGTGCTTTGGTTGGTATTGTTCAATGGTATTTCTAGCGTAAACCTAAATTCCCCATTTACTGCCTTGGATGCCAATATGGGCCTAAATACGGTTGTATTTGATACCTATCGCTATAAAGGAATCTTGTATTTGAGTGCGAATAACGGTATTTATTATTTGGATGAAGACGACGGTCGGGTCAAACTTATTGAGGGTACTTTCGGGCAGGCAGGCAATTTTTTTGAGTTCAATGGTCGATTGTTTGTGGGTACCAATGGTATGGGGTACATAGAAATTATTGAGAACACATTTGAATATATACGGAAGAATATCAATTATGATTTTAGGGCACGTATAACCCTGCAATCCAAAATAGATACGAACAGGATTTTTGTGGAACACCAGCAAGGATTGATGAGCTTTTATTTTAACGAAAGTACCGACCAGTTTGAAGAAGAATCTGCAACCAATAAGGTGATTTTGGGCTTTGGGACAATGCTGGAGAACGCGGATGGCTCCATTTGGATGGATACACAAAATGATGCAGAAATTGTAAAGGTAGTTCCGAAGTACAGTAATGGCAAACTGGATTTGGACAATTCAGAATATATCGTATATGATGGCAACAAGGGTTTGCCAAAATCAGGTCTTGCCATAGATAGGGCCTTTGGCGAATTGATGGTTTTTGCAGGTAGAACAGAAGAGACCTATGGTTTCAACGCCAAAACCGATCGTTTTGAAAAAAAGAAATTCTTCTTTGACGCATATTTGGATTGGGACAGCCCAGGATCAAGAACCACTATTGCAAAGGATGGAAAAGTGTGGTTCAATACAGGGGCCGGCGTCATGATTGCCGAAAAGAATGAAAAAGGAGAGGTAACAGTAGACCCAGATATCTTTAAAGAGCTTAAGAACACCCAAATCTATGCCATTTATCCAGAAACACCGCAATCAGATGGTACACAATTGGTTTGGCTCTCTGGTCCAGATGGGGTGATACATTATAATGGCACATTAGACAAGCCCAAAGTGCCCGATTTTAGTACCACCATACGAAAGGTTACCATAACTGGGGATTCTTTGGTTTATGGGGGTAATATTGAGCTTGCGAAAAATTTGAGTATCTCCCATAATCTGAATTCGGTGGCAATAGACTACGCTTCCCCGCTGTATATCGGACAACGTGACGTACAATACAGTACCCAATTGGCCGGATTGGACAATAAATGGTCAGAATGGACCAAACAAACAACTCGAGAATATATTAATCTGCCACCTGGCAATTATGAATTTAAGGCGAGGGCAAAAAATATTTTTGGAGATGTTTCCAATGCATCGACTCTATCCTTTACCGTAATCCCTCCATGGTACCGAACTTGGTGGGCTTATGGGGCATATGTTCTTGGTTTTTTGGCTTTGGTCTACCTATTGGTCAAAGGCCGTACCCGCTTATTGCTAGAACAGCAAAAATCGCTTGAGGAAAAGGTACAGCTCCGTACCAAGGAAGTCAACCAACGTTTGAGTGAACTGGCCACAATAAACAATGTAAGCCGTGCACTTACTGAAAAACTGGAACTTGATGACCTGATTCGGTTGGTAGGCGACGAAATGAAACGGCTCTTTAAATCAGACATCACCTATTTGGCCATATTGAACAACGATACCAAAACCATTGATTTTCCCTATCAAGACGGTGATGATATGCCACCCATGACGTATGGGGAAGGACTTACTTCCCAGATTATTAAAACAGGGGAACCAATGCTTATCAATAAAGATATTGATATCGCGGCAGAATATGACAAGATAGGTGTAGAACAAACGGGGAAACAGGCCATTTCTTATTTGGGTGTGCCCATTCCGGTTGAAGATGAGGTGATTGGCGTGGTAAGTGTACAGAGCACACAACAAGAAAGCAGATTTAATGAAGAAGATAAACGATTGCTCAACACCATTGCCATAAACGTAGGGATTGCGCTTCACAATGCAGAACTCTATGAAGATGCCAAAGATGCCAAAGCGAAGGCTGAAGATGCGAACGAGGCAAAAAGCGCATTTCTGTCTACGGTAAGTCATGAACTTCGCACCCCACTGACTTCAGTATTGGGATTCGCCAAGATTATCCGCAAGCGTTTGGAGGACAAAATTTTTCCTGCTGTCAAGGTCGGCGACCAGAAAATAAAACGGACCATGAAACAGGTAAGCGAAAACCTTGAAGTAGTGGTCTCAGAAGGAGAGCGATTGACCAATCTTATCAACGATGTGCTCGATTTGGCCAAGATAGAGGCAGGAAAGATGGATTGGAATATGAAGCCAGTTTTCTTGCAAGACGTCATCAATAGGGCCATTGCTTCCACAGCAGCCCTTTTTGAGCAAAAGAACCTTCAATTGCGAGCCCATATTCCAGAAAATCTTCCATTGATCAACGGCGATGAGGATAAACTGATACAGGTGGTGATCAACCTATTGTCAAATTCCGTAAAATTTACGGAAAAAGGCAAAGTGTCCATAGAAGCCTATGAGGAAAAAGGCCAGTTGATCGTAGAGGTGCAAGATACGGGGGTGGGTATTTCTGAAGAAGATAAGCACAAAGTATTTGAACGTTTTCGACAAGCAGGTGATACCTTGACAGACAAGCCTCAAGGAACAGGTCTTGGCCTACCAATCTGCCGTGAAATCATTGAACATCACGGAGGCATCATTTGGATGAAAAGTGAATTGAACGTGGGAAGCACCTTTTTCTTTTCGATTCCCCTGCTGGGAGAATCCGCACAGAAACAGCCAATTGAGCTCGGTAAGATCATCAAAAGTCTGAAGAAACAGATCAATAGTGCCAAGAAAAAAGAGGAAGCTATTCCCACTATTTTAGTAGTGGACGACGACACACCGATCAGATCTTTGCTGCGGCAAGAACTTTCACATGCAGGGTATCACGTTCGTGAAGCAGCAAATGGCAAAACAGCCTTGGATATGGTTAGGGTCAATAAGCCCGATTTGATTATTCTTGATGTCATGATGCCTGAAATCAATGGTTTCGACGTTGCAGCTGTGCTCAAGAACGATCCGGCCACCATGGACATTCCCATTATCATATTGTCCATTGTGCAAGATAAAGAACGGGGATTGCGAATCGGTGTAGATCGGTACCTGACCAAACCTATTGATACCGATCTGCTATTTCAAGAAGTCGATGAACTGATTGAACAGGGGGTTTCTAAAAAGAAAGTGTTGATAATCGATGAAGATACATCTGCGGTAAAAACACTGACACAGGTACTGACAGCCCGCGGGTACAAGGTTATGGAAGCCAATACGGAAAATGTTCTTGAAACAGCATCTGAGGCAAAGCCTGATATTATCATGCTCAACTCGGTATTCAATGGAGACAAAAGCTTTATCAAGGATCTTAAGGTTCATAAAGGAATGGAAAACGTGATGTTTTTCGTTTACGAATAATAATAAGGCCAAACACTACTAAATCAAAATTCAGTATGGACAAAAAAGTATTGATTGTTGACGACGAATCCCACATAAGAATGCTCATTGAGCAGACTTTGGAAGATTTGGAAGATGAAGGTGTTGAACTGCTTTTTGCCAAAAATGGGGAAGAAGCCCTGAATATCATTCAGGGCGAGCGACCAAATTTGGTTTTTTTAGATGTGATGATGCCAAAAATGAACGGAATGGAAGTGTGCCAGAAGGTGAAAAAAGAACTGAACCTTTCTGAGGTTTATATCATACTGTTAACTGCAAAAGGCCAAGAGGTCGACAGACAAAAAGGGTTGTATATGGGAGCCGATAAATACATGACCAAGCCTTTTGATCCCGACGAAATGCTATCGGTTGCCGAAGAAATTCTAAATATGTGATTTTTAATAATGAGTGGACAGGATCTTTCTTTATGGGCTAGGGCTTTACGGCAAGTGCTTCGAAAAGATGAAAATGCCATTGCCCTGATCAAGAAATTGGCATTAAAGACCAATACCGATTTTTGTGTGACCGATGCCAATGGCAAATTGTTGTGGGGTACAGCTAAAAAATATCCGTTTGAAATTGAACTTTTCAGCGAATCTTCAATATACGGGGTTTTCAAATCAGAAAGTGATGAGGGGCTGCATATGGCCGATTTGATTAAGGCATTGGTCAAAAAGGAGTTTGAGAAAAAGAAAATAGGAAAGGAGGTCTTAGGGCTGTACCGTGAGATAAACATGATATATGATTTAGGAGAGATGATTTCTGAAAAAATCGATACCATCTCCATTGCAGAAATAGCCCTTCAGGAATCATCTCAGATCATTGGGTCGACCCATGGCATGTTTTTGATGTACAATGCCGATGACGATAGTGTGGTTCAAACAGCTTCCTTTGGGGAGAACCCAGATGTTGAAAAAAACATTATCGCTCAAAACGGGGTTTTAAAAGACCTTATCTTTAAAGGCAACTCCGCAATCATACCCTCCACGAAAATAAACGCCAATCCTGCGCTGCATCACTTGAAGGCGGTGATGTATGCCCCTTTAAAAGTGAAACACAGGACTTTAGGAATGGTCATATTGGGAAATCAGGAGAATAAAGAGTTCACAGCGGCAGAGTTAAAATTATTGACCACCATTGCACTACAATCCGCGGCGGCCATAGAAAGTGCCCATCTCTACCAAAAAGGGTTACAGGAAGCAAGGGAAAGAGAAGAGGCCATACGTAAAATATACGATGTCAGCCAGAAGTTCGTTCCATCAGAATTTATAAAATCCTTGGGGAAGGAAAATATAACCGAGGTGGTGCTTGGCGATTTGGTAGAGAAAGAGGTAACCGTTGTCTTTGCTGATATCAGGGGGTTTACTACCATTTCAGAAGGAATGAATCCTGAGGAGAATTTTCTGTTTGTCAATGCCTTTAACAATAGGATGGGGCCTATAATTCGAAGCAACCATGGTTTTATTTTGCAGTACTTGGGAGACGGGTTCATGGCACTTTTTCCAAAAGGCTCCCAAGAGGCCGTCAGGGCATGTGTCGCAATGCAAAATACATTACATGAGTACAATAAGGAGCGTGCCCTAAAAAAAAGACTTCCCATAAAGGTAGGTATGGGTATGCAGAACGGTAAGCTTATCATGGGCATAACCGGTGATGTGGAGCGACTTGATGCGGCCATCATATCAGATACCGTCAATACGGCGGCACGTATAGAAGGTTTGTCAAAACATTATGGTACTTCCATTCTTTTAACGGCAGAGTGTAAGGACAAGTTGACCAATGCCGAGGAATTTAATTTTAGGTATTTGGGCCCAGTACAGGTCAAAGGTAAAAAGAAACCTATTTATTTATACGAATGCGTAAATGGGGATGATCCTGCATTGCTCAATCATAAGTTGATGACCCTGCCGACCTTTGATCATGCCATGCAACTGTATTTCAACAAAGAATTTGCAATGGCAGCAGTCACCTTTCAACAGATTTTTAAAATGAACATGAACGATCGCACCGCTAAACTTTTCTTGAACAAATCGGCCCATCTCATTACCCAAGAAATCGAAGACAGTTGGAAAGGTGTAGAAACAATGACCACAAAATAATAGGTTAATTCGGAATTTATGGAGAAAGAAAATGAGCTTAACGAAACTGTCAGGGATACATATATTAAAAACAAGCATACCGATGACCTGGTAGACCATTATTGGGGGGCAATCAATTACATTTTGAGCCTGATCAAGGCATCAGAAGTAAAGGCAGGGCTTATTCTTTCATTTTACGGACTGGTTTTTAATCTTATCTACTTAAGTCAAGAAGCCATTGTAGCGAAGGTAGGCTATGATATCTTGTTCTATAGCTTGTTTGGACTATGGGCACTTTGCATCTGCATATCGATTTACCATAGTATACGGTGCTTTATACCCGTCTTTAAAAAAGATTATGAAAGTAATATTTTCTTCTTTGGTGATGTCATCTCCGCTTTTGGGGACATTAAGAAATTTTCAAAGACGTTTTATGAAATAAGCATAGAAGAAGATAGAGTGTTCGATCAACTCGGACAACAAATATATGTGAACTCAAAGATTGCTACTGAAAAGTTCAGGAGCGTCAACCTTTCCATTCGATTTTTGGCCATAGGTTTGGGCATAGGTTTGGTAATGATAGTCTATCTTTTTATAAGCCAGTTATTCTTATGAGTTGTGGTATACAACAAAGAATATTTCTTAATACAAACAGTTAAGGGTGTTTTCTTAAAAAATTACTGTCTAAAAAGAAAAAGTAAAGTATATTTGCAGCCCAATAGCCGTTGGGCCATGCGGGTGTGATGGAATTGGTAGACATGCTAGACTTAGGATCTAGTGCCGCGAGGCGTGGGGGTTCGACTCCCTTCACCCGCACAGCAAGGGAAAGCCGAGATTTAAAATCTTGGCTTTTTTATTTGTGTATAACACAGATACAACATTTTAGATTTTTGTTTGACTATAATTTTACAAAAGCTCAAAAAACAAAAACCGCAATAATCAAAAGTAGAGATGGGAAAATTTTGACAAAATACGTGAAAGAAGCCCATAAGGATATTTTTCCTTACCGGAATTCTAAATCATGTTAAAAAAATTTAAGTCAGTTTCTGTGATTCAATTTCAATTATCTTCATCACTTATCAACTCCAATATTCTCATGCCTGAATCAGTTGTACTATACATTTGGTTTGGATGTGTTGGTTCTTCTGGAAACTCCATTGCTACCCACCCTAAATGGATTAGAGGGTCTAAAAACTTTGCCCTGTTCTTCGATTGGTTGCTTAACTTCATAAGCTCAAAAAGGTCCACTCTCTTTATAGTAGTTGTCAATATTGTAAGTATTTCGGCAACCCTACCATGAATATCTTTTGTAACAATTTCTTTAGCTTGGTTACTAGCTTGGTTACTAGCTCCGTTACTATAAGCAATAATATCTTTTAAGTCATTAAATACCAGATTTTTAACTTGATTACCAGCTTCATTACTTTCCATAGCTTTAGCGGGAAGTGTTACAAGAACATAATTTTGTTCATCAGTGTCAAACATAGGAGCAGGAGAACCATTATTATCCATGGCTTTATAAATGGTCGGAAAGCCGGTGCCACGACCCTCAGTAAGCCTAAGCTCTTTCAGAAAGTCACCTATGCGTCTATTTCTATATTCTCTGGCGACAATGCGCTTGTGAGTACTTAAAATCTCAGCATTTACAGGTGGAACAGGGCCAGGGTGACTTAAAATTTCGATTTTGTCATCCCAAACTTGTATCTCAATTGGTGACCCCATTTCATAGCTTTTATGATAAACTGCGTTAGATAATGTTTCTTCAATTGCTTCATAAGGGAAATTATAAAAACGATCTGCCTCAGCCTGCATAGGTTTTTTTACAATGGTTTCCTTAATAATATTCGTTTTGAAAAATGAAAGTGCATCGCGTAATTGTGTTTGGATAGATCCTTTAAAGTAAACTTCCTTAAATTTTTTACTTGAATCATCTTCATGCCAAACCAACTCAATCCAAGCTCTTTCGAAAAATTTTTCTGGTAATCGGCTAAAAAACAATAGACCTACATTAACAGGTCTTAAATCCTCACTTGGGCCTTTTGCTATTAACATTGCCCGGCAAAGTTCTTCCAATGACATTTTTGTACTGATATCAAAAAGATCACTTTTAACTTCCTGTAGATATGCCTGAATAAGACTAAGGTCAAAATCTTGTATAGTTGCTTGGTTGTTAACTCTATCATCAAAGGGAATACGAGCTGCTAATTCCTGTAACCTTGTCAAATTAGTACCCCTAGCTTTAATACTATTTGCGGTTACTCTTACATAGGGAGAATAATTAGGTTGCTTGCCCAAGTTCTCTGGTGCTTCATAGGGTCTATTGTCTCCCGCTGGACACCATATTACCAAAATATGTTTATTATTGAGCAAGTAAGGCTGGACAATAGGAAAGTATTGCGGCCTGAGTTTATGGCTCAGTTCTAAAATCTTCTTTTGTATAGAATCTATCTGATTCTGTTCTAAGCCAGCAGGAGGTAATATAGGTTGGCCATTGTCTTCGGCTATACAATAATATAACCGCCCCCCCAATTATTAAGATCATTGGCAAAGGCACAAATGGAATGAATAACATCTTCGGGATTCCAACCTTGTTTGAATTCAAGTCGTTCCCATTCGACAGTATTACCATGTACCAAATCTTCAATGTTAATGGGTAAAGCCATATCTATACAACTTTATCTTTGTTTAGGTGAATCAACTGTTAAAATAGAAATCTTTAAACGGCATTACAAGCCTACAGTATTTTATTTAGGCTGGTAATAATGAAAAAAGGCTGCCTTGATTGCCTCTGTTTAATGTTCTCCCAAGAAATTATCAAGCTTATCCCAAAAATATTGGTATCACCAAATCAAGGCTTCCAGTATACTTAAAAACTGAGGAATGTCATTTTTGGTCATTCCCTTCCAAATTATCTTGCACATCGTAAAGGTGGCGTGGCAAAACATTGGAAAACGCTAACATTGAATTTACTGAAGGAAATTAAAGACAGCATCGATCATTATATATGAAATGATAGACATGTAGTACTGACAACAAAAATCAATGCCATGAAAAAAATAGGTTTGCTTTGTATTTTACTGATGGCCAGCTGTGGCTCTACCCGTTTGGTGAGCAGTTGGAAGAATCCTGATATCGTGCTCTTTGATACCTATCAAGTACTTCTTGTGGGCATGACCGAAGATTTGGATATCAGAACGGATTTTGAGACCAAACTACAGCAAGAGTTTACAAAAAGAGGGGTAGAATCATACCGCAGCCTCGATTTGTATGATGTGGAATTTACCTCATCTGAAAACCCAGAAAGTGAACTTTCAAAGGTAGAGCACCAACTATTGGAAAAGGGCTTTGATGCCATCTTGTTCACTAAAGTACTTGGGTCTGAAAAGAAAAAGACATTTCTCGAAAAAATGGATGAACTGGCAGGAGTGTATAGTGCCTTTAACGAAGATGCCCTAGATCTGAATACTGGGTACCAACAAGAAGACCATTACAACGAATATCGGGTATATCATGTGGAGACCATGCTCTACTGTATTTGTGTGGGTAAAGCAAAAGAATTGATATGGAAAGGGACTATTGATGTCGCAGGTTCAAACCCAAATACCATTCAAAAAGCGATAGATGATTACATTAGCTTGGTTGTTTCTTCCTTGGGGGAACAGGACTTGATCTTTAGAAAAACCGGGAGAAATACAATTACGAGCCTCTAGTTAGTATAAATAATTTGCCTCTTACAATGGGTGGTGAACTAAGATGCCCACTCTGGTATACTTTAATCCAACAGTCGGTGTGCCTTTAAAAAGGCATCCAACTCTTTGATGCTGGGGTTCTTCAAAAAATCATTGCCATAGGTGACCGTTGGAAACTTAAGTTTACCCCCATAAATTGCTCGAACGGCCTTATCGGCTTCAACTTGGGTTTCCACATTATAATCCTCAAATTCTACCCAAATCGATTGTAGGTAGTTTCGTAAGTTGGCTGATTTGGTACACCAATCGGTACCGTACAGCTTTAAAACATGCTCAGCCATGACACCTTGTTTTGAATAGTTTGGTAAAGTTTGGCTGTATATGTTCTGCTTGGGCCACGATAAATGGGGTAATTGACATCAACAGAATCGATACGGCCAGAAACAGTTGGTAATTATGCTTGCTGATCAATTCAAATTCCAGCCCACTTTGGGCAAGTACAAAAGAAAACTCCCCGATTTGGGCTATGGAAAAACCTACGGCCAGCGCGGTTTTCCAGTCCAGTTTCATGACTTTTACGGCCAAGATGCCTGCTATGGCCTTTACAACCAATGCAAACAAGCACCAAAAGAGAATCCAATTCCAATCGGTCATAAAAATATGGTAATCGAGTAACATGCCCATAGAAATAAAGAAGAAGCTCATGAACACATAACGAAAAGGTAAAAAGCATGAAATGGCCATACGGTGGTATTCAGTTTCAGCAATGATCAATCCGGCTATAAAAGCCCCCAATGCCAAGGAAAGTCCTAACTTCTCTGTCAATAAGGCAATACCGGTAACGATAAAAACCAAGGCGATCAGAAATACTTCTTGGCTCTGTACCTTCATGACCGTCTTTAAGAAGTACGGAATCACAAAGCGGGCCAACAAATATGCGATTCCGCCCATCAACACCAATTTGCCCAAGAGCCAAAGAAACGCCTCTATAGGGCTGGCATCACCGGCACCTGCTAAAATAGGAGTGAAGAGCATTAAGGGTACAATCGTGATATCTTGGAACAAGAGCACTGCGAGAATGAATTTTCCGTGTGGGGTGTTAATTTTATTGTTGTCCTGTAATACCTTTATTACGATGGCCGTACTGCTCAAAGCATATAAAAATCCCCAAAATATACTTTCTTCGACAGAGGGCCGCATGAGCAACCAAATAAGGCCAGAGGTAAGAAAGATGGTAAAAAACACTTGGGCAGCACCCCCGACCAACACATAATCTTTGATGCGCTTGAGGTTGCTGAACGAAAATTCAAGTCCAACGGTGAACAGCAGCAGAATAATCCCAATTTCAGCATAGACTTCCACTTCTTCCATATTGGCAAAGTAATGGCTCGTGTTCGGGCTTAGCAAAACCCCAGTGATGAGATAGCCGATGATGTATCTTATTTTAAGAAATTTACAGATGATGACCACTGCGGTGGCCACTCCAAATATGGCAAAGAGATTAAGGAGGATATGGTGTTGCATCTGTTGCATTTTGATTTGGTTAAAATACAAATATTCGGGTGTACAGAAAACCATGCGCACCCTTAAACAACCGTTCATGGATGGGTAACATGCTTTGGGTTCTCGTCTGTATTTTTTATGTTGAAGTTCATTATCTTTCAAAAACGAAATCAAGACCTTTTCCATTTCAAAACAGAGGTATGAAAATAACATATGAGCTCTCAGGGTTTCCACAGTTCGAGAAAGTTCCACAGGCACAGTTGGACTGGTTGAATGACAATCTTGAAATTGAGGCGATTCCCAAAGGGGGTCACCTGTTTGAAAAAGGAAGCCCCATTGATAGTTTGATGTTGGTCTTTGAGGGCGATTTTGAAATCTACCTTCAACATAACAACAACCGAAAATCCTTCGGAAGAATAAAAAAACATGATATTTCAGGTTTGTTGCCCTATTCAAGGGCCAAAAACGCAAGTGGGGGTGCGGTTGCCCTGGTACCTGCTGTTGTGGGCAAGTTACATCGTGATAAGCTGCAAGTTTTAATCAGTAGATTTTATGAGCTCACTGAGGTTTTGGTCCATGAAATGAACAACCGTATCCGCAATATTACCCAAACTGAGGTACAGAACGAGAAGCTCATTGCCTTGGGAAAACTTTCAGCTGGGTTGGCCCACGAGCTCAATAATCCCGCCTCGGCCATGGTGCGCAGTGCCTCACTGCTGCAAAAACATTTGAAGGGATTGCCTGAAGATTTCAAAAAGGTGATCAAGATTAGGGCAGCCGATGACACGATTGATAGTATCAACCAGTTCATGTATCGAAAGCTAGAAGAAAAGCCATCACAACTTTCCATGTTGGAAAAAAATACCCTAGAAGATGACCTGTATGATTGGTTCACCGATTGTAGCTTGGTTGATAAGTTTGACCTAGTGCCCCTTTTGGTGGAATATCAATTCAATACCGATGATTTACTTTATGTAAAATCGTTGTTACGTGATGAAGACTTCAATCCGGTCCTAAAATGGATTGTCCAGAACATGACGACCCATAAAACCGTGACCGATATCAAAGAGGCCTCTTCGCGGATAGAGACCCTGGTGAAATCGGTAAAGACCTATTCATACATGGACCAAAGTCTCGATTTTCAAATGCTCGACATCCATTCGGGAATCCAGAGTACACTCCATGTCTTAGACCATAAAATCTCGAAAGTAGGCCATAAGGTTACCATAAGGTTTGATGAAAACATACCCCAGGTTCATGGGCTGCCCGGAGAATTGAACCAGGTTTGGACCAACTTGATAGACAATGCGATAGATGCGCTTCCTGTTGCCGATGGCGAAATCACGGTAGAGACGAAGGCTTCGGGAAACTTTGTGTACGTGTTTGTGAAAGATAACGGGCATGGAATCGCCAAGGAACACCTCAACCGTATTTTTGAACCTTTTTTTACTACGAAGGAAATAGGAAAGGGTACCGGTTTAGGGCTTGATGTTGCCTTAAAGATTATCAAACAGCACAACGGACAGCTCAAGGCGAAGTCAAAACCAGGAGAGACCGTATTTGAGGTCTGTTTACCCATTGATCATAACCCAGAAGCACAAAACACGTGAAAAAACCGATCATTATCGCCATTGATGACGATACACAAGTCTTGTCGGCGATTCGTGGGGACTTGCGTTCCCGATATAGAAATGACTATCGAATCATGGCCTCGACCTCTGCCAATGAGGCCCTAGAAGCAATCACAGTGTTAAAGAACAAAGGGGAAGAAGTCGCCTTGTTGCTGTCAGACCAACGTATGCCCGAAATGTTGGGAGTGGATTTTTTGGAAAAGGCATTGATTTCCTTTCCAAACGCCAAAAGGGTATTGCTCACTGCCTACTCCGATACCGATGCGGCCATAAAGGCCATCAATGAGGTGCAGCTAGACTATTATTTGTTAAAGCCATGGAATCCGCCCGAGGAGAAACTTTTTCCTGTAATCGATGATGTGCTACAAGATTGGTTGGCCCATTACTCGCCCTCGTTTACCGGGTTGCGTATCGTTGGATATCCATTTTCACCAAACACCCACAATATCAAGGATTTTCTTGCGGGTAATATGTTTCCCTATCAGTTCTTGAATGTCGAGAATGAAGATGTCGCCAAAGAGCTGGTAAACAACAACGAATTCAATTCAAAAGATTTGCCTGCTGTTTTTTTTGAAGACGGAAGTGTATTAAAAAATCCCGACTTGCCCGAGATAGCCCAGAAATTAGGACTCAATATAAAGGCGAGCGAAGAACTCTATGACGTGGTCATCGTCGGTGCAGGCCCGGCTGGTCTGGCTGCAGCGGTCTATGGTGGCAGTGAGGGCCTCAAGACCCTGTTGATTGACCGCAAGGCACCTGGCGGCCAAGCCGGTACCAGTTCGCGAATCGAAAATTACTTGGGCTTTCCCAAAGGATTGAGTGGTTCTGACTTGGCGAGAAGGGCCATAACCCAAGCGACCCGGTTTGGGATAGAGTTTTTATCTCCTGTTGAGGTGACACAGATTTCGATACGGGATTTTTACAAGAGCCTCACCCTTTCAGACGGAAGTGTCTTGAAGGCCAAGGCCGTGGTCATTGCCACGGGGGTCGATTATCGAAAATTACCCAACAGCGGAATGGATGGCCTCACAGGAGCAGGGGTTTACTATGGGGCAGCTACTACCGAAGCGCATACCTGCAAAAACGGCGATGTATATGTTGTAGGTGGTGGTAACAGTGCGGGTCAGGGCGCTATGTACCTTTCGAAATTTGCAAATAAGGTACATATTGTAATACGTAGGGATTCACTTCAGAGTACCATGAGTTCGTACTTGATCGATCAGATAGAAAATACCGCAAACATAGAAGTGATGACCCATACTGAAATTATTGAGGCAAAGGGTGATTCTCGATTGGAACAGGTTGTTCTTCGAGATAATCGGTCTGGAGAAGAAAATGAGCAATATGCCCGTGCCATTTTCATCTTCATTGGGGCTAGACCTTATACGGAATGGACGGGTGAAGCCTTTCTTAAAGATGGAAAAGGATTCTTGCTTACTGGTCGTGACGTACTTGACCATGATTCAGGAATGATAAAATGGAAACAAAGCAAGCCACCCTACTTATTAGAGACGAGCGTGCCTGGGGTATTTGCTGCAGGAGATGTGCGTAGTGGTGCCATGAACCGCGTCGCTTCAGCAGTGGGTGAAGGTGCGATTTCCATCAGCTTGGTGCACAAATACCTCAATGAAAATTGATTTGTATATCATTATTTCACATGTAATACAGGGTATCAGAGGTTGCACATCAATCCATTATGGCTGGGATGCCTTTTACCTATTATAATGACCGGTTCCTTACTTTTGGTGGTGTTCCCAAATAAGGGCTGCCGCTCCACTGATGGCTGCTGTTTTTCCCGGCATGCCCGAATACATCAACTTCACTTTGCCTTTATAGACATCCAAAAGAAATGTATTGAAGTATTTTTCTAGGGGCTCCATGATCCACTTTCCGCTGTTCGTGAGTCCGCCCATAAGAATGAAAGCTTCTGGTTGTGTAAAAGCGGTAAAATTGGAAAGGGCCAATGCCATTATTTTTGCGGTGTAATCAAATGCTTTGAGGGCAATAATGTCACCTTCTTCAGCTGCCTGGGTTATCTCTTCACCATGAAGGTCGTTATAGGCGATATTCCTGAACCTGCTATCATCCATATATTTGCTCTGCATGTGCATAATGGTTCTTTTCAGCCCCGTTGCCGACACATAGGCTTCAAGTCCTCCACGAACCCCCAGGCCTGTGAGCCTTCCATCGCCTATGGTCATGTCGATATGACCCAATTCGCCTGCAAATCCATCATATCCATCGATCAGTTGGCCATTGGCCACTATGCCCGCACCAAAGCCGGTACCTAAAGTGACTACAATAAAATCGGTCATGTTTCTCCCATTGCCAAATAACAGTTCTCCAAGTGCGGCTGCACTGGCATCGTTCATGATGCGCATGGGCATCGGCATTAATTGTTTGAGTCCATCAAGAATAGGTACGGTACCCTTCCATAAAAGGTTGCTGGCATTGACAATCGTTCCATTCTTGCTAGATGCATTAGGGGCTCCAATACCACAACCAACGATAGTCGTTTCGTTGCCAAATTCTGAAATCAACTGATCTACTGAAATCTTTATTTGGGCCAGGTAATCATTCAGGTCAGGGTACTCACGGGTTCTAAAGAACAGTCGAGTGAGACACTTGCCCTTTTGGTCGACCAGGCCAATTTTGGTTTTGGTGCCTCCAATGTCAATTCCTACAACAAGCTCCATAGAATAATTAGAATTTAGATACAAATAATTAAAACTACTGAATAATACCTCCAAAAAGTAACTTTTTTTAATGACTTATCCTAGAATTAAAATGTTGTTAAAACTTAGAAAACATAGGTTAAATTGAATATCTTAATCATAGTATTATTTTAAGTTTTGCTATGAAAATATCTGCGATGGCCATGGTGTCTTTGACTACGTTCCTATTGGTGATGATTACCATAATGGTGAGTATGGATTTTGCCTTTAATGGGATATTTTACCTGACCGTTTTTGGCCAAGTATGCATTGTTTACATGGTCTACAAGGTACTTACCGATACCTCATATACCACATCAAAGACATTTGATGACCTTTACGAGGACTATCCTATTCGAAAAAACTGATAAGCTTCAGCGATCTTTTTGTAGTTTCTCGATTTTTATTGTTGGCTTGGTGCTGTTTACAAGACGTTCTTGTGCAGCAGATAGGCTAAGATGGATGCATAAGCACCACTCTCATTCATTAGTTCAGGTACTGTGTCGATGAAGCCACACAGCAGTGGCAACACCTCGATTCCATATGATATATGTGATGTTTTCAAAAGGGACCGTCCTTTAGTTTTATAGGGGTAAGGAATGTGATAAAATGCCTGAATCGATTTCAAAAAGCAGATGGGGCGCGATGGAGCCCAATGGCAGGTACAAAGCTATCGTAAACTAATAACACAAATGACGTCAAATGAAGCTCTGGTCAATTTGGTGTGGGCAATGTGCGATTAACAGAGACTTGGGCAACCTGTACACCGTTGGTTTTTGGTTGAAACCTCTAAGGAAAAGGAGCGGAGAAAAAACACACAGCAGGTCAAAGAGGCAATGACTACGCATCTTCTAAAACTTTACGAAGATGATTTTACCAGTATGACCATCGCCATAATGAAATGGGGTATGTTTCCTTTGGCTATGAGAGTGGTCAGCACCGTGACCCCAATGCTGTGGAAAATGCCAAGAATTTTATAAGGTACACCCTCATGCTTACAGGTACCTGTAATGCCAAAATGTATGATGTCAAAAGATTGAATGAACAGCTTTTGCTTCCAAGTTATGGGAAAAACAGGGAATATTCAAAAACAACTTGGTATGGCAAAAAGCCTCATGTATACATCCAAGGCTTAAAGGCTCAACAAATGTAAATTATAGTTCACTTCATTATAAAGTTGATGGGTATGCTATAGCCTACTTTAGCGGGTTTTCCTCTTTGATGGCCAGGTTTCATACTGGGCAACGAGGCAATGATCCGGACAGCCTTATCTTCCAACAACCGATCGGGACCTCTTTTTTGTATGTTGGACACCCTTCCTTTCGAATCTATTGAAAATTTGACAAATACGCGACCGGTTATACCCATGTCTAGTGCTGCTTTCGGATAGTTGAAGTTCACTTTGATATGTTCTTGTACCTTTTGGTTAAAACACGCTTTTCGCTCTTCTTCGGTAGGACAGCTTTCACAGCCTGGAAAAATGGGTGCCTTTTCTATAATTGCAAAGGGAACGGAAATCTCTTCCTCTTCTTCTTCTACCTCAACATCTTCTATTTTGACCACCACATCTTCAATATATAGGTCTTGGCTGCTTTCAGTACTTTCGATTACCGTTTCCTCGATTTCTTCTACATCTTCCACAATTTCGATGACATCAGGTGCAGAAGGTGGAGGAGGGGGGGGTGTCGTTCTGAAGTTTTCTGTAATGGGCACATCTTCTTTTACATTGTCAACTACATCCAACATGGCAATTTCATGTTTTGGTTTCTCGTATATCTTATATTCCAGCAACTGCCACGTGGTAAAGAGCACCATAGTCAGCCCAATCATAAAATATAGGCTACTATTTCTGTTTAAATCGGCATTAGGGTACTTTTTTGGCTCCATAACTACGTCTATTTGTTACAAATAAAAATAGCCAGAGGTGCAATAAAAAAATATGATATTTATCAATTTTATATTTTTAAGTCATTTTTTTGATTTTTTATCAAAATTTATTCTTTGAAGCAGTATCAAATTGATTTTTCCTTATAATATTGGTTTTGAACTGCAGAGTAATCTGTGCCAGGTCGTAGTTGTCTTTTCCAATATGGTTTTTCATATATCCCATTTCAAAACGTACCTTATCAGAGAATTTGTAGCCCAAACCGGAATAGAAACGGTTTTGGTTGATAGCTAGTTTTGAAAGACCTACAAATGGCTCATCTGAAATTTTTAGGTATATTTTTTTTGAAATAGCGTGTGTCCATTGCAGTCGGTACCTGAAGCGATGGTTGAAGTCGTCCGTTTCAGGCTTGTGTACCCATCGTTGTTCGACTCGAAAACGCTGTGATAACGGGACGGTTCCAAATTTTAGGTGCAATGAAAATTCTTCGTAGAGCCAAAATTGGGTGGTTTGTATATCTTCTTGGTCATGTTCAAAGGGCTCAGTATCCAAATAGGCTATTCCCATGGTCAGGTGAAAGGTGTCATTTGGGGTGTATGTCAGTCCGGTCCTTAGAAATCCAAACTCATTTTCATCCATAAAACTGGCATATCGAAGTATGCCAACGGTAGGTATTTTTAGCTTTTCACTTATTTGATGACTTCCTGAGAGCAACATCCATGTTCCCGTACCCTCTTTTTCCTGCGAAAAAGCGGACAGGTACGCCAACAATAGCCCTAAACACAAAATCAGTACCCGATTGCTTTTTTTTGTGATATTCCTTTGCACTTACTATTGGATTTTTCGAGTGCAAATTCCATCAAATAAAAACCAAAATACCTGATAGATGTCATCTTTCCCCTTTCTTATTATTTAGTCAACCAAGAAAATGAAACTGACCGCTGTCATGTTTTTAGCGATGACAGCATGCTACTTTTGGATTGAAATTAAATTATAAACCACGATTAAATTTCATAGGTATGAGTACTATTAAACGAATTCTAGTCCCTTTTGATTTCTCAGAGTCCGCAATCAATGCTCTCGATTACACGCTAAATTTTGCCGATATGGACAAGGCAATGGATGTGCTCGCTCTGAAAGTGAGTGTAGCTCCGGTAACAAGTGCACAAGAAAAAGAGGATGAAGAGCAATTTCGAAAGATTTTGGACACATTGCACCGCAAAACAAAAAAGCAACCCAAATTTTTAAGTGTTTCGGGTAACCTGATAGAGACACTTTTGAAGATACAGGTAGAGCAACACATTGATTTGACCATTATGGGGACCATGGGTGACAAAGATGCTGATGAGGCCCTGACCAATACCTCACGATTGACTTTGGAATCAAAGAATCCTGTCATCGCGATACCATACAAAGCCACAATCGATCTTCCAAAAAAAATAGCGTTTGTTTTGGGAAAGGAGGAGATTGAGAGCCCAAGGATTATAGGAGTCTTACTGGATATTGCCAGAATTTTCGATGCCAAGGTACACGTGTTGACCATATATAAAGATTCGGTATACGACGAGAAAGCCATAAATGATAATATTGAAAAAATATTGGAATACTATCTCGAGCATTTTTATGCAGAACACAGCTTTTCAAAAAACGAAGATATTGAGCAGGGTATCTTGGACTATGTAGAGAAGAAAGATATTGACCTGTTGGTGATTTTACCGAGAAACCACGTTCAAAAGACAGCACCCTCTGAAGGTAGACTGACCAAGTTGCTGATGATGCATTCAGATGTTCCTGTGTTGACTTTGGACTAATTGTATGAAAAGCCAACCATGATAACTCTATTGATACTCTTGGGCATTACCATAGCACTGTTCGTTTGGGGAAAGTTTCCACCAGATGTAGTGGCCTTGATGTCGCTCTTGGCACTTTACCTGACCGGAATTTTAAGTGTTGAGGAATCACTGATCGGGTTCAGCAACCCGACTGTAATTATGATTGCTGCACTGTTTATTATTGGGGAAGGACTGTCTAGAACTGGCTGGACCGCCCTTGCAGGAAAAAAATTCGTTACCTGGGCGGGTAAGAGCATCCCAAAATTATTGGTCATTGTTTCCTTAGGGGCAAGTGTACTTTCTGGTTTTGTCAGTAATACCGGAACTGTGGCTGCGCTGCTTCCCGTAACGGTTTCAGCAGCATGGAACGCTGGAACGTTCCCTTCTAAATTATTGATGCCGGTAGCCTTTGGATCCAATACAGGGGGGTTGTTGACGTTGACGGGAACACCACCAAACATCATCGTCAGCAATGCCTTGGTCGAAAACAATATGCCAGGATTTTCATTTTTTGAGTTCAGTTTGATTGGACTTCCGTTATTGCTGATTTCCATTTTGTATTTCAGGTACATTGGATATCGATTGTTGCCCAATCACAAAACAGAAAACAAACCTGTTGATATCGATGTGGAAATGCACAAGTGGATTGCCAACTACAGCATTGGGGATAATCTATATCGGTTGCGTATACGTTCGATGTCGCAATTGATTGACACAAAAATTGGGGATTGGGATTTTGAGGGGAAACATCAGGTCGCTATCATGCGACTGAAGCGAAGGCATCCGAACCCGAATCCTTTGCAACGTGTCTTACCCTTTGTGGAGCTTCCTGAACCTGATACTGAAATGCGCTACCATGATATCATTACGGTTAAGGGCAAACCACAAGATGTTGACCGATTGGTATTAAAATTTCACTTGGGGGTCATTCCCACCAACAATGGTGAAAAAGATACATTGAAAAATGAACTGATCAATCAAGAGGTTGGCATGGCCGAAATGTTGATTACCCCCAAGTCTGTTTTTGTAGGTAGGACCGTCAATTTGGGCAATTATCTTGAACAGGCAGGGGTGCAGTTGTTGGCAGCTTCAAGAGGTAACCAGGCATTGACAGGAAGAATTAAGATGGAAGCAGGTGATGCATTTATCATTCGGGGTACCTGGGAAAATATTGAAGCCTTAAAATCAGTTTATGAGAACATCGTTATTACGGGCAGTCCTGAAGCACTATCCAAGAATGTAGATCGATTGGATCCGAGGAGTTTTATTGCTATGGGCACCTTGCTCCTGCTCATATTGTTGTTGGTGTTCAAGGTATTGCCAGGAGCTATAGCGGCTTTGATATGTGCGGGAATCATGATGATTACCGGTTGTGTGCCCATATCGAAAGCATATAAGGGAATAAGTTGGACAAGTGTGGTCATGATAGCGGCAATGATACCAATGGGCATCGCACTCCAAAAGACAGGAGCCGCTCAAATAGCTGCCGATAATTTAGTGAAGGTGCTGGGAGAAATCCATCCTACAGCACTTTTGGGAGGTATTTTTTTATTGACCACGGCCTTTAGCCAGACCATAAACAATTCGGCAACAGCAGTATTGATGGCACCGATAGCCTTAATGGCGGCCTTGTCATTGGGTGTTTCGCCAAAACCTTATATGATTGGGGTTGCTATCAGCGCTTCAACCGCTTTTTTAACGCCAGTAGGCACCACTACCAATGCCATGGTGCTTTCTGCGGGGGGATATAAATTTTTGGACTACATAAGGGTTGGCGGCCCCTTATTGTTGCTCTTTTTCATTACAACGTTAATATTGGTTCCACTGATATGGAGCTATTAACCTCAAAAACAGATAGATTATGACAACAGTTATGGAAAACACCGGGAAACTTGAAAAATATGGGTTGAAAAATGTAGAAGCTCATTGGAACCTTGATGCAGAAACATTGCAACGAATGACCATCGCAAAAGGGATGGGAGAAGAAACGGATACGGGCACATTGAGCATTAAAACAGGAAAGTTTACGGGTCGTTCCCCTAAAGACCGCTTTTTGGTGAAAGATGGATATACAGCAGATAAAGTATGGTGGGGTCGCATCAACAAGCCCATATCTCCTGAAAACTTTAATAGATTGCACCTTGAAATCGTAGATTATTTGTCTGGTAAAGAAGTCTTTGTACGAGATGCCGCTGTGTGTGCTGACCCGGCGTATCGAATGAATGTACGTACCATTACAGAATATCCATGGTCCAATTACTTCATTAAAAATATGTTCTTACGGCTTTCAGATGAAGAGCTTGAGCACTTTGAAGAAGAATGGTTGGTGTTATGTGCGCCGGGCTACCAAGTACCAAACCCAAAAGATTTTGGAATTTTGGCCGGTAATTTCTCCATTTTAAACTTTACCAAAAAAATTGCATTGGTAGGGGGTTCAGCATATACCGGTGAAATGAAAAAAGGTATTTTTTCGGCGTTGAACCTCATCCTTCCCATAGAGAAAAATGTACTGCCCATGCACTGCTCGGCCAACGTGGGCGAGGCTGGTGATACCGCTATCTTTTTTGGACTGTCAGGTACCGGTAAGACCACATTGTCGGCTGATCCCGATCGAAAATTGATCGGTGATGACGAACACGGTTGGACGGCAGAAAATACCATCTTTAATTTTGAGGGGGGGTGTTATGCAAAGGTCATTGACCTGACCGAAGAAAAAGAACCAGATATTTATAGGGCAATTCGCCCGGGTGCTTTATTGGAAAACATTGTTTTCAAGCAGAACACCAAAGAAGTGGACTATTTTGATAGTACGATTACCCAGAATACCAGGGTTAGTTATCCGATTGACCACATCGATAACATACAACTGCCCTCATTTGCATCAGATCCGAAAAATATCTTTTTCTTGACCTGTGATGCGTTTGGGGTATTGCCCCCGGTTTCAAAGCTTAACCCAGGTCAAGCAGCGTACCATTTCATATCAGGATATACTGCCAAGGTAGCTGGTACTGAAGCGGGGATCAATGAACCGGTACCTTCCTTTTCTGCTTGCTTTGGAGAACCTTTTATGCCACTTCACCCAACGGTCTATGCAGAGATGTTGAGCAAGAAGATGACCCAGGCTGGGGTAAACGTTTGGTTGGTCAATACCGGATGGAGTGGTGGTCCCTACGGTGTCGGATCCCGTATCAAATTAAAATATACGCGGGCAATGATATCAGCCATTTTAGAAGGCGAGTTGAATAAGGTCGATTATGGGGTCCATCCAATTTTCGGATTACATATGCCAAAGTATTGCCCAGGCGTACCTACTGAAATCTTGGATCCCATGAACACATGGCTCCAAAAAGGAGCTTATGTGAGTAAGGCCATACAATTGGCGCATTCGTTTCACATTAACTTTGATAAGTTTGCGAGTGAAGCCTCAGAAGAGATACTCAATGGAGGTCCGCTTATTGATTCACACCATACCTTGGAAGAACATTTTTAAGCGGACAAAACATTAACTTTATCACTTAAACGGTTAAAGTCGATTTGGAACAGATATTTGACATAGAAATGCTCGGCAAAGGCGATATTAAATCGCCTTTGCAATTGAGCACAAAGCCTGGAAACAATATTTTCAATTTTGTAAGGGATACGGAGAAAGTGGTATTGGACCTTTCTTTGGAGCACTACCATAGTTGCTTTAATAAGAAGCAATCCCCAAGATGTTTGGAGCGTTCCGGACCTAGGGAACAGATCTTTTTTCAACCGGCGAATACCTCTGCGGCCATTGTAACCTGTGGGGGGTTGTGCCCAGGGATCAACAATGTCATACGGGGCATTGTCATGGGGCTTTATTATTTCTATGGTATCAAGAGAATACTGGGTATTCCATATGGGTATGAAGGCCTCAACCCGGAGAAAGGACACGGTTTTATGGAGCTGACCCCTGACAAGGTAAAGGACATCCACCAATTTGGCGGCACGATCTTGGGGTCTTCACGTGGTGCACAGTCGGTAAGTACCATGGTCGATACCCTGGTCGATGCCAATATTGATATGTTGTTTGCCATTGGTGGCGATGGCACATTAAAGGGCGTCAATGCCATTGGTGCTGAAATCTTAAAACGTGGATTGAAGATCAGTGTGGTGGGTATTCCCAAAACCATTGACAACGATATTGACCTGATCGATAAATCATTCGGGTTTGAAACCTCGTTTGATATTGCAGGTGCTATATTAAAAGATGCCCACAATGAAGCCTCTGGGGCATTCAATGGCATATCAATTATCAAATTAATGGGTCGCGATAGTGGTTTTATAGCGGCTTCGGCGGCATTGGCCATGCCTGTTGTGAATTTCGTTCTAGTACCTGAAATGGATTTCTCCCTTGATGGCCAAAACGGATTCATGGAGGTTTTAAAGAAAAGACTGGAAGCTAAACGCCATGCTGTCATTGTTGTAGCTGAGGGGGCTGGGCAACATCTGTTTGAAAAAGATGAGGTAATCACCGATGCTTCTGGGAATGTACAACACGACGATATCGGTATTTTTTTAAAAAATAGGATCAAAGATCATTTTTCAGCTATTTTTCCTGTGACCATAAAATATATTGATCCCAGTTACATCATTCGAAGTGCCGCTGCAAATTCAAGTGACAGTGTTTTCTGCAGTAGACTAGCCTATCATGCGGTACATGGTGCCATGGCTGGAAAAACAAGGTTTGTTGTTGGAAAAGTGAATGACCAATATGTTTATCTTCCCATAAATGCCGTAACCAAAAGACGCAAAAAAATAGATTTGGAGAGTGAGTTTTGGTTTTCTGTACTGCAAAGCACGGGTCAACCTTTTGTGATATCGTAATAATCTGGATGTAATGAAAGTGCCAATGTCATTTTTTTAAACACGATGGGCCATGTTAAACATAAAAAACCTCGATTTAAGGGAGCCTTTGTTTTTTAAAAATTGGATAGATCTTGGTCTTTATAGAATTCCAAGGAAGTCCAGTAAAATACAAACGGGAATTGCAATCAATATGCCCACCAAAACAAAAACCATAATACGGAGAAAGCCAACCAACATTTTATTTCCGAAAGAAACTTCGCCTGACATAAGCACTAAAATTTATATCAATATACATAAATAATAGCTAAATGCTGGATATATAAGCGTTTATATTCGATAATAGGATACATTTGATAGGTGTTTCGGAAATTTTTCAGCTGTGCGTACCTTTCTTTGAACTCAACTTTTTTCCCAGCTCTTCCAGAGAGATTCCTTTGGTCTCAGGCATCAGAAACAGCACAAATAGCAACTGTAAGGCCATCATAAATGAGAAAAAGACAAATATGGGCCAGGGGTTATCCCTGAAGATGCCCTCTTCAGCGTCTAAAAATAAAGGGGTGATCAAAGTGATGACCGCAGCAAACACCCAATGGGTTCCAGTGCCCCAAGACTGACCGGCTGCCCGTACCCTATTAGGAAAGATTTCTGATATAAATACCCAAATGACCGCACCTTGGCCAATGGCATGTGAAGCAATAAAAACCAGAATAAAAACAAGAAGTAAGGTAGAACCTGCATTACTGTAAAAACACCAACCGACCATGGCAAGACTGATAATATACCCCCAAGACCCGATTTTCATTAATTGCCTTCTTCCAAAGTGGTCGATAAGCCGTATGCCTACTAGTGTGAATATTAAGTTTACGATTCCAATGGATATGGAACTGAACAATGATTCCCTTGCAGCCAGACCCGCCCTTTCCAAAATTCTTGGGGCGTAATAGAGCACAAAGTTGATTCCTGAAAGCTGATTGAAAAAGGCCAATAAAAAGGCCAATAACAACGATTTATTGTATTTGCCAGAAAAAAGATTCGCTTTGGTGGCAATGCTGCCCATAGTAGCTTTGATCTCTTCAAGTTTCTGTTGGGCAGATTCTTTTGTGGCAATGATTGCCAAAGCCTTTGAGGCACCATTTTCATCTTGTTTTTTGAACATGAGCCATCGTGGACTGTTCGGCACTTTCAGAACCATAATGGAATACGCCAGTGCTGGAATGGCCTCTACACCTAGCATCCATCGCCAATCATTGGCGCCATCGAATCCTTTGAGCAAATAGTTCGAAATAAAAGCGATAAAAATACCGAAGACAATATTAAATTGGTACATCGCAGTAAGCCTGCCCCTATTTTCGGCCGTTGATATCTCTGAAATATAGATTGGTGCAGCTACAGAAGATGCGCCCACGCCGACCCCTCCGATAAAGCGGAAAAATGAAAATAGATAGGGATCGGGTGACAAGGCCGAACCTAGTGCCGAAACCAGATAAAGAATACCGATCCAAAACAGCGTCTTTTTTCTTCCAAACTTATCACAGGGGATTCCTCCGAACAATGAACCCAATACGGTGCCCCAAAGTGCCATGCTCATGATAAAAATACCATGGAAAATAGGGGAGGTGTCCCATAGTTGTTGAATGGGAAGGTCCGCCCCACTTATGACAATGGTGTCAAAGCCAAATAAAAAGCCAGCAAGTGCTGCGGTCAATGAAATCTTGAAAATCCGTTGGTTCATAGTTGGTGAATTTTGCTAAAACTAGCGAAAAATTAAAGAAGTTGTTCGATGTGTTTTAAGATGACCATGGTGGCTCCAGTATTGCCTCTGATGTAATCAGCGTTGGTTTTTCCAGTGCCGGATCTAAAATCTTTGTCTGAAAGAAGCGCATCCATAATGGCCTTGAAACCAACTTCAGTTTCAATGGCGATAATGCCCTTTCTATCAACCAAGTCTTCAGCTTCTTTAAAACCATGGTATTGTGGGCCAATGACGACAGGTATGCCAAAAACAGCTGGTTCCAGAGTGTTGTGCAATCCTGTGGCAAAACCACCCCCAACATAGGCCACATCGGCATAACTGTAGATTTTGGTCAATAGGCCAATGGTATCGACAATGAGAACGTTGTAAGCAGCTAGGTCTTTTTTTCCAATTTCAGAATAACAGACAGCGTTTGGAGCGAACAAGGTCTTTAGTTTTTCAATGTGTGTAGTTTTAATATTGTGCGGTGCAATAACATATTTTGGGGCATGTTCAGAACTGTTGATGAAATCAATCAAGATTTCTTCATCTTCTGGCCAAGTACTGCCTGCCACCACACATATGGAACCTTGACAGAACGTATCCATAAAATCGAGGGTATTGTCTCGGGTCAAAATCTCTGAAACACGATCAAAACGAGTATCCCCACTTATTGTTACATTATCAAGGCCAATGGTTTTCAATAATTGTTTTGATGTATGGTCTTGCACAAAGAGGTGGGCGAATGATTGCAATGATTTTCGCATGAAGCTGCCATAAAACTTAAAATAGACCTGTCGTTTTGAAAAAAGGGCAGCGACAAGCAATGTAGGTATTTTTTGCTTTTTCAGCTCGAACAGATAGTTGGGCCATATCTCGTATTTTATGAATATGGCCAGTTCAGGTCTGACAATCGTTAAAAACCTTTTCGTTCGTGCAATGGTGTCCATCGGAAGGTAGGTGACGATGTCTGCCACTGTTTTGTTCTTTTTCACCTCATATCCAGAAGGTGAGAAAAAAGTAAGTACCAATTTATGATCAGGATATGTTGATTTCAGCTTTTCCAGAAGGGGTAGCCCCTGTTCATATTCCCCCAGTGATGCCACATGCATCCAAATGGCCTTATCGCCTTCATGAATTGCGTTTTGGAGTAAAGAAAATGTCTTTCTTCTGCCCGAGACAAAAAGCTTGATTTTCTTGTTGAACAGGGCAATCAGTTGAAGATGCAACCAAGTGATGGAGACCGTTACGCTATAGACATGCCGCACTTTCAAGAGTTTGTGCTAAAATACATTTCTTTAATACAATACCTCTTACCGCGCCTTATTTTCTTAATTTTGCCAAAAATTTTAGCTGATGAAAAAAATTCAAATGGTTGACCTTAAGGGGCAATATGAAGGCATCAAGGAAGAAATAGGTTTTTCGATGCAAAATGTATTGGAATCCTCTGCATTTATAAATGGCCCTGAGGTACATGCCTTTCAAAAGGAAATGGAGGACTATTTGGGCATAAAACACGTGATACCATGTGGTAACGGTACGGACGCACTTCAAATAGCAATGATGGGTTTGGGTTTGAAACCTGGTGATGAGGTAATTACTGTGGATTTCACCTTCGCCGCTACCGTTGAGGTCATTGCCCTTTTGGGCTTGACACCTGTCTTGGTTGATGTTGAAGAAAGTACTTTTAATATTGACCCTAAGGCCATTGCCAAGGCAATAACACCGAAGACAAAGGCTATTGTACCCGTACATTTATTTGGACAAAGTGCCAATATGGATGCCATCTTGCAGTTGGCCGATGAGCATAATCTGCTCGTCATCGAAGATAATGCACAGGCCATTGGCGCTTCATACACTTTCAAAAATGGCACGGATAAAAAAACGGGCACTATGGGCCATGTGGCAGCTACGTCCTTTTTTCCTTCCAAAAATTTGGGATGTTATGGTGACGGTGGTGCTGTTTTTACCAATGATGATGATTTGGCCCATACCATGAGAGGCATCGTGAATCATGGGATGTACAAGCGGTATCACCACGATGTAATAGGAATAAATTCCAGATTGGATTCGTTACAAGCAGTGGTCTTAAGGGCAAAACTTCGAAAACTTGATGAATACAATACTAGGCGAAGGGAATCTGCTATAAAATATTCACAAATATTAATAGGTCAACCCAATATTTTGATTCCGACCCATAGCCATGATGGAATACATGTGAGTGTTAATTCACATGTATTCCATCAATATACCTTACGAATTTTGAAAGAAAAAAGAGACAAACTTGTGCAACATTTGAACGAAAATGACGTTCCATGTGGGGTGTATTATCCAATTCCGCTGCACAGGCAGAAAGCCTATGCGGATTCACGGTACAATGAGGCTGATTTTTCAGTGACCAATCAATTGGTGAACGAGGTTGTTTCGTTGCCCATGCATACCGAACTGGATGATGAACAGATTGACCATATTACCCAATTGGTCATTGATTTTGTAAACAAGTAACAAAGACCATGAAAATATTAGTAACCGGGGGACTTGGATTTATTGGTTCCCATACCGTGGTGGAGCTTCAAAATGAAGGTTTTGAGGTAGTTGTCATTGACAATCTTTCAAATTCGTCTAAAGAAGTATTGCAGGGTATCAAGGCCATTACCGGCAAACAGCCCATTTTCGAAGAAATGGACTTGCGTGAGAAATCCAAGGTACAGGGTTTTTTTGCGAGATATACCGATATTGAGGGGGTGATCCACTTTGCGGCATCAAAAGCTGTTGGCGAAAGTGTTGAAAACCCTTTGTTGTATTATGAAAATAATCTTGGGGTTTTGGTCTATATGCTTCAAGAGCTGGTCAAAAAAGGTAATGCCAGCTTTATTTTCAGCTCTTCATGTACCGTTTATGGGCAAGCTGATGAAATGCCCATTACCGAAGATGCACCTGTAAAGGCTGCCGAATCCCCTTATGGGAATACCAAGCAGGTAGGTGAAGAGATTATTTGGGATACCTGCCAGGTCAACCCCCAACTGTCTGCTATTGCACTTCGTTACTTTAATCCCATTGGGGCGCACCCCAGTGTAGAGATTGGGGAACTCCCTATAGGCGTTCCACAAAACTTGGTGCCATATATTACCCAGACGGGTATCGGGCTTCGCGAACAGTTGTCCGTATTTGGTGATGATTACCCTACTGAAGATGGTACTTGCATTCGTGACTATATACATGTGGTCGATGTCGCAAAAGCCCATGTGGTGGCTTTACAGAGATTGTTGGAAGAGAAAAACACCTCTAACTATGAGGTCTTCAATTTAGGTACGGGTACAGGTAGCTCGGTACTTGAGGTCATCAAAAGCTTTGAAAAGGTATCTGGTGATAGGCTAAACTATAAGATTGCGTCAAGAAGGTCCGGCGATGTCGTACAGGCCTATGCAGATACGAAGAAGGCCAATGGCATTTTGGGATGGAAAGCACTCTCTACATTGGATGACGCCATGGAATCGGCGTGGAACTGGGAGCAGAAAATAAGACACTAAAATGAATCAACCTTAATCGAAAGCTCGATTTTGATAAGGTTTTGACAAAGTAATCTCAAGGTACGTCAGCAATTACTTTTCTCATTTTTCAATACTTCCATCAATTGAAAATTACGGTTCATTTTGCGATCCAAAACTTAGGTTCACACGTATGTAAAGTATGGTGGCCAAGTTTTCCAATTGTATCGAATTGCTTGCCAATGCAAAAGCGGAACAATTGTATGAAAAGTTGTTGGCACAGCTTCAAAAAGATTTTGACCTTTCAAATGTTAAATTGCCATCCCACCCGATATTACCCCTTTAAAACTGAAGTCACTGGTGCAGAAAAAGGTTTATTGTCTTTTGTCAGGTAGCTTTCCTAGGTACATGAACCTTTTGTACATTATCGATGTACCTGAAAAAGAGATCAAAAAAGCCAAAATGTCGAATATGGTAGAACTATCAGAGCAGGTCTGTTTCTTAATCCTGAAACGCGAATGGCAAAAGGTATGGCTGAAACATACCTATTCTTCTTGAAAAAGCAAGCTCAGCACATCATTACCGTTTTACGGTTAAATTTTTTCCAATAAGCGCAATGACAATAAAACTAGCTTGTCTAATTGTTGTATTTTTGGTCAAATTTTGTTGAACGTTTTCGGTAGAATACCAAAAATGGATAAATATTCCTTTTTAAACGCTGCGCATACTTCTTTTTTTGCAGAGCTTTATGACAGATACGCCACAAACCCAGATAGCGTGGAACCGAGCTGGAGGGCCTTTTTTCAAGGTTTTGACTTCGGATCGGAAAGCGCATTGGACGAACTTGATATCACTACCTCCCAGGATGGTGTTCTAACCATGGCCAATGGGCAGCAAGTTACAGTTCCTGAGTCGCTCCAAAAAGAATTTCAGGTAATCAAGCTAATTAACGGATATCGCTCAAGGGGCCATCTTTTTACACAGACCAATCCTGTGCGCGAAAGACGCAAATATGAACCGACCTTGGCATTGGAAAGTTTCGGACTTTCGCAATATGATCTACAGACCGTGTTTGATGCCGGTAGTATCATAGGAATCGGTTCGTGCACACTGGAAAAGATCATAGCCCATTTAAAACGTATTTATTGTGATGCGATCGGGGTCGAGTACATGTACATACGTACCCCTGAACGTATACAATGGATACAGAATTGGTTGAATGTCAATGACAACCACCCAAATTTCACTCCCGATGAGAAGAAAAACATTCTCAGAAAGTTGAATGAGGCGGTGTCTTTTGAAAGTTTTTTGCATACCAAATATGTGGGGCAAAAACGGTTCTCGCTCGAAGGTGGCGAGTCGTTGATTCCCGCTTTGGATGTCATTATAGAGAAAGCAGCTGATACAGGCGTGAAACAGTTTGTGATGGGCATGGCCCATCGTGGAAGATTGAGCGTTTTGACCAATATTTTTGGAAAGTCGCCAAAAGACATTTTCAGTGAATTTGATGGCAAAGACTATGAAGAAACCATTTTCGATGGTGATGTGAAATATCACTTGGGATGGACATCGATGCGTGAGACCGATTCAGGTAAGATGGTCAACATGAATATTGCGCCCAATCCTTCCCATCTTGAAACGGTAAATGCCATTGTTCAGGGGATCACACGTGCCAAACAAGATAGATCACACGAAGAAAAGGTATCTGAAGTATTGCCTATTTTGGTGCATGGTGATGCTGCGTTTGCTGGTCAAGGTGTCGTATACGAGATTGTTCAAATGGCCCGATTGGACGGTTATCGAACAGAAGGCACCATCCATATAGTGGTCAACAACCAAATTGGATTTACCACAAATTATTTAGATGCCCGTTCCTCTACCTATTGTACAGATGTGGGCAAGGTAACCCTATCACCAGTACTTCATGTAAATGCAGATGATGTGGAAGCGGTGGTACATGCCGCAACCTTTGCTTTGGAGTACCGTATGCGTTATCAAAGAGATGTTTTCTTAGACCTCTTGGGGTATCGCAAATATGGTCACAATGAAGGAGACGAACCCAAGTTTACCCAACCTTTATTGTACAAAGCAATTTCAAAACATAAAAACCCGAGGGATATCTACGCCGAAAGACTTATTGCTGAAGGGGTCATAGACGAGGGTGATGTGAAACAATTGGAAACTGAATACAAGAAAAATCTCGAAGAAGACCTTTTGGATTCACGCAAAGTGGAAAAAACCCGTATCACAGGTTTCATGCAAGATGAATGGGAGGGCTTTGGCCAGGTTACCGAAGAGGCAATGCTTCGACCAATTGATACAACATACCCACTTGAAAAACTTGATGAAATTGCCTTGGGCATTACAAAACTACCAGAAGGGAAAAAGTTCTTGCGCAAGTTGGAACGCTTGGTCGAAGGTAGAAAAAACATGTATTTCAAAGACAATCAGCTCGATTGGGCGATGGGAGAGTTGTTGGCCTATGGTTCGCTGATCGAAGAGGGGTATGATGT
Organism: Bacteroidota bacterium; assembly: GCA_039184335.1. Lineage (GTDB taxonomy): Bacteria > Bacteroidota > Bacteroidia > Flavobacteriales > Flavobacteriaceae > JBCDBD01. Next base: position 66,741 of record JBCDBD010000002.1, on the reverse strand, counting down.
CAGAATGACCGGCCAAGATGTTGAAAGAGGTACTTTTTCACATCGTCATGCCGTGATCAAGACAGAAATGCATGAAGAAGAGGTAGTGCTTCTAAATACCTTAGGGGCACATCAAAACGGAAAATTCCATATCTATAATTCCTTGCTTTCAGAATATGCCGTAATGGGCTTTGATTATGGCTATGCCATGGCAAGCCCGGGTACACTGACCATTTGGGAAGCCCAATTCGGTGATTTCAGCAATGGGGCACAGATTGTCATTGACCAATACCTCTCTGCGGCAGAGGACAAATGGAAATTGCAGAATGGCCTGGTACTATTTCTTCCCCATGGGTATGAGGGTCAAGGGGCTGAACATTCATCGGCACGTATGGAACGGTACCTGCAATTATGTGCCAAAGACAATATGTATGTAGCTGATGTGACCACGCCGGCGAATATGTTCCATTTACTGCGTAGGCAAATGAAGGCGGCATTTCGAAAGCCATTGATTGTATTTACTCCTAAAAGCTTACTTCGTCACCCAAAAGTGCTATCTACCAAAGAAGAAATGGCAAATGGCAGTTTTCAACTGTTGATTGACGATAGCGATGCAAATCCAGAAAAAATAGAGACCTTGGTCTTTTGCACAGGCAAGTTCTACTACGACCTGTTGGCCAAGAAGGAAGCAGATAAAAGGAATGATGTTGCATTGGTGCGTATTGAGCAGCTGTTTCCATTGCCTTCTGTAGAAATGCGTCAAGTACTCAAAAGGTATAGCAACACCGATGATATCGTATGGGCACAAGAAGAACCAAGAAATATGGGGGCTTGGGGGCACCTGTTGATGCATTTTGATGAGGCTAAACGGTTCAGGGTGGCTTCGAGAAGATTTTATGGAGCTCCGGCTGCGGGCAGTGCAGTACGTTCCCAACGAAGACATGCACAGGTCATCGAATATGTTTTCGATAAGACGAAAGATAACATGATTAGAAGATAAAATAAGACTTAAACTAAAAACAGGATGATTTTAGAGATGAAAGTGCCTTCTCCGGGCGAATCCATTACCGAGGTTGAAATTGCAGAGTGGTTGGTACAAGATGGTGATTATGTTGAAAAAGATCAGGCTATTGCCGAGGTAGATTCAGATAAAGCCACTTTAGAGCTTCCTGCAGAAGAAAGCGGCACCATAACCTTAAAGGCAGAAGAAGGGGATGCTGTTGCTGTTGGGGAGGTGGTTTGCTTGATTGATACTAGTACCGAAAAGCCAGAAGGCTCATCCAAAACTGAAGAAAAAGAAACGGAAAAAGGTGAAAAGCCTGTAAATTCTGAGGCAGCTCCAATACCTGAAAAGAAGATGACCTATGCTTCTGGTACCCCATCGCCCGCAGCAAAGAAGATATTGGATGAAAAAGGGATACCACCTGCAAGTATCAGCGGTACAGGGCGTGATGGTCGTATTACAAAAGACGATGCCGTGAAAGCTATTCCCTCTATGGGCACACCGACTGGGGGCAATCGTGGTGAAACCCGCTCCAAACTTTCCATGCTTCGAAGAAAAGTGGCAGAGCGTTTGGTATCTGCAAAGAATGAAACCGCTATGTTGACCACGTTCAATGAGGTGGATATGTCTCCCATTTTTGAGTTGCGCAAACAGTACAAGGAACTCTTTAAGGAAAAGCATGGGGTCGGGCTAGGGTTCATGTCTTTCTTTACCAAGGCTGTGATACGTGCCTTGCAGATGTATCCTGCGGTGAACTCGATGATTGATGGAAAAGAGATGATTTCTTATGATTTTTGTGACATCAGTATCGCGGTATCGGGTCCTAAGGGACTTATGGTACCTGTAATACGAAATGCCGAAAACCTGACATTCAGGGGAGTTGAAGCCGAGGTCAAACGTTTGGCGTTGCGAGCACGTGATGGTGAGATCACAGTCGACGAAATGACAGGGGGTACGTTTACCATTTCCAATGGTGGGGTTTTTGGATCCATGTTATCTACCCCAATCATCAATCCCCCGCAAAGTGGTATTCTAGGAATGCACAATATCATAGAACGACCCATAGTGAAAGAAGGGCAAATCGTAGCAGCTCCAATGATGTATGTAGCGCTCTCTTACGATCATAGGATTATTGATGGAAGGGAATCGGTCGGGTTTCTGGTCGCAGTGAAAGAGGCCTTGGAAAATCCACAGGAACTGTTGATGGAAAATGATGTCAAAAAGGCACTGGAGCTTTGATGAAGGGCTATTTTAAATAAAGCAGTTTCTTGTCATAGTCAATTATTGCTTTTCCTTTTTTCAAGATGTCTCCCCCAATGATACCGTCAACTGGCAGTGCATTGTGGGCAGCTAGGGCTTGGTTGACATGTACCAGATCAAAAAGGACAATCTTTTGGTTCTTTTTTTTCCAGTCACCAATCTTGATGTTGTTCTTAGCTGATACCAAGGTTTCCATTTCAGTGGCCCCAGCTCCTGCAGCCTTAATTTGTGAAGCTTCAGATATAAGGTGAAAAAACTCAATTTTATCTGTTCCTATGCAGGTGTTCGAGGCTCCAGTGTCTAAAATAAACCTACCCATCACCCCATTGATTTTAGCGGATATTTCAAAATGGTTGGTGTCTGTGAGTACTAGGGGAACACAATGGTATTTTTTTGATTTCAAAATTTTTTTGAGCGGTATCATCCTTAAGTTTTTTTAAAGATAAAGCTATTTTTGTGTTATGGTAATAACGGACACCCATGCACATTTGTATGTCGAGGCTTTTGATGAAGATAGGCATGAGATGATGAAAAGGGCACTGGAGAGTGGGGTAAAGCGCTTTTTTCTTCCTGCAATAGAATCGGCTTGTACGAATCGGATGATCGATCTACAGCGTGCATACCCTGAACATGTTTTTTTGATGATGGGGTTGCACCCGACCCATGTCAATAAAGACTATAAAGCCGAACTCAAACATGTCGCGAATATGTTGGAGCGGGAAAAGTGCTACGCGGTAGGTGAAATAGGCATTGATCTGTATTGGGACAAGGCCTATTTGCAACAACAACAAGATGCTTTTGTATGGCAGATTCGGTTAGCAAAGAAGCATCGCTTGCCCATAGTCATACATTCAAGAGCGTCATTTGACGAAATTTTTGAAATATTGGAACAGGAAAAAGGGGATGACCTACATGGAATTTTCCATTGTTTTGCCGGGAATAAAACACAGGCCGAAAAAGCAATCTCATACAACATGAAGCTCGGTATTGGCGGGGTATTGACTTTTAAAAATGGAAAGATAGACCAATTTTTACACCAGATCGATTTGGAACATATTGTTTTGGAAACCGATGCTCCCTATTTGGCACCGACACCCTTTAGGGGCAAGCGAAATGAAAGTGCCTATATTGTTAAGGTATTGGAAAAGCTCGCTGTTGTTTATGGTAGGGATCAAGAAGAAATCGCAGAAATAACCACGAATAATTCACAAAACGTTTTTGGGGTTTGAATAAAAGCATGTTGAAGAAGAAAGCCAGCATATTGTTGATCTACACCGGAGGTACCATAGGTATGGTCAAGGATTACCAGACCGGGACTTTGAAGGCCTTTGATTTCGGGGAGCTGATCAAGAATATCCCCGAACTCAAACAATTGGACTGTGATTTGACCGGGGTATCGTTCGAAAACCCCATTGATTCCTCAAATATGGACCCCAACCATTGGGTTGCCATCGCTTCAATTGTTCAAAAAGACTATGATGACTACGATGGATTTGTCATACTCCACGGAAGCGATACGATGAGTTATTCGGGATCGGCATTGAGTTTTATGCTCGAAAACCTTTCAAAACCAGTTATTTTTACAGGATCCCAGTTGCCAATCGGTGACTTGCGAACCGATGCAAAGGAAAACCTGATCACTTCTATTCAAATAGCCTCTTTATTGGAAAAAGGGGAATCGGTTATCCAAGAAGTCTGCCTTTACTTTGAATACAAATTGTATCGGGCCAATCGAACCACAAAGATGAATGCTGAACATTTTGAGGCCTTTGCGTCACCAAATTATCCGCCATTGGCCGAGTCGGGGGTACATTTGAAGGTGAACAAGGCCGACCTCTTTCCTAGAGTAGCCCAAAAACGGGCATTGGTCGTGCACAAGAGAATGGACGGCCAAGTGGGGGTGCTCAAACTGTTTCCTGGTATGGGTCGTAACTTTTTGCAATCAGTGCTGGCAACCCCAAAATTGAAAGCCTTGGTATTGGAAACTTATGGGTCGGGAAATGCTTCCACAGAAAAGTGGTTTTTAGAAGATTTGGCACATGCCATATCTGGCGGATTGCATATTATCAATGTCACCCAGTGCACAGGGGGCAGCGTGGTCATGGGGCAATATGAGACCAGTAAACACCTAGAGAAAATGAATATCATCAATGGAAAGGATATTACCACTGAGGCAGCAATTACCAAGGCAATGCATTTGCTCGGAAACCATACGTCCAATAGGTTGTTCAAAGCAATTTTTGAGACATCATCACGCGGTGAGATGGGCTAAAATTAACGCACCAAATTTCTTTAACTAATTATTTTTTTGTTTATTGGCTGGCCTAACTATTAGAAATAGAGAGGTGGCCGAGTGGTCGAAGGCGCACGCCTGGAAAGTGTGTATACACCAAAAGTGTATCGAGGGTTCGAATCCCTTCCTCTCTGCTAGGTAAATTAAATACTGTAATTCTAATTTTTTTTTATCTTTAACATTATTAACGAACTAAAATTTAAGTTCTAGAAAATGAAAAAAGTATCCTTTACTCTGGCTACTGCCGGAATGTTTATCTTAGGCACTACAACGGCATCTGCTGCTCTGATTCAAGATGAAGCTGCTGCAGGGGCCAGCAAAGGTTTTACACAAGTATTGAAAGAACAGTTCATTCAGGGAGGCCCTGCCTTCATGGGTATCGTCCTTTTGTGCTTGATACTAGGTCTGGCAGTTGCTATCGAAAGGATTATCTACCTTAATTTGGCAAGTACCAACTCAGCAAAATTAAAGCAGCAAGTAGAAGATGCTTTGGCTTCGGGTGGCATTGAGGCCGCCAAGGAAGTTTGCAGAAATACCAAAGGGCCAGTTGCTTCCATATTTTATCAGGGTTTGGATCGGTCAGGTGAAGGCTTGGAATCTGCGGAAAAAGCGGTTGTTGCTTACGGTGGTGTGCAAATGGGACAGCTTGAAAAAAATGTCTCTTGGTTGTCGCTATTTATCGCCATTGCCCCCATGCTTGGTTTCATGGGTACGGTAATCGGTATGATTGCGGCCTTCCAGAAAATTGCTGCGGTAGGTAACTTGAGTGCATCGCTCATTGCAGGAGATATTCAGGTAGCACTTTTAACAACTGTATTTGGTTTGATCACTGCGATTATCCTTCAGATTTTCTACAACTACATTGTTGCCAAAATCGATAGTATCGTAAACGACATGGAAGACTCCTCCATATCATTGATTGATATGTTGGCGGCACATAAAAAGTAATTACGAAATATAAACTATCGAGAATCATGAATAAAATAGTTAAAATAGTACTTATCGCCATCGGATTGATTGCTGCTGTATTGTGGTTCTCTTTGCCATCAGGTGATGACCCCGATGCAATCAATAGTGGTTCAATGAATTTCATGTTCATTATTATGTACCTGCTATTGGCCATTGCTACGGTTTCTGCAGTAGTTTTCGGACTTGGAAAACTGTTTTCAACAAAAGGAAGTTTGAAAAAGGCATTGTTTGCCATAGGGGGGCTCGCCATTGTCGTAGCCATTTCTTACGGATTATCCTCTGATAATGCTTCCGTGGTTGAAACAATGGCGCAAAGAGGGGTGGAAACTACAGAAGGAACCGTCAAAAATGTTGGTATGGGATTAAATGTTTTTTTCATTCTTTCCGCTGTTGCCGTTATACTGATGGTTTTTCCTGGATTGAAAAAGTTATTTGTTAAATAAAACAGTAAAATTATGCCTAGACGTAAAGGATCACCAGAAGTCAATGCAGGCTCTATGGCAGACATTGCCTTTCTGCTGTTGATTTTCTTTTTAGTGACTACCACTATTGAGACCGATGCTGGACTTGACCGAATGTTGCCGCCTATGGAACCGCCTGAAGAAGATGTGGTTATCAAACAGAAAAACATCTTCACGGTCAGTATCAATAAAAATGGGCAGTTGTTGGTTGAAGATGAACTGATGGATTTGAAGAACCTGCGCCAAGCAGCAATGACTTTTCTTGACAATGGGGCCGATGGGTCATGTGATTATTGTAAAGGCAATAAAAATCCAGAGTCCTCTGATAATCCATCAAAGGCGATTATTTCTTTGAAAAATGATAGGGAGACAAAATACAGTACATATATTACTGTTCAAAATGAATTGGTAGGTGCTTATAATGAGTTGAGAAATAGGGAGGCACAACGTTTGTTTGGCAGTGATTTTACCGAAATGGAAGCTAAATACTTGAATCCAGAGACTCCATCCAGTGAACGTGATGGTTTGGAAGATAAGGTAAAACGTGTACAAGGATTGTTTCCCCAGAAGCTCTCAGAGGCAGAAACCACAACTAACTAATTTGAAAGAAAACTAAGATGGCCAAATTTGCAAAAAAGAAAGACGGTGATTTACCACCAGTATCGACCGCCTCTTTGCCAGATATCGTTTTTATGCTTTTATTCTTTTTCATGACGGTAACGACCATGAAAGATAGTTCGCTTTTGGTACAAAATACGTTACCAAATGCCAGTGAAATAAAAAAGCTCGAAAAAAAGGATCGCATCATTTATATCTACGTGGGCAAACCTACTCGGGAATATCAAAAGGTTTTTGGTACAGAACCCAAGATACAGCTGAATGATAAGTTTGCAGATGTTGACGAAGTTGGTTCTTACATTTTGGCAGAAAGGGCCAAAAAACCGCAAGAACTTCAGAATGTTTTGACCACAGCACTTAAGGTGGACAAAGATGCCAATATGGGACTTATTTCTGATATTAAGCAAGAGTTGCGAAAGGTGAATGCGCTCAAGGTAAATTATACGACCTATGAGGGTAATGCCTTTAATAATTTGCAGTAGATCAGTACGGTAATATTTAATAATGTAGCGCTCTAAGTAAATTACTTGGAGCGCTTTTTGTTTCTTCCCTGTCTAGAAAGTATTTTTAAGTGCAACAATGAAAAGTACTCCGGTTTTTCTTTTATTATTTTTAAGCACATATCTTGCATATACACAAGTTTATGATGAGAGTGAATATTCAGGAACCAACTATTTGGAAGATCAATTTTATGTTGGCATAGGGTACAACTTTTTGTTGAACAGACCGACTGATGTTGTGCAGCAAAACCTGTCTTACAATCTTCAGGTAGGTTTCATTAAGGACTTTCCAATAAATGAACGTAGAAATATTGCTTTGGGCCTCGGTTTAGGATATGCTACAAATTCCTATTATACGAACATCATAGCCACAGAAACGCCAGCAGGGGTTACTTATGCCATTTCAAATGAAGACGGTTTCAGAAGAAGTAAATTTGAGACCCACGCTATAGAGATTCCTTTTGAGTTTCGATGGCGAACCTCTACGGATATCGAATATCGTTTTTGGCGTATTTATACTGGGGTTAAACTAGCCTATGTATTTTCAGGAAACTCAAAGCTTGTCTTAGAGAATGAAACCACAAGTTTTCAAAATGATGATCTTCAAGAATTGCAATATGGCCTCACCCTAAACTTTGGATTCAATACTTGGAATGTGAGCCTATATTATGGCTTGAATCCCTTATTGGAAGATGACGTCTTTTTGGATAATGGAAAGAGCCTAGAAATGCAAGTGTTTCGCGTGGGGGTCATGTTCTATATTTTATAACCAAAACTTCAACATGAATAGTTGTGAACATAGCCCTATCAACAGGCCTATGAGAAGTTCTGTTTTTGTATGGGCCTTCATGTAGAGCCTCGAAGTAGCTACCAATCCTGTGAAAATGGTACATATGGAGATGGCTAAGGTAATATTGATTTCAAAATGTATGCTCAGTCCAATGAGAAACATTAGTAAACTGCCCATTCCCATTAAGTGGATACTGGTCTTAAATTTTACCAGTAGCAAAAGCAAGGCCGCACCAGTGGCCGCCAACAAGCCTACAAAATAGAAATACAGCTCATTGATATAGTTTTGGGGTATTACTTTATACAGGATCATGAGATAAAGTGCAATGCTGATATAAAGTGGGTATTTGCGTTCAGCTAGGGTAGGTGCAAAAATGGAACTGACCAATCCGAGGTTTTTGAGAATGAGAAAGATGATGATAGGAATGATTACGGTAAGTATGAAAATGGGCAAGATATTACCGCTTTGCAATTCTAATGAACTGTATTTGGGTGTTGTCAAAAAATAGGCCAATGTGCCACCAATAGGTATGAAAAAAGGATGGAAGATATAGGAGATACCATGTAATAGGGTATGCATCAGATTTGTTTTCTTAGCCTAGCTACAGGTATGCCCAGCTGTTCCCGATACTTTGCGACGGTACGTCGTGCAATAGGATATCCTTTTTCCTTTAGTATTTTTGCCAGTCTATCATCTGTAAGCGGCTTTTTCTTTTCCTCTTCACCAATGACATTTTCCAGTATTTTTTTGATTTCCCTGGTAGAAACATCTTCTCCCTGTTCATTTTTCATGGCTTCAGAGAAAAAGTCCTTGACGAGCTTAGTCCCATAGGGGGTGTCTACATATTTACTGTTGGCAACACGTGAAACCGTAGATACATCCATATCGATTTGATCGGCAATATCTTTTAATATCATTGGCCGCAGTTTGCGTTCATCCCCAGATAAAAAATACTCTTTTTGATAGTTCATTACGGTGTTCATGGTAATGAACAAGGTCTGTTGCCGCTGCTTGATTGCATCGATAAACCACTTGGCGGCATCTAATTTTTGCTTGATGAAAAGAACGGTGTCTTTTTGGGCCTTTGACTTTTCCTTTGCGTTTTTGTACCCCTCAAGCATGTTGTTGTACGATTTTGAGACATGAAGTTCCGGTGCATTTCTACCGTTTAGGGTCAATTCAAGTTCACCATCTATAATTCTGATGGAAAAATCGGGTACGACGTGTTCTACAATACGATTGTTTCCTGAATAGGAGCCACCAGGTTTTGGATTTAGTTTTTCGATTTCTTGAATGGCAAGTTTGAGCTCTTCTTCAGTGATATGATGTTTTTGGATAAGTTTTTGGTAGTGTTTTTTGGTGAATTGGTCAAATGATTTTTCCAGTATTTCCAAAGCAAGTTCCACAGCAGGGTTGGCTTCTTTTCGTTTCAGTTGAATCGTCAAACATTCTGCAAGTGACCGTGCACCGACTCCCGGGGGATCTAGTTCTTGTACTGTTTTTAAAACACGCTCTATTTTGGTTTCCTCAACATAGATATTTTGGGTGAATGCCAAATCATCCATAATGTCTGATAATGGTCTTCTGATGTAACCGCTCTCATCAATACTGCCCACTAAAAATTCTGCTATCGCCCACTCATCGTCATCAAGATATGTGGTGTTCAATTGATTGATCAAAAATTGGTTAAAAGATGTGCCAGCAGCATAAGGAATACTCTTTTCGTCATCATCAGCACTATAGTTGTTGATTTGGGTACGGTAATCTGGAATTTCATCATCACTCAGATAATCGTCAATATTGATATCTTCAGTGGTAATCGTTTCATTATCTGAATTTTCATTGAAAGCCTCGTCATAACTTTCGTCAATGGAATCACTTTCGGCCTTGCCACTTTCCAAAGCCGGATTTTCTTCCAGTTCATGTTTCAATCGTTGTTCAAATGCTTGGGTAGGCAATTGGATCAACTTCATCAATTGTATCTGCTGGGGCGATAGCTTTTGGGAAAGTTTGAACTGTAGGTGTTGTTTAAGCATTTTAATCGAAACTTCTTCCTATGTCCATAAAATTAAAGAATTCAGTTCAGAACTCTGCATTCTTCGGTGTTCTTGGAAATGGGATGACATCGCGTATATTGCCCATACCAGTAATAAATTGGACCATGCGTTCAAAGCCAAGGCCAAATCCGCTGTGCACCGCCGTACCGAACCTCCTGAGATCTAAATACCACCAAAGTTCTTGTTCATCGATATGCAAGCTTTTCATCTTTTGTGCAAGAACCTCTAAGCGCTCTTCCCTTTGTGCACCACCTATGATTTCACCAATTCCGGGAAAAAGCACATCCATTGCCCCTACGGTTTTTCCATCTTCGTTCAACCGCATGTAAAAAGCTTTGATCTTTGCAGGATAGTCAAACAAGATTACAGGACATTTGAAATGTTTTTCGACTAAATAACGTTCATGTTCACTTTGTAGATCAGCCCCCCATTCTTCAATGGGGTACTGAAATTTTCGTTTCTTGTTGGGTTTGCTGTTCTTTAAGATCTCTATGGCCTCTGTATAGGAAATACGCTTAAAGTCATTCTCGATGATAAATTTGAGTTTTGCTGTAAGGGCCATCTCACTCCGCTCTGTTTGTGGTTTTGATTTTTCTTCATCGAGCAAGCGTTTCTCCAAAAATGCAAGGTCATTTTCACAGTGTTCCAGCACATGGGCAATAGTCCATTTGATAAAATCCTCCGCTAGATCCATAGTGTCATCCAAATCAAAAAAGGCCATCTCGGGCTCAATCATCCAAAATTCGGCCAAATGCCTTGAAGTATTTGAGTTTTCTGCCCTGAATGTCGGTCCAAAAGTGTACACTTTTCCCAATCCCATGGCGAAGGCTTCCGCCTCCAGTTGCCCAGAAACTGTTAGGTTGGTCTCTTTGCCGAAAAAGTCTTCTTCATAGTTCACCGATCCAGAATCGGTCAAAGGTGGACTCTTGGGGTCTAATGTCGTTACCCGAAACATTTCACCAGCTCCTTCAGCATCAGAACCTGTTATAATGGGGGCATGCATGTAATAGAAACCGTTTTTGTTGAAATAGCTGTGTATGGCATATGCCAGGGCAGAGCGAACCCGCATCACAGCTGCAAATGTATTGGTGCGTATACGTAAATGGGCTTTTTCCCTTAAAAACTCCAACGAATGTTTCTTGGGTTGTATGGGATACGTTTCTGGATCGGCACTACCCAATATTTTGATTTCTTCAGCTTGGATCTCAATGGTTTGGCCTCTTCCTTGGCTTTCAACCAAAATACCGGTGATGTTAAGGCAAGCCCCTGTAGTAATCTGCTTGAGCAGATTTTCATCAAACGCCTCGAAATTTACAACACATTGTAAGTTGGTAAGGGTAGATCCATCATTTAGTGCAATGAACCGGTTGCTTCTAAAAGTCTTTACCCACCCATTGACCAGTACTATTTTACCTATTGGTGTGCTGCTAAGAAGTTCTTTTATTGGAGATGGACCCATATATGCAAGATTAAAGGGGCAAAGATAGTTTTTTGATAAAAAAAGCGGTTGATGAAATATAGATTATTTGTGATGCCGGGGCGATAGCTCAAAAAGCTTACTTTTCAGTAATGTCTTCTTTTGGTAAGATGTCAATTTGTGGCTTTTTCAGTACTTTTTTGTTGGCAATGCTTCTTTCCAATGACAGTAAGAGGGAAGGGAGTAAGATAAGATTGGCCAACATGGCAAAAAGCAATGTGGCCGAGACCAAGGCCCCTAAGGCAACAGTACCACCAAAGTCAGAAATGATGAACACCGAAAAACCAAAAAACAAGACGATTGATGTATAAAACATACTTAGCCCTGTTTCTCTCAACGCAGCATATACCGACTTCTTGATCTGCCATTGATTGGCAGTGAGTTCTTGTCTATACTTGGCCAAGAAATGTATGGTATCATCTACTGATATGCCAAAAGCGATACTGAATACCAATATGGTCGATGGTTTGATAGGTACCCCTAGAAAACCCATCAAACCTGCAGTGATTACCAAGGGCAATAAATTGGGTACCAATGATATGACTATCATTCTGAACGATCGGAAAAGATATGCCATAAAAAGAGAGATCAATCCTATGGCCAATGCCAGTGAAAGCAAAAGGTTTTTTACCAAATACTTGGTTCCCTTAAGAAACAAGAGGGCCTTACCTGTCATATATACCTGATATCTCTCAGCCGGAAATATCTTTGCGATGGCAGTGAGCAGATCTTCTTCAATTTCTTCCATGCGATCCGTTTTTACATCGCGCATAAAAGTGGTGATCCGTGCGGTTTGTCCAGTACTGTCGACAAAACTCTCCAGTAGATTTCCATTTTCAGAAGATTTACGGGCCACATCCATAATAAAGGTGTTTTCTTGAGAGGTCGGTAGCTGGTAATATTTTGGGATACCATTGTAAAAAGCCTGCTTTGAGTATTTTACCAGGTTAACCACTGAAATAGGGGTTGACAGTTCAGGAAAATCGGCAATTGAAGTGCCCAATTGATCCATGCGTCTCAAAGTAGCAGGTTTTAGGATGCCATTTTTTCGTTTCGTGTCAACGACCACCTCAACAGGCATGATTCCGTTGAACTCTTCTTCAAAGAAACGGATGTCCTTAAAAAACTGTGCTTTTTTGGGAAGATCTTCAACCCTACTTCCGGTAATTCGTATTTGGTAGATTCCAATAATACTGGTAATCAAAACAATCAAGGAAACAATATAGACTTCTACACGATTGTTGCGTACCATCCGTTCCATCCAATTGACAAAGAGATCGATCCATCTTTTGTTCAAATGCCTGAGGTGTTTGGTTTTGGGTAGTGGCATGAAGCTATAAATGATTGGAATAATCAAAAGTGACAGTATAAATATGCAAATGATGTTTATCGAAGCGACGATGCCAAACTCTTTCAATAAATCACTGTCAAGAATAATAAAGGTTGCAAAACCGGATGCGGTGGTCACATTGGTCATTAAGGTGGCGTTGCCTATTTTAGAGATGACTCGCTGAAGCGAAAGTGCTTGATTCCCATGCTTTTTTACCTCTTGCTGGTATTTGTTGATCAAAAAAATACAATTGGGAATGCCAATGACGATAATTAAAGGCGGAATCAAGGCAGTTAAAATCGTAATCTCATATTGAAACAGCCCCAATATGCCAAATGCCCACATGACACCAATGATGACAACACACATTGAAATAAATGTTGCCCTAAAGCTGCGAAAGAAAAAAAAGAAAATAATGGAGGTTACGACCAAGGCGGCAATGATGAATTTTCCTATTTCATCGATAATACTTTTGGAATTCCATGTACGTATATAGGGCATACCCGAAACACGTATGTCCAATTGGGTCTCCTCTTCAAAATTTTTGACGAGGTTTTCCAGATCATTCAAGATAAAATCGTTTCTGACATTGGTGTTTAGAATATCCTTGTCTAAATACAAAATGGTACGCAGGGTGCCACTTTCTTTGTTAAAAAGAAGGTTCTCATAAAAAGGAAGCTCTTCAAAAAGATGTTGTTTGACTTGACGTACTTCCTCTTCGGTTTCAAGTTTGTTCTTGATAAGTGGCTCAAGAATGAACTCTTGCCTCTCATTATCTTTGACGAGTTCTTGAAGATTATCGGTAGATAAGACAAAATCGACTTCAGGGACGGCATCCAATTGTTTGCTCAAAATGTTCCATCGCTCGAAATTTTCAGGGGTAAAAAGCAGGCTGTCCCTAATAGCCAGTACAATGGCATTATCTTCTTGCCCAAAGAGCGCCAAAAAGGCATTGTATTCAATTGTAGCGGGATGGTCATCAGGTAAGATATTGGCTTCTGTATTTGAGAACCGCATGTTCTTCCATTGCAGCCCCAAAAAAACGGTCGCTACTGTAATCAGAAGTAAAATCAAGATTCTGTTTCTGAGAATAATCCGGGCTACTGTAGGCCAAAAACCTTGGGTAAGCTTTTTTACCATTCCAAATTTATTGGTGGCAAAGGTAGAAAATGATTGGTAGTGTTCCTAAACAATACGATTCAGCATTGAACATTGTAATCATACCTTCATGATCTCTGCCTCCTTTTTTTCCAAAACCCCATCTACCTTTTTGATATAGGTGTTGGTAAGTTCCTGCACATCAACTTCGGCATTGCTTTGAAGATCTTCAGAGATTTCCAGTTTTTTGAGCTCTTTATTGGCATCTTGTCTAGCATTTCTGATGCTCACCTTAGCATCTTCGGCCTCTGCTTTAGCTTGCTTGACCAATTGTTTTCTACGTTCTTCTGTTAATGGGGGTACATTGATGATGACCATTTCACCATTGTTCATGGGATTAAAGCCTAAATTGGCATTCATGATAGCCGTTTCGATTTCAGTAAGAAGGCTTTTTTCCCAAGGTTGTACCGAAATGGTTCGGGCATCGGGGGTATTGATGTTTGATACCTGCGAGAGTGGGGTCGGTGATCCATAATAGTCTACTTTTACCGTTGATAACATGACTGGGCTCGCCTTGCCGGCACGTATCTTTATAAAAGCTTTTTCTAGGTGCGACATCGCTCCGTCCATACTTTCTTTAGAGGCATCAAGTATAAATGTTATTTCTTCATTCATAATTCTAAATTTATGCGTAAGGAATCAAATGATATACCAGATTAGACATTTACTACCGTTCCAATATTTTCGCCCGATACGATTTTCATCAAATTACCCTGGGTATTCATATCAAAAACAACGATGGGCAGTTCATTTTCCTGACTTAATGTGAATGCCGTGGTATCCATCACTTTTAGTCCTTTGGAAAGGACATCGTTAAAGGAAATGGTATCAAATTTTGTGGCTGTTTTGTCTTTTTCGGGATCTGAGGTGTAAATACCATCAACACGGGTACCCTTGAGAATGACATCTGCCTTGATCTCAATGGCCCGGAGTACCGCAGCGGAGTCTGTAGTGAAGTAAGGGTTTCCAGTACCGCCTCCAAAAATCACTACCCTGCCTTTTTCTAAATGGCGCATAGCCCTTCGCCGAATGAAAGGCTCTGCAACTTCATTGATCTTTATGGCAGATTGCAGTCTTGTTTCCACACCTTTTAATTCCAATGCACTTTGCAGTGCCAGCCCATTGATTACGGTGGCCAGCATACCCATATGATCACCTTGTACACGATCCATGCCTTGGCTAGCACCTGCAAGTCCACGAAAAATGTTACCGCCTCCAATGACAATGGCAACTTCGATGCCTTTATCGATCACGCCCTTGATTTCATCGGCATACTCGGCCAATCGTTTGCCGTCAATTCCATATTGTTGTTCGCCCATCAAGGCCTCTCCACTCAATTTCAATAGAATTCTGTTGTATCGCATTGGCATTTTTTTGAAGTCCGAACAAAAATAATCAAAAATATTAACGGGATTTTTGGCCACTTCATTTTGGGTAATACATTTTCAAGCAAAAAAAAAATGTACATTTTGTAACCTTTTTGAAAATCGGGGGTTTATCCTTTTGAACAAAACGACCTGAATTGCACACACTGACCGACAATGCCTTGATGCTCAAAGTGAAATCTGGCGATATCGATAAACTTGGGCTGCTTTATGAAAGATATAAAAAGAAAATGTTCGGGTTTTTTTACAACTTGGGCAATACCCCATCTGTAAGCGAAGATTTGGTACAGAATGTTTTTATCAGAATGTTGAAGTATAAACACACATTTACTGGACAGGGTTCTTTTACAGCTTGGATGTTTACCATGGCACGTAATGTACACTACGACCATTATAAGAAAGTACGACAAAAGGGCATCGTTGGTGAACTTTCAGGTATGGACTACAAATTGGCAGAAGATGTTACCGCTGAAGATGCCATATCTAAAGCTGAAGATAAAATGAAGCTGAAAAAAGCATTGGGGCAATTGTCCAATGATAAAAGGGAGGTGTTGGTGTTGAGCAAGCTTAATGGGTTGAAATATAAGGAAGTGGCCGCTGTGCTCAATTGTACTGAAAGTTCAGCAAAGGTGAAGGCACATCGCGCATTACAAGATTTGAGAAGTATTTTTTTACAGTTTGAAAAAAAATAGGATGATGAACAACAAAGATTTTGAACTATGGGCCATGGCATACCTGAAAGGAGAACTATCAGAAGAAAAGGTAAAAGAATTTGAAAAGTGGCTGTATTCAGATTCGAGGACCAAGGCACTGTTTGAAGATTTAAGAATGGCCTGGGAAGAATTGGACATGGAAAACATACCCGAACCCTCAAAAAACATGGATGTAAAGTTTTTTGACATGTTGTCAAAAGAAATTGCAAAGCGTGAAGAACGAAGCCGCTGGCCTGGTATGTTATGGGAAAATATCAAGGGAATGTTTATCCCACGATTGGCATATGCGCTCATATTGTTGGGTGCAGGTCTTGGATTGGGCTATTTTTTTAAGGGAGAAGTGACATCCGTCCAGGTTGTTGAGACCGATTCAGCAACTAAAGAAGTACGTCAAAAGTTGGTGCTCACCTTACTGGATCAGCCTTCTGCCAATCAAAGATTGGAGGGGGTCAGTGAAGCGAATAAGTTTGTAGATGCCAATAAACGTATTGTAGAGGCATTGCTTCAAACTCTAAATGCAGACCCCAACGTCAATGTACGGCTAGCTGCAATAGAATCGTTGACCAATTACGTTGAAAATCCCTTGGTAAGGCAAGGCTTGATACAGTCGATACCCTACCAAGAATCGCCTATAGTTCAAGTGACCCTGGCCAACTTGATGCTGGCTCTACAAGAAAAAAGATCTGTGGAGCCCTTCAAAAGGTTATTACGGGAAAAACAATTGGATACTACAGTGCAGAAACGAATAGAAAATACCATCGCATCTATATTATAGGTTATCCATACCATCAGTCAAAATGACAAAAATCAAATTACGAACAGTCAAATTTTAACAATGAAAAAAATAGCTTTAATCATGGTGCTCACACTATTACTGGTGCCATACAAGTCAGAAGCACAGAAAAATATTTTTGAGGCAGTTATTCAAAAAGAGCTTTCCTTTCAAAGCAATAGCACATCAAATGCGTTGGTGGTCCAAAACATTTTTGGACCGATAACCATAGAAGGATATTCAGGACAGGCAATACAGTTAGAAGTGAAAAAGAAAATTACCGCTGATACTGAAAAAGGTTTGGAGTTGGGCAAAACAGAACTGGATATTGCCATATTGGAGCGTGGTGGGCGATTGATCATCCACCCAAGTGCCCCTTATTTTGAATACAATGAAAATGGTCTGCGGTTCAATTGGTGCGATAATTCTAAAGAACCCTCATACAGACATTGGTTGAGTTTCAAATTGAAGGTGCCCAAGAACATCAGATTGAACATTGGTACGGTCAATGATGGCGATATCAGAATTGCAAATACACAGGGAAATTATATTAAAGTGAACAATGTAAACGGTGGTATAGCTTTGAACAATGTGGCAGGTCAGACCAATGTGCACTGTATCAATGGTGAAGTCGACATTACCTACACCGATAATCCGACCAAAGCTTCAACATACTATTCACTGAATGGAGATATCAATATCATCTATCAAAATGCGCTTTCAGCTGACATTTCATTCAAGAGTATGAACGGAGAGCTGTTCACAGATTTTGATGTCACAAAACAATACACCAGAACCAGCAGAAATGAGGGTAAAAAGGACAACGGCAGGTATAAGTATGAAGCGACGCCAATTGTTCAAATTGGGAAGGGAGGAATTGACCTTGATTTCGAGACCCTTAATGGTAATGTATACCTCAAAAAAATATAGCGTCATGAAAAATGTAAAAGTTCTAATAGTGATATGGGCAATGGTATGTGCAAGTATGTTATCTGCCCAAGAGCAAAGTATTGATTTGTTTACGGTTCCGCTCAGCGATCCAGACAATCCAGGAAAGTTGGTGGTTGGTCAAATTTCAGGTTCTATCGATGTAATTGCCTATAGTGGCAAAGAAGTCATTGTTAAGGCGATGATTACAGAAGATAGCAACGAAGGCTGTAAAGGTTGTGGCAGTAAAAGTGATAAAAAAGGAATGAAAAGGATTTCAAATGCGAGTGTGAACATTGGTGCTGAAGAAGAGGGCAATACGGTTAGGATCAATAATGAGCTCTGGAACAAGAAGACCGATCTGTTCATCAAAGTACCTTCAAACTTTGCACTAAAGCTAAAAACAATCAATAACGGCGATATTCACGTTGAAGGCGTAAATGGGGCCATGGAAATAAGTAACGTCAATGGCCATATTACCTTAGAGAACGTCAGCGGATCGGTAATCGCCAATACGACCAATGGGGTGTTGAAAGTGGATTTCAATACCATTACGGTTGGAAAAGAGATGGCATTCAGTAGTTTTAATGGTGATGTTGAGGTTGTTTTTCCAAAATCCTTAAAAGCAGCTATCAAGGCAAAATCAGATATGGGTGATGTGTATACCGATTTTGATATGGCCATTGTTGAAAACAAGCCCGTTGTGGATAGAAATCAATCTTCGGGAAAATATAAGGTAAAAGTTGAACAATGGGTAAAGGGCACTATTAATGGTGGGGGACCTGAAATGCTTTTCAAAACCTTCAATGGGGATATCATGATCAAATCGAAATAGGTCTTACAAAATTATGTATACAAAAAGCCCCGGCTCGAGCCGGGGCTTTTTGTATTTAAGGTAGTAGTAAGGCCTAGCCTAAAGCTACCCTTGAAAATCCGGTAACCTCCAAACTGGAATCAACTGATTTTACATATTGGGCAACACTCTGTTTATTGTCTTTGATAAACGCCTGGTTGATCAAGGTATTGTCTTTAAAGAAACGCTTCAATTTTCCTTTTGCAATATTTTCCAACATGGCCTCAGGCTTACCTTCTTGCCGTAATTGATCTTTGGCAATCTCAATTTCCTTATCGATAACAGCTTGGTCAACCCCTTCTTCATTCAATGCGACGGGGTTCATGGCAGCGGCTTGCATAGCGACATCCTTTGCCGCTTCGGCAACGCCGTTTACAGTGGCTGAAAGCCCAACAAGGGTTGCAATCTTATTGCCTGCATGTATGTACGAGCCTACAAATGGAGCAGTCAATTTTTCAAAACTTCCAATTTCTATTTTCTCTCCGATGACTCCGGTTTGCTCGGTCAACTTTTCCCCAACGGTCATTCCATTGTATTGTGCAGCTAAGAAGTCATCTTTAGAATCAAAGTCCAGGGCTAAATTGGCCAATTCATTGGCCAATGATACAAAAGATTCGTTTTTGGCGACAAAATCGGTTTCGCAATTCAATGAAATGATGATCCCAGAATTGTTTTCGGCATTCACTTTAGCAATGGCTGCACCTTCAGCTGATTCTCTATCTGCTCTTTTTGCAGCTACTTTTTGCCCTTTTTTTCGTAGGATCTCAATTGCTTTTTCAAAATCACCATCAGCTTCAACCAAAGCATTTTTACAGTCCATCATTCCGGCTCCGGTGGTTTTTCTTAATTTGTTTACTTCTGCGGCGGTAATCTTTGCCATTTCCTTAGTATTTAAATTTATGTAAAGTAAAACACTATGCCTGTGTTTTGTTTTAGGTCAACGTTAAATGAAGTGCAGTTACTCAACACCACCTTTAACGCTATCTTGCCATGCTGCAAGCTCATCCCATTTTTCATCTGCGGCCATTTGCGCCTGTTTTGGCCATGAAGTAGGGTCTAGATGTGCCATTCTTGAGTTTGCTTCGGCCAAAACGGTCTTGATATGTTCTGAATCGGCTTTGGCTACATCGGCGTAAGATGCTATTCCCGCATTGATTAGGGCTTCTGCGGCTTTTGGTCCAATGCCTTCAATTTTGGTAAGGTCATCGGCCGTGGTCTTTGCCTCAGTTTCAACTGCTTTTTCAGCAACAACAGGTGCTTCTTTTGTTTCTTCAGCTACCGGTTGTTGTACAGTTTCTTCTTTTACTTCTTTCCCAGAAGGTGATGCAATGGTTTCTTCGGCGGTTTCAACTACAGTAGTGGTTTTTTCCTCATCAACCTTTTCTGTTTTTACTTCAGCAACAGCTGCCTGAGATTCCTCTTTTTCTTCTTTGGTGGCTTGTCTTTCTGACTTACGCTCTGCCAAGCCTTCAGCAACGGCATTGGTAACTTCGGTCATGATCGCTTCAATGGATTTACCAGCATCATCGTTTGAGGGTATCACAAAGTCGATAGGTCTAGGATCTGAATTGGTATCGACCATGGCAAAAATGGGAATATTCAGTTTTTGGGCCTCTTTGACCGCAATATGCTCACGCATAGTGTCTACGATAAAAATGGCACCTGGCAATCGGGTCATATCAGCTATCGACCCTAAGTTTTTTTCCAATTTTGCACGTAATCGATCAACTTGTAAACGTTCCTTTTTTGAAAGGGTATTGAACGTTCCGTCTTTTTTCATACGGTCGATTGCTGTCATTTTTTTGACTGCTTTTCTGATGGTGACAAAATTGGTCAACATACCACCTGGCCATCTTTCGGTAATGAAGGGCATGTTTACTTTCGATACTTTGTCGGCAACAATATCCTTGGCTTGTTTCTTTGTGGCCACGAAAAGGATTTTACGGCCAGAGGCAGCTATTTTTTTTAGCGCTTCATTGGCCTCTTCCAATTTGGCTACGGTCTTGTAGAGATTGATAACGTGTATTCCGTTACGCTCCATGTAGATGTAGGGAGCCATGTTCGGATTCCACTTTCTAGTCAGGTGCCCGAAGTGCACACCAGCTTCCAATAAATTTTTTACTTCAATGTTGTTTGCCATTTTTGTACTTAGTTTACGTTCCGTTGGTATAGCAATGAATAGGTGGTCACTTGAGGTTCGCCCTGATTCATTTAGATGCTAAACTAAATTCCAAAAAGTTGTTTTTTTTTGCTCTTTGGAACAACGACAACTCTTGTTTTTAAAATTTGCTCCTGATTTTTTATCAGGATTTTTCAATGAACTCAATATGGTGATACGGACAAATGCCGCAATACACGTTAACGTTTAGAAAACTGGAATTTCTTACGGGCTTTCTTCTGGCCGAATTTCTTACGTTCTACCATTCTTGGATCTCTGGTCAACAGACCTTCAGGTTTAAGAACGCTTCTGTTCTCTTCATTTATTTCGCACATGGCTCGGGAAATTGCTAAGCGAACCGCTTCAGCTTGGCCAGTAATGCCACCACCATACACATTTATCTTTACATCATAATTGCCTTCGGTTTCGGTCAATGTAAAAGGTTGCTTTACTTTGTATTGTAAGGTGGCAGTGGTAAAATAATCTTCAAAGGTTCTTTTATTGACCGTAATGTTTCCTTTTCCTTCAGAAACATATACTCTGGCTACTGCAGTCTTTCTTCGTCCTATTTTGTGAACCACTTCCATTATTTGTAATCGTTTAAGTTGATAATCTTCGGTTTTTGTGCCTCATGATTGTGTTCAGTTCCGGCATATACCTTTAAGTTTCTGAATAGGTCGGCACCTAATTTGTTCTTGGGCAGCATGCCCTTGATAGATTTTTCGATAATGCGCTCTGGATGCTTGTCCAACAACTCCTTGGCCGTAGTCGAACGTTGCCCACCTGGATATCCTGTGTACCGAAGATATGTTTTATCGTCCCATTTGTTTCCGGTCAAATTGATTTTTTCAGCATTGATGACAATGACATTATCACCACAATCAACATGTGGGGTAAAATTAGGCTTATACTTTCCCCTTAGCAATTTGGCCACTTTTGAGGCCAACCTGCCCAATGTTTGTCCTTCAGCATCAACCAACAACCATTGCTTGTCAACAGTGGACTTATTGGCAGAAATTGTCTTGTAACTTAATGTATCCACAATCAGATGAATTAGTGATTTTCAATTCGTTCCCGCTAAACGGGCTGCAAATGTACAATTATTAGATTGAATTACAAATGCTTGACCATGAATATTTTTTCATTTTTTAGAAAGCAACAATATGTAGGGTAAAGGTAGTCGTACAAGTTGCCAAAACTTGTTAAAAAACATCAAAACTTTAGGAAAAGTGTAACTGTTCAATATTACCGAAGTCTTTAAATTAAATCAATCAAAAAACGAACTGTTGTGTATAAACCAACCTTTCTTCTCATTTCAGTTTTGGTTTCTTCCATAGTTTTTTCCCAAGATTTAACACAGTTGGATGAAACAGAAAAGAAAACCGGGAAGTCAGAAGTAATTTCCAAAAAAATATATGTTACCAAAGGAATTGCAGAAGAAGTGCCTCCTGTTGTCGACGGATTGTTGAACGACCCCATATGGGCAATAGTGGATTGGGCAGGAGACTACATTGAAAACCGTCCAGATGAGAATACCCCTCCAAGCTATCAGACCAAGTTCAAGATTGTCTATGATGATAAGTACCTATATATAGGAGTTCGTTGTTTTGATGCAGAACCTGAAAATATCGTACAGCGAATGTCTAGACGTGATGGTTTTGATGGGGATTGGGTAGAGTTCAATATCGACAGTTACCATGATAAGCGTACCGCATTTTCATTTACGGTAACCGCTGCCGGGGTAAAAGGAGATGAGTTGGTATCGGAAAATGGAAACAATTGGGACAGTAGCTGGAATCCTATCTGGTATACAAAAACAAATTTGGACAAAGAAGGTTGGACCGCCGAACTGAAGATCCCATTCAGTCAGATTAAATTTGGAAAAGAGAAAGACCAGGTCTGGGGCCTGCAGTCTACACGACGTTTTTTTAGGGCAGAGGAACGCTCACTTTGGCAACGTGTGCCCTTAGATGCCCCAGGTTGGGTGAGTGAGTTCGGTGAATTGCACGGTCTAAGGAACATAGAGCCCCAAAGGCAGCTCGAAATACAGCCATATACCGTGGCAAGCGGAGCGACCTATGAGGCTGAGGATGGAAATCCCTTCAGGGATGGCGATGAAACCGATATCAATGTAGGGCTTGATGCCAAAATTGGGGTGACGAATGACCTTACCCTTGATTTGACGGTAAACCCAGATTTTGGACAAGTAGAGGCAGATCCATCTGCTATCGCCTTGGATGGGTTTCAAATATTTTTCCGTGAGCAGCGCCCCTTCTTTGTCGAAAACAACAACATATTCGATTTTAACCTGTCCCAGTCGCAGGCAGGAAATACCTTTGGGTCTGACAATATCTTCTATAGCCGTAGGATTGGTAGAAGCCCCCAAGGATCACCTGATACCCAAGACAGTGAGTTTGTCGACATTCCTGAAAATACTGAGATTATAGGGGCAGCCAAATTCAGTGGAAAGACTAAAGATGGATGGGCCATTGGGGTATTGGAAAGCATTACCGCAAAAAAATATGCGACCATAGATAACAATGGGGAGCGTCGTAGGGAAGTGGTAGAACCCCTGACCAATTACTTTGTTGGCCGTCTGCAAAAGGATTTTAATGAAAGAAATTCATACATCGGAGGAATTTTTACCGCAGTCAATAGAGATTACCTTACTGAAAATATCAATTTCTTGCACCGTTCGGCATATACGGGAGGTTTTGATTTTAAACATCAATGGAATGATCGCGACTGGTATGTCGGGGGCAATATGAGTTGGAGCCATGTTCAGGGCAGTGAAGAGGCCATACGAGAAACCCAAGAATCCATTACCCACTTGTTTCAGCGGGTTGATGCCGACCATGTTGGGGTTGATGCCGATCGTACCTCTTTGACCGGTACCGGTGGCAACCTGCAATTGGGGAAGGCGGGGGATGGCCATTTCATGTTTGAAACAGGGGGTACATGGCGTTCCCCTGAATTGGAAATGAACGATATTGGGTTTCAAAGACAGTCTGACGACATTCGGCACTACACATGGGTCGGGTACCGTACCTTAAAGCCCGATAGTACTTTTAGAAGGGTTGGCATCAATTACAATCACTGGAGTGTATGGGATTTTGGAGGTAATCACAATGAATTGCGTTTCAATACCAATACATGGCAAAATTGGGAAAACAACTGGTTTTCCAATTTAGGAATCACTTATGTGCCGATTCGTTATTCCAATTTTGCCCTGCGTGGCGGTCCGAGATTGCGTCGATCCCAGGAAATTAGTTTTTGGAACAGTGTAGGTACAGATGGACGTAAAAAAATTAGGTTCAATTTTTTCCATAATGGAAGTAGGGCTTTCGACAACTCCATAAATCGATACTATGTTGAATTTGGGTTTCGCTACCAACCCATGGATGCACTTCGCATTTCCGTTTTTCCAGAATATAGCATCAACAATGATAAATTACAATACATTGACAATGTTGATACTAGTAATGGTGTTCGTTATTTGAACGGGGATATTGAACAGCGTACCCTGAGTATGTCGGTTCGTTTGAATTACAATATCAATCCAAATTTGACTATCCAATACTGGGGGCAGCCTTTTATCTCTAGAGGAAGGTATTCGAATTTTAAGCACGTTACCGATGCAACTGCCAAAATCTTTGAAGACCGTTTTTTACAATACACATCTGATAATATCACATTTGCCGATGACGTCTATGCCATAGATGAGGATTTGGATGGCAATACTGATTTTAGTTTTGATGATCCCGACTTTTCTTTTGTTCAATTTCGCTCTAATCTGGTCGTACGGTGGGAATACATTCCAGGGTCTGAAATTTTCTTGGTATGGTCTCAAGATGTTTCCCGTGATGCAGATCCTTCGCAGGGACTTTTATCAAGTTTGGGCGACAATATATTCGGGGAGACACCACAAAACATATTTTTATTGAAGGCTACCTATCGCTTTGTTTTCTAAACTGTGAATAGAGCTCTGTACTTACAATACTTTTTTTTCGTTACTTCGTAGTAACCTCACAAAGCAAAACGATGAAAAACAATCTCTTTCTATGGGCACTTCTGCTTGTGTTCTTAGCTGCATGTTCCAGTGATGATTCCAATGATACTGCTGCAGACGATCAAATCAGTATCGATGATGACAATACGGGTGACAATGATAATGATTCAACCAACATGGGCGATGATACTGGGGATGACATGGATGATGGGATTTCTCTCGTGGGCGGCACTTGGGCCCTTACTGACTTAGAAATAGATGAATCCATTGATGACCTAGACTTAGATTTGGCAGATTTTGTATTGGAATCCTTGGTTTCAGAAGAATGTTATTTGTTGACCTTCGTATTTAATGATGATGGAACGATGGTCTCTACAGACAAGCTCAGCTATATTGAGGTTGATGGTTTATCGGTTTCCTGCCCTGAAGGGCAAGATGAACTAATGTATGAATGGATGTTGGAAATGGATCAGCTGACCTTGATAGATAGTGGTGAACAAGAAACCATTACAATCCTATTGAATGAAACTGGAGATATGTTGACCATAGCGGGTGCGGACATTGACCCCACTTATGAGGGTGCCAATGCTATATTTACAAGATTTGACCCGTAGTAAATAAATAATTTACTGTTGTAGTGAATTTTTCATCTTCTGAAGCGTGCCGATCAACTTCTTGTTGGCCTCTTGATTGCCAATGGTGATCCTTACTTTGCCTGGGGCACCAAATTGTGATACCGGCCGCACCATGATACCCGATGCCATCAATCGATCCGTGAATTCAAATTCTGGTAATGGAGGGTCAACCAAAAAGAAATTGGCCTGACTTGGCCAGAACGTGATTCCCAATTTCATGAAGGAATCTGACAAAAAGTGTTTTCCTTCGTGAACGGTACGTATCGTTTCTTCGATGAATGCGTTGTCGCCTAAGGCGCCTATGGCCGCTTCTATCGAGGTCAAGGGCAATAAAAAGGGTTTGTGGATCAATCGCAGGTAATTGGCAATGGTTTTGGAAGTGTAGCCATACCCAATTCGCATTCCTGCCAAACCATAGGTTTTTGAGAAACTGTTCAATCCTAAAACATGATGTCCTTTTTGCACATAGGAAAGTGCAGAAACATAATCATCGGCATCGGCAAAATGACGATATACCTCATCAAGCACGATCAAGATGTTTTTGGGGACCCGTTGTAAAAAATCATCGAGTACGGATTTTGGGATATAGGTGCCCGTTGGGTTGTTCGGACTAGTCAAAAAAATGATTTTTGTGCGAGAGGTTATGGCATTCAAAATACCCTCTACATTCAATTCATAATTCGGCCCAGAGAGAGGAACATCTATTTGTTTGGCTCCATACCACCTCGAAAATACGGCATAGGGTAAAAAACAAGGATTTGAATAAATGACCTCATCGCCTTCATTGATAAAGGCACGTAGCAACATATCGATAATTTCCGATCCGCTATTTCCTGTAATGAACTGGTCGGCTTCCAATTGCCTTTCAAAATCATCGACCAGAGCTTCACGCAATCGGCTATCATTTTGATCAGGATAGATGTCAACTTTAGCAATGGCACGCTTGATGGCCTCGACCGCCTTTGGTGAAGCGCCCAATGGGTTTTCATTAGAAGAAAGTTTATAGATCTTTTTGAGTGACGTAGGTATGTTTTTTCCTCCCTTGTACACCTCTTTGGGCTTCAAGTACGGTTTGAAGATTGACTCGATTCCCATGCTCATGGCTCTATTTTTTCTGCATGAAGTAAAATTGCCATGGCTTTTTGGGTATCTCCCCCAACTAATACCCGTTGGGCCAGCCAGTGCAATTGGCTTTTGTGTTTTAGTGGATTTGCCCCTACTTTTTTTGCGAGCATTCGGATCTCATCGTCTGCGGCAATGACCGCTATTTCATCTTCTGAGGGAAACGTCTCTAAATTGCCCAAACGCCCTAAGTTGTTGCCGGTCAATATCTGGCTTTCACGAATTCCCTTCGGTAGGGCATCGACTCCTATTCCTTTCGTGCGAATGGGTTTTGGTATTTCGAAAAGTGCATTTTCTTTTGCCCTAATGTACCAACTGCCTCCCATTCTTCCGACCAGATCTAGCTTTTGGGTATCAAGCTTGCCATCACTTAGATATGCTTCATTAATATGGATGAGTTCGACCTTGGATAAAATCAAGTTGCCAGCTCCAGGGGTATCGGCCAACTCAATGACTTCGGTAACCGTACACTCAAAAGATACAGGGGCTTCACCTACCCTGGGAGGGCGTATTCTTTGACTGGGCAGAGCAGTGAGTCCAGCCTTTACAAATTCATCGACCCCTTTATCGTAAGCAGTACTTGAAAGCGACATCTGCTCCACGATTTGATGTGTCACGATGTTGATGACTACTTCAGGCACCTCTTTTACATTTTCGTGTGAATGCTTTAGGCTGTTATCACGACCACTTCGGGCAGGGGAGAAGACCATGATGGGCGGATTCGAACTGAAGACGTTGAAATAACTGAACGGGCTTAGGTTGACATGCCCATTTTTATCTATGGTACTTGCAAAGCAAATGGGCCTAGGGGCAACAGCTGTCAATAAGATACCATGTAGGTCAGGTTGTGAAATTTTGGTTGGGTCCAGTGTTTTGATCATCATCTTTATGGTCATTGCTGCAAAAGCAGGAATCTTTTTTTTATAAATGGCGTTCCTCTTTGTATGTGAACGGTAAAATACAGATTACTTTGCGGGCAACACTTTGGTGGTGACCGCTCCAAAACCAACACGAATATCGCCTTTTTGGGCATGTCCCCTCATCGTGACCGTATCCCCGTCGTTGATGAACCTTCGTTCAGAACCATCTTTCATTTGAATTGGTTTTGTGCCCATCCAAGCCAGTTCGAGCATAGAGCCATAAGAGTCTTCATCCTTACCAGAAATGGTGCCTGAACCATAGAGGTCCCCAATATTGATATTGCAACCGTTCACGGTATGATGGGCCAATTGCTGGGCCATGTTCCAATACATATATTTGAAGTTCGAACGGCAAACAATCTGTTCTTCGCTCCCTTCAGGTGCAATGCCAACCTCCAAAGTGATATCATAGTTTTTGTCCCCCTTAAATTTAAGATAATCCAATACTTCAGGGTTTTGTTCAGGCCCGCTTACCCTAAAAATTTCCAAAGCTTCTAAAGTAACGATCCAGGGTGAAATATGTGATGCAAAGTTTTTACCCAAAAAAGGCCCTAAGGGCACATATTCCCATTTTTGGATATCACGTGCTGACCAGTCATTGAAAAGTACCACTCCAAAAATGTAGTCTTCTGCTGCTGCTGTGCTAATCGATTCGCCCAACTGGCTGTTCACGCCTGTTACAAAGGCCATTTCCAATTCAAAATCAAGTCGTTGTGAAGGTCCGTAGACTGGTTGGTCAGAACCTGGTGGCAGGGTTTGCCCTTTAGGGCGGTGCATCGCCACACCACTGACCATAATCGAACTTGCCCGACCATGATACCCTACTGGAATGTGTTTCCAATTGGGCATCAGTGCATTTTCTTTTCCACGAAACATGGCTCCCACATTAGTGGCATGTTCAATACTTGAATAAAAGTCGGTATAATCCCCTACATAAATGGGCATATGCATTTGCGCCTCTGATTGCCTGACAAAGAGTTCTGGTTTATTTGCCAATACCGATTGCCCGTCTTGAAGCCAAGCTTGAATATCGCGACGTACTTTTGATGTAATCTCTTTTCCCAATGCGATAAAATCATTCAGTGTGTCTTTTTCAAGAACGGCGGTATTGAAGTCGAACACATCCCATTCGGCAACTGCGGTCAAATCCAAGATATGGTCGCCCACGGCCACACCGGCCCTTGGACTTCGGTCTTTGGTGGAAAAAATTCCGAAGGGAATATTATGAATTGAAAAATCTGAATTTTTAGGGATATCTATAATCATTTTGTTCGGTAGTTCTTATCTGATGCAAGTATTTTTTTTAGTTCATATGATTCCCCATGAAAATAGGGAAAACGATTAGGTTTGCCTATTGTTCTACCCAAGATCCATAATATTTGCCATCATCGATCTTAAGGGCATTTTCAGTAACCATCAAAGGTTTGAACGTATCGATCATCACGGCGAGCTCCTCGGTGCCCTTTTTGCCAATACTGGCCTCGTACGTGCCTGGATGCGGACCATGTGGAATACCCGCAGGGTGCAATGAAATGTAACCTGGACCGATACCGGTTCTGCTCATAAAATCGCCATCGACATAATACAGGACCTCATCTGAATCGATGTTCGAATGGTTGTACGGTGCAGGTATTGCCTTTGGATGGTAATCGTATAGGCGTGGACAGAAAGAACAGATCACAAACGCGCTGGTCTCAAATGTTTGATGTACTGGTGGGGGTTGATGTACACGGCCCGTTATAGGCTCAAAATTGTGGATTGAAAATCCATAAGGGAAATTGTAACCGTCCCAACCCACAACATCAAAGGGGTGGGTAGCATAAACGAGCTGGTGCAACATGCCCTGTTTCTTTATTTTTATCAAAAATTCGCCCTTTTCATCGTGTGCTTTCAAATTTTGGGGCAATTTGTAATCGCGTTCACAGAAGGGGGAATGTTCTAGCAACTGCCCAAACCAGTTACGATATCTTTTAGGGGTATAAATGGGATGAAAAGATTCTGCGTACAGCACACGGTTGTCTTCTGAATCAAATTCAATTTGATAGATCATTCCCCTAGGTATGATAAGATAATCACCATATTGAAAAGGAATATCCCCCAAAAAAGTCTTCAGTGTACCGCTGCCTTTATGAATAAAAAGCATTTCATCAGCATCAACATTCTTGTAAAAATAATGGACCAATGGTTTACAGGGAGCTGCAAGCCCGATATGTACGTCATTGTTGACCAAGAGCGGTTCCCTAGCTTCAAGAAAATCATCTTTTGGCTGCACATTGAAACCAATCAATTTTCGTGAAGTAATATTTTTTGCCACAGCTATTTTCGGACTTACATCCAATGGCTTTCCTACTTCTTTGACCTGTGTGGGGCGGTGAATATGGTACAACAGCGATGACATGCCATCAAACCCGATGGTACCGAACAACTGCTCGTAATACAATCCTCCTTCAGGTTTTTCAAATTGCGTATGACGCTTTTGGGGTAGCTTACCCAGTTTATGATAAATTGGCATAACGGCGTTTTTAGTGAAGTGTGCCCCTTAACTCTTGTTCACGCTCTATGGCTTCGAACAATGCCTTAAAGTTACCCTTTCCAAATGATTGTGCCCCTTTTCTTTGAATGATTTCAAAAAACATGGTGGGTCTTGGTTCCACTGGTTTTGTAAAAATCTGTAATAAATATCCTTCGTCATCACGATCTACAAGTATGCCCAACTCCTTCAATGGAGCAATATCTTCATCGATTTTTCCTACGCGATCTGTGACTACTTCGTAGTAGGTGTCTGGTACACGCAAGAATTCAACGCCACGGCTTCGCAATTCTTTTACGGTTTTGATGATGTCATCGGTAGCCACTGCAATATGCTGTACCCCTTCGCCTTCGTAAAAATCAAGGTATTCTTCAACTTGTGATTTTTTCTTGCCCTCGGCCGGTTCGTTAATGGGGAATTTGATCCGTCCATTGCCATTGCTCATTACCTTGCTCATCAAGGCGGTGTACTCTGTTGAGATATCGTTGTCATCAAATGAGAGTATGTTTTTGAAACCCATGACCTTTTCATAGAAATCTACCCAATGGTTCATCTGGTTCCAGCCCACATTGCCGACCATATGGTCAACGAACTTCAATCCGACAGGTTGCGGATTGTAAAAAGGCGTTTCCCATTTCACAAAACCAGGTAAAAAAACGCCGTTATAATCTTTACGCTCGACGAAAATATGTACGGTTTCACCATAGGTGTAGATACCTGCTCGAACTACCTTACCCGATTCGTCTTCTTCCACTCTAGGTTCCATATACGGTTTAGCACCTTTAGAGATAGCTGTTTCATAGGCGTAGGTCGCATC
The DNA here is from genome assembly GCA_039184335.1 of Bacteroidota bacterium. GTDB lineage: Bacteria > Bacteroidota > Bacteroidia > Flavobacteriales > Flavobacteriaceae > JBCDBD01. The sequence continues at coordinate 36,005 of JBCDBD010000002.1, read as the reverse complement.
ATCTACCCATAGGGCAACTACCTTTACACCATCACCATGCTGATCGATGTGCCTGCCGATACCTGTGCCACTCTTTAGCGGTGATGTCAATACCAAACGAATCTTATCTTGAATGACCACATAGCTTTCACGGTCTTTAAGGCCGGTTTGAAGCCCGGCATAGGCAAAAGATTGAAAGCCAAATGCTGCCTTGTAAAAATGCGCAGCTTGTTTTGAGTTCCCTACGTACAGTTCAACATAATCAGTTCCGTTGATGGGCATGAAGTCTTGTGCGCCCTCGTGGACTTTGGGTAAGGTTTTGGTTTCCATAGGTTTTTTCTTTAGTATTTCTTGAAAAATTGTTGTTGATGCAACAAAAATACGTAATTTTGGAATTCAAATCCCTTTTTGACCTAAAATTATCGTTAAAAACCCTCTTTAAGTTCTGATGCTCCATCAAATAGATAAAATCTCTGGAATAGGCCTTCATTTAGACTTGGTATTGCGTAAGGTTCAGGATGCCTATTTGAAGCAATTTGAAACCTTGGGCATTGACATGACCATTGAGCAGTGGGTGATATTGCACCAAGTTCACGAGTTGGGCGATGCGGCTTCACAACGTGATATTGTACAGTTGAACTTTAGAAATCGTGCTACCATTTCACGGGTGATCGCTGGTCTTGAACGCAAGGGTTGGCTTTCTAAATCGCGCTTTGATGGAGACCAAAAACGTTTTAAATTGGAATTGACCACAACAGGTATCCAAGTTGTGGGTCAAGTTTTGCCCCATGCTATCCGATTGCGTAAACAGGCAATCAAAAAATTGGAGACTACCGAGTTTATGACTTTTTTAAAAGTCTTGGACCAGATAGGGGCAAACTATAGCCAATGACGGCCAATGCTGTTCTACACGTGCTCCACACTTTGGCCACAGAATTATAGGTTAAGCTTTATATGCATGCTGGCATCGGTATGGGGGAGTACGAAGTTGGTTCTGAAGATGTAAATGGGTTATTTTCTCAGTACGGTAAAATCCTTTTTATAGTCTTCAAACTGGGCATCTTTATTTTTCCTTGCAATTTCCATGGCTTTTTTAAGATTGGATTTGGCCAGCTTTTGATTTCCTTTTTTGAAGTAGGCTTTACCTAGACCATTATGCATTTTTGCTAGCCATGATCGCTCTGGATATTGTGAAATTCCAATTTTGAAATAGTGTATTGCGTTTTCATAATCACCATGCTTCAGGTAAAATTGGCCAAATCTATTCTGCCAATACGCTGATGTGTACCTTTTGGTCGTGAGAACATCCTTGAAAGCGTCCATAAAAAATTGGAAAGATTCAAAATCATCTCGGTTCCATGAAAGCCAGATAAGTGCGTTTTTGACCGAGTTGTCAATTTTTGGGTCTAAACCGAATCGCTTTCCTCTTTTTAGATAATAGCTTTTGAGGTAAGGTATTCCTCCCAAATTGTGAAATTCTTCAATATTGGCAAAAACCAAGGATTGGTAGTTGTGAAAATAGTGGTTCAGGCCATGGTACAATGCCAAGTAAGGTAGTGATTCATGAATTTCATCATTGAATTTTTCATATTTCCAGATGAGGGTCGCGGGAGCTTTGTTCCCTAATAGTTCCGCAAAGGCATCACTGCCTCTTACCGAATAGATGTCTTTATCGGTGTTGGCAATAAACAAATACCGTTCAGCCATTGGGTCGAGCTCTAAAAATTCTTCGATCATCTGTTGGGTGACATATGCTCCATTGGTCATTATTGCCCCATTGAACAACTGGCTTTTGTGCAGTATGGCATATCCGCTAAAAATTGCAGCTGCTTCCCAGCCGAATAAGATTCTTTCATCAGTGGCCTTAAAGTTGGCATTTATATATGGAATGACCTCTTCTTGTAAAAAGGAAAGGAATTTTTCCCTTTCGTTCCCAAACAAGGTAAGACGCAATGGATTCTCGCTGTGTATGCCGACGACAATCATTTCTGGCAATCGATCGGGCACTCGCAATGACTTTTGAATTGCCACACCATTTGCAAAATGCCATTGTCCGTCTAAAATGAATAAAACAGGGTATTTTTTTTGGGAAGTCTGGTGCGAACTTGGGAGGTATATGTCCAATACCCTGTTTTGTTGCAATAGTTCTGATTTTATAAGATGTCTTTCACCAATGTCCACTTTGTCTTGGGCAAGCAGTAGCGAACAAAAAAACAGTGCTATGGCAATCAGCCCTTTGGCATGTAATCTCATTGGGTCATAAATTGATTGGGGCCGTAAGTTTTTTTAAAAGGGCTTGACCCCCAAAACATTTAACAGATGTTTAACCACAACATCGAAAGAAACCTACCTTAAGAAGTACATGCTAAATAACATGGGTCTGATTTAAAAAGATAGGTGTTTTAGGGTAAATGCCTGAAAACAGGGTAATTGTCGCCTCGAGTGCCGTCGAGAAGCTTTTTAAATGACAACTTTTAATAAGGTCTCGACTGCGCTCGGCATACATCGCCTTGAGCCTAGCTAGAAGAATAGAAATGCCTTTTGAGTAACGTTTAATTAATTTCATATTTTACTTTTTGAATTTAAGGTGAACGTGCAGGGAGATTTCTGTAATTGGAATAACAGCAAAGGAAATTATGATATAACTAATCATTAATAGGTTTATTAATGAATTCGTTGCATCTATAGCCATTATGAAAGCTGTAGTATGAATAAGTATTATCACTATACTTAGAGTAAGTAAAGTCCTGCTTGCAATAAAATTGGCATAGTGCCAGTTTTCATTATTCTTCAAACTCGTGCTGGTTCTATAACCATATATATAATTTCGATTTTTCGGAGGATACACTATCCATAAAATCGATATTATCATCAGGGCAATTGGTAATACAAAAGATTCTAACAAAATATTTTTGTAGGAAATTATACATTTTTTATATAATTCAAAAAATAAAGTAAGCATATACTTATATCAACTCATTAAATTTTTTTAGTTTGGTTTTTCTTAGCAACAAGTCAATGAATGACATATAGTTAAACCCTTTCCAGCTCTCGACAGTTGTATCGAATCTATTGAGCAGCGACCGAAAACTGTCCATCCAAGCGTTGGTGCGCTCGACGGCATATCTTTCATCATATAGTTTCTGGTCAAAGTATTCATCTCTTTATTTGAGAGTTCCGTTTCGTTTGTTAAAACATATGTTGGCGTTTATTTTCTTGGTAGCGCATGCCTACCTGAAATCTTTGGTGTCAAATCTTACATCTACATTAGGAACAGTCCATTCGTGCTTATATCTGGCCTGTCAAGGGTAGCGGTGATCGCTTCAAACTGCACTTCAATCTCAAACAGATCGTTATGGTTACCGGCAACTGGTTCAGAGATGGCCAAGGGGATTCCTGCCTATATCGTTAAGATAAAGTGCGTTGATGGTCTTGCGTTTCTTCCTTCCTTGGTAGTCCACTGCCTCGCGACCATGAATGACCGGGGTGTGGCTTCCTTCAAGATATACACTGGAAAAGTCCAGTTTCTCACTGTGCCTTTCCAAAATTGCCGAAAACCAACATTAACGTTGTGTTCTTATGTCGAACCCACGTTAAAGAAGAAGGTCAAGCGCTTCCTGAATTTTTTCCACTAACGCATAAAACTACAGCTTTCCATTACTTTTGCGATATGTGCCAGCTCTTTATCCGTTAGAATTGACCCATTTTTGATCCATTCCCTTTCGGGTTAAAATAACATAGAAATTGGGTAGTGTCAATGAGATATCATACCAACTATTCCATGCATCTTTGCTGCTTCATTGTTCAAAAAACCATTCGTATGAAAAAGTTAGTGTATTATCCCGGTATGGGGCAAACTTATCCATTTTCCTTGGATTTGTATATCCATGCAGAAAAAGAGGCACGCGCTAAGGAGGCAAAGGTGCAAAAAGAAAGAAAACCAAAGTTTAAGTTGGCTTTGGGTTGGTAAGCTAAAAATAACCCATTATGATACAAAAGCACCCAATGGGTGCTTTTTTAATGTGCCTCTAACCAGTTTTGGCCAATACCCACTTCTACATCAAGAGGTACCTGAAGAGGGTAGGCATTTTCCATTTCGGTTTTAACAAGTTCTTTCATCTCTTCCAGTTCAGGCTTGTAGCAATCAAATACCAGTTCATCATGTACTTGCAATAACATTTTGGTCTTATAGTTGCCAGCTGTAAGCTTCTTATGGATGTTGATCATTGCAATTTTGATGATATCAGCGGCACTACCTTGAATGGGGGCATTGACAGCGTTGCGTTCTGCGGCACCACGCACCACCTGGTTGCCTGCATTGATGTCTTTTAAATAGCGTCGACGGCCAAGTATGGTCTGTACATAGCCATGGTCCCGTGCAAAATCGACCTGTTCACCCATGTATTTTCTAAGCTTCGGATATGTTTTATAATAGTTGTCGATCAGTTCTTTTGCCTCTGAACGGCTAAGATCGGTCTGGTTGCTAAGTCCAAATGCAGATACCCCATAGATGATGCCAAAATTTACGGTCTTGGCATTACTTCGTTGTTCGCGGGTGACGTTTTCAATGGATACGTTGAATACTTTTGAGGCCGTGGTGGCATGAATGTCATCTCCATTTTTAAAGGCTTCGATCATAGTGGTCTCTTCGCTCAAGGCGGCAATGATACGCAACTCGATTTGGGAATAGTCTGCTGCCAGTAACACATGGTCATCATCTCTTGGAATAAAGGCCTTGCGCACCTGTCGTCCCCTTTCGGTACGAATGGGAATGTTCTGTAGATTGGGGTTGTTGCTGCTCAAACGGCCTGTGGCGGCCACTGTTTGCATGTAGTCGGTATGTACGCGGCCACTGTGTTGCTGAACCTCGTTGGGCAGTGCATCGACATAGGTGCTTTTCAATTTGGTCAAACCACGGTAATCCAATACATTTTGAATGATCTCATGGTCTTTGGCCAAATACGACAATACCTCTTCTGAGGTAGAGTATTGTCCGGTCTTGGTTTTTTTGGGTTTATCGACCAGTTTTAGCCTTCCAAATAGAATGTCGCCCAACTGTTTGGGTGAGGCAATATTGAACTGTTCTCCAGCTTGTTCATAAATCTTTGCTTTCAAGGTACTGATGTCCTTGTCCAATTCTTTTGACAGGTCATTTAAAAAGAGCTCATCAAGATTGATCCCTTCACGTTCCATATCGGCCAATACCAGAAGCAGGGGCACTTCAATGTCTTGAAAAAGGCGTTCCGTTTTTGCGGCAATCAGTTCAGGCCGAAAATGATGGGCCAACTGTAAGGTGATATCTGCATCTTCAACGGCGTATTCAGTCTGTTTTTCTATGGGCACTTGGCGCATACTCAACTGGTTTTTCCCTTTCTTTCCAATTAATGCCGTAATCGAAACTGGGGTATAGTTAAGGTAGGTTTCAGCGAGTACGTCCATATTATGCCGCATATCAGGATTGATCAAGTAATGTGCCAGCATGGTATCGAAAAGCTTTCCCTTGACCTCGATGCCATAGTTCTGCATCACCTTAATATCGTATTTCAGGTTTTGCCCTATCTTTTCGATATTCTCTGCTTCAAAGAAAGGTCGTAGCTGTTCCACAAGCTCCTTGGCTTTTGACCTGTCATCAGGAAACGGAACATAGAATCCTTTTCCTGCCTTCCAACTAAAGGCAATGCCGACCAATTCAGCCTCCAACGGATTGATAGAAGTGGTTTCTGTATCAAAACACACCGATTTTTGTTGCAGCAATTTTTCTGTGAACAATTGTATGCCCAATCCATTTTGGATGGTTTGGTAAAAATGGGGTATATCTGAAATGGTATTTCGACTATTGGTATCTTTTATGGTAGTTGGTGCTTCCGCAGGGTCATCGCCAAACAGGGTAAACTGACCACTGCCCGCTACCTTTGTTTCTTGTTGTGCAATTTTGGTGCCGGTTACTTGTACCGATGCTTCTGCCTCACCTGAAAAAATTTTGATAAATTGTTCTTTCAGTCTTCGAAATTCCAATTCCTCAAAAATTTCCTGGACTTTTTCAGCATTAGGCACAGATACCTCAAAATCTTTGGCATCAAAGGAAACGTCACAATCTGTTTTGATTTCAGCCAATTTTCGTGAAAGTCTTCCCAATTCGGCATTTCCTTCTACCTTTTCCTTCATTTTACCTTTGAGTTGATCCGTGTTGGACAACAAACCTTCCATGGATCCGAAATCGGCCAAGAACTTTTTGGCAGTCTTGTCGCCAACTCCTGGTAATCCGGGAATGTTATCACTGGCATCACCCATCATGCCAAGGTAGTCGATGACCTGTTCTGGTCGCTCTACACCAAAACGTTTTTGAACTTCGGGAATACCCCATATTTCAATACCGTTACCCATACGTGCAGGGCGGTACATAAAGATGTTATTGCTGACCAGCTGTCCAAAATCTTTGTCAGGGGTGACCATGAAGACCTTATAGTTTTCTTTTTCGGCCTGTTTGGCAAGGGTGCCGATCAAGTCATCGGCCTCATAACCTTCCAGTTCCACAACCGGTATTTTCATGGCCTTCAATATTTCTTGAATGTAGGGTACGGCAACACGAATGGCATCAGGTGTTTCGTCGCGATTGGCTTTGTACTCTTCAAAAAGTGCTGTGCGCTCCACGCTTCCCCCCTTATCAAAAGCTACGGCCAAATGGTCGGGCCGTTCACGTTTGATGACATCGAAAAGGGAGTTTATAAAGCCCATAATGGCACTGGTGTCCATACCTTTGGAATTGATTCGAGGGTTTTTGATCAAGGCATAGTATCCTCTAAAAATCAAAGCATAGGCATCTAGAAGAAAGAGTCGTTTTTGATCAGGCATGGTTTTTTGTTGATAGCATCGGTTTTAGCACCAAATGAACTGTTGTTTCGATTTAAAAGTACCAAAAAGAGGTGGTCCATCCATTGCCATAATTTTTTTTGTACAAAACTTAGGCTAATATCTTGTAGGGACTTTCATAATAGTAGAAGGCGATATCCCATTGTTTTTTGCTTTTTGCACCATTTTTTTTGGTTATTCTTAGGGAGTGTGGCCCGTTTTCCAATCCGTCTAGATTGAGATAACCTAGAATACCAAACTGCCCTGTTGTCTGATGGTCATATTTGACAAATTGGGGTGAAATTTTTTTTCCATCGATGTGCAGTAGATGGTTTTCTTGATAACATGATAAGTAAGCTTCTCGTAGAAACTGGATTTCAGTATCCTCTTTTTTAGATGATATTCCAGATTTTTCAATGCCACAGATTTTTTCAAAATCACTAAGCTCATTGTCAAATATTGGGATGAACAGTTTTATGACTTGGCCATTGACTATATCTGAATCTATCTCGGGTGCAAGTAAAAAAGTCCTGTTCTGATTGTTGGATGCATAAAAATAGGGGCTGCCTTTAGTGTGATCTTCTGTTTTAAAGGACCTTAATAAATAAAATAAATTGGTTTTTTGCGCTTGAAATCCAGACAGTCCCGCTCCAGTTATAAAAAATAAAAGCACCAAAACAACAATATTCTTTTTTCTTTTGAAGTTTGAACCAAAAATCATACTTACCTGCAAAAAGTTTTTGGCCATTGGTCCCCAAATGAGTAAACTGCCTACTTTGACAGTTTGAAAAAATAGATTCTGAATGCGAACATTTGACTTGAACTTTTTGATATTGGCAATAATATTCAGAAGAGACTGTAGCAAGAGCGTCAAGGTAATGATGACAAGGGGGATAAAGAGCAGTTCTGAAGGAACAACATCCTTGAGCATGTTGAACAAAAAGAGGTATAATGTGCTAGTTGCGGCTACATACATATAAATGCCCAAAAGGGTAAAGGCAACCGAAAAAATAACGCTGCACAGTTCATCAATCTTTTCAATACTATTGGTCAGTTTTGGTAAGTATAGCATCATTTTTTTGGTGTAGGTCTCTGAGTAGGCACTGTCTTTTAAGCTATAATCAGGAAAAACAGAATTTAGGCCAACAAGACCTATCCAGTATGAGCGTAATATAAAGTGAATTACAAACATTGTCGCTAAAATGCTAAATGCCAGAAGTCCTGTAAATGCAATAAAATATCCTATCAGGTATTGCGATTCACTAAGTTTGTTTATCAGAAAATTTATAAAGTGGTCTACGAATGCGAACGACTGAAAGATACCATAAATTGCCACTGCTGACACCAGTAGTTCTGCTTCCCAACTTTCATCTTTCAACCGTTGCAACCATGATTTAGACTTTGATTCAGACATTGTTATGGTTGTGATATAGCTGTTGCATTTGTTCTTAAAAGTAACTAAAAGAAGTTAAAACTTAAGAATGGGAATTGAAAAGTAGTTTGATTGCTTCAAAAGGTATTGTAGTCCAGTCCAATAGCTATAGAAAACTATCTGACACAATATTTTTGTGTCCTTCTCCAGAATATACCCGGTAACTAAAACCTGGGTGGATGCAGTACCCTCCGGTTTCCCCTTTTTTGTTGATTGCGATATAACCAACTTGAAAATCTTTATGGTTTGGGTTGTTCTTTACTATTCGATGAACCGCTTCTTCACATGCCTCTTGTGGTGTTTTGCCTTGACGCATCAATTCAACCACCAGAAAACTGCCTACGGTTTTGACCACTTCTTCCCCCACACCTGTTGCGGTGGCACCTCCAATTTCGTTATCGATGAACAATCCTGAACCGATAATGGGTGAGTCGCCTACACGCCCTCCTATTTTATAGGCCATGCCACTGGTGGTACATGCTCCAGATAGATTTCCATTTTCGTCAATGGCCAACATGCCGATGGTGTCGTGGTTTTCAATATTGATGATTGGCTCGTATTTGGCTTCTTTTTTCCATTCCAACCATTCCATTTTTGATTTTTCAGTCAATAGGTTTTCCTTTTTGAAACCTTGTCGATAGGCAAATTGCTCTGCACCCAATCCAGCGAGCATCACATGTGGGGTGTCTTCCATGACCTTGCGGGCTATCGATACAGCATGGGTGATGTTTTGTAGATAGACTACCGCTCCACAATTTCCCTCATCGTTCATGATGCAAGCATCCAATGTCACGTTGCCGTCACGGTCGGGTCTTCCCCCTTTTCCAACAGATTGGTTGTTGGTATCGGCTTCTTCAATCATGACCCCTGCTTCTACGGCATCTAGGGCATGACTACCTGCTTTTAAGACCTCCCAGGCCTTGGTCGTGGCATTGGGTACGTCCCAGGTGGCGATAACCATGGGTCTTGATCTCTGAGCTGGTTCTGGAATTACTTTTTTTTCTGATTCTTGGCAAGAGGCCAATACAGGGGTCGAAAAAATGGCAGCACTGCCCAGACCTGACTTTTTGAGAAAATTTCTACGCTGCATGCTTGGGTTTTTTACCTTTAATCCACTAAAGATACTAATATGCTGGTTGAAGTGTGTGCCAATTCATTGCAATCTGCCCTTAATGCCGAAGCTGCAGGAGCCGACAGAATTGAACTATGTGCTGAGTTGGGGGTTGGGGGCATAACCCCGTCGCATGGGTTGATCAAATCGGTCAAAGAACGGGTGAAAATTCCTGTCCATGTACTGCTGCGTCCTCGTAGCGGACACTTTACCTACACTGAGGCAGAGTTCGAGGTGTTGCTGCAAGACCTTGAGTTATGCAAATCGATGAAGGTCGAAGGTATCGTTTCAGGAGTTTTAAATGCTGATTTTTCGTTGGATGTGGAACGTACCCAGCAATTGGTCGAAGCAGCAAGCCCTATGCACTTCACCTTTCACCGTGCCTTTGATTGGGTCAAAAGCCCCATGCAAACTTTACGGCAACTGGAAACCATTGGAATCGATACACTACTGACTTCTGGGCAGGAAACCACTGCCGAACTTGGCCTCGAATTACTACAGCAACTGCATAATGCCACCACAAAAACCATGGTTATGGCTGGTGGTGGCATCCATGTACAAAATGTCGGGCAATTCAAAAAAATAGGGTTACATGCCCTTCATCTTTCTGGCACCTCGTTTGCCAATGCTCTGGTGCTTGAAGGAAAGATTTCAATGAATGCAAAGCAACACCTTAGAGAAAATGAAATTGCGGTAACAAACGAGGCCATGATTCGTCAGATTGTTGAAAAGGTATAACAGAAAATAGCTTCGCTGCAAACAGATATCTTTGTGAAAAAAATAGGGCATGTCTCGATTTATTATCATTCTTTCCATTAGTTATATTGCGTTGGCCATTTATGGATTTCAAGCATTAAAGACCTTGCTTAAGAGCCCCTTGGCCTATTGGGCCTATGGATTTTTGTTTTTGGCTGCATGGGGGTATTTTTTGGTCAAACTTATAGGCTATGTTCCAGGTTCGGCCATGAAACCCTCCACTGCTATCGCGGCTGGCATATTTTTTTCGTTTTTTGTCTTGGCCTTGGTGCTCGGTTTTTTTCTGCTGGTTGAAGATGTCATACGATTTTTTGTTTGGGCATATTATAAAGTTATCGAACTCACAGGAGGCAACGCATCGGTAATACCAAGTCGGCGGAAGTTTATCAGTACCTTGGCCTTGGGTTTGGCGGCCCTGCCATTTGGTGCATTATTGTATGGCATGTATAGGGGCAAATACAATTACAAGGTATTGGAGTATGAGCTGGAGTTCGAAGACTTGCCCGATGCTTTTGATGGCTACCGTATTACCCAAATATCCGACGTGCATAGCGGTAGTTTTGACAATAAGAATAAGGTAGCATATGGTATCGATTTGATCAATGCCCAAGAAAGTGATGTCATCTTGTTTACTGGTGATATGGTGAACAACAAAGCCGATGAAATGCGCCCTTGGGCAGATTTATTTGGAACACTTAGTGCCAAGGATGGAAAATATTCCATTTTGGGCAACCATGATTATGGCGATTATGTAGGTTGGCCATCTGCTGATGCTAAAGCCCAAAACCTAGAGCAACTGAAAACCTTGCAAAAAGAAATGGGCTTTGACCTTTTGTTGAACGAGAACCGTTTTTTACGGCGACAAGGGCAAAAAATTGCGCTTATAGGTGTGGAGAATTGGGGAGCAGGCGGATTTAAAAAATCTGGGGATCTTCAGAAAGCGACCTTAGGGGTAAGCGCGACTGATTTTAAGATTTTGATGAGCCACGATCCCTCACATTGGGAACAGGTCGTCATACATGATGAACATCATTACCATTTGACGTTGAGCGGTCACACCCATGGGATGCAGTTTGGCATCGAGATACCAGGTTGGATCAAATGGAGTCCAGTAAAATGGCGCTATAAGTATTGGGCTGGCATCTATAAAGAACTGGGCCAGTTCATCAATGTTAATAGGGGTTTCGGATTTATCGGTTATCCAGGGCGGGTAGGAATTTGGCCAGAAATTTCGGTCATCACCCTTAAAAAGAAAGCTTTAACGTGAATTTAACGACAATCAGTTGTTTAAAGCAGATACCTCATCTTGTACTTTAACATTTTTTCTTACTTTTGATTCGCAAACCAACGCATTTCCCATGTCAAAATTTGGTGAACTGATCGATTTGAACATTCCTGTGCTACTGGATTTCTATGCTGAGTGGAACGATCAATCCACTTCAATGCACCCTGTACTCCGTGATGTGGCGGCTGCCTTAGGGGATAAGGGCAAAGTCATCAAGATCGATGTCGACAAAAACAAAGAACTTTCTCAAGCACTTCGTATCAAGGGTCTACCAACTTTGATGATCTATAAAAAAGGCGAAATGGTTTGGCGTCAAAGTGGTGAACAAGATGCCAATACCCTAATTGGTATTCTTAACGAGTACATCTAAAAACTGTACACTACGCGGCCTTCTTTTTTCAAAGAATATCTATATTTCATATCGAACGTAGCCGTTTTAGGCTTAATTCATAGTAGCGGGTACGGTATCTTCTTCCAGTAAGATGGTAGCGGTGTCGATTTCGATGGAATCTTCCAAATCAGGATTTTCGGGAAATAATGACTCATCTCCATAATCAGACCCATCTCCTACAAATTGGTTGAACATGTCAATGTATTCATTGAAAATCAAGGTCTCTTTCTCAGCGATTTCGCGATCTTGGTTTTGAATGAGCATGTCGATATTGCGGCGGTAAGCTTCCATGTCAGCCAAAATGTCTTCGATTTTGTCATATTGTTCATCAAGTGGAATGCCGGCATAGTATGCCAACCGCTCTTGGTAAATTGTTTTTAGTTCTTCAAAAAGCTGTCTTGCCTTTTGGGTTTCCCCTACTTTGTAATAACCATCAACAAAGGGTTCTACAAAGGCATAGAAACCAAAATGTGCTACGGGCATATTCTGCATGGCAATATTTATAACTTCTTTGGCCTTTTCAATTTTACCTTCATCGATCAAGGTTTCCATGAGACGGGCCATATTGCCCCTGAACGATAAGCCCTGGGAGCGGGTCTGGGGATCGTGGTAAATATCGGGGCTTCCCGAATTGCCCCAATCCCATTTTTTGACAATGTCAAACATTAAATCGCTGTCGATGCGGCCCATTTCAAAAACGCTTTGATATTCTGTTTTTATGGGAACCAATTTGTAGACTAGGCCATCGAGTTGCAAATAGTCTTTCATCCAAATATATTCACCATCGTCAAAACTGCCCCCTGAAAAATAAATGGGTCTTTTCCAATCGTTGTTGGCCAAAAGGTCCAACATTAATATGCGTTGTTTGGTCAATGCGCTTTTTGGTAGGTCTATATCGATATAATCCACAATCAATTCAGCATCTTTCTCCTTGACCAAACCACTGTTCAGCACATTTTGCTTGTTTACAGGTATCCGAATCTTATTGGTGGGGTAGTAGACAATGTTCAAGGTGCTTTCAGGGTAGTCACTGATATCGGCACCTTGCTTTTCCAAAAAATACTTAAACTTGGTCTGGGGTTTATCACTGCCCACCCAATTCATAAAATCCTTAATGCCCCATCTGCTGTCTGTGATACCTTGATAGTAAATGGCGTCACGTGTACCATAGCTGTACTTGTCATGGGTCAGTTGCGATGGTATGGGTTCGCTCCCATAGGCTTTTCGCTTCATTTGGTCGATGTACCAATCTGTAGCAAAGAGGCTGGTACATACGATACGGACATCAGTACGATATCCTTCGATTTCTTGAACATACCAAAGTGGAAAGGTGTCGTTGTCTCCAATGGTAAAGAGAATGGCACCAGCATCTTGCTGACAAGAGTCAAGATAGGCTTTGGCGGTTGATTGTGCTGTACGGCGATTTGAACGGTCGTGGTCGTCCCAGTTTTGAAAGGCCATCAAAAAGGGAACCGCCAACAAACACAATAGGGTACAGGCCGGTGCGGCAATCTTGGCCGAAAGCCATTTTTTGAACTCATCAAATAGGCTGTATACACCGAGCCCTATCCAAATGGCGAATACATAAAATGAGCCTACCAGCGAGTAGTCACGTTCCCGGGGTTGAAAAATATAAGGGTTGGTGTAAAACTGAATGGCCAAACCAGTGAACATGAAGAATACAAACAACACCCAAAATTGTTTTGGGTTTTTCGAGATTTGGAAGACAAGACCAATGATGCCCAGAAGAAGCGGTAAGAAAAAGTAGGTGTTTCGGGCCTTATGGTCTCGAATATCGCTGGGTAGGTTTTTTTGGCTGCCGAAAAAGAAGCTATCGACAAAACTGATGCCACTTCGCCATTGTCCGTTGTTGTCAAACCTGCCTTGGGTATCGTTTTGCCTACCAACAAAATTCCACATGAAGTAGCGCATATACATATAGCTAAACTGAAAATCAAAGAGATAGCGCAGGTTTTGGCCCAAGGTAGGCGGTTCTACCTCAATGTAGTCACTGAACTCCCTTAAAAATCGCATATACTGCTCGGCATCCAGTTCCCCTTGGTCATACGCAGCTTTGAACTGGTTCACGGCATCTCGAAGTTCGTTGTTCGACATGTATTCCGGTTTTATGCGAAATGCCAATTCACCATAATAGCCCATGTAGTTCTCGGCATGTTGTTCGCTCCATAGCCGGGGTAAAAAGCCCACGTGTCTCTTATTGGGTCCTTGTAGGGCGCCTTTGTAATGGTTGACAACAACGTATTTTCCAAGTTTTTTGTCCTTTTCATATTTGGGTTTATCATCCATATCGTCACCGGCAGATGCAAAGGTGTTGGAATAGTAAGCTCCGTAGAACGGGCTTTCAACCCCAGGATATTGTTCCCTGTTGTAGTAGGCCAATAAGGATCGCGCATCTGATGGGTCGTTTTCATTGACAACGGTTCTGGCATTGGCCCGAATGGGCAACATGAGCCATGAAGAGAATCCCAGTACCAAGAACATGAGGCATAAAGTGATAAGGTTACCTGTCTGAAAATTGTGCTTTCTAGTGTAACGAAGCGCAAAATAGAAGATGGTCACGAAGAGCAGTCCCATGATAATGGTTCCTGAATTGAAGGGGAGCCCAATAGTATTCACAAAGAAAACCTCGCTCCAGCCAAACAGTTTCAGTACATAGGTCAATGAAAACTGGTAGACCAGCATCAAAATGGCGATGACGACAATATTGGCGACCAAAAAGTTTTTGACCGTTGTGGTTTTATACTTTTTAAAATAGAACAACAATCCTATAGAGGGTATGGCCAAAAAGCCCATAAACTGGATGCCGAAAGTAAGACCGATGACGAAACTGATCAGCAACAGCCAACGGTGCCCACGTGGGTCATCGAGATTATCTGTCCATTTAAGTCCCAACCATAACAAAAGGGCCATGATCAAACTGGCCATGGCATAGACCTCTGTCTCTACGGCATTGAACCAAAAACTATCAGAAAAGGTAAATGCCAATGCCCCGACAAGTCCGCTGCCCAGTATAGCAATCGCTTTGCTATTGGTAAATTTTTTCTTTTCATGAATCAGTTTTTTGGTCAAATTGGTGATGGTCCAAAATGTAAAAAGCACGGCGAAGGCACTTGATATGATGGAAACTGCATTGACCATAAGGGCGATTTTTGAGCTATCGCCAAAAGCGAACATTGCAAAGAAAGCGCCAATCATTTGTAGCAAAGGTGCCCCTGGGGGGTGACCCACTTGCAATTTCGCAGAGGTACTGATGTATTCACCGGCATCCCAGAAGCTTCCAGTGGGTTCAACAGTAAGAGCGTAAGTGATAAAGGCTATGGTGAAGGAAACCCATCCTAAAATGGTATCCCATTTTTTGAAATCTGCTGCGAACATAAAGTTTGGTATTTACCAACAGGGGCGAATTTACCAAATAAAATAGAGATGCCCTGTCCATTTTGGAAAACCTTTAACAGGGCTTTTTGGTTTTTTAGATAGTGGATTGTCTTTAAATTTATTTGTCGGTAATAAAGATTGTCTTAAATTTGCACCCTCAAAAGTGGTACTGGCCTATGGTGTAATTGGCAACACTACTGGTTTTGGTCCAGTCATTCTAGGTTCGAGTCCTAGTAGGCCAACAGAAGACAAAATCCCGATTTCAATTGAAATCGGGATTTTTTTGTTTCAACATCCATCACTTTCCCCATACATTTTAAGCCGTTGGGCCCAATCAAAAGCTATTGTGGAACATGCGGTATTTCACCGGTATAGGCTAAGGATTGCGGTCAGTCGGGTTTGAAAATGACCGCCTTTTAAAGACATCAAAAAAAATAAACTTTTGTGAGGCTTTTTTAAGGGGTAATTAATCGCTATCTTTTGTAGCCAAATAAATGGAATAATGCGTAGAGGTATTAAGGATTACTTGAAAAACTTGGGGCAATCGGTAGCGTTTTGGACAGTCACTTCGGCTTCATTTGTCATATTTAGGTTTTATGGCCTCGATCAAGAGGTAGGAGTGGCGGTCTTACCGGGTTTTGAAAATGGCCAGACTTTTTTTCAGCCGATGATCGTATTTACAGCGATTGGTTTTTCGTTGGGGTTGTTATATGCGACAATCGATTATTTGTTCGATAGGTATGTTTCTCGGCGGATGGCGCTTTTTGCGAACTTGATTTTTCGGTCACTGGTGTATTTTTTGGTCACTACCGCTCTTCTTACTGCATCGGTAGGGGTTTTTTCCAGAATTTTTGAACTTGATATGGATATAGAACAGGGGCTGTGGTGGCTTTCCGATAAAAGGTTTTGGGCCTTCATGTACTACATTATCTTGTCTTCTTTTTTGTTTTCCTTCATAAAAATTGCCGTTGAGCGTTTTGGCAAGGGGGTTTTCTTACGCATATTAATGGGCAAATATAAAAACCCTAGGGAGGAGGACCGTATTTTTATGTTTTTGGATTTGAAAGACTCTACCACCATTGCTGAGAAAATAGGACATTTTAAGTACAGCCAGTTCATTCAAGACTGTTTTTACGATTTGAACGAGGTGGTTCCAAAATTTGAGGCTGAGATCTATCAATATGTAGGTGATGAAGCCGTGTTGAGTTGGCCATATGAAAAAGGGCTGGCAAATAACAATTGTGTGGGCCTGTTCTTTGCTTTTGAACGGCAAAAACGCTCGAGAAAAAACTACTACATCGACAAATATGGGGTCTTTCCTGAGTTCAAGGCGGGGATGCATGGGGGAAGATTGATGGCGGCAGAAGTAGGATCTGTAAAAAAGGAATTGGCGTATCATGGTGATGTTATCAATACGTCAGCCCGTATACAGGGCGAATGTAACAAGCATAATGTATCTCTTTTGGTCTCCGGCAAGTTGTTGAAAGACCTAGATCTGAAAATCGAGAAGTATTCTACCTCAAAATCGTTGGGCGATATTTTACTGAAGGGAAAACAGAAAAAAGTAAGGATCCATACACTGACGCTAGCTGACGCTGTAGCAGGTTAAAAAGGGCGGCAGCAATCTAGGGAACAGATTGCATACTGGTTTTGTCAAAAGAAGATTTCCAATTTTTTGGTTGTACAAATAGCCATCCAGCACCAAATTCCAAAGAAAGGTTTTTGCTTCTTGTTCAAGCATGCCCTTATTTTGTAAAAAACTAAATATTGTTATATCTTTGCACCACTGAACGGATATAAAAATATTCATGAGGGGACTTCGAGTCCCCTCTTTTATTACGGTATTCTTATGTTTAGGGAAAAAGTCGAAAAGCTTCTGAAAACGGCATTGCTCGAGCGAGGGCACTTATTTTTGATTGACTTTAAGATTGGCGGCGATAATATGGTCAAGATAGTTTTGGATGGTGATCAAGGGGTGAGCTTGAATGATTGTATGGATGTGAGCAGGGCTATTGAGCATCAGTTGGATCGTGAAGAAGAAGATTTTTCTCTTGAGGTCACGTCTTCAGGGGCGACTTCACCTTTGGTGATTCCGAGGCAGTACAAGAAGCATGTTGGCAGAAAGTTGTCGATTAAGACCGATGCCAATGAATATGAGGGCATATTGGCCTATTCCAATGAAGATGTAATTATGTTGGAGTGGAAAGCAAGGGAGCCCAAACCTATTGGTAAAGGAAAGCACATGGTAAAAAAACGACAAGAGATTGCCTTTTCCGATATCAAAGAAGCAAAAGTTGTATTAAAATTTTAATTGTAGACTACGATGGAAAACATGGCGCTTATTGAATCCTTTTCAGAATTTAAGGATGATAAGTTTATTGATAGGGTAACGCTGATGGCAATTTTGGAAGATGTGTTTCGAAATGCATTGAAAAAGAAGTTTGGTTCAGATGATAATTTCGATATTATTATTAATCCTGATAAAGGGGACCTGGAAATTTGGCGAAACCGTATTGTTGTTGAAGATGGTGCCGTTGAAGAACCAAATGAGGAGATTTCTTTATCAGAAGCCCAAAAAATAGAGCCTGATTTTGAAGTGGGCGAAGACGTTTCTGAAGAAGTAAAGCTAATGGATTTGGGAAGAAGGGCAATTCTGGCATTACGGCAGAACTTGATTTCCAAGATACATGAACATGACAATACCACCATCTACAAACAGTTTAAGGACTTAGAAGGCGAAATCTATACCGCTGAGGTGCACCATATACGTCATAAGGCCATCATACTTTTAGATGATGAGGGTAATGAAATCATCATGCCGAAAGAAAAGCAGATTCCATCCGATTTCTTTAGAAAAGGCGATAATGTAAGGGGTATCATCGAAAGTGTAGAGCTTAAGGGAAACAAACCAGCCATCATTATGTCGCGTACCTCGCCAAAGTTTTTAGAGCAGTTGTTCTTTCAAGAAATACCAGAGGTCTTCGATGGATTGATCACCATTAAGAAGGCAGTTCGAATTCCTGGTGAGAAAGCAAAGGTGGCCGTTGATTCCTACGACGATCGTATTGACCCTGTGGGTGCATGTGTGGGTATGAAAGGCTCACGTATACATGGTATCGTCAGGGAGTTGGGCAACGAAAATATAGATGTTATCAATTGGACCAATAACTCCCAATTGATGGTGACCCGGGCATTGAGTCCGGCCAGGGTGTCCTCCGTAAAGTTGAACGATGAAAAAAAGACCGCCCAGGTGTATCTAAAACCTGAAGAGGTTTCAAAGGCGATTGGCCGTGGGGGGCACAATATCCGTTTGGCGGGGCAATTGACAGGTTATGAGATTGATGTGTTCCGT
This sequence comes from Bacteroidota bacterium, assembly GCA_039184335.1. GTDB lineage: Bacteria > Bacteroidota > Bacteroidia > Flavobacteriales > Flavobacteriaceae > JBCDBD01. The sequence continues at coordinate 17,454 of JBCDBD010000002.1, read as the reverse complement.
GAAGGCGTCGAAGAAGATGTGGAACTGACCGAATTTTCTGATGAGATCGATGCCTGGATCATCGAAGAGTTCAAGAAGATAGGACTGGATACCGCACGCAGTGTTTTGGAACAGGACGTCGATGATTTGGTGAAGCGTACCGATTTAGAAGAAGAAACCGTGGCAGAGGTCGTACGTATCCTCAAAGAAGAGTTTGAAGATTAAACTATATATTAGCAGCGAATTTAAGGGCATAGGAAAGTTTTTATGGCAGAAAATCCGACAATACGACTAAATAAGGTTCTCAGGGAATTGAACATTTCGCTGGATCGGGCCGTGGATTATCTGGTGTCCCAGGGGCATGAGGTAGAAGCAAGGCCGACCACCAAGATTACCGACGAAGTGTATCAAGTACTGTTGGATGAATTCCAGACCGACAAAAGCAAAAAAGTAGCTTCTAAAGAGGTCGGAGAAGAAAAGCGCAAAGAAAAGGAGGCTCTCCGCATTCAAATGGAGCAAGAGCAAGAAGAGCGAAGGTTGGCAAGGGAGAGACGCAATGCTGCTGCTGAGCAAGTGATAAAGGGCAAAGTAGAATTGACAGGTCCTAAGACAGTGGGCAAGATCGATTTAGAGAAAAAAGAGCCCGTGAAACCTGTGGCAGAAGCTCCAAAAGAGGTTGAAAGCAAGGCACCAGAACCCGTTGAGCTTGTAGCAAAAAAAGAGGAAAAAGAAGCGATAAAAGAGGTCAAAAAAGAAGTTGAAAAGCCTGAAGAATCCCAAACGATAGCTACCCAGTACCAAAAGCTTTCCGGTCCAAAAATCACTGGAGACAAAATAGACCTTTCGCAATTCAACAAACCAAAGAAAAAGAAAGAAGAGCCTAAATCAGGCACTAATAACAATACTTCCAATGCTGACAGAAAAAAGCGTAGAAAGCGAATTGTCAGCAAGACCAGTACCAATCAGAATGAAAGTGGTGGCAACCGGGGCAGAAATACGGGTGGCAGAAAGCAGAACCAGCGGTTTGCTACACCGAAAGTAGAGCCAACCGAAGAAGAAGTGCAAAAACAGGTTCGGGAGACCTTGGAGAAATTGCAGGGTAAGTCGAACAAAGGCAAGGGTGCGAAGTATAGACGTGAAAAAAGAGACCAACATCGACAGCAAACAGAAAAGGATCTCGAGCAGCAAGAACTGGAAAGCAAGATTCTGAAAGTCACCGAATTCGTTACAGTAAACGAGGTGGCCACGATGATGGAAGTCTCAACAACTGAAATTATTTCTGCCTGTATGTCATTGGGAATCATGGTGACCATGAATCAACGATTGGATGCAGAAACCCTCAGTATCGTTGCTGAAGAGTTCGGTTATGAGGTTGAATTCGTGACTGCAGAAATCGAAGAGGCCATTGAGATTGAGGCAGATGCCCCAGAAGACTTAAAACCCAGGGCCCCAATTGTTACGGTGATGGGCCATGTTGACCATGGTAAGACCTCGCTACTCGATTATGTTAGGGAAGAAAATGTCATTGCTGGTGAAAGCGGTGGCATTACCCAGCACATTGGCGCTTATGGGGTAACACTGGATAGTGGTCAAAAAATAACATTTTTAGATACTCCGGGTCACGAAGCTTTTACCGCGATGCGGGCTAGAGGAGCACAAGTGACCGATATTGCAATTATCGTGATTGCAGCCGATGACGATATCATGCCCCAGACTAAGGAGGCCATTAGCCATGCGCAAGCGGCCAGTGTGCCCATAGTATTTGCCATCAACAAGATCGATAGGCCCACGGCTAATCCTGATAAGATAAAAGAAGGGCTGGCAGGCATGAATTTACTGGTAGAGGATTGGGGAGGAAAAATACAGTCCCATGATATTTCTGCCAAAACTGGACAAGGGGTGAATGAACTGTTGGAGAAAGTATTGCTTGAGGCCGAATTATTGGAATTAAAGGCCAATCCGGGCAAACTGGCCAATGGTACGGTCGTAGAGGCCTTCTTGGACAAAGGCCGTGGCTATGTTTCTACAATATTGGTGCAAGAAGGCACCCTGGAAATTGGCGACTATGTGCTTGCAGGCACCCATAGTGGCAAGGTCAAGGCCATGCAGGATGAGCGTGGTAAAAATGTCAAGAAAGTGGGTCCGGCAACGCCAATTTCGATATTGGGATTGGATGGCGCACCACAGGCAGGGGATAAGTTCAATGTGCTTGACGATGAGCGTGAGGCCAAGCAAATTGCGGCAAAACGATCGCAGTTGCAGCGTGAGCAATCGGTCAGAACGCAGCGTCACATTACCTTGGATGAGATTGGAAGAAGAATTGCCTTGGGCGACTTCCAAGAACTGAACATCATATTAAAGGGTGATGTGGATGGTTCAGTGGAAGCATTGACCGATTCTTTCCAAAAACTGTCTACTGATGAAATTCAAGTGAATATCATTCACAAGGGTGTAGGTGCAATTACAGAATCTGACGTATTGTTGGCCAGTGCTTCAGATGCCATTATCATTGGGTTTAACGTTCGACCTATGGGTAATGCCCGTGATATTGCAGAAAAAGAAGAGATTGATATCAGAACCTACTCCATCATTTATGATGCCATCAACGACTTAAAAGATGCGATGGAAGGTATGCTGTCGCCTGAAATGAAAGAAGAGATTACCGGTAATGCTGAAATCCGTGAAACGTTCAAAATATCAAAAGTAGGGACAATAGCGGGCTGTATGGTGACAGGTGGAAAAATCTTTAGGAATTCGCAGATAAGGCTGATACGTGACGGTGTGGTCATTTTTACAGGTGAACTGGCATCCCTGAAACGGTTCAAAGACGATGTTAAAGAAGTATCGAAAGGATATGATTGTGGTTTGCAGATCAAAAATTACAACGATATCAAAGAAGGCGACACGGTAGAGGCTTTCCAAGAGATAGCTGTGAAAAAGAAACTTTAAAAAAATAAGATTGCATGCTTATCGCATACTGTTTTCAGGTTTCAGCAGCATTGCGTTCGGATACTTTTTTCTTACCTCCAAGAACTTTCGCTCTGCCTCAAGTTTATTTTTGAACTTGCCGAGCCTGACGCGATACGTAGGGGATTCAAACTCAATCTTTGAATACCAGTCGGGAAAATCCAGGTCAATTTTTGCCTTGAGATTTTGGGCTTTTTGATAGCTGCCAAAACCTACTTGGATCTGATAAAATTCTGACTTGGAATTGGCCATTCCATAAATTTTTACCAACTCATCAATATGTTCGTTCTGTTGAATATAGATCACACCTTCCTGACCCCTCGCCAAAGTGGCGAAACCTATTGAAAGTATTGTAAACATTATGTTTTTCATGGCTTTTGTTGCATTAGATGGTTTTGCATGTGGTAAAAATAGTTCTTTATGCATTAAACAAACTTTCATGGTGTCTTAAACATATCAATCCGCTTTTATTTGGAATGATTATAAATTGTATATTATCAATCCCTTAACATTTTAAAAATAGTGCTGATGTCTTATTTTTGTTCCAAAATTTGAGCTGCGGTAAACACTACTTTATTTAGGGTTTATGTGTAATTATCGTGCCAAAAATTTCGATAGAAATTACGTCAACATGAAAAAGGTTTTAAACCGCATTCAATTCTTAACGATTTCAGGTTTAAGTTTAGTACTTCTCCCACTTTTTTCAACACCTACTTTTTCACAAGAAGACGCTGCTGCGCAAGAAGTCGTAGCTGAAGAGGCCGCTACGGAAGGTGACAAGGCTTTGGGTGGAGGTGATGCCACAAAAGGGAAGCAGCTCTTTAATCAGAACTGCGCTGCTTGTCATGCATTGAACAGAAAAATGACGGGCCCCGCATTGGCCAATGTGGAAAGTCGTTTGGCGGAGGAAGAGGGACTTGATAAGGAATGGCTGTATGCTTGGATCAAGAACAGTGCTGGAGTTATCGCTTCTGGCGATGCTTATGCCAATGAAATCTATGCGGAATACAACCAAGCGGCAATGACTGCCTTTCCCACCCTCAGCAATGCAGATATTGACGATATTTTGGCCTATACTGCAGCTCCACCTCCAACTCCGGCTGTTGCGGTGGCGGCGACTGAAGTTTCCGGTGGTGATGCTTCTGGATCGGGCGGTATATCGAATGAAATCATTCTTGGTGCCCTTGCCTTGGTTTTCGGTCTTTTGGTAGTTATGTTGTTTTTGGTCAACAAGACCTTGCGTCGTATTGCAGAGGCCAATGGTGTAGTGCTTGAAAAGGAGACTGAGGCGCGTGTGCCCATCTGGAAAGCTTTTGTGCAGAATCAGTTTCTAGTGTTGGTGAGTGTGATTTTTTTATTGTTGTCCAGTGGTTACTATGCCTATGCATGGATGATGCAGGTGGGTGTCGATCAAGGCTATGCCCCTGTACAGCCCATTCATTATTCCCACAAGATACATGCTGGCGACAATAAGATAGAGTGTAAATATTGCCATTCCTCAGCAAGGGTTTCAAAGCATTCGGGTATTCCATCGCTCAATGTCTGTATGAACTGCCATAAGTCAATCTACGAATATCAAGGTAATCCTGAAGGTCCAAGTGCTGAAGACTTGGCCAATGGGTACACCAACGAATTCTATACCAAAGAAATCAAGAAACTCTATAAAGCTGTAGGTTGGGACGAGGAAAACCAAAAGTATACTGGAGAAAGCCAACCCGTAGAGTGGGTTCGCATACACAACCTTCCTGATTTTGCTTATTTTAACCATTCCCAGCACGTCACGGTCGGAAAGATTGAATGCCAGACCTGTCACGGTCCCGTTGAAGAAATGGAAGTCATGTACCAATATTCTCCCTTGACCATGGGGTGGTGTATCAACTGCCATAGGGAGACCAATGTTCAAGTGGCCGATAATGCCTATTATGAGAAAATACATGCAGAGCTGTCTAAGAAATATGGGGTTGAAGAGTTAACGGCAGCACAAATGGGCGGGTTGGAATGTGGTAAGTGCCACTATTAAATTTTAAAGAGAAGTTATTTCAATATATCGTATGGCATCAAACAAAAAGTATTGGAAAAGTGAAGCGGAACTCAATCCGGACGATTCCATTGTTGAGAGGCTAAAACAGAACGAGTTTGTAGAGCAGATTCCCGTAGACGAATTTTTGGGTGACAAACAGGGGTTAACAGATTCCAGCACTTCGCGGCGGGATTTTTTGAAATATGTTGGCTTTAGTACCGCCGCTGCTTCGATAGCGGCTTGTGAGGGCCCGGTCAGAAAATCGATTCCTTATGTAGTTCAGCCAGATCGTATTGTGCCGGGAGTGGCGAATTATTATGCCACAACCATGGCAGATGGGTATGATTTTGCAAGTATTTTAGTAAAGACCAGGGAAGGAAGACCCATCAAGATAGAAAACAATACCGAAGCCAAGGTCAACGGCAGTGCCAATGCGCGTGTCAATGCTTCTGTACTTACACTCTACGATAGTAAAAGAATCCAGGGTCCCAGCCAGAATGGTACACCTGTCGATTGGAGCACGTTGGATGCCAGTGTAAAGGCAAAACTAGAAGTCTTAAAAGGTTCTGGTAAGCAAATTGCACTGTTGACACAAACATATGCAAGCCCCTCAACAGCTAGGCTATTAGCTGATTTCAAGACCAAGTATGGTGAAAACGTCAACCATGTGGTATATGATGCCATTTCTGAAGATGCTGCACTTAACGCTTTCGATAAGACTTATGGTGAAAGGGCTTTGGCAGACTATGATTTTGAAAAATCAGACCTGATCGTTTCGTTTGGAGCTGATTTCTTGGGAGATTGGCAAGGTGGAGGTTATGACACCGGTTATGCTAAAGGCAGGGTGCCCAAGCAAGGCAAAATGTCTAAGCATATCCAGCTAGAGTCCAATATGTCATTGTCTGGTGCCAATGCAGATAAGCGTTATCCGATGACACCAACCCAACAGAAAATTGCCCTGGCCAAGTTGTACGGTAAATTGAATGGCAGCAATATCGGTGGTGGTACCTCAGATGTGGATGGGGTTGTTGAAAACCTGGCCTCACAAATTAAAAAAGTAGGAAGCAAGGCGGTGGTTGTCTCCGGGCTTAACGATAGCAATGCACAAACCGTGGTCTTGGCCATTAACGCCCTGTTGGCAAGTGATGCTTTTGATGCTTCAAATCCGAAATATGTCAGACAGGGAGACACTGCGAAGCTTTCAAAGCTGATAGCCGATATGAATTCAGGTCGTGTGGGCATGTTGCTCATGGATGGGGTCAACCCTGTCTATTCCCTACCAAATTCAGCAGATTTTGTTGCGGGACTTGAAAAAGTGGATGTTTCGGTCAGTTTTTCATTCAATAATGATGAAACTGCGCAAGCCTCCCAATTTGTGGCCGCTGCATCCCATTACCTGGAGTCTTGGGGAGATGCTGAATTTAAGAAAGGCCATTATGGTTTAATGCAGCCGGTTATTCGCGAGCTGTTTGATACACGTCAATTTCAGTCTGCCCTCTTAAACTGGATGGGCAGTGAAAAAACGTATTACGAGTATATAAAAGAAACCTGGGCTACCGATATCCTACAAGGTGCGGAATGGAACAAAGCGCTTCAAGACGGTGTATTTGTTCCTAGCGCAATTACGGTTGAAAGTATGCCGGTTTCGACCGTAACCCCTATTGAGGCCGTTGAGGAAGAAACTGTACCCAGTGTCGCTCCTATTGCCGCTGCTGTCCGTTCCTTGGTCAATGCCACAAGTGCTGGAAAGCAACTGGTACTCTACTCCAAAGTCGGTATGGGCGATGGTCGGCAAGCGAACAATCCATGGTTGCAAGAATTTCCGGATCCGATTTCCAGGGTTTCTTGGGACAATTATGTGACGATTTCCAAGGCTGATGCAGAGGATTTGGACTTGGAGAATTATAACGTGGCCAATGGAGGTTTAGACGGTAGTTATGTGAATCTAACGGTAGACGGCACAGTTTTGCAAAATGTTCCGGTCATCATACAGCCAGGTCAGGCGAAAAATACAGTCGGACTTTCCTTTGGGTATGGCAAAAAGGCGGGAATTCAAGCTGAAATGGCAACAGGGGTAAATGCCTACACCTTATACAAAGGATTTTCCGATGTACAATCGGTGACTATTGAAAAAGCTTCTGGTATCCATGAATTTGCTTGTATACAATTGCACAACACGTTAATGGGCCGAGGTGATATCATCAAAGAGACCACTTTGGAGATATTCAATACCAAAGAGCATCACGAATGGAACCCCGTGCCTGAAGTGTCATTGGACCATGAAGAAGTTCCAGCAACTTCAGTCGATTTGTGGGATGAATTTGACCGTTCTATCGGACATCATTTTAACCTGTCCATCGATTTAAATGCGTGTACGGGATGTGGAGCATGTGTTATCGCCTGTCATGCTGAGAATAATGTACCCGTAGTGGGCAAACTTGAAGTTAGGCGTTCAAGGGATATGCATTGGTTGCGTATCGATAGGTACTATTCTTCTGATGATACATTTGCCAGTGATACGGAACAAAAAGAAAATGCTCCCGACGGGTATAGAAATACAATGTTGGGATTGGAAAACCCTTCTGATAATCCACAAGTGGCCTTTCAGCCCGTAATGTGCCAGCATTGTAACCATGCACCTTGTGAAACGGTTTGCCCGGTAGCGGCAACTTCCCATGGTAGGCAAGGTCAGAACCATATGGCATACAATCGTTGCGTGGGTACGCGGTATTGTGCAAACAACTGCCCATATAAAGTAAGGCGGTTTAATTGGTTTCTGTACAATAACAACAATGAGTTTGATTACCACATGAACAATGATTTGGGTAAAATGGTCATCAATCCTGATGTTACCGTACGTTCGAGGGGAGTCATGGAAAAATGTTCGTTCTGTATTCAATCTACCCAGGCAATTATACTACAGGCTAAGAGAGAGGGAAGACCTGTTGCTGAAGGGGAGTTCAATGATGCTTGTGCATGTTCTGCGGCATGTGCTTCAGGAGCAATGCATTTTGGTGATGTCAATGAAGAAGGAAGCATGATTGCAAAATTGGCAGAGGACGAAAGAGCATATCACTTGTTGGAGCATATTGGAACCAAACCCAATGTCTTCTACCATGTGAAGGTTAGAAATACAGACGAGGCATAAATAATAATAAGCAAGTAATTAGTACATAGATTATGGCGTCGCATTACGAAGCACCAATACGAAAACCCTTAGTAGTTGGAGACAAAGGTTACCACGACGTAACGGTTGATATTGCTGCCCCTGTTGAGGGAAAGGCCAATAAACATTGGTGGATTGTGTTCAATATCGCCTTGGTGGCCTTTCTTTGGGGATTGGGCTGTATCATTTATACCGTTTCTACAGGTATAGGTGTCTGGGGTTTGAACAAAACAGTCGGATGGGCTTGGGACATCACCAATTTTGTGTGGTGGGTCGGTATTGGTCACGCTGGAACCCTGATTTCAGCAGTTCTTCTTTTATTCAGACAAAAGTGGAGAATGGCCATCAACCGTTCCGCGGAAGCCATGACCATCTTCTCGGTGATACAAGCCGGACTCTTTCCCATCATTCACATGGGTCGCCCTTGGTTGGCCTATTGGTTTGTTCCCATACCCAATCAGTTTGGTTCACTCTGGGTGAACTTTAACTCGCCCTTGCTTTGGGATGTATTCGCCATATCGACCTACCTGTCGGTTTCCCTAGTGTTCTGGTGGACAGGGTTGTTGCCCGATTTTGCCATGATTCGCGATAGGGCAATCAAGCCATTCCAAAAAAAGATTTACAGCTTATTGAGTTTTGGTTGGACCGGCAGGGCCAAAGACTGGCAACGTTTTGAAGAGGTTTCCCTGGTTTTGGCAGGGCTTGCCACGCCCCTCGTACTATCTGTGCATACCATTGTATCCTTTGACTTCGCCACTTCTGTCATACCCGGATGGCATACCACCATTTTCCCTCCCTATTTCGTGGCAGGGGCCATTTTTTCAGGCTTTGCCATGGTGAACACCTTGCTTATCATTATGCGTAAAGTATGTAGTCTGGAGCAATATATCACCGTGCAGCATATTGAGTTGATGAACATCGTGATCATGATTACGGGCTCTATCGTTGGCTGTGCTTACATCACAGAACTATTTATTGCATGGTATTCTGGGGTCGAATATGAACAGTATGCATTCTTGAACCGTGCTACAGGGCCTTATTGGTGGGCGTACTGGTCAATGATGACCTGTAATGTCTTCTCTCCCCAGTTCATGTGGTTCAAGAAATTGCGTACCAGTATCATGTTCTCATTCTTTATCTCGATTGTGGTGAATATTGGTATGTGGTTTGAACGCTTTGTGATTATTGTAACCTCCTTGCATAGGGATTATCTGCCCTCATCATGGACCATGTTTTCCCCAACCTTTGTGGATGTCGGAATCTTTATCGGGACCATAGGGTTCTTCTTTGTGCTCTTTTTATTGTATTCCAGAACATTTCCGGTAATTGCGCAGGCCGAGGTAAAATCAATCTTGAAGTCTTCAGGCGAGCGCTATAAAAGTTTGCGGGCACAGGGAAAACCTTTGTATGAAATGCCGACAATAAAAAGTGAAGCAAAGCAGAAAGCGGAACCAAGAGAAGCAAAAGCGGCCGTTGATGAGGCACAGGTCTCTTCCCTATTGGGTGCCATAGGCACGTTTGATGGCGATAACGAAACCGCTGATGATTTGAAAAAAGTAAAAGGTATCGGCCCCCAAATGGAGCAGACCTTGAATCAAATCGGGATTTTTACATTTGCACAAGTAAGTAAGATGACCGAAAAAGAGTATGATTTGTTAGATTCCATTACAGGATCGTTCCCCGGAAGGGCACAACGTGATGATTGGGCAGGGCAAGCAAAAAAATTAAACGATAAAAAGTAGTTATGGCTTCAAAGGTTATACAGGCACTCTATACCGATGATGATGTGCTGATGCATGCCGTAAAGAAGGTTAGGGCCGAACATCACCATATTGAAGAAGTATACACCCCTTTTCCAGTGCATGGTTTAGATAAGGCAATGGGATTGGCAGATACAAGAATCGCGATAACTTCTTTCATGTATGGGTGCTTGGGGCTCACCGTGGCTATTTTGATGATGAACCATATCATGATTCAAGATTGGCCCCAAGACATTGGGGGTAAGCCAAGCTTTAGTTATATTGAAAATATGCCTGCCTTTGTGCCAATTATGTTCGAATTGACAGTGTTTTTTGCGGCACACTTGATGGTGATAACCTTCTACCTACGCAGTAGAATGTGGCCGTTTAAAAAGGCTGAAAATCCAGATACAAGAACAACGGATGACCATTTTCTAATGGAAATCGGGGTACATGATAACGAAGAAGAGCTTTCAACATTACTTTGGGAAACCGGTGCTGTTGAAGTAAGTGTTACAGAAAAGGAGTCTTAAAAATATGAAGCATTTAGGTAAAATTAGTCTTGTCTTGGTCCTGTTGCTGTCCATTGCAGCTTGTGCTGACAAAAACAACCCCAACTACCAGTATATGCCAAATATGTACGAGCCTGTGGGTTATGAAACCTATCAGCAGGTAGACAACGGATTGTTTCCCAGTGGTACAGAAGCCATGCTTCCTGTTGAAAATACTATTCCTAGAGGATATATGCCCTATAAATATGAAAATACGCCCGAAGGAAAAGAATTGGCTCGGTTGGAACCAAGCCCATTGGATTCCCTTCAAAGGGAAACCAATCTGGCCAAGGGCAAAGAACTGTATGACGTCTACTGTGCCATATGTCACGGAGCAAAAGGAAAGGGACAAGGTACCTTGGTAAAACGTGAAAAAATATTGGGTGTGCCGAGTTATGATGATGCCGCACGTAACATTACCGTAGGTAGTACCTACCATACCATTTACTATGGGTTGAACTCGATGGGATCCTATGCGTCGCAGATGGCCAACGATGAAGAGCTATGGCAAGTGTCAGAATATGTAATGAAGTTAAAGGAAGACCTAACAAAATAATTGGATCAGTATACCATGTACACATTTTCAAATAAACTTAAAATAGGATCTTTCATTGCGATGGCAGTAGGACTGGTGTTCATGGCAATCGGTTTTATTTCTGCCCCAAGCACTGTGGAAGAAGCTAAGGCAATGGTTGCGGTTGCCCACGATGACGGTCATGGTCATGGCGGAGGGCATGGAGATGATGCCTCACATCATGGCGAAAAGAATACCCATGCTGATACTGCACATGGTACTGCAGCCGACCATGGTGAAGGTCACGATGCCTCCCATGACGAGCACTTATTACATCAACTACAGAACAGGCCTTGGGCAGCACTATATGTAGCGGCATTCTTTTTCTTCATGATTTCCTTGGGTGTTTTAGCCTTTTATGCCGTTCAGAGAGCAGCTCAAGCAGGCTGGTCGCCCTTACTTTTCAGGATCATGGAAGGAATAACCTCTTACTTGGTGCCCGGGGGTATCATTGTATTTGTGATTTTGGTACTCTCTGTATTGCATATGAACCATATGTTTGTTTGGATGGATGCAGAAACGGTGGCACATGATGAAATTATACAAGGAAAAGTGGGCTACTTAAATTCGACATTTTTCCTGATACGGGCTGCCTTGTTTTTAGGAGGTTGGATTTTCTATCGCGAATATTCTAGAAGACTTTCACTGGCCCAGGATGCTGCTACCGATAACTCAAACTTTGTCAAAAACTTTAGATGGTCAGCAGGCTTTCTGGTTTTTTACTTGGTCACAGAGTCTATGATGTCATGGGATTGGATTATGAGTTTGGATCCCCACTGGTATAGTACTTTGTTCGGCTGGTATGTGTTTGCAAGCATGTTTGTCTCAGGTATCACCGTTATAGCAATGGTTACGGTTTATTTAAAGTCAAAAGGGTATTTGGAAGAGGTCAATAACAGTCACATTCATGACTTGGCCAAGTTTATGTTCGGAATCAGTATTTTTTGGACCTACCTTTGGTTTGCCCAGTTTATGTTGATTTGGTACGCGAATATTCCTGAAGAAGTAACATATTTTGTGACCAGAATTGAAGATTACAAGCTGCCATTTTTTGGTATGGTGGCCATGAATTTTGTTTTTCCTTTGTTGGTGCTGATGAACAGTGATTATAAGAGGGTAAATTGGTTTGTGATCATGACGGGTATTGTCATTCTCCTAGGGCACTATCTTGATGTCTTCAATATGGTGATGCCTGCAACAGTTGGAGACCAGTGGTATATAGGTGTTCCAGAAATAGGAGGGATTTTGTTCTTTGCAGGGTTGTTTATATTCTGGGTATTCAATACCCTGACCAAGGTTCCGCTGCAACCCAAACGAAATCCGTTCATTGAAGAAAGTAGACAGTTTCACTATTAATACTATAAAGCTTAAGAAAGCAACACAATGACTACATTATTGATATTAACTGTTTTGGTTTTAGTGGCAATTGCAATCTGGCAAATGACCAAGATTTTTGAATTGTCACAATTGAAAGCAGCCAGTTCCGTTTCAGAAGTTGCGAATGATTCAGACAATAAGTACAATGGTTACTTATTGTTTGGTTTTTTGGTCTTTATTTATGGGATTACAATTTTCAGTTTTGCCAAATATTCCAAGGTGCTATTGCCAGAAGCTTCATCTGCACATGGTGGTGAGTATGACACCTTATTTTTTGCCTCATTTGTCATCATTTTTATCGTACAGACCATAACCCAGGCCCTATTGCACTATTTTGGATACAAGTACCGTGGTGAGAAAGGAAGAAAAGCACTATTTTTCGCAGACAACGATCGTTTGGAATTCATATGGACCATTATTCCGGTAATCGTTCTGGCTGGCTTGATCATTTGGGGGCTATACTCTTGGACGAATATCATGGATGTCAATGATGAAGATGATCCATTGATTGTAGAGTTGTATGCCCAACAGTTTAACTGGACAGCAAGATATGGGGGCGAAGACAATGTGTTGGGAGATGCTAGTGTCCGTTTGATCGATATCGATCGTGCCAATGTACTTGGTCTGGATGAGTCTGATCCAAATGCAGCTGACGACATTATTGTGAAAGAACTGCATCTGCCGGTTGGTCGTAAAGTGAATTTTAAAATGAGGTCACAAGATGTCTTACATTCTGCCTATATGCCCCATTTTAGGGCCCAGATGAACTGTGTTCCCGGTATGATCACCCAGTTTTCGTTTACACCGACCATCACCACCGAAGAAATACGATTGAATCCTGATGTGGTCGATAAGGTGAAAAGAACCAATGCGATTCGAGCCGAATGGGCTGCTGAAGGGAGGCCTGATTCAGAACCTTGGGAGTTTGATTATGTATTGTTGTGCAACAAGATATGTGGTAAGTCACATTATAATATGCAAATGAAGATTATCGTGGAGACCGAGGAAGAATACCATAAGTGGCTTGCAGAGCAAGTCACATTTGCAGAAACGGTTGCTCCCATCGAATAAAATAAATAGCTAGAAAAGAAAATAGAATTAAAGAATTTTGTTATGTCCGTAATCGCAAACGACCATGTAGACAACCATGCCCACGATCATGGGCATCATCATAAAGAGACCTTTGTAACCAAATATATCTTTAGCCAAGATCATAAGATGATTGCCAAGCAATACCTTATTACCGGTGTTTTGGTGATGGGTTTTATAGGTATAGCAATGTCATTATTGTTCCGTATGCAATTGGCCTGGCCTGGGGAATCATTCTCTATTTTTCAGGCAGTGCTCGGAAAATGGGCTCCTGAAGGGGTTATGGATGCCGATGTGTATTTGGCCTTGATTACCATGCATGGTACCATTATGGTATTCTTTGTATTGACCGCAGGCTTGAGTGGTACTTTCAGTAACCTCTTGATTCCGTTGCAGATTGGCGCAAGGGACATGGCTTCAGGTTTTCTGAACATGCTGTCTTATTGGATGTTTTTTATATCAACCGTAATTATGGTCATCTCTTTGTTTGTTGAGGCAGGTCCCGCAGCGGCAGGTTGGACGATATACCCGCCATTGAGCGCACTGCCTATGGCGCAACCGGGCTCAGGAGCTGGTATGACGCTATGGTTGGTCTCTATGGCCATATTTATTGCGTCATCGTTATTGGGTTCATTGAACTATATCGTTACCGTACTTAATTTGAGAACCAAGGGAATGACCATGACGAGACTGCCATTGACAATTTGGGCATTCTTTGTGACTGCCATTATTGGTGTCATTTCGTTTCCAGTATTATTGTCTGCAGCACTGTTGTTGATCATGGATAGAAGTTTTGGGACCTCCTTCTTTTTATCTGACATATTTATACAAGGTGAAGTATTGCATTATCAGGGAGGCTCACCAGTACTCTTTGAACACTTGTTCTGGTTTTTGGGGCACCCCGAGGTTTATATCGTGCTTTTACCCGCTTTGGGCATCACCTCTGAGGTAATGTCAACCAATGCTAGAAAACCGATTTTTGGTTACCGGGCCATGGTCGCTTCCATTTTGGCCATCGCATTTTTGTCGACCATCGTTTGGGGGCACCACATGTTTATTTCAGGTATGAACCCATTCTTAGGCTCGGTGTTTACGTTCACTACCTTGTTGATAGCGATACCCTCTGCAGTAAAGGCGTTCAATTATATCACGACATTATGGAAAGGAAACCTTCAATTGAACCCAGCCATGTTGTTTTCGATAGGCTTGGTATCCACATTTATCACAGGTGGATTGACAGGTATTATCTTAGGGGATAGTACGTTGGATATCAATGTACATGACACCTATTTCGTAGTGGCACACTTTCACTTGGTGATGGGTATTTCAGCGCTATACGGATTATTTGCCGGGGTATACCACTGGTTTCCCAAAATGTTCCAGGGTAGAATGATGAATAAAAATTTAGGGTATGTGCATTTTTGGATAACGGCAATCTGTGCTTATGGTATATTTTTTCCTATGCATTTTGTGGGTATGGCCGGTGTACCGCGTCGCTACTACCAAAACACAGCTTTCCCAATGTTCGATGAATTGACCGATGTTCAAGTTTTGATGACCGTTTTTGCCTTGATCGCCGCCGCGGTACAGTTGGTGTTTGTCTACAATTTTGTAAGCAGTATTTTCTATGGAAAAAGGGGCCCACAAAACCCTTGGAACTCAAATACGTTGGAATGGACCACTCCTCAAGAACACTTTCACGGTAACTGGCTTGGAGCAATTCCCGATGTACATCGTTGGGCCTATGATTACAGCAAAACTTATGAAAATGGTGAATATATTATAGAGGGGCAGGATTTTGTTCCCCAAAATATTCCACTTCAAGAAAATGAAGAAGAACTCAATCATTAAGTTCTCTCACTAAAAGAAAAACCCATCGATATCGATGGGTTTTTTATTTGCCGATTTAGTAGCTATAGCCGTTCGCACTTTTTGTAATATCTTTAGCTAACTTTTCAAAAGCACACCCTTGTGAAACACCTCACCATATGTTTGTTGTCGCTGTTTAGTACGATGTTATTGGCGCAACGCAAACCAAAGATCAAAGGAAATCGAATGGTTACCGAAGTGCGCGAAGTACTGCCACCCTTTAACGCCATTGAATTGAAGGATAATCTTGACGTTGTACTAAAAAAATCTTTTGGGCCAGGTTATGAAGTGAAGGCCGATGATAATTTGGTCGATATTTTAAAGTTTGATGTACAGGACAGTACATTGATCATCTCTTCCTTTTATACGGTCACCTCAAAAAAGGAATTCGATATAGCTGTTAACTTTACAGAACTTAGGGCAATTACCATTCACGCTGGAAGTGTGGATTCAGAGGCCATTATTTCAAGCGATGAGCTCTTCATAGATGTCTTTGGTGATGCTGAATTGAATCTTGAAGCTAGTGCCCATAGTATGAATTTGAATCTTGAGGGTAGCAGCACTGGTGATTTTAATTTAGATGTCGATTCGTTGAATATAAGTGCAAAAAGCCGTGTGAAGGCCTTGGTCTATGCTGTAAGTGGGTCGCAGAAAATTGAATTAAGGGGTAATGCTTCCTTGGACTTGGAAGGGACAACTGATTTGCTGGTAGCTGATTTGACAGGCAGTACCAAGTTAAAGGGGCAAACAATGGAGGCTGCTTCCATCGAGTTAAAATTGGAAGAATCCACAAATGCCCATATCTATGCCTATCGCGATTTGGAATTAACCTCAAAAGGAAATGCAAAAACATACCTTTATGGTAATCCAAACATTTCGGTATTAGAGTTCTTAGACGCTTCCCAACTGATAAAAAAAGAGGAGTAGCAATAACCAAATGAATGAAAATTTAGATCCTACATCTGATAACTTTTCACAAGAAGAGATTGATATCGAGCGTTCGTTACGCCCGATAACCTTTGATGATTTTGCAGGTCAGGCCCAAGTGCTCGAAAATCTGAGGGTCTTTGTACAAGCGGCAAACCTGCGTGGTGAGGCACTCGACCATACGTTGTTTCATGGGCCACCTGGCCTTGGAAAAACGACCTTGGCCCATATTTTGGCCAATGAATTGGGTGTGGGGATTAAGATTACCTCTGGTCCCGTGCTTGACAAACCAGGTGATTTGGCAGGATTGTTGACCAATCTTGAAGAGCGCGATGTGCTTTTTATTGATGAAATCCATCGATTGAGTCCTATTGTGGAAGAATACCTGTATTCTGCAATGGAAGACTACAAGATTGATATTATGATTGAAACAGGACCCAACGCAAGAACAGTGCAACTAAATTTGAGCCCGTTTACCTTGGTCGGAGCTACCACGCGTTCTGGTCTATTGACCGCCCCAATGCGGGCAAGGTTTGGTATTCAAAGTAGGCTAAAATATTACGATACTGAACTATTGTCGACCATTGTTGCGCGAAGTGCCCATATTTTAGGTGTTCCTATTTCCAGTGAAGCGGCCATCGAAATTGCGGGCCGAAGCAGGGGCACACCAAGAATTTGCAATGCACTGCTTCGCAGGGTACGTGATTTTGCACAAATCAAAGGCGATGGAAACATTGATCTTGATATTTCTAGATTTGGATTAAGGGCCCTGAATGTTGATGCCCATGGACTGGATGAAATGGATAATAAAATTCTTGCTACGATCATTGATAAGTTTAAGGGTGGTCCAGTGGGGATTACAACACTTGCCACTGCGGTATCCGAAAGTGCAGAAACCATAGAAGAGGTGTATGAGCCTTTTTTGATTCAACAAGGGTTTATTATGCGTACCCCTAGAGGGCGTGAAGTTACCGAATTGGCGTATCGACACTTGGGTAAATTAAAGGGTGATGGGCAAACAGGGTTGTTTTGAATGCCATTGTAATATATTCTAATTTAACGTGAGTTCGATGTAAGAAAATTGGTTTTCGGTCAAGAAAAAAGCAGAATATTCAGTAAATTAAAGTGTTGAATTTTAATCTATTAACTGAAAAATCTGCTCATGATTTCTTCACTTAAAATTACCGAAATTTTCT
>JBCDBD010000001.1:0-225762 GCA_039184335.1 Bacteroidota bacterium | reverse complement strand
CCGCTGTGTCTGCGGTTCTGACAGTATTTATTACAGAATTCAAAATGAGACTGTTGAAATAATGACCATAATCGGACGGCAAGACCTCGCCGGAATCTAAAAAACTGTAGCTAAAACTACCTATAACGCATGCCTACTTCCTGCTGAATTGGAGATTATTTCCTACATTTAATCTTAAATAAAGGCATGAACGTTTGCGATACGCAGCCTGCTTCGCTACCGGTTGAAAAACCTATTGTCGCTTCGCCGCTGCCGCCCGCAACGCATCATAGCCCAACCGTTACAGGCAATAAGCGCAACTCGAAAAAGAACAAGTTATGCAAACATACGCAGATAAAAATCAGGAAAATAAAAGAAAAGCAGTAGCCAATGCTGTTTCTCAAAAAAAGAGTGCCAGTAAATCTACTTTCCAGTTTGAAGATAACCGTCCTGAAGCCATTCAGATGTGGAAGTTGAAAGAAATGGCAAATAGCTACTCCCAAAAGAACTCTTTACAGTTTATGGATAATAGACCTGAAGCTATTGCACAAAGAAAGCTGAAGGAAATGATGAATAGCAGTCCGCAAAACCAGCATACTGCCCAGTTCCAGAAAATGGCGAATGAAAACATCACAAAGCAGGAACAGCCTATTCAGAAAAAACCGAATAACACAGGCCTCCCAGAAAACCTCAAAACAGGAATAGAGAACCTTTCGGGTTATAGCATGGACGATGTCAAGGTCCATTACAACTCAGGCAAACCGGCACAGCTTAATGCCCATGCCTATGCACAGGGTACCGACATTCATGTGGCATCAGGGCAGGAAAAGCATTTGCCGCATGAGGCCTGGCATGTGGTACAGCAAAAGCAAGGTAGAGTAAAACCTACCATGCAAATGAAAAGCAAGTTGAATGTGAATGATGACACTAGTTTGGAGAAAGAGGCTGATGTGATGGGGAATATGGCTTTGCAAAGAAAGTCGCAAGAGATGATAAATAATTGCTCACAACAACCTAAAAAAGCTATGCAAGATAATAGTCGAATTGGGACTTCGGTAATACAGGGTGTTTTTACAATACAAACGCATACACCCCTTGAGGGGGTTTCATATCGTTATTTGGATTCCGCAAAAAATCATGTTACAGAGCTAGAATTAAGAAATGACTTTATTAATTTGGAAAATATGGTAATGCCGCGATGGCATGAAACAGCGGATTTTGAGGGTGGAGGAAATGTACAAATAAATACTGTCAATTTCCGATACATAATGCGATTTGAACATGGAAATCAATTTGTGATTTTTCATGTTGATAGAGGGGACAATTATAAAGCCGAGAATATAAAAAAAACAAAGGAACGATATGATAAGAGCGATAGGAAGGACGGTGATGGCGGTGGCGACACAACGATTTATAATGAGGCGAATAACTGGGGGTTTTAAGAGGTAACGTCACAATCAAGTATTAATACCCCTGATTTACTTTATTGTCGAATCTGACTTAATGATTACACAGGACTCAGCCTATAACAAAATGTAAACGGCATTAAAACGACCGCTTACATGGACGTTGTAATGCATTTTCTGAAACCGCTGAAAAAATGAATGAAATTGACAAAATAGCGTTTATCGAAACGAAAAACGGACAGATTCTAAGCACTAAATCAAAAGGAAAAACAAAATATTATATTCCTGGTGGGAAAAGGGAATACGGGGAAACGGACGAACAAACTTTGGTCAGAGAAATTACGGAGGAACTGAACGTTAAAATTGACAAAACCACTATTGAATATGTCGGAACTTTCAAAGCACTGTCGGACGAAACAAAAGATGGAGTTATTGTAAAAATGACCTGCTACAAGGCCAAATACAGTGGAATCATGGAACCAACAAGCGAGATTGAAGAAATCAGATGGTTAAACTACAAGAACTTGGATATAATTTCAGAGGTGGACAAAAAAATATTTGGATTCCTCAAAGAAAAGGGAGAACTGAAATAATAAAAACGCATTACGACAAGGGCTATATTTCATCGCTGTATTCTTGCTGACTTTAAGCCCATTAACCATTAACACGGCCCGCTAAACCGAATTACAACTCCTAGCTGTCCATCGAGGGAAAACCAAGCACGAGGCAAATAAAACAAACCTCGCGGTGCGCCAACTGGGGCTATAAGTAATCTGGCCACGAAATTTTTATTCCCAATACCGCTAGATCGACAAGTCACGGCCGCTACACGGCCTACTTGACAAACCATGCCTCAAGATCTATCGGCAGTCCAATTCTTGTAACATTGTTGCCCGATTTCGCTATATTTCCTTAAAAATCCCGGAACTACGTTTAGCGGGTCATTGTAGCCAATTTTCCAAATGAACTTTAATTCTTTTTTATTGGGATTTGAATATAGCTGTCGTTGTACCATTTAATAAGCAAGGGTTCAATTGCATCAGTAATTGTTTCTTTACTTACATCTTTACCTGTTCCGTAATTAATTTCTGAGAATGGTTCCTTTATGACATTTAGAACTACAATTATTCTACTTCCTTTGCTTATTTTTTTACTAGTAACTCTAGCTTTATTGAATGGAATAGTAGTTTTTACATGAGGTTCTAAAAGTTCTCTTTTTTCCGGATTACGCACAAAACTAGACCTTCCTACATAAGGAAGAGTTAGCGCAAAAAACTTACCGTCCGATGTTTGCTCATAGAGTAAAACAGTGCAATCAAAGTCTTTTTTATTGATAGATACGTTTAATTCACCTAGAAAGGAACCATTCAATTCAAAATCTGATTCAATAGGTTTTGAAGAAAAAGAAAACCCTTGACCAACTGTAAGTGTCTCATCAATAATTTTACTCCATACACTAGAATTCCATGTTAAATCACTTCTATCTGAAAAATCTACAATTTGTTCTAGATATCCTTCTGAATTAGCGGGTTCCTGCTTTAAACGATAATGGTTATTCTCCCCATTATTTCCGGAATCATACGTGGATTTAAACAGCACATTAGATCGTTCATTACTTAAATGGAATTTCAGGGTATCATTTGCCATGGTTTCCAAAGAAGGGGCGTGTCCCCAGGTATTGGAACCCATTACCTGATAATTGATTTTATCTTTTAGTAATGATGGTTTTGTTCTTCCTTTTAAGATGTAATCAAACCATTCAAAGATTAAAGCCGGCACATCTATTTGTGCAACCGGATCGATATCATATCCCAATATGGTTGCTTCCGGTTTTCGTTGCGCTCCAAAATGTGTGTAAGGACCTATGACCAAATAATGTTCTGCATTTTTATTGTATCTAACATGCTCTTTTAAATAATGTATGGTTCCAATTTGCCCACCATCATAATAGCCAGTTGTCGCCAAAACTGGAATGTTGATGTGTGAAAAATCTTCTTGATACGGCATCATATCCTGCCAGTATTTATCGTAGGTTGGATGCGATAAACGTTCATTAAACTGTGGATTAGGTAGTCCATCTAGACTATCCATAGCATTATAAGCAATACCCTTTTCATACCACTTCATGTTTAAGTCTCTCCATCTTTTTGCATTAAAATAAAGTACCGTGTCTAAATACTTATTGGATGACACGTAATGATGCCATGAGTAATGAAAATTTTGGTGTACACCATTTTCCATGGGTTCTGCCAATCCCGGGGCTGCTGAAACAGAAGGTACGATTGTTTTTAGAGCCGGATGAACTTTATGTTTTACGGAAGCCCATTGTACGAAACCAACATAACTGCCTCCATACATACCCACCTTTTGATTGCTCCAATTTTGTTTGCCAATCCAATCGATAACATCATAAGTATCTGTTACTTCATGCTTATAAGGAACAACTTTATTAGGACTTAACCCTTTACCTCTGGTATAGGAAATTACACCGACATAGCCATGGTTTACCGCTTGCATCGCTTTTTTAAGATCACTTTTTCTTGCATAAATGGTGTGAAATAATACTGTTGGGCTTGGCTTGGTAACTTTGGGATTTCTTACAATTATGGCATGTATTACACCACCATTTCCAGTCTCTATAAGAACACTGTCTTGCACTAAGTAGCTGGTGTCGTTTTCTTTTACAATTCTAGGCTTCTGAATTAGTTCTTTTTGTTGACAAGCGATTAAGATATATGTTGAAATTATCGCACAAAACAGTGCTTTACTTGTTATTTTCATTTTACGATTTTTTAAAATCAAAAGATTACAAACTATTCCTTTTTCTAAACTTTACGGATTGTCTACTTGAAACTTCCAATGTTTCTCCGGTGGTTAATATGATTCGTAGTTTATTGTTAAAATATAGGTGGATTTCCTTGATGTAGTTCATGTTGATAATCTGACTTCTATTGATTCTAAAAAAGATATTGTCATCCAATCTTTCTTCCAACAAATTCAATGAGCGCTTAATCATTGCTTTTTTATGTCCGAAATGCACTCGTGCATAATTATTTAAAGATTCAATAAAACTAATGTCCACAAGAGGTATGAAATAACATTTTTCACCGTCTTTGATAAAGACTTTTTGATGTATTGAAAATGGTTTTTTTCTTAACCTCGCATTTCTTGAAAGTTCTTTTTTCACTTTCTCCATAGTTCTAGAAAAACGCTCTTCCCTTAGTGGTTTTACCAGGTAATCTAACGCATTTGTTTCAAAAGCCTTAACGGCATATTGGTCATAAGCCGTGGTAAACACAACTTCCGGAACTGCTGCTAACTCCTCCAATAAGTCAAAACCGGATTTCTCCGGCATGTGAATGTCAAGAAAAATAATATCTGGTTGCTCTGCTTCTATTAAACTAATGGCACCGTCCACATTGCTTGCTTCCCCAACAATTTCAAACTCTATATAGTTTTCAAGTGCTCTTTTGACTTCTTCACGTGCCAATCGCTCATCATCAATAATTATAGTTTTATAACTGTTCATTTTCTGTCAACTGGAATTATTAAGGTTGTGATGGTCAATTTGTCGAGTTGCGATTCGATTTTAAATTTTGCTGCTCCATTATAATTTAGCTGAAGCCTCTTTTTTAAATTCTTCAAACCCAATCCTTTATTCTTTTCTTTGGAAAAACTTCCAGGATTTTTGACTATGATAATTACGGCATCCCTTTCTTGTTGAACCGAAATACTAACTTCACCTCCTCCAATTCGTTTATCTATACCATGTTTAATGGCATTTTCGACCAACAGTTGGACACTCAATAAAGGAATTTTGACATCTTTAAGGTTTCTATCAACATCCATTTTAACATTTAATCTTTCTTCAAACCTTAGTTGCTCTAACTCTACATAATCTTTTACTAGGGATAATTCTTCATCAACTGATACCGTTATATTTTTTTTCTCGTATAATGACGTACGAAGTATGTCGGATAGCAGATCTACTGCTCTTCTTGCCCTTTTTTGGTCTTCAACTATTAGGGCTTTTATTGTATTAAGCGAATTGAACAAAAAATGCGGATTCAACTGAGCTGACAAGTTATCTAACTGAGCTTGCTTTGCAATAATTGATAATTGTGCATTGGTTTTCGCCGTATTTACTTCTTTTCTATAAGAATAATATAAATGATATGCTAAGATCCAAATAGACATATGTCTTAATCCGGTAATTAAGACAGGATTCCAAACAAAAAGACTTTCTTTAAAAATATTGGCATCATTAACCAAGTATACATATGCCGCCATCTTTAAGTTCATCAAAATCATGAACATGATAGATAACAAAACTATTGATGGAAAAACTTTAACTATCAATCTTTTAAGGTTTAGAAGATTCCATCCTGATTTAATGTCGACTATTCTGTACGTATGGGTTAGACCAACACAAACTATGACATCTAAGACATAATTAATAAAAGCGTTGGTGAGGGTAAAACCATCTCTTGCTAATGCTATATAGAGCCATAACAGCGAAATAATTCCCCAACCAAAAATTTGACATTTCCAGTAAAGTGATATTTTTATATTCATTCTATTTGGCATTAAACAAATTGACATAAAACGTTTAACTCTTTAAAGTAAAAGTACATAGACGTAGGAATGGATCTTTAAGCGTAAATAATATGATTTGAATAATTAGCAAAGTCACGTTAACTGGCCACAACAACACCTATACATAATGCCCTTCGGAACACTGCTCATACACAAGACCAAATTACAGCTCCAAGCTGCCCATCGAGGGAAAACCAGGCGCGAGGCAAATAAAACAAACCTCGCGGTGCGCCAACAGCGGCTAAAAGTAATTTGGCCCCGAAATTTTTATTCCCAATACCGCTAAATCGACAAGATACGGCCGCTAAACGGCCTACTTGATGAACAATGTCACAAGAGAAATAGGAAGTCCCCTTCCCGTAACATTGTTGAACGATTTCGCTATATTTCCATAAAAATCCCAGAACTACGTTTAGCGGGTCGTCAGCCTGTCTCATGAAAAAGCTCTATTCGTCTTTTTTTATTAATTTCAATTGAAATACTACTCTGATGATTACAAAAGAAAGATTAAAGGAACAGATTGACCTTTTTCCAGATCAATTTACGCTCGATGAATTGGTTGAGCGACTGATTCTCATTGAAAAAGTTGAACGTGCCAAAAGACAATCTTTAAGCAATGATATAATTGCCCATGAACAACTCGATAACAAAATCGAGAAGAGGTAAAGACCAACGTTTTTCGCTCCGTTGCGCCACCAAACGTGCCCATACCGTAGCCGAGGCCGTTATTGGCAATAGAGCAAAACCTGAAAAGAAAAATTATGCAGACACATGCAGATAAAAATCAGGAAAACAAAAGTCAATCGGTAGCTAATGCCGTTTCTCAAAAGAAAGTCGGTGGTGAGTCTACTTTTCAGTTTGTCGATAATCGCCCAGTAGCTATTACTCAACGAAAACTGCAAGAATTAGCTAATCATAGTCCACAAGTGCAGCAATTAAGTGCCATTCAAAATATGGCAGCTGCTAATTCTGTTGCTCAGAAAAAGAGTAATGTGAAGCAACGTTTTGATTTTCTGGATAACCGACCTGAAGCGATTACTCAAAGAAAGCTGCAAGAAATGGTCAACAAAAGCTCTCAAGCAAAACAAGCAACTCCATTTAACCCCATAGATATTTCCAATACAAATAAAGAACTAAGTCTGTCAGCTGGATTTAAATCGACCATAGAACAGAATAGGAATCCTCAAACAGTCTTACAACCTAAATGGATAGATGATGGTGACATTCGTTTAAAATGGACTCCTAAAATAAATGGTTTCAATTGGTTCTTTGATCAAGGAATGAATAAGTTTATTTACACGCTAGACTCACCTCACGAATTCGATGAGCAAATTGTAAAACATCAAAAAATACCGCTTTCGGAAGAAGAACTTGATCAATTAGGGTTTGATGAACTAGAAGGTCAAACTGTTGACCCTACCATTGAACTTACTCCTTTTTCTGAAGGAGCTTTCAAATCAGTACAAGAAAGAGCCAAAGCACATCAAGACTATCATACAGCACGAGAAAAGGGTGTAGAACTTTGGATGGAATTACAAACAGCACTTACTAATCCAAGTGACACTACTGAACTAGACCAAAGGTTTAAAGATCATTACTTTACTGATATGGACAGTAGTGAGTTTGATGGGCAATTTAAAGAGCAAGACTTAAATGATGACCAGTATGTTGCTTGGAGTTGGGGATACGTAAATCCAGATGCGAAGCCTGAACCACAAGGAAAAGAAGAACAACAAGATGCATACGATGAAAGAATTGGAAAGCAAGGCAAGGCTCATTATGAAAATTATTTTGACTTAGGGGAAAACGGTGAAATCGTAGCAGAATCCAATTGGCGGGACAAGGATAAAGAATCTGGAGCAAAAGATAAGTCTATTCCAAATAACATTATGTTATGGAAACAATATGAACTTGCAGCAAAAAACAGGGAATTAAGAGGAGTGGGTTCAGAAGCATCAGCTTATGAAAACCTTAAGTTAATTACAAGGCACAACATAGCCAATTCGGAAACCGTTAACACAGTTAAAATGGCCTATGGGGCAAACGCCAAATGGGACAAGGATGTTGTTCAATTTTTACCCGGAAGTGAACAGTTTTTTGCCATTATTGGAACACCAAATTGTAAGAGTATCGTTCGTATGTTAAACGAAAGAGTATCAAAATTAAAAAAGACTATTGAAGGAGTAGAAGTAATACCAGGTGATATTGGAAGTGTTAGTATTAAAATCTATTTAAAAGACTATCATTAAATCCCTTACTAATTTTTACTAATTCATTGCAATAATTGAGGCAGAGTGATATTAAATGGACCCAAGCCCATAACAAAACCTAAACTGCATTGAAACGCTTTTTAGCCTAATTGTTATTATTAGGTAATAAACCAAAACTTAAAAAAGGAAATAATTATGAATACTTACGCTGAAAAAACTCAAGAGAATAAAAGACAGGCTGTTTCGCATGGTGAATCTAAGGTGCAAAGGAGTAGTGAGTCGACTTTTCAGTTCATTGATAATCGACCGGAAGCAGTTGCGCAGAGGAAATTGCAAGAGATGGCCAACAACAGCCCACAGGCTAAACAAGCGGCTCAATTTCAAGTAATGGCGGATAACCATTCTGCTCAACAACATAATCCTATCCAAAAGAAAAAGAATAATACAGGTCTACCTGATAATTTAAAAACAGGAATTGAAAACCTCTCTGGTTACTCTATGGATAATGTAAAGGTTCACTACAATTCTGACAAACCTGCTCAATTACACGCTCATGCCTATGCAGAAGGAACTGATATACACTTAGCTTCTGGACAGGAAAAACATCTTCCCCACGAAGCATGGCATGTGGTGCAACAGAAACAAGGTAAGGTAAAACCTACCTTTCAAATGAAAGGTAAAGTCAATATCAATGATGATGCTGGTTTGGAAAAAGAGGCAGATGTGATGGGGTCTAAAGCATTGAATGCTGGTCACTCTGCCCGTCAAACCCACATCGCTCAATTTAAAGGAGGTATACTTTTCGATACTTATCGCAGTAACAACAGATCAGCACTTATCCAAAAAAAAGATATTGTTCAAAGAATCATTGTTATACCCCATACACAACTTGACTTTGGAATGATTGTAAATGTGTATCAAATGCTAAAAAATGGAATTGATCATCGGGTAACATTACTCTCTTTATTGCAGCATTCTGACGTGAGTGGTGAACAAATTGGACTGCAAGGGCATGGATATGGTCACACTGGAGCATATAGCAATATGAGTGCACAATTGTTGGCAGAAACTCTAAGAGCTGCTGGAGTCGATGATTCTAACGCCGTAATTGATCTATTGTCGTGTAGTTCCGGTAGTGGAGGGGGGCATTCATATGCAGAGCAATTAGCTACAGAACTGGGGCATAGCTCTACAGTTGTTGCAAATCGAGGATTAGGTGTAACAATGGATGATGGCTATGTATATTCAAAAAGAAACCGAACTCCAGAAGAACAAGCCGAGTATCAAGCCATTTTTGCTGCTTCTTCAAATGAAATAGCCCGTGCTGAATTTATAGCTGCCCGTGCGCAAACTGCTCTAGTCGGGGCGACAAATGAAGATGAAGTGAAGGAACTATTCTTGGAGTACGGAGCTCTGATCCTGGCAACGGCTCGACAGTTGTTCAATGACCTGTACCGACATCAGAGACAACTATTAGCTGCACATCACGATGCTGACCATGGTCTATATGTTTCACCTAAACACTAATGTCGGGCTAGTTGGCACCCTCTTAATAATACCGAGAATAAAATGCATATTACAGGCAACCTTAAATACCTCTAACAACAAATAAAAGCCATTAAACCAGGCGTTTATTTGAGACCATTAGTTGCAATAACCATCTTGATCTTTTTTTACTCCATAGCATAGCACATGAAACCCCTCCACCGATTGTACATTCTCCTTTTGGCTGGTTTTTCAGGATTTCCCACATTTGCGCAAGAAGTTCAAGCCTATGAACAAAGCCCATCACCTATGATCTACCATAGCTTGGTACATCATACTAAGGCAAAGAGAATATTACTATTCGGAGGTAATTCAAAGCACGCCTGGAAACCTGACAGGGCTGAAGTTTGGCAATATGATCCAAATGACGGGCTATGGGCCAAAATTGGTAGGTATGAAGCCATTTCTGATTCTATAGTCAATGCACACTCGCCCGCCTATGATGAAGAGTCTGACCGAATCATCGTATTTAACTCTGCCGGAGAAACATGGGCCTTTGATTTCTCTGCTAACCGTTGGGAAAATATGAAGCCACCGATAGCACCATCCCCAAGGTGTGGTCAAAGCATGGTCTACGATAGAGAATCAGATCTCATGGTTTTATTCGGTGGATTTGGGTGCACCAGTATTGATGACCCTATTCTGAATGATACATGGACTTATGATTACAATTCCAACAGATGGGAAAAGATGAAGCCAGAGCAAAGCCCTCCCAATAGAATGTACGCAACCATGGCTTACAATTCGAAAGAGACCAACATGCTACTTTGGGGAGGCAGACTCATTGCATCGTTAGATGATACGTCACTGTGGAAATACAGCCTTAAAACAAATACGTGGACTCAAATTGCTACTATTGGCGGTCCTGACTTTGCCTATGCCTATCCGAACATGGTCTATAACCAAAAGCGTAACGAACTAATTCTATTTGGTGGCGGTATACTCACAGAAGCTTTTGCAGGCACCCTGACAGACGAACTTTGGAAATTTGATATTGATACCTCTAAATGGCACAGATTATCTTCAGAAAATGTTCCTCCACCTGTTTATCTGCATTCAATGGTATTGCTTGAAGACCAGGGCCGAGCAATGTTATTTGGAGGAGAGATTGAAAAGATGTACTCCAATATTCTTCTTCCAGGCACTTGGAAGTTGGACCTTAATAGCTACCAATGGAGTAAAAATTAATACTACTTAAAACAACTGACAAACAGTAAAATGAATATGCGAACCAGGCTCTTTAATATATCAGCACCAAATAGGAATTTAAATGCTTTTGGCAGTTAGGCCGTGTATTCCTTTTAGATGGACTTTCCCACAATATGAAGAAAACCTTCGAATTCAATAAAATCTATGTGATTGAAAGTTTAAGGCAATCCGACTTAAATACAGGTCAAGAGCTATTTAACGATAATATCAAATATGGACTTTGGAAGAAAGGGTTTTATAACCATTGCGAAATTTATTTACCTAAATCCAAAACTGATTTTTTCAATACGGTTGAGAAAATTAAATCGGAAATAGATGAAAAATCCATCTATCCAATTATCCATCTAGAAACGCACGGTTCAAGAGATGGGATTGAAGTAACAAACGGACAATTAATAACTTGGCTTGAACTTCAAAACAGATTAATAGAAATAAATATGTTATGTAAATGCAATCTATTTTTAACTATGGCCACATGTTATGGTGGATACATTTATTCAGTAATAAACCCCGGTTTAAGATCCCCGTTTTGGGGATTTATTGGGCCGTTTGAAGAAGTGTCTTTTGATGAATCACGCTATAATTTTAAAGCATTTTACGATGAGTTCATCGATTCATTGAACATAAACAAGGCAGTAGCATTACTTAATGGATCAAACGAAAGTAAGAAGCCAAAATTTCGTTTTCACAATACTGAATTTGCATTCAAGGTATCTTATGAAAATTACGAGAAAAAGTACTTAACTGAAGAAGTTATTGAAGAAAGACTTGAACAAGGACTTATTGATGCTCGGAAACATTCTGAAACCAACCATCTGTCTGACGAAGAAATTAAAAGGAATTTAAAATTCTTTATGGTTGACAATAAAGATTTTATGAAGTTTAAGCTTATGGAAAAATTCTTTATGTGGGACTTGTTTCCAGAAAATAGAACGTAAAAATACAGTGGGCAACAATGTATCCTATGAGAAGCCATAGTCCAGTTTCCCAAAGGTCTTCATTGATCGCTTTGCTCTCGTCGGCAGATTCGACTACCTTTCGACTGTGCTCAGTGCAGGTTAGAGTCCACTCGAAACTGCAAGCGTCTGTACAAAACCGAAAAACAGAAACTTAACGCCCATAACCAATGGTTATGGAAGACCGTGAGCAAACCTATGCCCGAATGGTATGAAATTGATAAAAAGGATATTGAAATGGACATTGTATTTCTTACTTATTCCGATCGTGTACATCAGTGTTTCATTGATCCTGACCGCAATTACGATTGACCGAAAAACAGACCATCAAGTTGCTGACAAAATTATATACCTGAGCACCAATGGTGTGCATCTCGATATTGTAATTCACAAAAACGATATTGACAGCTTGCTACTTTCTGGCATACAGCGGGGGCCCTCAGACAATTACCTATCTTTTGGTTGGGGCGATGAGAATTTTTACATCAATACACCAACTTGGGCAGATTTGACTTTTAGCAATGCATGCAAGGCAATCTTTTTAAAAAGCCCCACTGCGATGCACGTAACCCGTTACAAATCGATACGTGCTGACTGGGTTGAAATAAAGATCAGCGAGACTGAATTGGACAAATTGAACAACTATGTGTCAAACACATTTAGGACAAATGGCGCTGGAACAAAGATTATTTTGGAGCATCCAGGATATTCTTCAAAAGATGACTTTTACAAAGCGAAAGGCAATTATTCTTTTTTTAAGACCTGTAACAGTTGGGTAAATTTAGGGTTTCGGGAAAGTGGATTAAAATGTTGTTTATGGACCCCTTTTGACTTTGGGTTAATGAATAAATATGAACATAGGTTTGTTAACAATACGCATAGCCCGTTTTGGTTGAGATTACTTGCAAAGCCAAAGAAAAATTGGTTGTACGCCCTTGGTCTTCTTGTTGTTATCAGCCTGCAAACGATAATCTATCATTTGCCCCTAAACCTAAGCTTCATGGCACAGGAAATTGCGCTTTCAGATGTATATGAAGAACTTTATTTAGGGTTGGTCTTCCTCTGGGTAGGAATAGGTTTTGCCATAACCGCTACTGCATTTGCAATTAGGGCCTATGGGCATTCATTAAAAAACAGATAACAATGACTGGTAGCAGTCAACAATGTTACTTTCTTTGCCAGTCATTAAAAACCGAATGCCCCATATAGCACTGCAACTCCCCTAACATAGACCAAAACAAACGATGACAATACACATGACATTAGGTTATATCTTGAGTATAGAACTGGTGACATTACCAATAAGGATTGGGCATCATTTGAACTACTCCCTTACCATGCTTCCAAAAGAAAGGGAATTTTTTACTTGATTTTGGCAGTACTTGTAAAGACATTTGGTTCTTGAAAAAGGCGTGGTACGCATTATTGAAAATAGCTATGGAACTATCCGAACCATTTATTTTTGTGTAGCTCTCTCCATATTTTCAATATATCATGGCTTGTTGAACGTGCCATTGATATTTAAGCATTATCCTGGGCATTGCCATGAATGGCATACCGTACTTATTTTTGCCGATTACCCAGCATCGCTGGGTTTTAGCACCTACTGTTCAATATTTTACGAATACAATGCTTTTTTGGCGTTTTGCTGTAAGGCTTACATTTTCTGTAGCCAATATTGCATGTCTACCTCCCTTTTAACAAGGTCTTTTACATCGACCATTTTTACACGCTGTTGTTCCATCGTATCGCGATGGCGTAAGGTCACGGTCCGGTCTTCTATGGTCTGATGGTCAATGGTAATACAGAATGGGGTACCTATCGCATCTTGACGACGGTATCGGCGACCTACGGTATCTTTTTCGTCATAGGCTACATTGAAATCCCATTTTAAGTTATTCATCAGTTTCGTGGCGATTTCGGGCAAACCATCCTTTTTGACCAAAGGCAGCACTGCCACTTTATTGGGCGCCAACACGGGGGGCAATTTTAAAACTGTTCTTGTCGTTCCATTTTCCAACGCTTCTTCTTGCAAAGCATTTGAAAAGACGGCCAAAAACATACGGTCAAGCCCAATGGAGGTCTCGACGACATAAGGCACGTAGCTTTCATTGATCTCGGAATCAAAATATTGCAATTTTTTGCCAGCATATTTTTCATGGTTCGCCAAATCGAAATCAGTTCGGGAATGGATTCCTTCCAGTTCTTTGAAACCAAAGGGAAACCTAAATTCGATATCCGCTGCGGCATCAGCATAATGCGCCAATTTTTCATGGTCATGAAAACGGTAGTTATCGGCCCCCATACCCAACGACAAATGCCAATTTAGGCGTTTTTCCTTCCAGGCTTCATACCACTCTTTTTGTGTACCGGGCTTGATGAAAAATTGCATCTCCATCTGCTCAAATTCCCGCATTCTGAAGATGAACTGACGGGCCACGATCTCATTTCGAAAAGCCTTTCCTGTCTGGGCTATTCCGAACGGAATTTTCATCCGTCCTGTTTTTTGTACGTTCAGAAAGTTGACAAAGATACCTTGTGCCGTCTCAGGACGTAAATACAGGTCCATGGCACTATCGGCAGAAGCTCCCAGTTTAGTACCGAACATGAGGTTGAACTGTTTGACATCCGTCCAGTTTTTTGAACCTGAGAGCGGACAGGCAATATCCAGTTCTTCAATCAAAGCCTTGACATCGGCCAAATCTTCTTTCGCTAGGGATTTGCCCAAACGCTTTAGAATTCCATCAGCTTTGGCTTGATAATCCAAAACACGCTGATTCGTCTGCAAAAACTGTTGTTTGTCAAAACTGTCCCCAAACCGCTTTGCTGCCTTGGCGACCTCTTTGTCAATCTTGGCCTCAATCTTGGCCACGTGGTCTTCGACCAAAACATCGGCACGGTAGCGTTTCTTGGAATCTTTATTGTCTATCAAGGGGTCATTGAAGGCATCTACGTGACCTGAAGCCTTCCATGTGGTAGGGTGCATAAAAATAGCAGCGTCAATACCAACGATATTGTCATTGAGCTGTACCATGGCCTGCCACCAATATTCCCGAATATTTTTTTTGAGTTCGACCCCATGCTGTGCATAGTCGTACACTGCACTCAGCCCATCGTAGATTTCACTTGATTGAAAAATATACCCATACTCCTTAGCATGGGAAATGACCTTTTTAAAAATCGCTTCTTGGTTCGCCATTGCGCAAAAATAGTACAATGCCCAAAAAGAGAACCTATTATTTTAACTGAAATTCGGTGGAGGAGAGTAATCGTTCGTCTTCAAAAACATTGAGGGTATAAATACCTTCTTCCAAAGAACCCTCAGGTACCGTTATCGCATCACAGACGCTTAGATCCCTTCCATCATAAAGGACCTCAACACGCTTGCTGTAAGTATTGCCGCTGACCG
Organism: Bacteroidota bacterium; assembly: GCA_039184335.1. GTDB lineage: Bacteria > Bacteroidota > Bacteroidia > Flavobacteriales > Flavobacteriaceae > JBCDBD01. The sequence continues at coordinate 210,452 of JBCDBD010000001.1, read as the reverse complement.
AAACTGTATTGGCATTGTCTTCAATAACTTGCATGTCTGGCCCCAAAAACTGAAAATAGATTACCTTTTCGGTGTTCGTTTCTTCTTCATTGCCCAAAATGGTAACACAGCCCCGGAGCTTTTCAATGGTCGACGCCTTGTTCGTTTTTAAGGGCCGGCCCGCCCTTAACCGAAAACCACTGCCCTCTGCATCTTCAAGTTTTAGATAGCTTTTGATTTTGAGCTCTCTGTTCAACTCTTTGTTTTTTTGTCTGAGCATGGCTTCAGCCTGCTCTAAAGAACTGCTTTTTCCACGTAATTCTTGCAATTGTCGTCTGGTCTCTTCAAATCTATTGGCCAAAAGACTGTTGTTATAGCGCAAAAAGTTATTTTTGAGTTTTAAACTGTCAAATCGGAGCTCTAACTGGCGTAGTTCTTTTCGGCTCTCTTTAAGCTTCATGATATCAAAATTCAGTCTGCCCACCGAATCCAATAATTGTTGCACGCGAACCCTTGAAACCTGAAGTTCGATATCATTGACCTCGTTCAGCCCAGCAAGCCGGTCAACCTCAGCCTTTGCTAATGTCAAATCTTTCACCAATAGTGATTTTTCCTGTTCTAAAAACCGCATTTGGTTTTTTGACTGGGCATAACTGTAATAAAAGGCAATCAAAATACCGACTATTACCGCTAACAGGGCCGCAACAATGATCTTGTAGTTAAATTTGGTATCTTGGGAGTCCATCTGAACAAGAGGCTAAAACGTAGGCATAAGATTTGTTCCAAAAAAGGTTTTCAAAGATAATAAACGATATTAACTCCATACTATTGCCACAGGTATGTTTTGGATGTAATGGGCAATTATCTGGAGGAGAGCAACTGCTGTGTACCGTTTGTCGACATGATTTGCCGCTCACCGATTACAATTTCATTGATGAAAACCCCGTAGACCGCATGTTTTATGGAAGAGTCCGCATTGAAAAAGCCAGCTCCTTCCTGTTTTTTTCCAAGATTGGAAAGGTCAAAAATTTGTTGCATTATTTAAAGTATAAGAACCAACAAGTCATTGGGGAATTTCTTGGGGATTGGTATGGGAGTTCAATGGCAAGTGATCCAGGGCTTAAAAAAATAGATTATGTGGTGCCTGTTCCCCTTCATCCACAAAAACTCAAAAAAAGGGGATATAACCAAGTCGATTTGTTCGGAATGCGTATCGCCGAACATTTGCAGGCGACATTTTCCAAGGAATTTTTAAAGAAAGTAGCAAATACCAAGACCCAGACCAAAAAGGGCAGATTTTTCAGATGGCAAAATTCCCATAACCTGTATGAAACCGTCAATAGTGATTCGCTACAAAACAAGAATGTGCTCCTGATCGATGATGTCATTACAACAGGGGCCACCATTGAAGCTTGTGCAACAGCTTTAAAAAGTGCTTTCGAGGCCAACATTTATGTAGCCACGATGGCTGTTGTACCAAAACTTGGAATTTAGGATGTCATCTTCTTATTTGAACGAATTAATCGTTTCTTTGTCCTTCAATTGATTCATATGCGGTTATTGAAGCGCTTCTTGGGTATTTGCTTTGTACTATTGGTCGGGCTATCGGTATGGCAATGTGCCAGAAGGGGTACGCCCACAGGAGGGGAAAAGGATATCGAACCTCCTGTTCTATTAAAAACGGAACCGGAGAATTTCACGATCAATTTTAATGAAGAGAAGATAAGGCTCTTTTTTGATGAGTATATTAAACTGGAAGATGTACAGAACCAGCTTATTGTTTCGCCCCCATTAAAGTACCAGCCCGAGATAAAGCCACAGAGTGGTCCCAGTAAATATATCGAGCTCACCATTAAAGACACCTTACTTGAAAACACCACCTACACCATCAATTTTGGGCAGAGCATCGTAGATAACAATGAGGGCAACCCCAATAGTTTCTTGACCTATGTTTTCTCAACGGGCGACTATATCGATTCCCTTCAGCTTAATGGTGCCGTAAAAGATGCCTTTAACCGAAAAGCCGAAGAATTCATAAGTGTAATGCTTTACTTGATTGACAGCACATATACAGACTCAACGATATACAAACATCCACCAAATTATATCACCAATACCCTTGATAGCACCCCGCTTTTTCAGTTAAGAAATTTAAAGGCAGGCAAGTATGCCCTTTTTGGAATCAAAGATCAAGGAAAAAACAATGTTTTTGATCAACGGTCAGACAAGATTGGTTTTTTATCGGACACCATAGCAATACCTACTGATTCTATCTATTTGCTCACCCTTTTTAAGGAAAAACCAGATTATGCGATCTCAGTACCCAGTTACGTGGCAAAAAACAAGATTATTTTTGGTTACCAAGGGGATACTACAGATTTTGAAGTAGAGACGCTGATCACTTTACCTGATTCGGTAAAAACCTTGGTCACAAAAGAACGGGAAAAGGATACCCTCAATTATTGGCTCACCCCTACTGATGTTGATTCCATAGTCTTTACGGTAAAGAACAACAGACTACAGTTAATCGACACCTTCAATGTCAAGACCCGAAAGTTAGCCTTGGATTCCCTCAAATTGACCGCAAGCACCAGGGGTACTATCAATTTTGAGGACCAATTCAGCATTCTGGCCAACACTCCGATTACCAAGGTCGATTCAACTCTGTTCGGTATCATGGACAAAGACTCCATTTTCCCTCCATTTTCGATTGTCTTTGATTCCCTGGCCAACAAAGTTGACGTTGGCCTTGCATTGGATCCCAACCAAAAATATGCGATTACCGTCTTGCCAGGGGCCATCGAAGACTTTTTTGGAATGCAAAACGATACCTTAAACTACAGCCTGACCACAACAAGCTATGCAGATTATGGAAATTTGCGCTTGACCGTTTCAGGAGCGGCCACTTACCCACTACTTGTTCAACTACTATCGGAAAATGGGGAAATACAAAGGGAAATCTATGCTAAAGAGCCCCAACTGTACGAGTTCAACAATCTGGATCCAAAAAAATATGGTATTCGTGTCATTTTCGATGCCAATGAAAATCAAAAATGGGATACCGGCAATTACTTGCAAAAAATACAGCCTGAACGGGTGAGTTATTACCCAGACATCATTGAGGTAAGGGCAAATTGGGAACTGGAACAAACGTTTATCATCTCAAACTAAACATATCCCGATCTTGTAAAAATTTGAGTTTGGTCCTATTGGTCATAATATGGTCCTTGCTGAGTGTGACGTACAATACCTCTTCTTTTTCAGAATAGGCCAATCGATTTCCCATAACATCATATACTGCTGAATGTCCAGGGTATTCATGCCCCAATCCATCTGACCCAATACGATTGACCCCAACACAATAGGCCATGTTTTCAATGGCCCGCGCCTTTAAAAGGGTATCCCAAGCACTGATACGCTGTTTTGGCCAATTCGCCACATAGATCAAAACATCATAGTCGTCAATATTTCTAGACCAAACCGGAAACCTCAGGTCATAGCATATCAACGGATAAAAGTCAAAACCATTATAGGTTACCACTACTTTTTCTTCACCAGCTTGGTATACCTTATGCTCACCTGCCAATGTAAAGGTATGCCTTTTGTCATAATGATCGACCTTTCCGTTAGGGTCAACAAAGTACAACCGGTTGTAATAGTTGCCTTTTTCAAAAAAAATGATACTTCCTACAATTGCCACATCTTTTTTTGTGGCCATTTCCTTCATCCATTCCACGGTACTGATGCCCTCAGAAACTTCAATGTGTTGCGGATCCATCGTAAATGCGGTAGTGAACATTTCTGGAAGTACAACGACATCGGTATGACTGGAAAGCATGTTGATTTTTCGGGAAAATAAAGCACGGTTTGCTATCGGGTTTTCCCATAACAACTGCGATTGAACAAGGGCTATTTTTAACTCACCAGCCATTATGCTGAAGCAGACTTGTCAAAAAGTTCGATCAAGGCTTTATTTTCTTGCATCCGGGCATAATCCAAGGCTGTATGTCCCCTACCATCTTTAGTGGTCTTATCGGCTCCATTCTTCAATAAAAGTGCGGCAATCCCAACGCGATTGAACGTAGCCGCATAAATGAGACAGGTCGCACCCATGGCATTGACATAATTGATATTTGCCCCTCTTTCAATCAGCATTTTGGCTATGTCGGCAAATCCTTTAAAGCAGACCCCCATCAGGGCGGTATTGCCAGAGCTATCTTTCTCATCGATAGGGGCTCCATGGTCCAATAAGACTTCTGCAATGGGCAGGTGTCCGTAATAGGTGGCCAATATCAATGGGGTTGAGCCTCTTTCATCCTTGGCATTCAATAAATTGGGATAAGACTCCAATAATTGACTTACCTGTGCTACATCGCCATTGCGGATTCCGTTAAATAAAATGTCTTTATTTTCCATTTGCTATCGAAAGTTATGAAAAACTGGTTAAGGGATGATGCATAAAATGGTTCAAAAACTGTTTTGAAGACTGTTTTGATTGATTTGTACCTTTACCGTCATACAAATATCAAAAAAAATTGGTCTTGCTGTCCAGTTTTTATGATTGTTGATGTCATATATACAAGTCGTTAACGACTGTAACCATTAAATTATATCACAATGAAAAAGTTGATTTTTACTGTTCTTCCCGTATTGCTTTTTAGCTTTAGTGCAGATAAAAGCACCTTGACCGATGATGAGCGCAAAACAGCCATCAACCATTTAACGGAAACCCGTGAACATATGAAAAAAGTCTTGAACGGTCTTACAGTGGCACAATTGAATTTTCAGGCTGCTGAAGCGACTTGGTCTATCGCGCAATGTGCAGAGCACTTGGCCATTTCTGAAACTGCCTTTGGCGAACTGATCCAAAAGACCGTTGCAGAGGGCAACGACCCCGCTTTAAAAGAAGCTGTTCGATTGACAGACGACCAACTTTTAGGAATCATTGCCAATAGGTCGAAAAAGGTAACGACTTCTGGGCAATTTGAACCCAGTGACAGGTTTGCTTCACATGCAGAAGCAGTAAGTGCCTTTATGGAGAAGCGGGAAGCACATATCAATTATGTAAGGACGACAGCTGATGATTTGCGGAACCGCTTTAGCAATGACTTGCCTTTTGGCACCGTAGATGCCTATCAACTGATTCTTTTTGCGGCCGGACATACCGAACGCCATGTATTACAGATGGAAGAGGTGATGCAGCACAAGTATTTTCCATCAGAGTAAGAGTAGCATCTAAGCCTTTGTATCAAAAATATAGATGGCTTTCTAATTTCTTATCCCCGGTGTAAAGTCTTCCGGCGCGTTTTGCGGTTGATTTGTCGTGCCGGCACCTCCCGTGTCATTAAAAACAGTCCATTCGCTGAATGTATACACCGTATTTGCCATCACGATCCCTAGCTTGCGAACAGCCCTGCCATCTTCGAATTCGTGATTGGTCCCTGAACCATCTTCTCCCACTCTACCAAAAACGTCTATTACTGTACCAAAAGGATCGACAAGTTCTAGATTGTCATCCCCATTCGAATCAGCGGGGCTGTTTGCACCTACACCCATGTCTGGAGAAAAACCGTATACAACCTCAAATTCTGACGCATTGGGTGAAATAACAAAAGTGCTCTCGGCTCCAATTGTTTGACCGGTAAGGTCGATGGTAGCGCTTACTTCTTCATTGGCATTGGTGTAGCGGCGTAATATCCATCCATTCAAATCCAAGGGTTCAGATGCTGAATTGTACAACTCGACAAATCGTGCTCCTGAATTATTGTTTGGGTCTGCCAACTCTGAGATAAAAATGGTATTGGAGGTAAACGCTGTCATTAAATCAGCACATCTTTCGTTGGCAAATGAAATATCATCCATATCACGAACAGCAAGTTGATACCGGCCATCTTCTTTCAGCAAGATCCCTTTTATCGACCCGTTGGCTCCAGGCAATACATGGGGTTGAAAATCAGCAAATCCACTATTGCGCAATATCATCTCACGATCTGCACAATCTACCAGTGTCCGTTCGGTTTCTTCTTCAAATTCAGCAAAAGTTAAGCCCAATTCATTTTCTATGACCTCTACACTGTCCAATTGCACCAATGTACCCACCAGCCCATCTTTAAAATCATCGATCGTTACATGCAGAGGTTGTAGGCCAATAGGGACATCACAGGCCAAATAAACATGTTCCCCTATTTGAAGCGTGGGCAATCTTCCAACAGAAATATTGCCAAATACCGTAAATGTGCCCCCAATTTTATAAACCCCTTGACTTTGCCCTAAGTACAATCCTTTTAATTTGATGAGAATTTTGCTCCCCTCGGGAAAGAACAAATGGGAGTCCCTCAAATCCATTTCCAATTGAAAGCCTTCGGTGGCGCTGTGCCCATCATCTTGAAAATATAACACATTGAAAAAATTACCTGCCCGATCTGATGAGGTCACAAAACCTGTTATTACCAGATCCTCTTGTATCTGAATGGTTTCCCCTTGATATAATGCCTTCACTTCACCAAAAGTGGTGTTTGCCTCAAGCACTGTGTCACAACCATCTGATGGGATTTCAAAATCAGGGTCAGCAACACAGGAAAAAATGGTGTAGCTAAAAACCATCCAAAAATATCTTGCATTTTTCATACCCACTACAATAGGTCCTTTTGTTTTTTTAGACCTTGGCCATACCACCGCAGCCTATCAAAAACTTATCGCCAAATTCAAAAAATATGTGCGCCCATATCCATACCAAAACTTTGGGGCAAAAGATGGTGTTCCACTTAAATTATCTTGTTGCAATTGACCATAATTGCCATTTCTACTTTGTTCATAACCTCCAGTTCTAAAAAGAGTATCAAAAACATTGTTCACACTCGCAAAGACACTGATGTATTTTTTGTTGAGCAACCAAGATTTGCCTCCGACCAAGTTCAACAAGTAAAAATCGTCAAGCTTCTGTTGCCTTAGAATTTTTGACACGTTGGCATCGGTCGCATCAATGAACCGCTCTCCCGTATCTGGATCTAAGTAAAAGCTTTGTGTTCTTGTAATGGTTGAGATGTTAGCGTAATTATTTGCCAGATAATTTGTGGTTGCCCCAATCCACCAGTACTTTGGGTCTCTATATTCCACACCAAGGGCATAGGCTTGCTGCGGGCCTTGTGCCAATTTATAGTCTTTGATTGCCGCAACCCCCAACGCTATATTTCCTTCAGGATCTATCAAATCTTCTTCAGCTCCTGCAGTATCAAAATTTATGGTAACAGATGGATCGCTTGCAAAAAGATGTTTCGCAATATTGGCAACTATAGATAGTTTTACCTGTGGTGATACTTTATATTCCACCCCCAACTCAATACCCATGTGAAGTTTATCCAAATCTGTAATGACCTCTTGTACAAAATCAGAACCAACACCGGAGTCAACAAAGAAGAAATTGATATCGGTCGTGTTTTGGAACCGTGTGTAAAAACCACTGACCCTTCCTGTCAAATCAGGTAATCGAAAAAAGTAATTCAAATCGATAGAAGAAACCACTTCTTCTTGAATTTCAGGCACGACTTCATTGGTCTCTCTAGGATTGATGAACAGATTCTGGAGTACCGGAGGCCTGTTCATATAAGTTCCCTGCACCTTTACCCAATGACGGCCAGAAAATCTAAAATCAACCCCTGTTTTTGTGCGATAGGTAGTAAAATCCACTTTCTCCCCCTTCCCGAGAGAGCTGTTCAAAAACCGTTCATTTTGAAACAGTCCGTCCCTTTGAAAGATAGTACTGTTCACTCCGGCAGCAAAAAACACATTCCATCGGTTAAACACTACACTAACTTGGCCGAAAGCATCAACATTCGAAGCAGAAATTTCATAATGATAGTTGAAAATATCGCCCTCTACTTTTCTTATGCTCCCATTTATATCGTTCATGGTGTTTGAAAAAGGGTCAATGTCTTCATGGTAATCGGCAGCTAACAGATCCTTGATCTTGGCATAGTTTTCAGAAGTCAGCTCTTGATAGTTGCACGCAAAATCTACCTTCACCCGATTTCCCAACTTCAAATTTCCGACAGTGCCCACACTGATCTGGAAGTCTTTGGCCGTATCGTCATATAGCACATAAGCAGCTTTGCCAGCAGTTGTTGGATTCAAATTCGCCCTGTAGCTATTGGCCCAATTAATCTGTGGATTTTTCAAAAAGCCTTCGAGGGCCAAATTGGCATTGATAAAATCTGCCCCTATCGGATTGTTGATATAAAAGCTTGGCAAATATCTGTAATATGTTGGGTCTGGATTTGGTGCATCATAATACCCTAACCTACTACGCGAATTGGCGCCAAATTGAACTGAAACTCCTGACCTCAAATTAAATTTACCTGAGTTGAAATAATGATTCAGCATAAGAATGGGTTCAAAAATATCACGTTCCCTAGCATTTCGAACATCCCCGTTTTGATAGCCCCAATAGGGGTTGTACCTCTTACCCTTGAGCTTAAAAACTTCTTCGGTTATCGCTGAAGAACGACCTCGCCTATTCTTTGCCAAAATAGAGGTGAGCAGTACACTGTGCTGTTTGTTGAAATGATATTCCAAAGTGCCGAAAAAAGAATATGCATCATATAAGGTGCCTTCAATAAAGCCTTCTTCTGCCCATCTTCTTGAACCAGAGAAAGCAAAAGCCAGTCCATTTTCCTTCAAACCTGAATTATATGTAGCCATAACCCGGCCATTATAGGTCCTATTTGATATGGATGATGACAATCGGACTCCTGGGCGCAGACCTGAAGGTCTGGTATCGATATTGGTATTGCCCAAAATTCCTCTAAAAGCAAAGTCTGCGGGGCCCAATCCGTTGACGAATTCTTGATTTCTTATTATGTCATTCAGGCCTCCCCAATTGTTCCATTGCGGTCTGCCATCAAAAAACTTATTCATCGGAACGGCATTGATGAAGACTCCGCCTTCTCGGGAATCATAGCCCCTTACACGAAAAAAGGCCTGGCCAAAGTCAAAGGCTGAACGGTTTAAAAAAACATCTTTTGAAGCTTGAAGCAGCCCTGAGGAAACAGAAATGGTTTCCTCTTCATCCAATAAGGCTGTTTCAGTAAGCGTAATGAGGTTATCGGTCTGTTCAATGGTAACATCATTTTCAAGAACGATGGTACCCAGATCTATAGGGTTGCCCTCAAGTATGAGCACTATTCTTTTGGTAATAAAATCAGTGGCCTTGATTGTAAGTATGCTCTCCCCAAAAAATTCAGATTGCAATTGAAACTCGCCTTCTTTGTCAGTAAGCACTGAATTTTGTGCACCTTCCAAAAAAACATGTGCCTTGGCTATCGGACTTTTGGTAAACTGGTTCAATAGCCTTCCAGAAATGGAGACCGATTGCTGGGCGTTTCCTGCCAAGTTAATACAGCATGTCAATAAAAACAGAGCTGAACGCATCAATGGTTAGTGTCTGCACCAATTTAACATAAAATGTATATTCTTACAGAATGTATAGTCGAAAACCTTATGTATTGCCTATTTTTCAACATTTTTATACAAAATAGTAATGAAATTAACCCAGATTTACTTTCTCCTATTCTCTATACTTTATGGATTTTCACAGTCTCGATCTGAGTACCATATCAGAACGGTTGCATTTTATAATGTTGAAAATCTATTTGACATCGTCAATGATTCGTTGACCTTTGATGATGAGCGCACCCCAAGTGGCAACTATCACTGGACAAAAGAGCGCTATAACAAAAAAATCCATAATATCTCGAGGGTGCTCTCAGAAATTGGAAACACTGTTTCAAGAACCCCCCCTGATATCATTGGATTGTGTGAAGTGGAAAACAGAACGGTTATTGAAGATTTGATCTACCATAAAAACCTCAGAAATACGAACTATGGGGTCATCCATTTTGATTCTCCTGATGAACGTGGTATCGACGTCGCCCTGGTCTATAAAAAAACAGCTTTTATACCTGCCTCTTTTAGAAGTCATCGTCTATTACTATTTGATCATGATGGAAAAAGGGACTACACCCGTGATCAATTGGTAGTTGGTGGTTATCTTGATAGTGAACTGTTTTATTTCATCGTGAACCATTGGCCTTCAAGAAGTGGAGGAGAGGCACGGAGCAAACCCAATCGAATAAAGGCTGCGCAACTTAACAAAAGAATCATAGATTCCATTCAAAGGATAACCCGCAATGCCAAAATTATCAGCATGGGTGATTTGAACGATGATCCAAGGGATGATGCACTAAAAAAGTACCTAAAGACCATAGGTCATAAAAACCAACTCGATAGCCTAAGCCTATACAACCCTATGGAAAAAATGTACCGTCAAGGTCACGGTTCGTTGGCCTATCGTGATACTTGGAACTTATTTGACCAATTTTTCTTTACAAGCAATCTTATCAGCATCGAACTGAAGGGCTACTCTTTTTGGAAAGCTGGAATTTTCAATCCTGATTATTTAAAGATTCCAACGGGAAGATATAGGGGATATCCATTTCGCACCTATGTAGGAACGAGCTATCAAGGAGGTTATGCCGATCATTTTCCTGTGTACTTGTATTTGATCAAAAAAGCGCGGCCATAATCTTCGGGCCCACCTATCCAAGCCATTGCCCCCAAGGAATACGGCCTAAAATCAACAGTAGGCCCATACCATAAAAAATAGCAATGTTTTTAAACTTGGCAGCACTGATATCTTTCTTTTTATGACGGGACCAACCTATGGTGATCAATGCAATGGCCAGAATATTGGAAACGGGATGTTCCAATGCCAGTAAGCGTGCTGGGGCATTCAACCCCCCCATACCTAAAGTCTGGATCGCTTTTAACCCACTGGCAGAAATAAAATAGACCAACAATCCGACAAGTAATTGAATATGGCTCAATATTAAGGCAAAAAGACTTATTCTCAAGTCTTTTTCGAACCGAAAATCTTTTTTGCCCAGCCAACCTATAAGTGCGTTTATAGTAGCGACCACCAACACAAACAAGACAATATATGCCATATAGGAATGCAGGTTTTTTAAAATCTCCATAATCGTAAGTTTAGTACCTAAAAGTAATGATTTTTAGACACAAAAAACCCTGCCTTCTTCATCTCATGGAAGCCTAGGCAGGGTTTCAGTTTATGTAAGGTTGACTTACTAATTAAAGATATATCGCAACCCTAATTGCATTTGCCATCTTGACGACTGAATACCTGAGTCATCAAGTTGTTCAAAATCGTCGATTGTCGTTGCGGGATCAAAAGTAAATGCTGGATCGGGACCACCACTTACGGTGCTAATGAGCGCAGCTTCACCAAAATTATCGACAAAGTACCGTTTACCCCAGTCTTTATTCAACAAGTTGGTAAAATTGAAAATGTCCAAAGATACTTGTAAGGTGTGTTTGGAGTCTCCTTTTTTGATATAGAAATCCTGTAAAAATTTCAAGTCGACTACATGGCTCCACGGTGCTCTTGCTGCATTTCGCTGTGCATACCTGCCCCTTCTACCGCTCAAATAGTCATCATTTTCAATAAAGGCATCCAAGGCGGCCCATTGCTCCTCAGGTGTGGCAATGATATTACCATCACTGTCGGTCAAATTAACCAAATTGATCTCTGAGGCACTCCTAGGCACGTAAATAAGGGCATTATCCCTTGAGTCATCATTTAAAATGTCTCTTCCTTCCCGGTACAAAAAGCTGTAGGGTTGTCCCTCTTGACCTTCGTAGAATAAACCCAAAGTGGTTCTGCCACCATATTCACCGCCGTATTCAATCGCATAAGAAGCGTTTGCCGTAATTCGATGGCCTAGGGAAAAGCTGGATTCGGTTACGGGAGGATTGGCATTTTTACCGTTTACGGTTACCTGGTTTCTCCATTGTGAACTGTTTTGTGATGAAGTTCCTTCGAAAATCTTATTTGATTTACCATAAGAATATGAGGCTTGACCGGCAAAACCATTTTCGTAGGGCTTTCTCACCGTAAAGGTGAAGTTGGTAGCATCGCCACCGCCTGTATTCGAGGCAAGGTATATACCTTGGTACGTTGGGTCAATCTCATCGCCCCTATCGTAAAAAGGCCTATTGTCCGCACCATTGAGAAACCCTACCGGACCTTTCAGGTTCAGGTTTTCGTAAAAGACATCGTTTATGATATCGGTATACAAAAGATCAGCGGTTACAATCAAATTCCAGAATGGAAGTTTCTGGTCAACAGCAATATTGTATTTGACCACTTGGGGCAATTTGAAATCTTTTGCAATAAGGTCTACATTTCCTCCTAGACCACCAGTGCCTGGTTCGGGATCTTCAAACTGATTGTTGATATCGGCAACAAAGGGTTGGCCAAATTCAAAATTAAACCCACCCGTGATACCATTGTTATTGTATGTGCCGCCTGGCCATACCAATGGAAGTCGAGAGGTGAAAACACCTAATCCACCTCGAATCTGTGTAGTTTGGTTTCCATTGACATCCCAATTAAATCCTAACCTTGGGGAAAAAAGAATATCAGAATCTATGGCCTGACCCACTTTGGCACCTTGCAAATCTTTGCCTGCTGCCTCTAACAGCGGAATGGTCCTGTTGTTGAAATCATCATTAACAGTGCCATCTTCCCAGAAAGGAACATCAAAACGTGCACCAAGGGTTACCTTTAAATCTTCTGTAAGCTGTACTTCATCTTGCACATAGAACCCTGCTTGAAAGGTTGTAAAATCTGCAGACCCAGATGATTCATCGCCAACAGTACCATCGCCTACAAGAGAATACCCGTGTTGGTATACATCGGCATTTTGTCCAGTCAAAAATTGGTTCAAGCCAGTTGACAAAAGGTTACCATCGTCATCAAATTGATCTTCAAAGGTGTAATCCCCATAATTGAATGCAAAGAACAGGTTCTTTACTGAAGCATATTCAAGATTTGTACCCAAAGTAATGGTATGTGCCCCTGAATAAATTTCAAAGTTATTGATCAAGGTCACTACATCTTGATCCAGAAGGTTCGCTGTTGAGAAGGGCTCTGATCCAAATGAGATAAATCCATTGCCATCTTGGATGTCAACCGTCGGAAAAGGATCTCCCGATGGATCTCTATCATCTCTAACCCTAGTATAGGTCAATATGAAGTTGTTGGAAAACTTATTGCCAAATCTCGAATTTATTTCCAAAGCGGTGGAGTTTGTTGTAGATTCAAAAAACTCAGAACCATTGATAAATCCGATACTATTAAAATCAGAGTTTCTTGCTTCGAGGTTTTCTGCCTTAACAAGCCCATGTCGTAATGATAACTTATGGTTTTCATTGATATTCCAGTCAAACTTAACGGTAAGCTTATCACTTTCCAACGTTCTTGTATTGCTTGTAAAACCCCCTGGGTTAAAGCCAAAATTGGTCTGCAGAAAACTGCTCAGGTTATCCAAATCTGCCTGGGTCGACCTTCCCGTGTAATTATCGATCTCAAAAGGTTGCGGGGTCTCATCATCTTGCCTCTCATAATTGATAAAGAAGAAAAGCTTGTCTTTGATGATAGGGCCTCCCAAGCGAACCCCATACGTCAGAGCGGTAAATTCATCCACTTTTTCCCTTGAGTTATCCCCAGCGATATCCGGTGGGGTTTTACCTACCAAATTTTCGTTTCTCACGAATGCATAAGCCGATCCTTCAAATTTGTTGGACCCCGATCGTGTAATCGCATTTATCGAACCCCCTGAAAAACCAGATTGTCTTACATCGAAGGGGGCAATGTTGATCTGGAAGGTCTCAATGGCATCGACAGAAAATGGATTAACGCCCGTTTGTCCACCATTTGTTCCTGAACCGGCCAAACCGAACACGTCATTGTTCACCGCACCATCAATGTAAATGGCATTGTAACGGTTGTTCTGACCAGCCAAAGCCACAGAGAAACCATCATCGCCTTCGGTAAGCTGCGCCTGTGGTGTAATTCGAACAAAATCTGCAATCGATCGTGAGGCTGCGGGCAACGTGGCAATGTCCCTGCTGGAAACATTGGTGTTGGATCCTGTTTTGTTGGAGCCAAATACCCCATTTGATGTAGCCGTAACCACAACTTCATCCAAGGCTGTGGCAGACTCAGCCAATTGTGCGCTTATTCTAGCGGCTTGACCTAGATTTAAAAATACGCTCTCTCTAACATCATCATTAAATCCAATATAAGAAATGGTAATCCTGTATGGGCCTCCAGTTCTCATACCTGAAATACGGTAATAACCATCAAAGTCGGCTGCTGCGCCATAAGTTGTTCCAGATGGAACATGCACCGCCACAACACTAGCACCAGGAAGGGGCTCACCTGCGCCATCTGTTACCTTACCTCCCATTGAAGAGGTGGTAACCCCTTGTGAAAATAACATTGTAGACACTAATAGTCCTACAATCAATAAGTAGATTTTTTTCATTATACAGTGTTTATTGTTTAATTAGCCCTGCAAAATTGTATCATTTTTAAACTTGACCGATTAAGGGAAGGTTAAATTCACAAAGGCAATTTCACATTAATTTAACAAATGAAACACACTGACATACAATAAGTTAGTTGATATTTTAAAAAATTATGACAATATTATTTTAAGCCTTAAAAAATTGCAGAAGTGATAATGTGGAGGCATCGTGATCACCAATTTCATTTTCTTGGATATCTGTCAGAATATTCTTGGCCAATTGCTTGCCCAGTTCCACTCCCCATTGGTCGTAGCTAAAAATATTCCAGACAACACCTTGAACGAATATCTTGTGTTCGTAAAGTGCAATCAATGCCCCTAGTGTTTTAGGTGTCAATTGGTCTATAAGGATGGTATTGGTAGGTTTGTTGCCTTCAAACACCTTAAAAGGGAGTATAGGGGTCATCTCCTCTATAGCATGGCCCTCTAAGGTCAATTCTTCTATAACTTCTGCTTTTGTCTTTCCGTTCATCAGTGCCTCTGTCTGTGCAAAAAAGTTGGCCATGAGCTTATTGTGATGGTCTACATTGCCATAAAGTGACTGTTTGAACCCAATAAAGTCGGTAGGTATCAACTTCGTCCCCTGATGGATAAGTTGAAAGAAGGCATGTTGGGAGTTTGTGCCGGGCTCTCCCCAAATGATAGTACCTGTTCCATATGCAGTGTGATTGCCATTACGATCGACACTTTTGCCATTACTTTCCATAATGCCTTGCTGCAAATAGGCTGGGAATCGATGTAAGTATTGGGTGTACGGGATGATTGCCTCAGTTTCGGCCCCATAAAAATTGTTATACCAAATGCTGATCAGTGCCAGAACTACGGGAATATTTTCAGAAAAATCTGTATCCTTAAAATGAACATCCATCTCATTCGCCCCGGCGAGCATGGTTTCAAAATTTTCATAGCCAATGGCCAAAACAATGGAGAGCCCCACTGCGCTCCACAATGAAAAGCGTCCCCCTACCCAATCCCACATCGGAAAAACATTTTCATTGGCTATTCCGAACTCATTTATCTTCTCTAGATTCGTGGATACCGCAACAAAATGTTTTGCAACCGCATTTTCAGGGGCATTTTTTACAAACCATTCTTTAATAGTCAGTGCATTGGTCAACGTTTCTTGGGTAGTAAACGATTTTGATACGATAATGAACAAGGTTGTTTCAGGGTTCAATTGTTTCAGTACTTCGTTCACATGGTCACCATCTACGTTACTTGCAAAATGCACATTTAAATGGTTTTTGTAGAATTTTAAGGCTTCTGTCACCATGACGGGGCCTAAATCGGACCCCCCAATGCCAATGTTTACAATATCTGTGAAGGATTTGTCGGTATAGCCTCTCTGATTTCCTGTAATGATTGCCTCAGAAAAGACCTTGATCTTCTCCTTTACGCCATACACTTCAGGAACAATATTTTGCCCATCAACGTAAACGGTGTCGCCCTTTTTAGCTCGAAGTGCTGTATGCAAAACAGCCCTCCCTTCTGTTTGGTTGATCTTGTCACCTGAATAATATTTGGTAATGGCTTCTTTTAGGTTGACCTCATCGGCCAATTTTAAGAGCGAACCAAAAACCTCTTCTGTTATCCTGTTCTTCGAATAGTCTACCAAGAAGTTTTGCCATGAAATAGTGAATTTCCCTGCCCTGTTCGTATCAGATTCAAAAAGGTGCTTAATGGATATGTCTTTAGTTTCAAGGTAATGCCGTGAAAGTCTTTTCCAAGCTTCAGTTTTTGTGGGATTGATTTTCGATAGTGCCATGGGGTTGGTTAAGTGTTAGCAAATCTTCTTGAGGTTCTTCTTTGGGAATAACAAATTCAATACAGTCCAATTGTGTTTTAAGGGGATCGATGTAATCTAAATATGCTTTGCGAAGCGAATCGGCAATGGGTTCTGCTGCAGGTAATTCTTCGCGCAAAGGATCTACCTGAACCCCATTTTTCCAAAAGCGGTAACATACATGTGGCCCACCTGTATTGCCCGTCATACCGACCCAACCAATGACATCGCCTTGTCGCACAAAATCACCTTTTCGTACTTTTTGGTTTTTCATATGTAAGTACTGTGTACTGTATGTTCCGTTATGTCGGATTTTCACATATTTTCCGTTGCCCCCTCTTCGTGTGGACTCGGTCACTGTTCCATCTGCAGTTGCCACAATAGGTGTTCCTATGGGAGCAGCATAATCTGTTCCCCGATGTGGTCTAACCTTATAACCATAATAGGCGATTCGTCTTTTCAGATTGTACCTTGATGACAGTCTATAATTGAATTTTATGGGAGCCCTTAAAAATGTGCTGCGCATATTGTTGGCTTCCTCATCAAAATAGTCTTTTATTTGCTTGAGTGAATCCGCAACATAGGCAAAGGCATAAAAAGGTTGTCCACTATGTTCAAAATAAGCCGCTTCAATAGGCCCGCAGCCTGCATAAATAGTGTCGTTGATAAACTTTTCTTTATAGACTACCTTAAATTTATCGCCTTTCTGCAACCTAAAAAAATCAATGCTCCACGCATAGACTTCTGAAAGGTTATGGGTGACATTGTAATCAATGCCTTGGTCCAAAATCGCTTCAGACAACGACGTTTCGATAACCCCAGCTGCCTCCCGCACTGCATACTTCACTTTCTTTTTTCTTGTGTATGCCGACACAGAATCCCTTAGGTCTACCACAGTGTAGTTTATTCGGTCATTTTGGTAGATAAAAATCTGGGCCATCTCTGTAGTGTCCTTAGATTTTAAAATCAGATAGGGTTTGCCTACTTTGATCTTACGTACATCAAAGGTATCTTTATATTCTTGTGATATCTTAGCAATCTTTGGATAAGCAACTTTGTTTTTCAGCATTAACTCCCCAAAACTATCACCCCATTTGACCGTGTCTCTCAATACCGTAAACTCATCCAAATTGAAGCCATATTGTTTGATTTCAGGTGTCTTGATATGTGCTTCTTGAACAATTTCTTCTTTTAACTGCCCTTTGTCTTTGCATGATCCCAATACTATCAATGCCAAAATAATGCCCCAATATTTTTGCATTATATCTTTTCTTTATTGGCTGGATTGAAGATATGGTCTACCCATTGTTTGCCCCAAGTATCCAGCTCTTTTTGTGAGTACAAAGTTGGGAAAAAAATTATTTTTTGAAAATTTGGTGGCAAATAGTCTTTCCAATTGGTGCCCCCAGTTGCGTCGACCGCCCCTTTTTCTTTGGCCAAATAGCGGTAGGCAGAACCCATGTGCATTAAGGGCCAATTGATATTTGCATTCATATCGAGCTTTTTCATGGCCTTTACCAGTTCTTTATTCTGCCGTTTGGCCGCAGTCAACATGAGGTATTTGTGATAAATCGTACTGTTTTCAACTTGTTTTGAAATACGAATAAGCCGTGGTGTATATCTATATTCAAATTGTTTTAATGTCAGTGTCTTTTCTCCTGTCATTGCATCTGTGGCTCCTTTTTTCCAATAAATCTGCTCATAGAGCTCTTCTATGGGGTTTTCTTTAGAAAATCTATCCCTTTCAGAATAATGCACCAAATTTTCGAGTGGGGTGGCGTATATTTCTATCATCCGATACTGTACAGATTGAAAGCCACTGGAAGGAAGTAAGGCCATACGATACCGTAAGAACTGCTCTCGTTCCATTCCTTTGATCATGATACCAAAAGACGAGATAAGAACGGTATAGTAACTGTTAATACGATTTATCTTGTCGATGAAAATCTCCACATCCTGAGATCGGTCATCCACCAATTGTTTTTGTTCATGCAAAATGAGCTTGAAAAAGAGTTCAGTAATCTGGTGGTACATGATGAAGATTTCCTCATCAGGAAAATGGGTCCGGGGCACTTGAATACTCAATAAGGTATCAAGATGAATATAGTCCCAATACGTGAGATAACGCTGGTATAGTAGCCCATCTAAATAGGAGCTTAAATCTTGCCCTGAATCTTTAAATTTTTCTTCAAGCTTATTGATTTGGGAATCAATTTGCCCATCCTTGTCCATTCGGTTCTGTTAGGTCAATCCATAATTATTTTAAACTGGTTTTTAAGGCCATTAAAACCATCTAAATCGGCTTTTATGGAGCCAACTGCCAAGTCAGCCTTGATGCGTATCGGAATCTTGTTCAAGTCATTGGATACCCAAAGGGTCAAACTGCCCTGTTCTTTAAAAATGCGGCCCGATTGCACATAGGGCCTAAATTTAAGACATTCTACCTTACCGTATTTTGTTCTCAAAATTTCTTTTCCCAAATATTTCAATTTAAACCGAAAGACCCCATCATCATCGAAGAGCATGTCTAGGGATATGGAATGCCCTACTTCAAAATTGCTAAAATCATAGTGATTACGAAGGTAATAGGCAGCCGATAACAAATCTTGGATGTTATCATGTACCGGTATGTTGAACTTTCTGTCATTCTTATTGTCGATGAGCAATGCTTCATCTTTATCATGGTAAAAGTCTATTTCGATGTCTTTGGTATATCCCCCTTCATCAATCTTTCTTATGAACTTATAGGGTCGCCCGTCACCCCTTCCAAAGTAGCTTTCATAAGTATCATCCACTTTAAAGAATATACGGGCAAATCCCGTAGTTCTTCCTTTTCCCACCACATGATAAACGGGTATGCTGTCAAACTCTTCAGAGGTTAGTTTCAATGTAGCATAGCTGGCGTTCAGAAAGCCATAATGGATTCTGAACTTCAACCATTCGCCCGACTTAAAAGCCGTTGCCTTTTGAGCCGAAAGGTTAATAAACGTGAGCACAAACAGTATTGTTGCAATCTTTTTCATAAACACTACCGTGTTGTAAAATTAGCAAATAGTACACTTAAGTCGTCGATTTTACAAATACTTAAACAAAAGTTGTTCCAAAGTATTGTATAAAAAAAGCCCCAATGTTGACATCGAGGCTTTTTCTAAATAACCAACCAAACTTTAAATTATGAAAAACCAATACTTAAAGTAACAAGGGAACCACCCCTTGTATGCTACAAATGTACACCATTGTTTTATTTGAAAATTGGTTTTTAACTGACTTTAACTTAGTTTCCCGTTCATTGGCATATTCTTAAGAAAGGGCTATGTAAGCCGCTTTACATCAAAACCAATATCCTACACTAAAAAAAACGTTGCTTGTATCAGTATCAGGGGACCATGAGTAAAATACCTGTACAGGGCCTAAAAAAGATTCCAGACCATAACCCAATCCGAAGCCTGTAAAATCTGGGCCCGTAAACCATTCACCTGTTCTGAACAGGTCATCTTCAACATTGGCTATATTACCGGATATCATCAGATGGTTTTTAGGGGCAAACTGATAATCTAACCGACCATATGCCTTAACATAACTGTTGCCCGTAAGACTGAGAAAATCATACCCAAAAAAGGGCGTAAAATTGTTCACAAAATTATTGCCAAAGCCCCCAAGCACAAAATCAAAGGACGTCACCCCCGATGTGCCCAGTTTGAATCCTCCCTCGGTTTCGAGGTTTAGGCTTACATTTGAAAATAACGGAAAGGCAGTTCCCATTCTTGCCTTGGCGATAGAAAACTCCTTGAAGTCATCATTGAAGTCAGATGAAAAGAGATACACATGAAAATCACCATCAAAAAACAAGCCTTTTGTTGGAAAATATTTATCGTCATAGGTATCTAAGATCAACTTGCCATAGGTGCTGAAATAATTGCTGTTTTCAAAAAAAGTACGCTCATCTGAATTGACCTCTTCATCTTGTGACAACCTACTCAAGGTGCGCGTGCTGTATCTTAGAAGCTTATGCTCCAGTCCAACACTGAACGCAAATTCTTCACGAAAAACCGTCTGTAAATAAATCTGATTGGTAAGGTCGGTCACATCCAGGGTAATCTCTCCGATATTGGGATCGTCGATGACATCAAAATTCGATTGGATCAAATCAAAGCCTATCTCTTGATCAAAATCAGCCAAACTCGAGTTTATCCCAAAACTCCAATAGGTACCCTTATCCAAATAATATTCCAGGTTATATCTGATATGGTCTCCCAAAATAATATCAAAAGAGGCAACATCGTCACGCAACAAAAAGTTTTTTCTGGTAATATTGATAAGTGCTGCGCTTTTATAGAGGTCATCATAATGTGCCCCCATATTAATGAACATTTTTGTGGTATTCTCTTTCAGGGTCAACATCAAATCTGTGCCTAGCCCATTGGAAACCAATTTATAACGAATAGCTTTGAAATTGCCTGTGGCTGCCAAATTATTAATACCCTGCTTTAGCTTTTCAAAAGCTATTTTTTCGGCCAGGTCAAACCTAAGCTTTCCTTTTATGTAACCCCTTGTATATCCATTATTTCCTTTTATGATCAACCTATTGATCGTAAGACTGTCTTGTGGTTCAACCCTTCTATGGTTGCTAGTGCCCCCTCTTTGTGCATGTGCCAATTTTTTGAGTGCATCCATTTGTTCCATGGCCCCTAGCTCACCATTTGCAATGATCTCGCTGCCCCTTTCAAAATCGACCACCGAAAAATCGTCGATATCAGGATGTATGTACATATCGGTCTTGCCCACTTTATTCTTCATATCATTCACCGTACGGTAATTGTTGATCTGTAACAATATTCCAGTGGCGGAAGAAAGTGATTCCCTATTGGCCAAATCATCCTGTACATCAATACCGATAATCAAATCTGCACCCAAGGCCTTTACCTCATCTATCGGATAATTGTTGACCACACCACCATCGATCAATATGATATCGTCTATCTCGGCAGGTTCGAATAAAGAAGGAAAAGTTCCGCTTGCCATTATGGCTTCTGGCAAATAGCCCCTGTTCAACAACACTTCTTCACCAGTCTCGACATTGGTGGCAATGCATAGAAATGGGATGGGCAAATCATTAAAGTCTTCCACATCTTTCACATGAAAAAGTAGGCGCACCAATTCATTGTAAATATTTTGCCCCCCTGAAATCGCTTGTGGAAACGAAACCTTGAAATTATCGAAAGGCAGCCCCAAGGCATACCGTTCAGAATCTTCTTTCTCGTAAAATGTTTTGGCACTTCGGGGAACATTGTCTTGAATCAGATCTGCAAAATTGGTGGCCTTAAAAATGGAGTCCAGTTCATGGGCAGAATACCCAGAGGCATAAAGCGCACCCACTATTGCTCCCATACTGGTTCCGCCTATGTAATCAATCTGAACACCTGACTTTTCAATCACCTTCAAGGCCCCGATATGGGCAAGTCCTTTCGCACCACCACCACTGAGCACCAAACCCACCTTAGGGCCTTCAACAACACTGTCCCTTTTTTGGGCATTGCCATAGAACGCCATAAGAAACAAGGTCGTTACGGCCACCGGCCGTATCAGGTTACGATGCGGGTTTACTTTAGCGAAGAGATTCATAGACCTTTCTTGCTTTGGCCGCCCCAATGGCCTCGGTTAAATGCTCCATTGAGGCTTCCCTGATACGTTTGACCGATTTAAAGTTTCTCAACAGTTGGGCCACTGTTTTTTCACCAATCCCATCAATACCCTCCAACTCAGAATTGATAGCGGCCTTACTTCTCTTATTTCGATGGAAAGTGATGCCAAATCGGTGTGCCTCATTCCGCAGTTGCTGAATTATCTTTAACGTTTCTGATTTCTTATCCAGGTATAAGGGGATTGGATCTTCAGGAAAATAAATCTCCTCCAACCGTTTTGCGATACCAACAATGGCTATCTTTCCCCTTAAGCCTAAAATATCCAGACTTTTTAAGGCCGATGAAAGCTGTCCTTTCCCTCCATCTATGACAATGAGTTGTGGTAAGGGTTCTGCTTCTTCCAACAGTCTTCGATACCGTCTGAAGACAACTTCTTCCATAGATGCAAAATCGTCTGGGCCCTTGACCGTTTTGATATTAAAATGACGATATTCTTTTTTTGAAGGTTTTCCATTTCTAAAGACAACACAAGCAGCCACAGGATTTTGGCCCTGTATATTTGAATTGTCAAAGCACTCGATATGGGTCGGTGATTCAGATAGTCTTAAATCTGCGCTCATTTGGGCCATTATCCGCTTGGCATGCCTATCTGAATCGATAATTTTAATTTGTTTGAATCTTTCTTGTCTGAAAAACTTGGCATTGCGTTCTGATAATTCCAATATTTTACGCTTATCGCCAAGTTTCGGAACGGTGGCCTTAATGTTTTCCTCCAGAGCAACATAAAAAGGAAGATAGACCTCTTTTGTGCGTGATTTGAACCGTTGTCTTATTTCTATGATGGCCAACTGCAAGAGTTCTTCTTTGGTTTCATCCAATTTTTTCTTCATTTCCAAGGTATGTGACCTGATTATCAAGCCATGTGACAATTGTAAGAAATTGACATAGGCATGGGTTTCATCGACAATAATTGAAAACACATCAACATTGTTGATTTTAGGATTGACGATGGTCGACTTTGATTGATACCCCTGTAATACATCTATTTTCTCCTTTATGGCCTGAGCCTTCTCAAACTCCATTTCAGCGGCCAATGCCTTCATCTGGTTTTTAAAATAAGACAGTGAACTTTTAAAATTGCCCTTGATGATTTCACGGATATCATCGATTTGCCTATGGTATTCTTCATAGGTATGCAGCCCTTCACAGGGCCCCTTACAGTTGTTCAAATGGTACTCTAGGCAAACCCTATACTTACCTGACTCTATTTTATCTTGTGAAAGGTCGTAATTACAAGTTCGTAAGGCATAGACACTTTTTATCAAATCAAGCAAGGTTCTGACCGTTTTCATACTGGTGTACGGGCCATAGTACTCAGAACCGTCCCGAATAAGTTTTCGGGTAGGAAAAATACGTGGAAAACGCTCATTTTTGATACAGATCCAAGGGTATGATTTGTCATCTTTCAACATGACGTTGTATCGTGGTTGGTGCTTTTTGATAAGATTGTTTTCTAGCAATAATGCATCGGATTCGGTAGAAACAACAATATGTTGAATCGTACGAATCTTTTTTACCATGACCCTGGTTTTGCCATATTCATGGGTTTTGGCAAAATAGGAAGAGACCCTTTTCTTTAAGTTTTTTGCCTTGCCCACGTATAATATTTTTCCTTCACCATCATAAAACTGATATACTCCTGGATTATTTGGCAAGGAGCTGATTTGAACTTCAATGGGTAAATCGGACATAAATACAAGAAGATTGCTATATCAATCAAAATCCAAGATTAAATTACTATGTTTTTTTATAATGCGAGGTGTGATTTTATATTTTAACTGCCTCCCACAAATCGTGTAAAAAAAGTCGTCACATACTTGAAAAATGATGCTTAGGGGTGTTTGGCGTCAAAATTTGAACGATTTATATCGCTGAATCGTTAAATTTTTGGTAAAAAAAGTGCAGTTCACCGATAAAAAATGCAGTTCATAGGATTATTTCTGAATTTTTATTTACCTTTAAAGTAGATTAAAGTTAACAAATGGAAAACTATGTCATTGTTCTAGGAATGTACCTCATCTTGATGCTTTTCTTCAAGGTTTATTTCGCTATATCAACCAAAGATTAGACCAACCATCCTAGAACCTTCCCCAAAATATCAACATCTTGCATGTTGAAACATGAGCTTAGAAAAAGATACATAGAAAAAAGAAGAACACTTGATTTTTCTAGTACTGAAACGTATAGTCACTCCATAGCCAATAGATTGTTGCAAATCCCGATTTGGGATTTTTTTTATTTCCATTTGTTTTTGAGCATAATGGAAAAAAAAGAGGTAGATACCTCACCAATTATCACCATTCTCCATGCTAAGGACAAAAATATTGTCATCCCCAAAATGGGCAATGAAAATCAACTCAAAAATTACCTTCTCACTGACAGTACCTTAATCAAAAAAAATAAATGGCTCGTTCCTGAACCCCAAGACGGAATTGAGGTGCCCGAGCATAAAATCGATGTTGTGTTCGTTCCCCTTTTGTCTTTTGATGTCACAGGTCATCGTGTAGGCTATGGAAAAGGATACTACGATATATTCTTACAAAAGTGTAGGCCAAAAACAATTAAAATAGGATTGTCATTCTTTGGTCCAGAGAAAAAAATAGTGGACATCAATGCAGGCGATGTCAAACTGGATTATTGCATTACACCCAATAAGACCTATTCTTTTTGAATACTTTCGTCTTTTTTCGGGAAAGCCTTTTTGTTGAATAAAATAAGTATGCCCACACCGACACTGATTGCTGAATCGGCAATATTGAAAACAGGTTCAAAAAAGCGAAAATTAGTTCCTCCCAACCAAGGCATCCATTCAGGCCAAGTGGCATCTATCAATGGAAAATAAAGCATATCGACCACCTTGCCATAAAATAGTTTCCCATACGGTTCATCAGCAAATAAGGTAGCAACCTGATTGTTACTGTGATCGAAGACCATCCCATAAAACACAGAGTCAATAATATTGCCCAAGGCTCCGGCAAAAATCAAGGAAACCGCTATGATAAGGGTTCTTGAAGATTCCTTTTTTATAATATCATAAAGCCAGTATCCAATACCTGTAATGGCAAAAAGTCTAAAGATGGTAAGGAACAACTTGCCCACCGATTCAGAAATGGGAAGAATATCACTCAACTTGGTTCCCCAAGCCGCTCCTTCATTCTCAATAAACAATATTTTGAACCAATTGAAAACCTGATAGGGCTCACCAAGTACAAAGTTAGTTTTGATATAGATTTTACTGACTTGGTCCAGCAACAGGACCACCAATATGATCAATAAGGATTTTTTCAGGCCCATTCTTCAAAATAGATTGCGCAAAAGTATGGATATTATTCGATTTTCTCGAGATGGATATCCCCTTCTATCGATGAAAGGCGATAAGTGGCACCCCCTTTTGGAATGGTCTCTAGATGTAATCTTCCATAACTGCTTTGCGCCTGTACCACTCCGCTGGATGCCTTCGCAAAAATAGCACCCTGCTGCGTTTGTACGCTTACGTCTTCAATCACCTTGTTCAAGATACAGCTACCGTCGGCAAGGCTCACCCGTAACCTCTTGTATGCTCCTTCTATATAGACATTGCTGCTGTTCCCATATAACTGGACATCAGTGAATTGGGGCACTGTCACGGCCAACGCTATTGAAATTACCTTATGAGCACTTAACTTATCATTGGGGGTGATAAAATTAGGTTGAAAACCTGTGGTAACAAGAACCGTTTTACCTTCCTCGGCTATATGCACCACGATATCCCTTTTATATTCCCCATCTATCACTGCCGAAACTGACAATTCGTTTGAAAACGATGTTTTCATATCGACTTGATAGCAGTTTTTCGTATCGACTTGAATGTATTCGATATGCGGATTCAGAACAGCTTTTTTTACCAACTTTTGGGCTGTGGCCTTTGAGATAAAGGAAAACACAAAAAGCAGAAGTACCAATGCCCTCATAAACAAAAACGGCATAAGGCGCCCTTTGTTATTTTTGCATGTTCTTGGCCTCAATACTCAGCGTCGCATGGGGTACGAGCTTCAACCGTTCTTTATTGATCAGCTTTCCTGTCACGCGGCAGATCCCGTAGGTCTTGTTCTCTATGCGCAGTAACGCATTTTTCAGGTCTCGTATAAACTTTTCTTGGCGGATTGCCAGTTGGGTATTGGCCTCTTTACTCATGGTTTCCGAACCTTCTTCAAACGCCTTGAAAGTAGGTGATGTATCGTCGGTCCCGTTATTGCCATCATTCATGTAGGCACTTTTTAAAAGCTCAAGATGACTTTTGGCCTTCTCAATTTTCTCTTCTATCAATGCTCGGAACGCTTCGAGTTCTTTATCTGAATATCTTACTTTTAAATCTTCTGCCATTTTTAGTGTTTTTGGATAAACAATCTTGTATTCACTTCATCAAAGGCAACTGCAGTGCCTTTTTCTAGGTTTTCTTCAAAGTCCAATTCTGCAGCCAAGGTTTCAGATTTAATGTATGCCACATTACTTTCCACAGCCTTTTCGACAAAACCATCTTTCAATATTTTTAAATCAATCTTATCGGTCACTTCAAATCCAGATTCCTTCCTCATATTCTGGATCCTATTGACCAATTCCCTTGCAATACCTTCCTTTTTCAGGTCGTCATTGATTGTGACATCAAGTGCTACGGTCAAAGAACCCGAACTGGCTACCAACCATCCTTCAATATCCTGTGAGGTAATCTCTACATCGGAAAACTGTAATTTAAGATTTTTATTTTCCAATTGTAGCAATATTTCGCCTTCACGCTCGATTTTTTTGATATCTTCTTGCCCAAATCGCCCTACGGCAACGGCAATAGCCTTCATATCCTTTCCGAATTTAGGCCCCAGCAGCTTAAAGTTAGGTTTTATTTGTTTGACCAAAATACCCGATGCATCATCAAGCAGCTCTATCTCTTTTACATTGACCTCTGATTTGATCAGACCTGAAACTGCTTCTATCTCTCTTCGCTGCGCCTTGTCACGTACGGGAATCATAATCTTTTGCAAAGGTTGGCGCACCTTGATCTTCTCTTTTTGGCGTAATGACAATACCAAAGAAGAAATTTTTTGGGCAGTCTGCATCTTACTTTCCAATTTCGTGTTGATCATTGCCTTATCAGCGATAGGAAAATTGGATAGATGCACACTTTCAAAGCCTTCTTTTTGGGTTGTCGTATCTAAATCTTTATAGAGTCTATCCATATAGAAGGGAGCCAATGGGGCTGAAAGCTTTGCAATTGTTACCAAACAACTGTACAAGGTTTGATATGCCGCTATTTTGTCTTTTTGATAATCCCCTTTCCAGAAACGTCTTCTGCTCAAACGTACATACCAATTGCTCAGGTTTTCCTGTACGTAATCAGAAATGGCCCTTGCCGCCCTTGTTGGCTCGTAATCCGCATATGCAGCATCAACGTTCTGGATCAACGTATGTAATTCTGAGAGAATCCATTGATCTATCTCGGGTCGCTCACTTAATACAATGTCTTCTTCTTTGAAGATAAACCCATCAATATTGGCGTAAAGTGCAAAAAAAGAATAGGTGTTGTAAAGCGTACCAAAAAATTTACGCTTTACCTCAAGAATACCGTCAACATCAAATTTCAGATTATCCCATGGATTTGCATTTGATATCATGTACCAACGGGTTGCATCTGCCCCATGTTCACCAACAGTTTCAAAAGGGTCAACGGCATTGCCCAGGCGTTTGGACATCTTTTTCCCTTCCTTGTCAAGTACCAAACCGTTCGAAACCACATTCTTGTACGAAACAGCATCAAACACCATGGTCGCTATGGCGTGAAGTGTATAGAACCACCCCCTTGTTTGATCCACGCCTTCAGCAATAAAATTTGCCGGAAAGGCCACCCCCTCATCAATAAGAGGTTTATTTTCAAAAGGGTAGTGCCATTGCGCATAGGGCATCGAACCACTGTCAAACCAGACATCGATGAGGTCAGTTTCCCTTTTCATGGGCTTTCCAGAAGGGGAAATCAACACAATCTGGTCTATAACATTCTTATGTAAATCAATGGTGCCATAGTTTGATTCGCTCATATCACCAACCACAAAATCAGGAAAAATATCCTGATTTAGCACACCAGCCGCAACTGCCTTCGCCATTTCTTCTTTCAACTCGGCCACGGAACCTATTATAATTTCTTCCTTACCGTCTGCTGAACGCCAAATAGGGAGTGGAATGCCCCAATATCTTGAACGTGAAAGGTTCCAATCATTGGCATTGGCCAGCCAATTGCCAAAGCGGCCTTCACCAGTGGCCGTTGGTTTCCAATTGATGGTTTGGTTCAATTCGTACATGCGGTCTTTGATGTCGGTCACCTTAATAAACCAGGAATCCAACGGATAGTACAAAATCGGTTTGTCAGTACGCCAACAATTAGGATAGCTGTGTAGGTATTTTTCAACTTTAAATGCCTTGTTTTCTTCTTTGAGCTTGATGGCTATTTCGACATCAACTGATTTTTCAGGCGCCTTACCGGCTTCATAATATTCGTTCTTTACGTATTTACCCCCTAGTTCCCTTAATTCGGGGCGAAACCTACCTTGTAAATCAACCAAGGGAACAGCATTTCCTTTCTCATCAAGAACCAACATCGGTGGTACTTCAGGTACGGCTTGTTTGGCCACAAAGGCATCATCTGCACCAAACGTCGGTGCAGTATGCACAATTCCGGTACCGTCGTCAGTCGTAACAAAATCGCCAGCAATGACCCGAAAGGCGTTCTCAGGTTTTTGATAGGGCTGTGCATATGCAATAAGCTGCTCGTACCTGATTTCAACCAAATCTTTTCCTTTAAACTCTGACAGTATCTGATACGGAATTTTTTTGTCGCCAGATTTAAAATTGGAAAAATCTGCCTCGTTCGCAGTTTCGTAGAATTTTCCTGAAAACTGTTTGCCTACCAATGCCTTGGCAACAATGACGTTAATGGACTCAAAAGTGTATTGGTTAAACGATTTCACCAATATGTAATCAATCTTTGGCCCAACAGTCAATGCTGTGTTCGAAGGAAGGGTCCAAGGTGTGGTTGTCCACGCTAAAAGATATATGGCTCCTTCAACTCCTTTAAGAAAATTGGGGAGTGATGCCCTATCGGCCTTGAATTGTGCAGTGACCGTGGTATCGGTCACATCTTGATAGGTGCCGGGTTGGTTCAGTTCATGAGAGCTGAGCCCCGTACCCGCTTTGGGGGAATACGGCTGAATGGTATATCCTTTATAAATGAGGCCTTTGTCATAAATCTGCTTCAAAAGCCACCATACCGACTCCATATATTTGGGCTTGTACGTGACATAGGGGTCATCCATATCAACCCAATACCCTATTTTTTCCGTCATGTCATTCCATACATCGGTATACCGCATCACTGCACTTTTGCAAGCTTCATTGTATGCTTCTATCGAAATTTTTTTGCCGATGTCTTCCTTGGTGATGCCCAGTTCTTTTTCTACGCCAAGTTCAATGGGCAGCCCATGCGTATCCCATCCCGCTTTTCGTTTTACCTGATATCCTTTCATGGTCTTATAGCGGGGAAAAATGTCTTTGATCGTACGCGCCATCACATGGTGGATTCCTGGCATTCCGTTCGCCGAAGGTGGCCCCTCATAAAAAACATAGCTTTGCTTACCCTCTCGAATAGTAATACTTTTCTCAAAAATGCTGTTCTCTTTCCAATAGAAAAGTATTTCCTTTGCCACTTTGGCCAGGTCCAATCCCTTATATTCTGCAAACTTCATAACTGTACCTCGTTCTTGAATTCCGAGTTTGCAAAATTAAAAATTTAGATCGAATTAAATGCGTCCCTCCTTCGTATTTAGTTGATACCAAAAGTCTTGTCTTTACTCCTGAAAAGACTGCACATCAAAAACGATAACCCAATCCTAAAACCAGGTTAAACCCCGGTGCAACTATTCCTGAAGAATAGGTTCGATAGCGTTGGTCTGTTACGTTCTCAATACTTAAATTTGCCGTCAATGCGTGTGAAACTTGGTATTGTGACCGAACGTTCAAGGTGTACCATGATGGTGAATAGGGATTCCCATTTTCGTCAGTCGCGTAGATAAAAGGCTTATTGCGTTCTGAATAGGCCAAATCATTAAAAGGTATCTCTCCATTGTAGTTCAGAAAAAAATCTGCTTTGATTTTTTGGTTCTGCCAAATCAAATGTACATCGGCAAATGTCGGAGCTACATGCCTTGCCGGTGAATCGATACCATCATCATCTTCTTCAATTCCCTCGGTCAATGTCAAATTACTTGAAATCGACCAGTTTTCGTTCACAAAAGCCTCAAGCCCAAGCTCAAAACCATATACATACGCCTTTGCGGCATTCTGAATCGCCTGCACATTGCTCAGTTCGCCATTGTATACTATTTCACGCTGTCCACTGAATTCAAAATCCCTACGGACTAAGGCATCGACCAAATAGGTATAAAAAGCTGAGCCTCTAAGCACTAGAATATTGTCAAAATTCTTTCGAACCCCAAAATCAATATTGTAGGCATATTCAGGTTCTAAATCTGGATTGGGCACCACTACCGACCCCGGTTCTGAATCAAAAATCTTACCGATATCATCGATATTGGGCGCACGAAATCCTGTGGATCCGTTTAGCGTGAGCTGTAGGTCTGCTTTCGGAAACCAGCTAAACCCAAGACTTCCCGTCAATGCCCCTGTAATGATATCGGCTTCCTCAAAGGGAAAATCAAAGAACGTATCCTCAAATTGGGCATCGACCCAAATTTGACTATACCGTACACCGGAAAGCAAGGTGAAATTGGGCTTGAGCTTATACTCGCTATTGACATAGCCGGCAAACGTTTGCCAAGTTGCCCCATCTGGATATCGTGAAGGAGATCCCCCGATTTCCTCGGTCTCTATGTTACGTTGGCTACCTGTTGAACTAACTTTGTTAAAAACATACTCTGCACCATAATACAATCCCAAACTCCCCAACTTCTTGTTTTCGAAATCAAGATTTACTGAAATTGCATCTACTTTTTCTTCAGTGGTATAGCGAATGGGGTCTTGAAAGCTTCGCTCGTTTCTACTTTCTTCAAAAAACTGATAGGCTGTGGTCAGTTTAATACCGTTATAGAACCTATTTTTACCTTTTTTTGTAATCTGTGCATTACCCATGAACCATTTTTGAGGTCCATAAAACCACTCTGCCGAGCGAAGCCCATCACCTTCACTGTTTGGACGGATCAATCGATCATACCTCGAATGATCTGAAGTTTCTGAATAGTAGACCCCTAGATCATATATCCAGTTATTACTCGGCCGGTAGCTGAATTTTTGTAAAAAATTTATTTGGTCATAGCCCGAAGGCACCTGTTTTTCGGGATTATCGTTTTCAACCAATTCATCTTGACCATTACGCCTAACCACATACGTTGGTCTTAAATAGGAATCAGGGCCATGGCTGCCCATCACCAAATCATCAAAATTATTGTATGACACGCTGGTCAAGGCACTCCACTTTCGTTGTCCTAAATTGAGGGCCACATGTCCGGTATTTTCATTATTGGCACTTGAAAATCGGTAGTTCATATTTCCTGAAACCGTTAGGCTATCGGTAAAGGAAAATTGAGGTTTCTTGGTAAAAAAGTTCATGACCCCCCCAATGGCATCACTTCCATAGATTACAGAACCGGGGCCAAAAATAACCTCTGTGTTTTTAATAGTGAATGGATCGATTGAAATCACATTCTGTACATTACCCCCCCTGAAAATAGCATTGTTCATACGAACTCCATCGACAGATAACAGTACCCGATTGGTAGCAAAGCCCCGTATCATAGGGCTGCCCCCACCTAGTTGACTTTTCTGTACAAATACCTGACCACTGTTTTGCAGTAAATCTGCTGAAGTTTGCGGATTTGAAAACGCAATGCTCCTTGCTCCTATAGATATGATCTTTTGAGGAACATCCTTTCGTTGCTGTTCCCATTTTGACACCGACATGACCACTTCGTCCAATTGTTCTGGCCTTAAAACCAAAAAAATGCGATTGCCCCTTTTCGCTGCCTGTACCTTCGAAGTCTTATACGTTTGATAACTGATATGCTTAAACGTGATTCTTTCGTTGCCATCAAAAATGGAAAGGTCGCTTTTACCATCAAAATCGGTAATGGCCGTCTTTGATTTATCGCTATTGTATATGGCAACGTTCACCACAGGGTTTCCTGTGCTGTTGTCTAAAACAATTACCTCTTGGGCAACAGACATTATGGAAAAGAGAAAACTTAAAAGAATACAACCTGTTCTGTGCATATCAGTCAAAAACAGCTTTTAACACAGCCAACGACTTGGGTTTTCTGAATCCGTGCAAATGTAGCTCAAAATACAGAATAACCTTTTTCAATAACTCACTCCGTTCAGCCTTGGTCATTTTTACTGTTGGTAGTGCATCAAAATTTATGCCCAAAATCTGTTTGAAATTTTTGAGCACCTGTTTTTCAAGAACGGGGTTTAACGTGGGGGAAAAGGTAAATTCCCCTTCCAACAAATCAAAATATGGTGCATGGCCATTCAGGACATCTGGATAAAACCCCAAATACTTCGAAAGGTTTATTAAGAACAAGAGATGAAAGTTCGTGACATGGTCGTTTTGGTCTAGCCAAAGCAGGGCGTATTCCAAATAATTGAAAAGACCCTGGTCTTGCTCTTGTTCCTGTATACAACTGCCCAAAAGTTCAGACAAGAACAAGACAAGGCTATTCTTGACAATATCAGTGTGCAAGGTTTTGTAGGGATAAAGCACCCTAGCCTCCCTAATACTTTCCAACGTGCCTTTGTTTTTATGGTTGGCCACCAATTGCAAATGTGTCAACGGTAAAAAGTAGGCCGCTTTCAACTTTCCCCGCTTTGAAGAAAGCACCCCCTTCAACAAATAGCTTTTTAGACCATCTGATTCTGTAAATGCCCGAACAATAAGACTGGTGTCACCGTATTTTAGGGATGAGATTACAATGGCTTTCGTGGTAATTGGCATTTGATCCAGAATATCAACCAAAGATAGAAAATCAAAAAACCCGCAACATGTAGTTACGGGTGCTAGCAAAATTGTATGGCGTACATCAAATAACCCCTTGGGCCAACATAGCATCAGCCACTTTGACAAAACCGGCAATGTTCGCCCCTTTTACGTAGTTGCAGAAACCGTCTTCATCTTTGCCATAGGCTATACAAGCATCATGAATATCGCCCATGATTGACTTTAACCGTTCGTCTACCTCATCACGGGTCCAGCTAATACGCAATGAATTCTGTGACATTTCAAGACCAGAGGTGGCTACCCCACCTGCATTGGAGGCCTTGCCGGGAGCGAAAAGTATCTTCGCTTCATGAAAGGCATGTATGGCCTCTGGTGTTGAGGGCATGTTCGCTCCTTCAGCCACACAGATACATCCATTTTTTATCAACATCTTGGCATCATTACCATGCAACTCATTTTGTGTAGCACATGGCAGGGCTACTTCACAAGCAACCTCCCATGGCGTTCTTCCTTTGTGGTATATTGCTGTCGGATATTGTGTTGCATATTCAGAAATTCGCCCTCTACGATTGTTCTTCAAATCCATTACATAGGCAAGCTTATCGGCATCGATACCGTCTTTATCATAGATATAGCCACCTGAATCAGAGAGTGTCAATACTTTGCCCCCCAATTGCAATACTTTTTCAGCAGCATATTGTGCCACATTACCAGAACCAGAGATGACAACGT
This sequence comes from Bacteroidota bacterium, assembly GCA_039184335.1. Taxonomy (GTDB): domain Bacteria; phylum Bacteroidota; class Bacteroidia; order Flavobacteriales; family Flavobacteriaceae; genus JBCDBD01. Next base: position 176,783 of record JBCDBD010000001.1, on the reverse strand, counting down.
GCTTACCTTCAAAGGATTCATTTGCTGTTCTAAGCATACTATCGGCAAAATAAACAGTACCGTAACCTGTCGCCTCAGGACGTATCAAAGAGCCTCCCCAAGACATTCCTTTACCTGTCAAGACCCCAGTAAACTCATTCCTGATTTTTTTATACATTCCAAAAAGAAAGCCTATTTCGCGTGCCCCAACACCAATATCTCCTGCGGGCACATCGGTATTCGGTCCAATATGGCGGCATAATTCGGTCATAAAGGCATGGCAAAAGCGCATGATCTCATCATCTGATTTCCCCTTTGGGTCAAAATCAGAACCGCCTTTTCCCCCGCCCATGGGCAAGGTGGTCAAACTGTTTTTAAATACTTGCTCAAATGCCAAAAACTTTAAGACACTCGCATTTACGGTAGGGTGAAACCGAAGCCCCCCTTTGTAGGGACCAATGGCCGAGTTCATTTGAATACGATAGCCTCGATTGACATGTATTTCACCTTCGTCATCAACCCATGCCACACGAAATGACAACAAACGTTCAGGCTCAACCATACGTAATAAGATATTCTTGCCATGGTAAATATCATTTTTCACGATATATGGAATGACGGTTTCGGCCACTTCTTGCACCGCTTGAATGAATTCTGGCTCATGTCCGTTTCTAGACCTCACCTCATCCATAAATGCTTTGATTTTTGCTTCCATAAAAACAGGGTGTTTATAAGGTTGTTTTTTAATGAATTAAGAATTTGGGGGCAAAATTATGATATTTGCATAATTCAAATGCTTGTTTTTTAGAAATTTTGCAAAATAACTATCCGATTGCCTGTTCCAAATCTGCAATCAAATCAGCAATGTCCTCAATACCCACACTCAATCGGATGAGTGCATCCACGACGCCGCTTTTTTCACGCTCTTCTTTGGGAATACTCGCATGGGTCATACTCGCTGGATGCCCTGCCAAGCTTTCGACCCCACCCAAAGACTCGGCCAAAGTGAACACCCTTAATTTTTCAACAATGTCTACCGCGTCTTGAAAACTACTCCCTTTAGGTATAAATGAAATCATACCCCCAAAGTTGTTCATTTGGTTCTTTGCAATTTCATGGTTCGGATGGTCTTCAAAACCGGGCCAGTACACCTTTTCAATTTTTGGGTTTTCTTTCAAGTGTTCGGCAATCGCCTTTCCGTTTTCAGAATGCCGCTGCATACGTACATGAAGTGTTTTGATGCCACGTAAGGTCAAAAAACTGTCCATCGGACCACAGACCGCTCCACTTGCATTTTGCAGAAAATAAAGTTTGTCAGCCAGTTCTTTGTCCTTTACCACCAAAGCCCCAACCACAATATCACTATGTCCGCCCAAATACTTTGTGGCCGAATGCATCACAATATCAGCACCTAGGTCTAAAGGCCTTTGAAGATAGGGGGTCGCAAAGGTATTGTCCACAGCCAATAATAAGTCATGTTTTTTTGCCAAAGCCGAGACCGCTTTGATATCGATGACATTCATCATTGGATTGGTCGGTGTCTCTACCCATATCAACTTGGTATTTGAATTGACATATGATTCAAGGGTTGCCATGTCTTGCATACCTATAAAATGGAATCGAATACCAAACTTCTCGAATACCTGTCGAAAAAGGCGGTAACTACCCCCGTAAAGATCATTGGTAGAAATCACTTCATCTCCTGGATTCAACAATTTGATTACGGCATCGATAGCAGCTAATCCGCTTGCAAACGCCAAGCCGTAAGCCCCGTTTTCGATACTGGCCAGCGCATTCTCAAGCGCAGTCCTAGTGGGATTTCCACTTCTTGAATATTCATAGCCTTTGTGCCCTCCCGGGGTATGCTGTGCGTAAGTCGAGGTCTGATAAATAGGAGGCATCACGGATCCGTATGCCTTATCGGGCATTTGGCCCCCATGTATGGTTTTGCTGTTAAATTTTAATGCTTTAGTGCTCATGCTATATGTATGTTCGTACAAAGGTATTGCTAAGTTTCGGAGTATTCAATGAAATATTATTTTTGAAAACCAAAACTGCCCCAAAATGAAAAAATGGATAGGTAATCTTTGTTTTTTTATGGTCTTACTTGGTTGTACTGACGCCAGCAAACTTACTTTTGAACCTGTCAAAATTACCAATGGTACTACCTGTGCTGATTGCCCAAACGTGCAAATTTCCTTGCCCAAAGCGTTAAACGGGACCAAAATTGCAAATACCATCAATCGGGCTTTGGAAGAAGAGGTCATCGCATTCTTATCATTTGATCATTCCATCGAAAAAAATACAATAGAAACCGCTATTTCCTCTTTTTCGAATAGTTACCAAGAAATCAGAAACAAGTTTCCCGATGATACTGCCAATTGGGAAGCCAAACTCAATGGGAGTGTGGTATTTGAAAACGAAAATTTGGTCTCCATTGCACTGCATACCTTTCTATTTACCGGAGGTGCACATGGTTATGGGGCTACTACCCTATTGAATTTCGACAAGCAAAAGGGGAACGAACTGGAGAATTCAGAACTATTTGAAGATGAAATAGTGTTCAAACAATTCGTCGAAGCCAAATTCAGGGAACAAGAGAACATTCCTAAAGACGTCAACATCAATGCCACAGGATTTATGTTTGGAAACGACACCTTTCATTTACCAGAAAACATGGGCTATTCAGAACAGGGAATAGCATTGCTCTATAACCAATATGAAATAGCATCATACGCCGACGGACCGATACAGCTCACACTACCCTATGCCGAAGCCAACACGTTTCTCAAAAGAAAAGTGCAAAATTAGTGTCGCTATATGGCTTTCTGCAAGGCCAGAATAGCCCCTAAGTGCAGCCCCTCATGAAATACATTAAACGCAATCGCATCCTCGACACTATTTAGGGGAACTTTGGGAGAGGTCATGTATGCGTCAAAAGAAGTAAATACCCCATTATGGTAATCTACCTCGGTTTTTTCAATGGCTGAGAACAGCAACTTGGTAATGCCTTCATACTCCTCATCCACCAAATCACCTGTTGGAAAAGTACCCTTCCTGTATTTTTCGTCCAAAGTTTGGGAAACATGCATTTCCATGCCACTCAGCCCATAGACCAAACGCTGTTGGGTGACCACTACATGGGCAATGTTCCACCAAATGTTATTGTTGAACCCAACCGGAATTTTAATCAATTCTTCTTTTGAAAGCTGTTGTAGGTAGCGATGTAAAATCTTCCGGTTCTGCCTTGTGATCGTGAATAAATTTTCCAAAAAAACTATTTTTTGTTAAAACATATCTAAATTTCTAGATATGTAAATGTTTTATGTATCTTTACTGTGTGAATATCGTTGAAATTAGTAAAGTTTTATCAAACCAGACCAGGGTAGATATCTTAGGATGGCTAAAAGATCCTGAGGCCAACTTTCCGCCACACCAAGAGATTGACCATTTTGACGATGGCGTTTGTGTTGGATTCATTCAAGACAAGGCGGGATTGTCCCAATCAACCATATCAACCTATTTAAATTCGATGCAGCAGGTAAATCTGGTCATTCCGACCAGGCATGGCAAATGGACATACTATAAAAGAAACGAAAAAGCAATAAGGGCATATGCCGAACAGCTCGGTAATGCACTCTAAATTTTTTGAATTTATATCGATAAATAGCGAAATCTAAAAATGAAAGCCGTGTTTACAGCTAACAATGCCCAAAACCAAAGAACACCAAAAAGTGCTTGGAAATCTTTTTTACTATGGCTCTGGCAACAAAAAATCTGCGGTGCCGAATATCTTTCCAAAACCAAATGACCACATCATGAAAACAATCGGATTAATAGGTGGCATGAGCTGGGAATCGACTAAAGTGTACTACGAATATCTGAACACCATGGTCAACAACCAAAAGGGAGGTTCACATTCTGCCAAAATCTTGATGAGCTCTGTTGATTTTGCAGAAATCGAAAAAGACTCTTTAGACGATAACTGGAAAAATATAGGCAAAACCATGGGGCAGCATGCTAAAAAACTTGAACAGGCAGGTGCTGATGTCATCATACTCTGCACGAATACCATTCATTTGGTCAGCGATGCCATTACGGCCAGTATCCAAGTTCCCTTTTTGCACATTGCAGATGCCACGGGCAATGCCATTGCACACAAGAAGCTAAAAAAAGTAGGATTATTGGGTACGTCTTTTACCATGGAGCGGGATTTCTATACCAAAACCTTGAGAGAAAAGTATGGCCTGGATGTTGTAGTGCCAAAAGCAGACGATAGGCAACAATTGCAACATATCATCTATAATGAGCTGGTCAAGGGCTCCTTCACCAAGAATTCAAAATTGGCATGTTTGCGTATGATACAAGAACTGATAGGGCAGCAAGGTGTCGAAGGTATCATTTTGGGCTGTACGGAGCTTCCCATCCTGATTCCAGAAACCGAGATACCCGTACAGGCTTTCAACACTACAAAGTTACATGCCCAAAAGGCGGTTGAATTTGCCTTAAGTTAATCGTCGGCCCAGTTCTATTTCAAATGAAAATGAGTTTCTTTGCACCTTAAATAAATGTATCACAGACATGAAAAAAATATACCATCTCGAAACCTGCAAAACCTGTCAAAAAATATTAAAAGAACTGGAACCCTTAGATGGTGTTGTTCTTAGGGAAATCAAATCAAAGGGTGTTTCAGAAGAAGAACTTCAAGAAATGAAAGGCCTAGCCGGAGATTATGTCTCATTGTTCAGTAAAAGGGCCATGTTGTTCCGTCAAAGAGGGTTACATGAAAAAGAACTATCTGAACAGGATTATCGTGATTTGATCTTGGAACACTACACTTTTTTAAAACGCCCTGTGGTACTTGTCGATGACCAAATCTTTATCGGCAATGCAAAAAAGGCCGTCGAGGGCGCCAAAGCGGTCTTACATTCATGAACAAACGAACATGGGCGCTATTGGCGGCCATAGGTGCAACGACCATTTATGGTATCAACCATACCATCGCCAAAGGCGTCATGCCCATTTATGTAAAACCCTTTGGGTTTATTTTTCTGAGGGTTGTCGGTGCGGCCATCTTATTTTGGGGCATTTCACTTTTCGGACCCAAAGAACACGTTCAAAAAAAAGATTGGCCCCGGATATTGGTCTGCGCATTGCTGGGTATGGTCATCAATATGCTGGCCTTTTTTAAGGGGCTTCAGCTATCGACACCCATCAATAGTGCCGTTTTGGTCACCATCAGTCCAATTATCGTTGTCATGCTATCGGCCTTCTTTTTAAGGGAACACATCACCTTTAACAAGGGTGCCGGTATCGCTTTGGGGTTCATAGGTGCTGTTGCTTTGGTACTGTTCGGAGCAGAAATACGTAACGATGCCCCCAATATTCCCTTAGGAAATGCACTTTTCATCCTCAATGCCACTTCATATGGGGCCTATTTGATCGTGGCAAAAAAATTGGTTGAAAAATACCATCCTTTTACATTGATGCGTTGGCTTTTTACGATAGCGGTTGTCATTAATTTTCCGATTACTTTTTCTGAATTCATGGAGATTCAATGGGCAACGATGCCATTATGGGCCTATGGTGTCATCGCCTTTGTCATTATCGGCACCACGTTCATGACCTACCTCTTCAACATTTTTGCCATGACTGAATTAAAGGCCAGCACCATAGGGGCATTTATCTATGTACAACCCTTATTTGGTATCGTGTTCGCCATGGCCTCTGGTAAAGACCAATTGACCTTTGTGAAACTGGCTGCTGCTGGGTTGGTGCTTTTGGGCGTTTATTTGGCAAGTAAAAAACCTAAGCCAAGTCCTTAGGTATCTTAGCAAATTTTCGAGTATCCTCTTTGGTCAACAGTTTAAAATCTGGTGTTTTTTCCATCTCGTCGAAGGCATCCAAAAACACCTGTGGCAATGCGGTCAATTGACGCTCTTTAAGGTTGATCCAAGCGCCCATCATTTCACAGCGGGCAAAGTTCTTTCCATTCGCATCATAAAAATCATGCTGGAACTCGAAAAACATGCCATCTTTACTCATTCCCTTAAAAGCTAAGGAAACCCGAACTGGTTTTCCTGGAAAAACTTCCTTAAAATAAGACATATGTTCGTAGAAAACTACTGGGCCGATGTTGTGCTCAGCCATTGTTTTCTGATTGAACCCCAATTGCCCCAAATAAGCCATTCTGGTATGGCTCATAAAATTGATGTAGGCCGAATTGGCAAAATGGCGATTGGCATCCAAATCGCTCCAACGAATCTCAAACTCCTTTAAAAACATTCCATTTTTGTTATGCATGCATAATAATTTCCAAAAATAACATAGATTTGATGATTACACGTAAAAACCAAGCACAATAATCTTATCTTCAAGTTTTAATCACATCACTATGAGCCAAAAAGCAGCTTTTATAACAGATCTCTCGCTACCAGCTATCGCAGCACCCATGTTTTTGATTTCAGGACCCAAATTGGTGGTTGAATGTTGTAAACAAGGAATTGTAGGTACTTTTCCTGCACTCAACCAGCGTAGCAGTGAAGGTTTTGAAGAATGGCTTATTGAAATCAAACGGGAACTGGATGAATTTGAAACGGAAACCGGGAAAAAGGCTGCCCCTTTTGGGGTCAATCTTATCGTACATCCGACCAACCCCAGATTGGAGGCCGATTTGAAACTCTGTATCAAACATCAGGTTCCTTTGATCATTACATCACTGGGCGCGGTACGTCAGGTCGTCAATGCCGTTCATAGCTATGGTGGTCTGGTCTTTCACGATGTCATTAAAAAACGACATGCCCAAAAAGCTGCAGAGGCTGGTGTAGATGGGCTGATTCTCGTCGCAGCGGGTGCCGGTGGCCATGCCGGAACGATCAACCCTATGAGTTTAGTGGCCGAGGTCAAAAAATTCTTCGATAAGACCGTCATTTTATCAGGTTGTATCAGCAACGGGCGAGATATTGCTTCTGCCTTGCAGATGGGTGCCGATCTCGCCTATATGGGCACCCGCTTTATCAATGCTGATGAAAGCAAGGCCCCCGAAGAATACAAAAAAATGATTATTGATGCCGGGGCCAGTGATGTGACCTATACCGCTGCCATTTCTGGGGTACATGCCAATTTTTTGGCAGCAAGCTTAAAAGCTGCCGGTATTACTGAGGAAGATTTGAAAAAAGACCATAAAATCGATTTCGGAAAAGAACTGGACACTGAGGCCAAAGCTTGGAAAACAATATGGTCAGCCGGCCAAGGTGTTACCACTATTGAGAACACCCTTCCGGTTTCTGAATTGGTGGCCCAATTAAAATCAGGGTTTAGGTCTGCCATAGAAGCGCAAGCGCAGGTATTGCAAATTTATCCTAAGTAGCAATCAGTAAAACCAAAAATATCTTGTTATAAATGCCTTTGGTCACTTCTGATTACACGCCCCCATGGTTGTTTCAAAATGGACATTTCTCTACCATTCATGCAGGCCTTATACGAAAAGTGAATGGCGTGATACAGAAGAGGGAGCGAATTTCATTGCCCGATGGAGACTTCATGGATTTGGATTGGAGTGAGAGTACACTACCCTCAAAAAAATTGGTGCTTTTATTGCATGGGTTAGAGGGTGATGCCCAACGTCATTACATTACCGGTAGTGCCAAGGTCTTTAATCGAAATGGATTTGATTGTTGTGCCATTAACTATCGTGGCTGTAGTGGCGAAACAAATACCGTATTTCGCTCGTATCATTCTGGTGCTACAGAAGATTTAATCGAGGTGCTCCACCATATTTTGGAAACCAAAAGGTATGATACCCTGTATCTGAAGGGATTTAGTCTGGGTGGAAATCTCATACTCAAGTACCTTGGTGAACAGGCCACATTGCCAAAAGAACTAAAAGCTGCTGTGGCCATATCGGCACCTTGCCATCTTTATGCTTCATGTATCGAAATCATGAAACCAAAAAACATGCTCTATGCTTTACGGTTTAAGAGAAGCCTTTTGGAAAAACTTCGCCAAAAACAGCGTCTGTTTCCAGATTTGGTCACTGACGAAGACATCAAAAAAATCAATACCTTGAAAGATTTTGATGACTTTTATACAAGTAGTGCACATGGGTTTAAAGATGCTATGGATTATTATACGAACTGCAGTTCACTGCAATTTTTGCCAGACATCAATATTCCCACTTTGATCATCAATGCACAGAACGATTCTTTCTTGGGCCAAGCCTGCTATCCCTATCAAGAAGCAGACAAAAATTCGAGATTGTTCTTAGAAGTGCCCAAATATGGGGGACATGTAGGATTCTGGGGAAAACATAATATTACCTACACAGAAAGAAGGGCTTTGGAATTCTTCCTTCAAGGAAACGGTTAAGACCCCTCTACAATAAATTTCCCTTGCATTACACTGTAATGACCAGGAAAACTACAGATAAAATCATAAGTGCCAACGGCAGGTGCATCAAAGGTAATAGTGGTACTTTCACCACCGCCAAGCATTTTGGTATGAACTATAACCGATTCGGTGCCTTCAGGAATATAATCATTCTCTCGTGAAGCAGCAGCATCTGTGGCAAAACCCCCTATATCAGTCCCTGTCTTAAGAAGCACAAAATTGTGCCCCATGACCAATTTTTCAAGCTTTCCAGTGTGCCTAAGGGTCAAGGTGACCTTTTTTCCGGCTTTTACACGAAGTTCATTTTTGTCATATTGCATCAAATCATTGGAAGAAAGCGCAATCACATTTTCATCGACCTCTTCTTTTACCGATTCCTTTGTCCGCTTCACCTGAAATCCTTCTTTTTCATTGTTTTCCTTCTTCTCTCCACAACCAAAAGTAATGGCAGAAAAAACGAATAAGAATAGAAATTTAGCAGTTTTCATACGTTCTGATTAAGATATTCCCAAAAATAAGAAATGCTTCAAAATAAATAACCGAAATTGGTAGCGATTTTTGGAATGGTAAGAATCCTGTGGTAACACATTCTTCAGAAAGCATCATATACATTGAAGATGTTTCCACTGCTATTTTAAAATCAAAATTGAGCATATTATGAGAACACTTTTATTTTTTGCATTTATTGTAATCACAGTGGGTTGTCACGGAAAAAAAGAAGGGGAAAAAGAGGGTTTTGAGGTGACCCGAACCAAAACCCAAGATCAAGAAAGAAACGTATCGCAATCAGTACCTATTGATTTGGAAAACAAAGGGGTTGGTCCTATAAAAAGTTTGGATTTCCCTGCTGAAATCGATTCTGAAATGGCGGCTCGTGGTGAGGCCAAGTTCAATGCCATCTGTGTGGCCTGCCATATGGTTGACCAACGAATGATCGGCCCAGCCATGAAAGGGGTCTATGAACGCCGAAGCCCTGAATGGGTCATGAACATGATATTGAACCCTAATGGCATGTTGAGGGAAGATCCCATTGCCAAAGCACTTTTGAAAGAGTACAACAATGCCATTATGCTCAACCAAAATTTGACCGAAGAAGAAGCTCGTGAGGTAGCTGAATATTTGCGTACCCTTTAGCCCCTGTTTCGGTAACTCCCGACCCGAAGCGCTTTGGCTTTTCTAAGAATTTTATTGAAAGCCAAGACTTGTATTTATTTTAGTTGTCAAAATTTAGTGTTCAGACTCAAATGAAGTATTGGCTCCAAAACATCCATTTAGAAGGACAAAAAGTACAACTGGTCCCATTAGACAAGACGTATAGAGATCAGCTTTTGGAAGCCGCATCTGATGGAAAATTATGGGAACTATGGTATACTTCGGTTCCTTCATCAGAAAATATCGACAATTATATTGAACAGGCCCTGCAACAAAAGCAAAAAGGATTTGAATACCCTTTCATAGTGTTGGATGTGAAAAATGGTGAGGTCATTGGCACCACCAGGTTTTATAACCTACAACCGGAACATAGGCACCTGGAAATTGGATATACATGGTATGCACAAAGCCATCAAAGAACCGGAGTAAACACCGCATGCAAATACCTCATGCTCAAGTACGCCTTCGAGGAATTGAATTGCATTGCGGTACAATTTATGACCAATTGGCATAACTTACGTTCACGCACGGCAATAGCCCGTCTTGGAGCCAAACAAGATGGCGTTTTGAGAAATCATAGACTTCTCCCTGATGGAACTTTTCGCGATACCGTTGTTTTTTCAATTACAAACCAAGAATGGATAGGTGTAAAAAAATCATTGGAATACGAAATGAAAAAATATGACAATCAATGGACCAACACCAAAAAGTGACCGTTGGCCCTTGAAAAGTCGCTCTGATTATCCCTCACCAATCTTGTTCTAGAAGAGACATAGAAAATCATTTGTTTAAATTTTATGTTGGCAAAAACCAACATAAAATTAATTTTCATACATTAATATTAGCTTTTACCAACATATAGAATTATATTATTTCTATTTTTTAATTATTTTTGTTAGTAAATGCTGGCATTATTCATATATTATATTATTAATGATGGGAAAAACCAATATTGATTGGATTCAGTTGTCTGATGCTGGTATCGTGAAACAAATAGGAAAGTATTTAAGGTACACACGACAGCAACAGAACAAGACACAGGCCCAAATGGCAGCGATGGCAGGCTTAAATCGATGGACGATAAGTCAAATTGAGAATGGGGAGTCCATTACTTTGACCAGCTTGATTCAAATTTTACGGGCATTAGACAGTGTGTATGTACTACATGCATTTAAAGTACCTGATGAAATAAGCCCCTTGGAATATGCCAAACTGAAGAAAAAACAAAAAGAACGGGTGAGAAATAAAACGACACAAAAGCCAAATGAAGATGATTTAGGATGGTAGATGTCGCTGAAGTAAAAATATGGGGCGAATTCGCAGGGGCCGTTCGTTGGGATGCAGCTCAACAATTGGGCTATTTTCAATATGACCCAAAATTCATTCAAAAGAATTGGAATCTTTCCCCAATCAAAATGCCAATCAACCAAGGTTCACAAATTTATGGCTTTCCTGAGTTACGAAAAGGACGAAGTGAAATTGAAGATACCTTCAAAGGTCTACCTGGGCTTTTGTCCGATGCGTTACCGGACAAATATGGGAACAAACTGATCAACACTTGGTTGGTGCAACAAGGAAGGCCAGAAAACAGTATGAACCCTGTAGAGAAATTGTGTTTTATTGGTACAAGAGGAATGGGGGCGCTGGAATTTGAACCCACACAGATCAAAACGGGAACGAAAAGTTTTTCTTTGGCAGTCGATAGCTTGGTCGAGGTGGCCCAAAAGATGCTCCATGAACGGGAAGCTTTTTTGACCGATCTGAACAAGGATGAAGAGAAGGCGATGATGGACATCTTAAAGATAGGGACCTCGGCAGGAGGGGCCCGCCCCAAAGCCGTCATTGCCTACCATCCCAAAACCGGGGAGGTACGTTCTGGGCAGGGAAACGTACCTAAGGGGTTTGGGCATTGGTTGCTCAAATTGGACGGGGTGAGTGGAGCACAATTTGGTGAAAGTGCAGGTTGGGGCAGGGTAGAATATGCCTATTACCTGATGGCCATAGCCTGTGGAATTGAGATGAGTGAATGTCAGTTGCTTGAAGAGAACGGCAGAGCGCATTTCATGACCAAACGTTTTGATAGGGAAAACAATGTAAAACACCATATTCAATCATTATGTGGGTTACAACACTATGATTTTAATGACATGTTCGGTTACAGCTACGAACAACTATTTCAGACCATGCGTATCTTGCGATTGACGTATCCGGAAGCCGAACAGATGTTTCGAAGAATGGTATTCAATGTATTGGCCACCAATTACGATGACCATACCAAGAACTTCTCTTTTATCTTAAAAAAAGACGGGCAGTGGAGGCAAGCACCAGCTTACGATCTATGTTTTTCTTTCAATCCCGCCAATCATTGGGTAAGCCAACAGACCCTAAGCATCAACGGCAAAAGACTTGGAATCACCAAAGCTGACCTGATGACCATTGCAAAGGACAACAGCATCAAAAAAGGGGATAAAATTATTGATGACATCAATGCCGTCATCAAGTTGTGGCCCCACTACGCAGCACAGGCAGAAGTGAGAAATGATCTAAGGGAACAAATCAATGCCAACTTGAATACGTTCTAAAAAAAGGATCAAGCGTTGCTAGAGCAATAACTTGTGTTGCCCAACTAGGCATTGACCGGTTGTGCTATTGCCCTTCAACCAACCTTGCCATAAACCCCAGTTCATGGCCTGTTTTCGACCTAGATAAGGCGGGTTGCCTGCCGTATCTTGCCATTGGTCATCAGACCGTATCCAAAAGACCAGCTTGTTTTCCCCTTCTTTTAAATGCAGCACCTGTTTCTGTTCTGCGTCGGTCATCCGCATAAAATTATCAAAGTCCAGTTCCCTTCCATAAAATAACAGTCGGTCATTCAATACCACCAACAAAGCTTGGGTATAACCAAAAGCTTGGGTTACCTGCTTGGCAGTGTCAGAATAGATCTTTGTCTTTGCAAAAACAGCCTCCTTGGGATGGTCAAAGTACTGGGCGAGATTTACAATGCCATTTCTATCTGCCGTTACCTTTTGCCATTGATGGTTCTGTTCTGCCATATTCAACCATTGGTAATATTGGCGTTGGTTGTGAATATTGCCCAGTAACTGTTCAGATATATGCCAATCAGACAGATAGCCAAACCCTGGGGGGCTCTGCTGAATTGAAAACGGTTGTTCCAAGGGTTGAATCGTAATATTCACAAAATAGGCTTCCGCAAAACTGGTTTTCAAAAAAACGCTGCCGGTTTCCCGTTCGGTTTGTAAAAGTGCGATTTCGAGATTAGGCTCTTTTTGACCTCCAATAAAAACCCTCATATATTCCCCATATACTTCCAATTTCAAGTGAAACCAACTTTCTGGTTGAAAATCAAATGCCGTTCATTTTTGGTCTATTTTCCATCCATTTCCTAAATTGTAGGCATGAAGGGTCCTGAAAGGGATTTGATCAAGCAGTACATCTGAAAAACCTGAAAGGGACACAAACATATATAGACTAATTTGATACGTTATGAAACAACTGATAATAGCTGTCATGAGTTGTATGGCCATGATATCGGCACACGCCCAAAACTTACTGGGTGCTTGGGAAACAATGGTGACCATTGAAGGCCAACAACTCAAAAAAGTGGCCATTTTCGCTGAAGGCTATCAAGTAGAAACCGTTTACAATGCCCAAACCGGAACATTTGTAGCAACCAATGGTGGAGGTTGGGGTTTAAATGGGAACCTCTTATCTGAAACTGTGGAATTTAACACCGAAAAACCATCTCTCATAGGAACTACCCAATCATTTGAAATTGAGTTTGCCGATAATGACCATTTCAAGATCATAGATGCGGAAATCAATTGGAGACGTATCGATGGTGGTACCCCAGGGGCATTGTCTGGCCCTTGGTTGATGTCGGCTAGAAAAAGGGATGGGGTCTTGCAGCAAAGAGATACCGATAGCCCTCGAAAGACCATGAAAATACTATCTGGCACTCGTTTTCAATGGATTGCCTACAATGCAGAAACCAAGGAATTTACGGGTACTGGCGGGGGCAACTACACCACTGTGGATGGAACATATACCGAAAATATTGAATTTTTCTCCCGTGACCCATCCCGTGTTGGGATCAGCTTGGAATTTGGCTATGAATTAAAAGAAGGCAATTGGCACCATTCAGGGCTGAGCAGCAAAGGAACCCCAATATATGAGGTTTGGAGCAAAAGAGCGCAATAAAATTATTAGGTCAAGACCAAACCTTTTTATTCCCGGTCCTTTAAGGACTCCCAGATCGAAAAAATAATAAGGACAAATTCACCAAAATGAAAAGGCTCCGAAAAAACAACAATTGCCCTGGGGCATTCCATCAAACCATCATGAGCAAAAAAAAGTAGAATTATGTATCTTGAAGACCTTAGCAAGGTGTTGAATGAAAACTATTGATACACTGTTATTCTACTTATGCATCATCTACATGGTGATTCCCTTGGCTGCACAGAAAAAGAGCAATCCTAAAATAGAAGTCTTGCTCATAGGAACTTCTCACTGGAACAATTACAAAAAGAAGGGATTGGATGTAGCCCAGACTTCTGAAGTCGATATTCTTTCTGAAAACTACCAGACCCAATTGGCTGTGTTAGCAGAAAAAATTAAAGCTTTTGGGCCTGACAAAATCTTTGTGGAACGCCCCATGGACCATCAACACAAACTGGACTCGCTTTATCACTTGTATACCACCACAGATTGGGGTTTGGACAAGCGTAATGAAATTTATCAACTCGGGTTTCGGGTAGCCAAAATCATGGGACATTCAAAAGTATATGGCGTAGATTATCGGAAGACCGAATTCCCTTTTGATAGTTTGGCAGCAATAGTTTCACAACAAAAAAAAACAGATGTACTTGATGCTATGATGGAAGACATCAAACACTTTGAAAAGGAATACAATACATTTATAGCACAAAATCCGCCCTTAGAAGAACTTCTGGCCTATCACAATACCCCTGAAAATAGGAAACTAAATCTAGGATGGTATCTACAAAAAGCAAATAAAGCTGGGGGATTAAACAATAATGTAGGTGCACATCTTACCTCAGAATGGTTTCGGCGTAATATCCATATCTACGGGATAATGCAAAAATACACCGAACCAACTGATAAAAAGATCATGCTGGTCATGGGAGCTGGGCATGTCGCCATTATTGAAACCCTCATTCGATACAACCCTGATTGGAAGGTAGTGGAACTCGAGCAGCTGCTGTCTGCCGGTAGTGATTTCAAAAAAGAATCCTATTTTGTGGCATTATATACGCTAGGTGAACGTTGGGACACTTCAAAACCCCCTAGTAAACAGGTTTATTTTGGTGCGCATTCTGCCTTTCTCTCCAAGTTGCGGTCTGAAAAACAGATTATCGTCGGAGCAAGGTATAGCGATACCGGTATGATCATTCTAAAATCAGAAAGTCTGGAGAAAGCAAAAGAAACACTGCATGCCGACCTAGCTATCAAAAACAAACTCTTTCAAATAGAGATACATCCGTTCAATGCTTTTTACGGGGGTAAAATCGATTGATCAATGCTATGAAGCAGTTTTTTTTTGCACAGTCCCTATTTTTACATTGACCCTTCAAGCACAGAATATGCAACTTCCTTACAGACAGATTCCTGATTATCCTTCCGACTATGGTGCAGGCAATATCATTGTCCGCATGATTGATGGCTTGGGATATCGTTATTACTGGGCAACTGAGGGGCTCACCCAAAAAGACTTGGAGTATATGCCATCAAAAGACGGAAGAACGACCCTCGAGACACTGCAGCATATCTATGGCATGTCTGAAACAATACGGAATGCCCCTAGGGCCAAACCCAATATCAGGCCCAAAGATTTCTCCCACTATACCTTTGGGGAGCTACGTTCAAAAACCCTGAACAATCTCAAAATGGCCAGTACATTACTTAAGGGGAAACAATCGGAGGATTTTGAAGATTTTAAAGTGGTTTTTGATCGGGGCGAACGCCAATTTGATTTTCCATTCTGGAATCTGATCAACGGAATGCTCTCAGACTGTCTCTACCATACAGGTCAAGTCGTGGCTTTTCGAAGAGCAACCGGGAATGCAATGAACCCCAATGTCAACGTGTTTTTGGGAAAGACCAAGGAGTGATCAAATAAGTATGTGGCAGCAGCTAAAGCTATTTCCTATCTGGTGTATGGCCAAATGCGGTCTACTGCAACTTTGTAGGTAGGATCTTCCAGTACATTTACCTCAATGATGCCATCCGCATTTTTTAAAAGTCGTCTACAGTCTTTGCTAAGATGCTTTAAATGTACTTTTTTGCCTACCTTTTGATAGCGCTCGGTAATCTTGTTCAAGGCTTCAATGGCAGACATATCTACTACCCTGCTTTCGGCAAAATCAATGATGACCGTATCGGGATCGTTGATAACATCGAATTTTTCATTGAATAGGGTCACTGAGCCAAAAAAGAGTGGGCCATAAATCCCGTAATGCTTCACCCCTTCTTCGTCAATGTGTTTTCTGGCCCTAATGCGTATGGCATTGTCCCATGCGAATACCAAGGCCGAAATGATGACCCCAACCAGAACGGCCAAGGCCAGATTGTGCAAAAAGACGGTCACCAAGGTGACCAATACCATCACCAACACATCTGATTTGGGCATTCGTCTAAAGGTGCTCAGGCTGGCCCATTCAAAAGTGCCAAGGGCTACCATAATCATAAGCCCCGTCAACGCGGCCATGGGCACTTGTTCGATCAATGATGCCCCGAACATGATGAACATTAATAACATTACGGCTGCCACGATACCTGAAAGCCGTGCCCTCGCCCCATTCGAAGTATTGATAAGGCTTTGACCGATCATGGCACACCCCCCCATTCCAGAAAAAAGTCCTGATAGGATGTTTGCCGTACCCTGGGCAACAGCCTCCTTATTGCCGCGCCCTCGAGTCGCTGTGATTTCATCCACAATATTCAATGTCAACAGGCTTTCTATCAATCCTACCCCTGCAACTATAGCTGCGTATGGAAAAATAATCTCCAAGCTTTTTAGGGAAATGGGCATATCTGGAATGTGGAACGGGGGAAACCCTCCTTCAATAGAGGCGATATCACCAATGGTGCGGGTATCAATCCCAAAGAAGAACACAATACCGAAAACCAATAGAATTGCCACTAAAGAAGCGGGCACTACCTTACTTAACTTTGGAAGCCCCCAAATGACCAACATGGTCAAGAATACCAATCCTGTGAAAATATAGAGCGTATGACCCGTAAGCCAAGTACCATCGGCTGTTTTGAATTGACTTAACTGTGACATAAAAATGATGATTGCCAATCCATTGACGAATCCGAAGATGACAGGGTGGGGCACTAGACGCATCAGTTTTCCTAAGCGGAGAAACCCCGCAGCAACCTGTAAGATTCCGGCCAATATTACCGCTGCAAACACGTATTCCACTCCGTGTTGCTGTGCCAAAGTTACAATCACCACAGCCACGGCACCGGTAGCACCTGAAATCATTCCTGGTCGCCCTCCTAAAATGGCGGTTACCAACCCCATGACAAATGCGGCATACAATCCCGTAAGTGGAGACAACCCGGCAATCAATGCAAAGGCAATAGCCTCTGGTACCAAGGCCAAGGCCACCGTAAGACCAGAAAGCACTTCAGTTCTATAATTTACCTTTTGGGAAAAATCAAATAGATTCAAGTATTTTTTCACGCCCTAAAATTTAAGGGCGCAAAAATACTACGAATATGCAGATTGACCACATCTGTGAAAAAAATTGCGATTTTAGTGATCTACCAGCGGGTAAGGCCCAACAATCGCTCTCCAAGGGGGCTTAATTTGGCAGTTTCATAACGATCCCGCTCCCAATTTCGAGGATCCCCTGGAAAAGCATAACCTTCAGGGGCCACTCGGTTCTTCCATGAATTGATGCGCCAATTTTGAAGTTCGGCATTGTCTTCTTCAGCTGGCATCATCGAAATGTACTGGGCAATTCGCACCTTGTCCTTTGATTTATTGGGGCGTATGCCATGGGGTTCGGTACTATTAAAGATAAGCAAGTCCCCAGCCTCCATCTTTACCTTGACAATCTTGTCTTCAAGTCCGGTCGTATCTGGTTGAAAATGATCTCGATCTTCAGGCTGTGTCAACTTCCAAGTATCATAATTTCGATACAACCAAGGTATACATTGAAATCCGCCCATGTTTTCATCGGTCTGATCAGCCAAAGCCAAAACACCTTGAACGTTCTGGGGCCGTGTCTCCGGATCATAATCCCAATGGATGAAGCCTTTTTTGTCTTCCCCTGGCCGTTGTGGAAAATTAAGGTTGGCCCGATCAATGGTCACCCAAAGTTTTTCTGTGCCCCAAACATCTACAAAGGCGTCGTAAACCCTTTGTTCTTGTCTGTTGTCCCAAAGGTGTTGGTTATTGTAGACCTCGACCATGCCCGTACCGGTAAGTTCCTTCATCTTCATCTCTGCCCTAGGTGGTGCATACCAGGTAGTAGGGTCGTCGGGATCCTTTTCGTCAAACTCCCATATAAAACTTGCCGTTGCTTGGGCTTGCGCCCTCGAAATAGCCTGTTTAATGACCACATACCCATTGTGTATCCAAAACTGCCAATCTTCTTCAGATAAAATACGTAAAGACTTGCCATTGGACCTGTCATTTAACTTTTGTCTGCTACTTGTAGCCGTTGAGGGATTGCCCGGAATTTCTTCATGCGCTTTGTTGGCCATCTGCAATTTTACGTCATCTTTCATATAATTCTTGATTTTTGATGTTTCTATTCAATACGGTAAAACTAAAGGCATTTTTAGCTCAGCTCCAGTCTAATATTGATTTTAATTTGAACTATATTGATATTTTTTTATTTTAAAACCTAATAAAAAAACAATTTGGTTAAATTTAGTTATGAAATTACAATTGGAAAATATTTGGTCAGATGCAAACAGCTCTTTCAAGTTGTTACACAATCCGAAGTTGAACGACCTATTTTACTGGCACTTTCATCCTGAGTATGAGTTGGTCTATATCGATGGCGCGAATGGTACGCGCCATGTTGGAAAACACATTTCCACCTTTAAGAAAAATGATCTGGTCTTGATCGGATCTAACATACCCCACCTCAATTTTGATTATGGTATCAAAACAGAATATGAGAAGGAAGTATTGCAGGTCAGCACCTCATTTAAAGATTTCATTCTGGGAAAGGCTCCTGAGCTTCATGGCATTTGGACACTTTTTGAACAATCGCATCATGGTATTGTCTTTTCTGGAAAGACAAAAAACATTGTGGGCAATCGAATGAAACGGCTGTACTGGCTATCACCTTTTGAACAGTTTGTAGAGGTGCTACACATTTTTGAAATACTTTCAAAAAGCAAAGAGTATGAGTTGCTACATAATGCCCCCATTCTAACACGAGTAGACAAAAAAGGACAAGAACGACTTCAAAAAGTGTATTCATACATTGATGCCCATTATGACCGTAAAATTTCAATTGCTGAGATTGCCGCCCTTTGCAATCTGGGAAAGGAAGCTTTCTGTCGTTATTTCAAAAAGGCATCTGGAAGCACATTTACCGTGTTTTTGAACCAATATCGGGTCACCCGCGCCAAACGGCTATTGCTTTCTGGAAAAAATGTGGGTGAAACTTGTTATGCCTGTGGCTTTGAAAGCCTATCGTATTTCAACCGTACTTTTAAGGGAATTTCTGGGGAAAACCCTTCTGAATTCAAGCGCAGGATTCTTTCCCGAAAGGCACAACCATAAAAAGAAACGCCCTGAACAATAACTGCCCAAGGCGCTTCCTAACTAAATAACCAACCAAAAAACTTTATACAAATAGTCGTAAACTATTGTTTTTACTTACATTTTACGTTGTCGAGCCATCTTCATTACTTCATTTTTTAACGTAATACGTCTTTGTCTTATTTCTCGACTTCAGGTGCTGAACGTATCCGCTGCCTGCAAATGCATGGCTCGTTCCACTGCGAACATGGTACAATTCAATCGTACTTTCATCAATAACGTACAACCCAAAGTAATCATTGCCCAGGCAATCATAATCCAGTGTTAAAGTTTTTTGGGTGGCATTACGCTCAACGTCAAATATTTGATAACCGCCTTCATAATGCCAGACCAAGTTCGAAAGGGGGTGTGCCAACAGCAATGCTCAAGCCATTACCTGTCTTTCCTATACCCACATATTGCATATAAAATTCCCCCCATCAAACGATAGGGTAAAAAAAAGATACTTCACCACCACCTTCTGTAACGCCCAAATCAACAAGGATACCATCATCTAGAATAACCCCAGCATAGCACGAACCAACCACAACTGTTATCACAATATTGAGAAAAGTAATTTTTTTGGTTTGATATTCTCAGATTTATTATGGTAGTATGTATTCAAAAACCAAGTGGCACACTAAAATCATAATTAATTGATAATCAGTTATTAATATTTAAAAAGTGAATTTGTCTACCTTTAACCCTAGATTTTTTGAATGGAAGACAATCTAAGTTTTGCAGTATTGGGAGGTGGAAGTTGGGCTACTGCCATTGTGAAAATGCTCACAGAAAACCTCGATACGGTGCATTGGTACATGCGCAATACCTCGGCCATAGCACATATCGAGAGCGAGGGCCATAACCCCAACTACCTAAGTTCGGTTGAATTGCACACCGATCAGCTAGAATTGACCGGTGATATCAACCAGGCTGTTGTTAAGGCCAACGTGCTCATTTTTGCAATTCCATCTGCTTTTTTGGAACAGGAATTGGAAAAGCTTTCTGTATCAATACATGATAAAGTGCTTTTTTCTGCAATCAAGGGCATTGTACCTGAAACCGGATTAATTGTCGGGGAGCACTTTCATGAAAAGTACAAGGTTCCCTTTGACAATATTGGGGTCATTACCGGACCATGCCATGCTGAAGAGGTCGCCTTAGAGCGTTTGTCGTATTTGACCATCGCCTGTGCCAATGAATCCAATGCAGCGTATATGGCCAAACACCTGAACAGTCATTACATCAAGACCAAGGTCTCTGATGATATTGTGGGCACTGAATATGCTGCAATGTTGAAAAACATTTATGCCATTGCAGCCGGAATTGCACATGGCCTTGGGTATGGCGACAATTTTCAAAGTGTGCTCATGAGCAATGCCATCCGCGAAATGAAGCGTTTCATCGACCGCGTCTACAAAATGAAGCGTAACATCAACAATTCAGCCTATTTGGGGGATTTGTTGGTGACCGGTTATTCTACCTTTAGCCGTAACCGCATGTTTGGAAATATGATCGGTAAAAGATATACCGTGAAAAGCGCCATGATGGAAATGAACATGGTAGCAGAAGGATATTATGCAACCAAAAGTGCCCATTTGCTCAATCAAAAACACCCCAAGAAATCAAAGACTCCCATCATCGATGCTGTATATGCCATACTGTACGAAGGTAAAAACCCAAAGAAGACCTTCAAAAAACTAACGGAAAAATTGGACTAAATCCGCTCCAATGAAAAATTTGAATGCTTGTCAAGTGCTTCTTCCATGTGTTCCTTAAACTGTAGCAATTGGGCTTTGTCATAGCCATATGCTTTTTCAAAATCATCTAGAATGGGCTTCAGGTAAGTTCGTACACTTTCAATGTCAAAATACAATCTTCCCGTTCTTCTAATGAAGAAATCCATCGGGTTCAATACCATCTCATGGGCAATCCCAAATTGCACCTCTGCCCTTAACATACGCAAATGGGTGTCCTCATTTTTAAAGAAACTGTAATTGGTCAAGATATGTTCTGTCTGTTTTCCATAATTGGTCACCAAATACCAAGCATCGTATTCTGAAAAACCATCTGCTCTAATTCGCTCAAAGACGTTGGTGATATATTTTTTCACATGCTTGAACTTTTTAAAGTCGCTACCACATAAAGGAATCTTATCGGTAGTGCATTCTTCGACCCTTAGGCCGTGATCTTCCTCCATTTTTTTTACGATACGATTCACCGCTCGTTCGGCCATCTTGCGATAGCCTGTCAATTTTCCTCCGGCAATGCTCAACAAACCGGTATCTGAAGTGAATATTTCATCTTTTCTAGATAGTTCTGAAGCAGATTTCCCCTCTTCATGGATCAATGGTCTAAGTCCTGCCCATGAAGAAACGATATCTTCCATTTCAAGCTGAATGCTGGGAAACATATTGTTTACCGCCGAAATCAGATAAATAGCATCGGCCAAGTCAGTTTGAACATCATCTTTATCAAGATTATAATTGGTATCCGTAGTGCCAACATAAGTGATTTTTCCTCTTGGAATGGCAAACATCATACGCCCGTCAGGAATGTCAAAATACACCGATTGCCTGACAGGCAATTTTTCAAACGGAAAAACGAGATGCACCCCTTTTGTCAGGTGAAGACGCTTTCCTTTTTTTGAATTGTTTACACTTCGTAACTCATCAACCCAAGGCCCGGCAGCACTGACCACATATTTTGATTTTACTTCAAACACAGTACCCGATACGACGTCATTGATCTTCACCCCTGCTATTTTTTGTTCTTTATATAGAAAGTCAACTACCTCGGCATAGTTCAGTGCCTGGGCACCAAATTGCAGACTGGTCTTGATGTTTTCGATGGTCAACCGTGCATCATCGGTTCGATATTCCGCATAATACCCCGCACCGTTCAGTATTTTCTTGGGCAGTAACGGTTCGAGTTTCAATGCTTCCTTCTTTTCCAACATTTGTCTTTTGTCATCCCCGGTTACCTGTGCCAAAATATCATAGACCTTCAGGCCTATGGATGTCAACCATTTGCCATATGACCCGCCCTCTATAAGTGGTAAGAGCATCTTCTCGGGCAAAACCAAATGGGGGGCCAACCGATGGACGATGGCACGTTCAGAGCCAACTTCCTTGACCAACCAAAAATCAAACTGTTTTAAATAGCGTAAACCACCGTGAATCAATTTTGTAGACTTACTGCTAGTGCCCGATGCAAAATCACCCTTCTCAAAAAGAGCTACTTTTAAGCCTCTTGATGCAGCATCCAATGCAATACCGCCTCCTGTTATCCCACCTCCGATAACAATGAGGTCAAATTCTTCATTTGATACTTTTTGAACTGTTTTATCCCTGTCCAAGTTCGAAAAGCCTATTGTTTTCATAATACTTCAATCTTTTGTAAAAACCTCAAAATTAGACCAATGTACTCCTATTCCCAAAAAATGGAAATTATCTAAATATTAAGTCTGCTTTGAAAATACATATTCCCTTTCTACCCAAGAAACACATATTATCTATCGAGAATACCGTGTTCGATGCTTTTCTTCTGGGCAATTTGATGGTCTAGCTCTGCTTTACCGTCGGCAATAATAACGTATCGTTATACCCCATCCATCATGCTCGCTTTCAAAATCGGGGAAGCCCGGTTGTTTTCGGGCCAAGTGTTCCATTTCTATGCCCCTTTGGGCATACCCATGGCCACCCACGGTTCCCGTATTGGTAAAAATCACGGCCTGATAAGGTCTTTGCAATTCCATTACCTAAATATATTGTTTCTCTAAAAAATAAGTAACGATGGCCTCCTTTATCAAGACTGACTGTTCCCCGGCCTTTAAGGGTGGTAAATTTTCCTTTATAGAATAATGTGGCCATCCTTCGTCATCGAAAAACTCAAATTCATAATAGCCATAAGGCTCCAACAGCCTACAAATGGCAATGTGCATCAAGTTTATTTTTTCATCTTTTTTGTACTTTTTTTGGTACTGACCCAATTCCTGTACCCCGACCAGGTAAATGATTCCGTCCAAATCCAATTCATCGCCATCAGCAAACTGTTGTGATAATTTTTTGACCAGAAGATGCCACCTGTTCTTTAACTCGAGGTCCCTAGACATAGCAATACTTTATGGTAAAGGTACAAATCAATGTTCTATATTTGTTGAAAGCATCACTATGGCTTTTTTGGATATCGTACTGGGAACCCTTCTGGCCTGGGGACTTTATAAAGGGTTAAGAAACGGGCTTTTTGTCGAAATAGCCTCGGTGACCGCAGCCATAGCCGGAATTTTTGGATCCATCCGTTTTTCTTATATCACAAGTGATTACCTATCAAAGAATATGGATTGGGATGGGCGCTCCATTAAGATTGCGGCATTTCTGATTACTTTTATCGCCATCGTATTGATAGTGCATCTTCTTAGTAAGTTTTTGACCAAAATTGCCAACTTTGCGATGCTTGGTCTTTTAAATCGAATAGCTGGCGCTATTTTTGGCACACTAAAAATCGCTATCATTCTAGGGGCTGTCCTCATTTTTTTTGAAACGGTGACCACATCGTTCAACTTCGTCAATGAAGAAACAAAAAATGAATCCATTTTCTATGACCCTATTAAGGAAATTGGGGAATTCGTCTTTGGTTTTGTACTCAAACAAGATTCCCTTGCCCAAGACGGTTAACTGTTTTGCTGTTAAGATACTTATTCATTCCTCCGTTAAATCTAGCCGCTAGTCGAATAAAAAGGCCATTTTTACAAATGACCAAATAGGTTTTTGTAACCTTGTCTTCCCCTAAATTGATTCCCCCCAAAGCGATTCCCCAACGCTTACGGCAAAAACGGCCTACTTCAATTGAGAAAACAATGATGAAAATGGCACGATACCGATACGCACTCGTCTGTTTGCTATTCATGGCATGCAGCAAAGATTCTGATGAAACTGTTGAATCTGGCTCAAGTTCAGCCAATATCCCCGAGTTAGAAGCCCAATTGTTGGGCATTGTCAACGGGCATAGACTAAGCAATGGCTTGGATACACTCAGTTTTAATGCCGTTGCTTATCAATATGCCAATGAGCATACCGATTATATGATAGCAAAAGGTGAACTAAGTCATGCCAACTTCAATTCAAGAGCTTCAAAAATTGCCGATGAGACAAAAGCGGTCAACGTGCAAGAAAACGTGGCCAGAAACTATGAAACCGCCCAATCAGCCTTGGAGGGGTGGTTGGCAAGTGAACCCCATAAAAATACTTTGGAGGGTGATTTTACACACACTGCCATTAGCATCAAAGAAGATGACAATGGCTCACTTTACTATACCCAGATTTTCTTTCGGTAAACTCCTCATTGAAGAAGTTCGCACATCATTTTGGGCAGAACCCATTGTAAAATGATTTTGTAACTTTAGTCAAAACTGCAATATGGCGATACCCCCACCATTCAATCTGAACAAGTGGTTAGAGGAAAACCGGGAAAGCTTAAAACCCCCTGTAGGCAATAAAAATCTTTACAAAGACGCTGGGGATTATATTGTCATGGTGGTCGCCGGACCCAATGCCAGAAAAGATTACCACTACAACGAAACCGAAGAACTTTTTTATCAATTGGAAGGAACAATTGAAGTTCACATTCAAGAAGAAGGGCAAAAACGAACCATGCAATTAGGCCCAGGTGACATGTACCTTCATCCAGCCAAGGTGCCACACTCCCCTGTAAGGCACGAGAGATCTATTGGCCTGGTCATCGAGCGAAAACGCGCCGATATGAAGGTAGATGATGGCTTGTTGTGGTTTTGTGACAATTGCAACAATAAATTGCACGAGGTATACTTTACCTTGAACGATATTGAACAGGATTTTTTGGCCCATTTCAAACACTTTTATGGTTCAGAAACCCTGAGAACCTGCAATAAGTGTGGCACAGTAATGCCCGTTGATCCACGATTTGTTCTAAAAGATTGATGATGTTGGTAACCGCAAAATTTATAACTACGATCGTCGCTCTCTTACACCTGTATTTTTTATGGTTAGAGATGTTCGCATGGACCACAAAGGCCAGGAAAATATTTCGAAAATTTCCGCAAGATTTATTTGAACCCACAAAAGCCATGGCTGCCAATCAAGGATTGTACAATGGCTTTCTGGCCGCAGGTCTCATTTGGTCATTGCTGATCGACGACGTGGACTGGCAAATATATGTGGGGCTATTTTTTTTAGGCTGTGTGGCGGTAGCGGGAATATATGGTTCCATATCCGTTTCAAAAAAAATCTTCACGGTTCAAGCGTTACCCGCTATTTTAGGAATCCTGTTGTTGCTGGCTGAGCTTTATTCTTAGCACCTACCCCCAATAAGCAATTCTATTCTTTGTAGCTTTGCTAAAAAGCTAACAATATTTCATTAAAAAGTTATAAAATGACCAAAACTGCTTCCGATTTTGGAATGGATACCGCACTTAAAAAACTAGGGCTGCAAGAAATCAATGAAGGAACCTCAACCGGTTCGACCCATTTTGGTTCAGGAGATTTGATAGCGTCTTATTCCCCCGTCGATGGCACCTTGATAGGTAAGGTGAAAAGTACCAGCACAACAGATTTTGAAAAAGTCATGGAAAGTGCTGCCTCAGCCTTTTTGTATTGGCGATCCGTACCTGCGCCCCAACGAGGTGAAATGGTCCGTCAGTTTGGTGAAAAGCTTCGCGAACTCAAAGAACCACTCGGAAAATTGGTTTCATATGAAATGGGCAAATCTTATCAAGAAGGTCTGGGCGAAGTACAAGAGATGATCGA
The DNA here is from genome assembly GCA_039184335.1 of Bacteroidota bacterium. GTDB lineage: Bacteria > Bacteroidota > Bacteroidia > Flavobacteriales > Flavobacteriaceae > JBCDBD01. The sequence goes on along the minus strand of JBCDBD010000001.1, from coordinate 150,671 downwards.
CATCTGTGATTTTGCCGTAGGTCTTTCACGCCAACTGCATGGTCTTACCATGCATTCTGAACGCCCTGGGCATCGAATGTATGAACAATACCATCCCTTAGGCATAGTGGGCATTATCTCGGCATTTAATTTTCCGGTAGCTGTTTGGTCATGGAATACTGCATTAGCTTGGGTATGTGGAGATGTCTGTGTATGGAAACCCTCTGAAAAAACCCCATTGTGCGGTGTGGCCTGCCAACATATCATCGCACAAGTGCTACAAGAGAACCATCTGCCTGAAGGTATTTCTTGTTTGGTCAATGGTGACTATACGGTCGGAGAATTTATGACCCAAGACAAAAGAATTCCCTTGGTATCTGCCACAGGTTCCATTCGGATGGGAAAAATTGTGGCACAGGCAGTAGCGGCTCGTTTGGGAAAATCACTTCTAGAACTTGGGGGCAACAATGCCATTATCGTAACCCCCGAAGCCGATATTAAAATGACAGTCATCGGAGCTGTATTCGGAGCTGTGGGCACCGCAGGCCAACGCTGTACTTCAACAAGAAGACTCATCATACATGAATCTATATACGATACCGTCAAGACTGCATTGATCGATGCGTATCAACAACTTCGTATCGGCAATCCGTTGGATGAAAAAAACCATGTTGGTCCGTTGATTGACACAACTGCAGTAGAAAGCTATACCTTTGCCCTGGAAAAAGCGAAAAATGAAGGCGGAAACATTCTTGTTCATGGTGATATACTTAAAGGTGATGGTTACCAAAGTGGGTGCTATGTAAAACCAGCTATAGTAGAGGCGAAAAATGAATTTGCCATTGTACAGGAAGAGACTTTTGCCCCAATTCTATATCTCATCAAATATTCGGGCAGTGTTGACAAGGCCATTGCCCTGCAAAATGGGGTCGCACAAGGGCTTTCTTCAGCAATAATGACCAATAACCTTCGTGAAGCAGAGCAATTTTTATCCGCTTCAGGGAGTGACTGTGGTATCGCCAATGTAAATATTGGTACTTCTGGAGCAGAGATCGGGGGGGCTTTTGGCGGTGAAAAAGAAACCGGTGGAGGTCGTGAAAGTGGCTCAGACGCCTGGAAAATTTATATGCGGCGACAGACCAATACCATAAATTACACCACAGAACTGCCGCTGGCACAAGGCATTAAATTTGATTTTTAAACAAAAACCGCCAATCTTATTATTAATGATCAGCGGTTTTTAAACCAACTTAACTAACTCAAACTTAAATTTTCAAAAACCCTATTTCAATGCCGGAACTTCGTCGGGAGAAATAGGGTTATCTATTTACCTATAAAGTTCTTGATATTTTTCAAACAAAAATCGAAGAACCTTGTAGTTGGTCACAAAAATTGTATGCTTGGTCATTTTCTTATGATTTTATGTTGGTTTTTAATACTTTGTCGTTATCAATAAATACGAAACACCCCTTAAAAAGGTTCGCAATTTGACCCCCGGTCAAGAACGGGCTGATTTTTTTGATGGCATTTTTCATCAAAAGTGCCACATAAGAAGGCTGGGGCAAAAACAGGAGAACCCTAATTACACTGAATAACCAATTATAAAAATATATAATGGACTTGGAAAATATCAATATCTGGTACTGGTTGGTTCCTCTACTTGTAGGGGCAATCTGTGGTCTTCTGGGCTATTACTGGGGAAAAGGGAAAAGCACCACAATAGCCGGTTCTGACGAATGGAAAGCCCTTGAAAATAAAAATGCACAATTAAAGGCCAAACTCGATGCATGCAACGAAAAGATGGCCGCTTTGTCAGCTTCCAAAAATCCTTCAGAAAGCCTTGGCAAAACCCCCTCACATTCTTTAGCTTCAGCCTCTGCCTTCATTTTTGATGCTAGTGCCGCAAAAGTAGCTTTCGGCAAAAAGATAACACATGATGACCTTAAAATTGTAGAAGGCATCGGACCAAAGATTGAAGGATTATTTCATAATTTCGAGATCAAGACCTGGAAAGCACTTTCTAAGGTATCAGTTGCCAAATGCCAAGAAGTGCTTGACTCTGGTGGTGACCGTTATCGTATTCACGACCCAGCCTCATGGCCAATGCAGGCCAAAATGGCGTATGAGGGTAAATGGAAAGAACTGGTCAAGTGGCAAGATGATCACAAAGCAGGAAAGTTTTAAAGCCCTGTATGTTATAGATTGCCATTGGCCTCGACCCAATTGAACCTGTACTCTTCATCAGGAAACTGCATTCGCTCGGTAATACGTTGTAACCTTTCGGGGAGTTTCATCAAGTAATCCCGTGCTTTTTCAGCTTGTTCAGTGAGTTGGCAAAGGTTTCCGATTTCCCAATAAGCATTGAGCTTTTGCAAGATATCGATATAATCTTGCGCAGTGTAAACCCCCAGTCTTTGGGCACAGTTTGAAAAAAGCTCAAAGGCTGTTCCAATACTCTCCCCTGATTCCCTTAAAAAATGGGCTGGCATGACAATCTTTTTTTTCATCATCTCGGCAAATGCCATAAGCATCCCATTGGGGTCTTGTCCTAAAATCGTTTTCACAAATTCACGGTAGGCCAGATGATGCCGCATTTCATCGCCCGCTATGATTGTGCACATCTTTCCCAAAAGCGAATTCCCCTTTTGCTTTGCCATTTTACCCACCCGCTTGTGTGAAATGTTTGTGGCCAGTTCTTGAAAAGTCGTGTAGACAAAATTTTTGTAAGGGTCTCTATCAGTTCCTATGTCAAACCCATCGGCAATTAAATGCTGCGTTGTTACTTCAACCTCCCGCATATTCACCCGACCTGACAAATAAAGGTATTTGTTGAGCACATCACCATGTCTGTTCTCTTCTGCTGTCCAAGCCCTTACCCATTTTGACCACCCATTTTCAACTCCGGAATGCTGATCTATGCCCTCTACGTCCATCAACCATGATTCGTAGGTAGGCAACGCTTCTTCTGTAATGGTATCGCCAACTAAGATTACCCAAAAATCATATCCCAGTTCCTTGGCCTCTCCCCTGAGTTGCTCCACTTCATCAAAAAAGGTATCATTTTCAGAATTTGGCAATAGGTCACTGGGCTGCCATATTTTCTCGATAGGCAATAGAAAAGAATCCATAAAGCCCTTCACTTTGGGTTCTATAGCCTGCATGACCTCTAATCGAACGTTTTTTATTGACATTTTTGTGCAATTTTAGTAAAGGTCTTTATAATTATCTGAATTGTCACGGTTTACATTTAATTTCTTCCGTTTTCGCCCGGATAAAGTTGATATACAGGATTACTTTGCCAATATTCCTTTGTTTCCACGTCAAGAATGGTCAACGGCCCCTTGAATGCGGCACCGGTATCAATATTCCAAACATTTGCCCCATGATTAGGTATGGCTTGGCCTGTCTTTGATAAAGGGGTATGGCCTATGAACACTTCATTGTAAACACCCAACCGCTTGGGGAAATTGGGGTCTCCGGGCTTTAATTTGGGATCTAAGGCCTTGGCCAGCTCCCAAAGTGTACGGTCCCAATAGAACAGTTGCTCAAAATATTCATGTTCAATCCCTTTTAAATTCGTATATCCCGCATGTAGGAACAATCGGTTTTCGTTATCTAAATATGTATTCTCCAGCGCATTGAAAAAATTGAGGTGCCGTTCCTTTTTCTTCAGGTCGGCTTTTGCATAAGAATCACGAGTGGCGATACCCCCATGTGCCAGCCATTGTGGGTTCTCGTCTCCAGTAAGCAACCAATTTCTACACAGTTCATCATGATTGCCGCGAATAAAAGTACACCTGTATTGTTGCTGTAGTTCCATAAGAAAATCGACGGTTTCAACGGCATCGCTCCATGCGTCTACATAATCCCCCAAAAAAATAAGGTGGTCACTTGATGTGATATTTGCCTTTTCAATGACTTGCTTCAGAGCCCGTAATGCAGCATGTACATCTCCTATGACCAGTTTTCGCATATTTCAAAATTTTCACAATAATACTTACAAATGTTCCCATACATAAAAATTTTAGGGAAAGTTTTCTCCTGATTTTCGAAAATCAGGAGCCCCTTGTCCCTTTTTTTGGAGAACCTAAGGTTTTCTGTGTACATTCGGGCCATAATCTTACCGACAAGAAGATGAAAAAAGTATTTTGTATAGGTGAGCTTCTTATTGATTTCGTAGCTGAAAACCAAGGTAGTGACCTTTCAAAAGCCAATGAGTTTAGCAAGAAAGCCGGGGGGGCACCTGCTAATGTTGCTTGCGCCATTTCGCGATTGGGCGGCAAAAGTTCCTTTATCGGATGCGTTGGCAAGGATCCTTTCGGCAGCTTTTTGTTGAAAGTGCTCAAAAATGAAAGTGTAGATGTTTCGATGGCACAGCGCTCAAAGTCATTTACCACATTGGCATTTGTTTCACTTGCCGAAGATGGTGAGCGCGATTTTGTTTTCAGTCGGGGAGCTGATAGGGAACTCAAATATGATGCATCGATAAAAAAACAGTTCGAGAAGAACATCATTCACTTTGGTGCCGCCACAGCACTGTTGGGAGGTCCTTTGGAAGAAGCATATGGACATTATCTGTTCGATGCGTTAACCAAAGAATCGCTCATCAGTTTTGACCCCAATTTCAGGGAAGACCTTTGGCAGGGTGAAGAGAGCACCTTCATCAAAAAATGCATGCCCTTTGTAGAGAAGTCCCATCTATGCAAGTTCAGCCTTGAAGAGGCCCTATTACTGTCTGGAAAACAAAACATTGAAGAGGCCAGTGATGTTCTCCATGAGATAGGTGCTACTGTCATTGCCATCACCTTGGGCAAGAACGGTACTTTTATCAGCACCAAGGATTTCAAAAAAACGGTAGGCACCATCAATGTAAAAGCCTTGGATACCACTGGGGCAGGCGATGCTTTTATCGGCTGTCTCTTATATCAAATTTCCAGGCTTGCTGATTTCAATACTGTTTTTAGCGATAAACAACTGCTGATAGACATGATCAGTAAGTCCAATAGGGCAGGTGCCATAACGACCACAAAGTTCGGTGCCATCGAAGCATTGCCCTTTGAACATCAGCTTGAAGAATAATATGAACCAAGCGGCCTTACATCGATTGATCTCTTCAACTTTTGAAGAAAACGATTTAGATGCACTTTTTGAACTGAGATTGGCGACCAATCTGACGTTGCTACAAAATCTGTTTTTTTCACTATATGAAAGGGAAAAACACCTAGCATCATTCGATACCCTACTGAAACTGCTTCCCCGATTGTTCAAAAAACGGCCCGAAGCCCTTAAAAAACAAGATATTGAGCGATTAAACCATGGCAATTGGTACCAATCCCAAACTATGGTCGGCATGCAACTCTATGTAGACCATTTCAATAAAGACCTAAAGGGATTGGAGGAAAAAATTCCTTATCTGGAGGATCTGGGTGTTAACTTTCTACACCTCATGCCCATTACCAAGCGACCGAAAGGAGAAAATGATGGTGGCTACGCGGTCAATAGTTATTATGAAGTAGCCAAAAAATATGGTTCAAAACAAGACCTCCTGTCACTTACACAAAAACTCCGTACAAGAAAGATGTATTTGATGCTCGACTTTGTGGTCAACCATACCTCGAACGAACATGTCTGGGCCAAAAAAGCAAAAAAAGGAAGCTTAAAGCACCAAAATTATTACTACACGTACACCGACAGCGCAATTCCGGATGAATTTGAAAAAACGTTGCCAGAAATTTTTCCCCAAACCTCGCCTGGAAACTTCATTTTTGATGAAGAGATGCAAAAATGGGTCATGACCGTTTTCAACCGTTACCAATGGGATTTAAATTATACCAATCCTGAAGTTTTCTTGGAAATGTTGTCAAATTTGACCAAGCTGGTTGATTTGGGAGTCGATGTCATTCGCTTTGATGCCTTGGCCTTTCTTTGGAAAAAAATAGGAACCATATCACAAAACTTGCCTGAAGCGCATAGGCTTGTGAGCCTATTCAAGATATGCCTTCAAGTAGTTTCTCCCGGGGTCATATTTCTCGCAGAAGCTATCGTGTCACCTACAGAAATCCTGAAATACTTCGGGGAGAACCAAACGACTGGCAACGAATGTGAAGTTGCGTATAATGCCTCATTAATGGCATTGCTTTGGAATTCCATTGCAACAAAAAAAACAGCCTTGGTCTATAAAAGCCTCACCAATACCCCAAATAAACCCAGTGATTGTACATGGGTCAATTACATGCGCTGCCACGATGATATCGGTCTAGGACTTGATGATGGTCATATACATGAAATAGGTTGGAATCCACAAGGGCACCGTAAATTCTTATTGGACTATTATTGTCAACGTTTGGATTGGTCACCCGCAAAGGGACTACTGTTTATGTACAATCCCAAAACAGGCGATGGGCGTATCACCGGAAGTGCCGCTTCTTTATTGGGATTGGAGTTGGGATTGGAGACCAACGACAACACACTTATCGATCAGGCTATTGCCAAAATAACCCTACTGCATGGGATCATCTTGGCTTTTGGGGGTATTCCCATGATATATGCTGGGGATGAAATTGGAAGTTTGAACGATTATTCTTTTTTAAAAGACCCCCACAAAAAAGACGACAGTCGTTGGGTGAATCGCCCACAGCAAAATTGGGCACTCATACAAAAGCTTCAAAATAAGGCGCTGCCCCAATCGAGAATATTTGCTGCACTGCAACAAATGATTGCACTGAGAAAAAAAACCCCCGCTTTTGCCGACACGAACAACTTGGTACTACATTACACGGGCAATGAACATATTCTGGCATTTGAACGCACAGAAAGTTCCAACAAGGGTATTTTGGTCATATGCAACTTTGACGAAGGCCATCAAGTCATTGATGGCAGTTGGATTGCCAAACTTGGTTATTTGAAAGAGTTGGAATTCCATGATATCATCACAGACCAAAGCACCAAACTCAAAAGTGGATTTTTGCAAGTTGGCCCCTACCAGTTGTTGTGGCTCAAAAAACACTAATTGTAACGCACTTTTCTTAGAATTCGTAGCGACTCCTTTAACGATCGGTATATCTCTTGATCGGTTCTTTTTAAGATGGGCCGGGCATGCTCCATTCGTTCTTTTGCCTCTTCGAAACCATTCAAGTAACAAATCAAATACGTATCTGGAAGATGGGCCAGATCCAACTGTTCAGTTGGGGCAAGTCCAATTTGTTTTTCTAGTTTTTGCAATAGCGAATTGTTGGTGTTAAAAATATGATGTAGCGTTTTTTTGTCATATTGCGGGGGTTCAAAGACAAGTTCACTATTGATCGTATAATTGCCATTTTCAGAAAAGGTGATGACTACTTCTTCGAGAGGATAGTATTTCTGTTGCTTACCCAGGCCTAGCTGTACATATTCCAAAGTGGTGAACGAGTCTTCATCATAAGCAATGGTAATCTCATCTAAGGCAGAGTAAAAAAGTTTGACCTGTTCGTTGATCAACTCAATATCAACACGGGAATAATATGTTTTGTTCTTTACCTTCTTTTGATTACCTGCCCAGCAGACCACAAACTGTTCTTTGAATACCTTGTAGTTGCTCTTAAGATTGGCATGGCGGTTATTGATAAAGTCAATGACCCCATCCAAGGTCAGCTCAATATTGTTTCGGGCATGTTGTTCGATGGTAGCCACTACCTCAGCATTGATGTCTTTGAGCTCAATATCAAAGGCCTTGGGTAGGCTAATGCTGCCTTCCCTAAAAAAAACGGCCCCGCCATAATATTTCCAGATATTCTTTCTTAAGGCACAGACCCTTCCGTTTGATTTAATGGTTACCAAACCAATTACCTTGCCTTCTGGCAAGTTTGGAAAAGGAATGTTTTCATATGAAATCAAAGGTGGGTTGTCAAGATAGGCATTAACCAGGTTTTGAATTTTACTGTCATCAAAAAAATCAACCCCGACAATCTTATTGTCCTCATCTTCAACACCTACAACGATAAATGAATTGTTTTTTGGGTTGCTATTGGCTAGGGCGCATACATGTTTTAAGAATTTGGCTTTCCCTTCTTTTTCACCAATCGATATAAATCGTTTTTTATCGTAAAAGCTGTTTTCATCATTGTGGGCAAGTAAATTTTTGACCAGTAACCGTTTATTGATCATAGGTCTTTCTTGATTATCGTGCTACTTGCCTGGGCTGTTGGCATCACCACTAAATCTGCAATGTTCACATGACCCGGCCTTGTGATTACAAAATATATGATTTCAGCAATGTCACTGGGGGTCAATGGTTGGTACCCCTCATATACTTTTCTTGCCCTTTGGTCATCTCCCTTGAACCGAACATCGCTGAACGCTGTTTCAACCAACCCTGGGTTCACCGCCCCCACACGTATACCATAGGCATTCAAATCAATGCGCATACCTTGATTGATGGCATCAACAGCATGTTTGCTTGCACAGTATACGTTTCCCTTTGGGTATACTTCTTTGCCTGCAGTAGAGCCGATATTGATGATATGGCCTGATTTTCGATCTACCATTTGTGGCAAAACCGCTTTTGAGACATAAAGCAACCCCTTAACGTTGCTGTCAAGCATCGCATCCCAATCATCAATGCTTCCCTCGTTTATGGCATCAAGCCCATGGGCATTACCCGCATTGTTGATCAAAACATCAATCTGCGAAAATTCTTCAGAAAGAGACCCAATGGCATTAAAAACAGCTCCCTTGTCACTTACATCAAAATTCAAGGTCTTTACTGGGGTATATTTACTTAAATCGGCATGCAAGGTGTTTAGGCACTCTTGCCTTCTACCACATAGTATCAGCGTAAAACCCTTTGTTGCCAATAGCTCAGCTGTTGCCTTACCAATTCCACTAGTGGCTCCGGTGATGAGTATCGTTTTGGCCATGGTTTTCTTCTTATGGAACTCTTTTACCCTTACTCGCTTCTAACAGTAGAAACCAATCTTCAAGCTCCAAATCAATTTTCGACGCCACTACCGCATTGGCAAGCCTTTTACTATTGGTGGTGCCGACCACAGGATACACAGAAACGGGATGTTTTTGAATAAAAGCCAAAAGCAATTGGCTTTCATCTGCATTATATTTCTCCTTAAGTTCGTCAATAACCTGTGAGATACGTTGATTCTGCTCCGTATCTTCCTTAAAAAAACTACCTAATGGGCTCCATGCCATGGCCATTCGATCGTTCACCAAACAGTCATCGAAGGTACCATCATACATGGGTTTATCATGGGTCAATGAAAATTCAACCTGATTGCCTGAAACTGGCCATGCTGTCTCAAGTAGGGCAATTTGTGATGGACTAAAGTTTGACACCCCAAACTGCTTTATTTTTCCGTCATCCACTAGTTTTTGTACTGCTTCACCTATTTCTTGAGGTCGCATCAATGGGCTCGGTCGATGCAAAAGAAACAGGTCGAGGTAATCGGTCTGTAATTTCCGCAAGGATTCCTCAGCTGACCAAACGATGTATTCTTTGGAATACTCATAGTGTTTGACCTTGTTGGTCCGACCTCGGGTCATTTGAATACCGCACTTACTGATCAATTGGATCGCAGAACGGTCAATTCCACTTTTTCTCAAAGCACTGCCAAATTCGGCTTCGTTATCGTAATTGCCATAAATATCGGCATGATCAAAGGTCGTAATACCAATTTCAGCACAAGCATGGATCAGTTCCACTTTACCATCTGTGGAAAGCTGTTTTCCCCAGCTTCCCCAAGTCATTGTGCCAGCAATAATTCTAGAGTATGATTTCGTATGGTGCATATGCGGTGAAATTATAAAATTAATCCCTTAAACTCTTCACAAAACTTGGGCTTCCGAAGTTTTTTTAACCAATAATTAACAGCTCGATTTTAAATTAATTTTCATTTTGCGCTTTATTAAAATCCTCATTCAAATTGAGTTACCATATTGTTTCCTATGGAAGAGAATACTACGATTGACATTAGCGCTGTGAACGAGAAAATTGCCCAGGAGAGTGCTTTTATTGACCTTTTGACCCTGGAAATGAACAAAGCCATTGTTGGCCAAAAACATATGGTCGAGCGATTGCTCATTGGGCTTTTAGGACAAGGACATATTCTACTGGAAGGTGTGCCGGGGTTGGCCAAGACACTTGCCATCAACACATTGGCTAAAGCAGTAAAGGGAGCGTTCAGTAGAATTCAATTTACTCCAGATTTACTGCCTGCAGACGTTATTGGCACATTGATCTACAATATGAAAGAGAATGATTTCTCTATAAAAAAGGGGCCTATTTTTGCAAACTTCGTATTGGCAGACGAAATCAACAGGGCTCCCGCAAAAGTGCAATCTGCCCTTTTGGAAGCCATGCAAGAAAAGCAGGTTACCATAGGAGAGGAAACCTTCAAATTGGATGTCCCATTTTTGGTCATGGCGACACAGAACCCTGTCGAACAAGAAGGCACATATCCCCTTCCTGAAGCACAAGTCGACCGTTTTATGCTCAAAACGGTCATCGATTATCCAAAATTGAATGAAGAGCAATTGATCATACGTCAAAACCTCAACGGAACCCATGAGGCCATTAAGCCTGTCGTCACCCTGAAACAGATTCTCAGTGCACAAAATGCGGTGAAAGAGGTATACATGGATGAGAAAATCGAAAAATACATCCTCGATTTGGTCTTCGCCACCCGATATCCAGAAAAATATAGCCTAGAAAACCTAAAACCTTTGATAAGCTTTGGTGCCTCACCAAGGGGCAGTATCAATTTGGCCAATGCTTCAAAATGTTATGCCTTTATCAAACGAAGGGGGTACGTTGTTCCTGAAGATGTCAGAGCTGTGGTATATGATGTTTTGAGGCACCGTATCGGGATTACCTACGAAGCCGAAGCTGAAAATATCACCTCTGAAGAGATCATTAACAAGATAGTTAACGAGGTTGAAGTACCTTAATAGGTTCAGCATTTCTAGTTCAACGATAGCACCCCAACCTACTTTGAACAGAAACCCATAACGCATTGGACCCAAATGGATACGAAAGAGCTACTCAAAAAAGTTCGGAAAATAGAAATTAAGACGCGTCGTCTTTCAGACCATATTTTTGGTGGTGAATACCATTCTACATTTAAAGGAAGGGGGATGACATTTAGCGAAGTAAGACAATACCAATTTGGAGATGACGTACGTGCTATCGACTGGAATGTCACCGCTCGCTACAACGAACCTTTCGTAAAGGTCTTTGAAGAAGAAAGGGAACTGACGATGATGCTCATTGTTGATGTCAGTGGTTCGGCGCTTTTTGGCACCAATAGCCAATTTAAGAAAGATATCATCACCGAAATTTCTGCCACACTCGCTTTTTCAGCAATGCAAAACAACGATAAGGTTGGTTTGATCCTCTTCTCGAACGAAGTAGAGCTATTTATCCCTCCAAAAAAGGGTAAAAGCCATGTTTTGCGTATTATTCGCGAACTTTTGGAATTTAAGCCCAAAAGCAGCGAAACCAATATTACCGAAGCATTGAAGTTCTTGAGCAATGTCATCAAAAAAAAGGCCATTGTCTTTATTCTTTCTGATTTCATTACCGATGAATATGGTACTACGCTTCGAATTGTTGGTAATAAGCACGATGTTACGGGTATCAGGGTCTACGATGAAAAAGAGGAATTCATCCCCAATATAGGGGTCGTTCAAATGAAAGATGCGGAAACAGGTGCCAGCATATTGGTCAATACCCAATCAAGAAAAGTCAGGCACGACTATTGGAAATACCATCAAAAAAGGGTTGACTACTTTTTGGACGCATTCAAAAAGTCAGGAAGCGGTGTCTTGAGCTGTAGGGTTGATGAGAGCTATGTAAAAAAGTTGTTGGGCTATTTTAAACGGCGTGGATAACATGGGAAAAATCAAAAAAATACACGTTTTTAGATTGAAACATCAGCGAAACCATGTTTTGCTATCCCTTTGCACATGCCTCATATTTCTTGTTTCAAATGCCCAAAAATCTTCAGCGGTCAGATCGCAGATTGATACTACTTTCATAAAAATTGGGGAACAGATACAATACACCATAACCGTTGAGGCAGACACTACAGATTTGGTGCATTTTCCTGAAGACCAAACCTTTTCACCATTGGAAATGGTAGAGGCCCTGGTCATTGATACCACCAAGAACAAAGATAGGGTAATGCTTCAACGAATCTATGCACTTACCCAATTTGACAGTGGTGTTTATACCATTCCACCGCAACGGATAGCCATTAATGAGCAGCCTTTTTTTACCGACACATTCCGAATCAATGTAGCCACAGTACCTGTTGATACCCTCAAACAGAAAATGTATGATATCAAACCGCTTATCGAAGTGGAAAAAAGCAATGCGAAAATCTGGAGAATTGTATTCTGGGCCTTACTTGGCATTGTATTGATTGGTGGCTTGGCCTATTGGTTCTTTCTGAGAAAAAAGCCATTGACCGAAGAAGAAAAAGAAGCGCTTTTGCCTGCTTATGATAAGGCTTTATTAGAATTGAAACGCTTAGAAAATTCAAAATACCTTATTCAGGACAATTATAAAAAATACTACTCTGAGCTCACTGATATCGTTCGATCTTATCTGGAAGAAGAGGTCCATGTATCTGCCTTGGAAAGTACAACGGATCAACTCATAGAAAAGCTTGGATTATTAAAGGATGCTGGTCAGTTGGATCTTAATGAAGCTACCATACAACAATTCAAGAAGGTACTACAGACCGCAGATCTAGTGAAATTTGCGAAATCAAAGCCCTTGACATCGGTAGCCGAACAAGATCGGGTCTCTATAGAACAAATCGTTGTAAAGACAAAAGAGGCGCTGCCCGAACCCTCAGAAGATGAATTGGTACATGATGAAGCCTATTTGAAAACGTTGGCCAAAAAGAAACAACGAAAGCGCATATACATCGCTGCTGCCACATTTGTGGGCATTTTGTTTCTCAGTGCTGCTGTTTCCATTGCACGCTACGGATTCACTTATGTAAAGGACACCATCACAGGCCATCCTACCAAAGCACTGCTTGAAGGTGAATGGGTTTCAAGCTCATACGGATTTCCTCCAATCAATCTTGAGACACCAGAAGTACTTTTAAGACATGAGGTTAAGATTCCGCCTGAGGCCAAGGCCAACATAGATGGCCTTCAGACTTTTGGTTATAGAAGTTCCGTTGGGCTGTTCACCGTAGTTGCAACTTCAACCACCTTTACGCAACCGGCAGAGCCCGATTTTCAAAAGACCATAGAGCAACTATTGTCCAATCTAGAAGGAAAGGGGGCCAAGAACATCACTACCAAACAAGAAGAATTTGTCACTACTGCTGGTATTCAAGGTCTTAAAACCTATGGCAGTGGAAAATTCAAGGTTCCTGAATCATCTAATTTGATCAAAGGAAAATATTTGATCTTAAGTTTTGGGGGCAAGGGCTTTCAACAACAAGTCATGGTAACTTGGTTGGATGGTGATACCTATGCAGAAAAAATTGTTGACAGAATTTTGACCACGGTCGATGTGAAAACCCAAACATAGATGCTTGACAATATTGAATTTGCAAACCCTGAGTTTTTTTGGTTGTTTTTACTGCTACCTCTGGCTCTTGCATGGTATTTTTTCAAACGTAAGGAAGAAGTCGCCTCTTTGCGAATTTCAAGTATGAACGCATTTTCGGGCAGCAGCTTGCTATCCAAGCTCAAACCGCTTCTCTTCATGTTTCGTTTGTTGGCATTGGCTGCCATAATAACGGCTTTGGCCAGGCCACAGACCGAAGATATTTCAACAAGAACAAAAACGACCAAAGGTATAGATATTGTCATGGCCATAGATGTATCATCAAGTATGTTGGCCCGTGACCTAAAACCAAATCGCCTATCGGCATTAAAAGAAGTCGCTGCCAATTTTATCAGAAAACGGCCCAATGACCGTATTGGGCTCGTGGCCTATGCCGGTGAAAGTTATACCAAAACCCCTATTACCAGTGACAAATCAATAGTTTTGGGCGCACTTCGCGATATTTCGTATGGACAGTTGGAAGATGGTACTGCCATTGGTATGGGTCTTGCCACCTCAGTGAACCGCCTTAAGGAAAGTAAAGCCATAAGCAAGGTAATCATTTTATTGACCGATGGCGTCAACAATTCAGGATTCATCGAACCCCAAACTGCCGCAGACCTAGCAGTAGAATTTGGTATAAAAACCTATACCATAGGTCTGGGAACCAATGGAAATGCCCTGACACCCATAGCGTACAAGCCTGATGGTTCTTTTCGGTATGGCATGCGCCAAGTTGAAATCGACGAAACCCTGCTAGAAGATATTGCCAAGGCAACTGGGGGAGAGTATTTTAGAGCTACCGATAATGAAAAGCTCGAAGAGATCTATGATGAGATCAATAAACTTGAAAAAACTGAAATAGAAGAGTTCAAGTATTACAAATATGAAGAAAAGTTTCGTTCATGGGTGTTTTTGGCAGGAGCTTTGCTACTATTGGAATGGGGATTGAGAACAACATTATTTAGAAGTTTTATTTAGAAGACCAATGATTCAGTTTGACGAAAAACTATACTTCTATATGCTGGGCATTGTGCCCGTAATGGTCTTATTGTTCGTGATGTCATTGATATGGAAGAAAAGCACCCAACGTAAATTTGCCCAGGCTACCCTTTTAAAACGCCTCGCTCCCGAAAAATCACGCTTTAAGGCTACCCTAAAATTGATCCTATTGCTGCTTGGCCTTATTTTCTTGGTTTTCGGTTTGGTCAACCCAAAAATCGGCACAAAGCTGGAGACCGTGAAACGGGAAGGTGTTGATATCGTTTTTGCAGTCGATGTCTCAAAGAGTATGCTGGCAGAAGACATCGCACCCAATCGCTTGGAGAAAGCAAAACGATTGGTGTCAGAAATCATCAATCAATTGGCCAGTGACCGTGTTGGAATCATTGCGTATGCCGGACAGGCGTATCCACAATTACCCATAACAACGGACTATGGCGCGGCCAAAATGTTCTTACAAAGCATGAATACCGACATGTTATCATCACAGGGCACTGCCATCGATGCAGCAATTGATCTGGCAGCTACCTATTATAATGATGCGGAGCAGACCAATCGTGTTTTGTTCATTGTCTCTGATGGAGAGGACCATTCGGAAGGTTCTACAATCAAAGCTGTCGACAATGCAGCCCAAAATGGCATTCGGGTCTTTACCATTGGAGTCGGAAAAGCCAAGGGTGCCCCAATTCCCATAAAAAGGAACGGAATAGTGGAAAGTCTTAAAAAAAATATGCAGGGCGAGGTGGTCATCACCAAATTGAATGAAATGGTACTGGCCGAAATTGCAAACGAAGGCAATGGTGAATACATTAACGGCGCAAATACTGAAGAAGCAGTTGATTTTATAAAGCAGCTGTTGCTTCAAATGGATAAAAAAGAGTTTGAGGCCAAGCAGTTTGCCGAATACAAAGACCAGTTTCAATGGTTCTTGGGCATAGGGCTTTTCTTTCTATTTTTAGATATCTTTTTACTGGACAGAAAGACAAAATGGTTGAAGAAGTTAAACCTTTTTAACGAGCATACAAATGAGTAGGTCAGCTTTGATTTTAGGAACATTTTTTCTGGCCAATTATTTGGCTTATGCACAAACAGATGTAGAAAATAATGATAAAGAAGCCCTAAGGGCACTGCAAGCATCGAAAAACCTCACCTGGCAGGCCAATAAACAATTGACTTCCAATGATTTTATAACGGCTGAGGCTGATTACCGAAAAGCAATATCGAAAAGCACCGCCAACATTGCTGCCCCATATAATCTAGGTAGGGCCTATTACAACCGTGAAAGCTATTCAGAAGCTTTTGGCAGATTCAAACAAGCAGGGGAAAAAGCCAATAAAAAGCCAGAAAAACATAAGGCCTTTCACAATATCGGCAACGTCTTCATGAAAAACAAGGAATATGCAAAAGCCGTAGAGGCTTATAAAGAGGGCCTACGAAACAATCCCAAAGATGAAGAAACCCGATACAATTTGGCATTGGCCAAAGAAATGCTGAAAAAACAGCAAGACGAACAAAAGAACGACCAAGACAAGGACGATCAGAAAAACGAGGACCAAAAAGACCAAAAAGAGCAGAACAAAGACCAAGACGACAAAGGTGAGAACAAAAAGGACAATGAAGGAGAACAAAACGAAGATGAAAATAAAGACAAGGGCGACGAAGGTGATAAAGGCAAAGACAAACCCGAAGAAAATAAAGAAGGGGATGGCGATGAAAAAAAAGAACAAAAGCAGCAACCCAACCAAGGAAACCAACCCGAAGAAAAGCAACAACAGCCCAGACCCAACCAACTTTCAAAACAACAGGTAGAGAACCTGTTAGAGGCCATGCAGAACGAGGAAAAGAAGGTGCAGCAAAAAATTGACGCCAAAAAAGTAAAAGGCGCAAAAATTAAAAATGAAAAAGATTGGTGATGTACAGTCGCTTGATAAAACACATCGGTTTATTGATGGCAATGCTTGTAATTGCCAGCCCCCTTTATGCCCAAGAAGAAAATGAGGTCACTTTTGAAGTCAACTTGAGCAAAGAAAAACTAGGGGTCAATGAACGGTTGAGGGTCGAGTTTACGATGAACAAAGATGGAGATAACTTCAATCCACCAGATTTCAATGGGTTCAAGGTCATTATGGGACCATCACAATCCATAAGTTCGTCATGGGTCAATGGAAAGCGGACTTTTTCAAAATCCTATTCCTATATTTTGGTGCCTATTAATCAGGGAAAATTCAAAATAGGGCAAGCGACCATTGAAATCAGCGGTGAACTATACAAGACATTGCAAAAACAGGTAGAAGTAACCTCTGCAGTAGACAATCCGAATGCCCCTAAGACCGCAGACGATATTGCAGATGAAAACTTACACTTGGTTGCTGAGGTTTCAAAAACAGGCCCTTACCTCAATGAGGCTGTCACCGTTATCTATAAACTGTACATCAGCCCTTCTGTGAGTGTCACCAATTACCGACCCCTTGATAGCCCCAAATACAACAATTTTTGGAGCCAAGACATTCCTGTCACCAAGTACAACACCAAGAACAGTACCTACCAGGGCAAACCTTACCGTAGTGTGGTGTTAAAACGGGTCGTATTGTATCCACAAAAAACGGGCAAACTCAATATTGAACCGCTATCGCTCGAAATCTATGTAGATGTACCTACCAATCGACGGGATTTCTTTGGAGGAAGAATCTATAAACAAGCCAGCAAAACAGTTTCGGCAGGTCGAAGAACGCTTGACGTCAGGCCGTTGCCCGAAAGCGGTAAACCGTTAAATTTTAGTGGTGCCGTAGGTAGTTTTGACTTTTCGGTAACAACAAGTAAAACCGCACTCAATGCCTCAGAATCATTACAGGCCAAGGTCGAAATATCAGGAAAAGGTAATTTGAAGCTTTTTCAATTGCCCGAACCTGAACTGCCAAGTGCCCTCGAGGTCTACGAACCAGAATTCAATGAAAGTGTCAGAACAACATTGACCGGAATGGAAGGTAAGGTTACCAATAGCTATACCATTGTTCCCTCTTTTCGGGGCAGATATCCGATACCGAGTATTTCATTCAGCTATTTTAACCCAAAGACCGGTAAATACAGTACATTGAACTCAGAAGAAATTACGATAAACGTCATGGAAGGGCCAACCGATGCTGCTGCAGTTGCAGGATCTATCAGCGGTAGTACCCAAAAACTGGTTGTGCCCACAGGAAAGCAATTTCACTTCATCAAGGTAAGGCCAGATCTTACCAAGATTGGCTCCAATTACTTTTTTGGATCTGGTCGTTTTTATCTGTTTCTTTTGGGCCCATTACTGCTGATTCCACTGGCCGTTGTTTCCTTTAAACGACGAGAGGCCATAGCACAGGATGTTACGGGCAATAGAATTAAGAGAGCCAACAAATTGGCACGTAAATACCTATCGACCGCAAAGAAAGAACTGGGTCAAAAAGAAGCATTTTATGTGGCCCTTGAAAAAGCACTGCACAACTATCTCAAGGCCAAGCTAAAAATTGAAACCTCAGAGTTCAGTAAAGAAAAAATTGCCGCATTATTGACCGAAAGACATTTAGATGATACTGTCACCACTAGCTTTCTACAGTTGCTCCAAAATTGCGAAATGGCACGCTATAGCCCTTTTTCTGATGTACAAATGCAACAAGATTATGATAAAGCAAGTGAGGTAATCTCACAAATGGACAAACAATTATGACCCTACACAAAAAGATATTCACCTTCATCCTCTTACTGTGCTATTTTGGATCATATGCACAGAACAATGTGCTGTTCAATCGTGCTACTGAAGCATACAACAGTGGAGATTATGAAAAAGCCATATCGTATTATCAAAACATCATTGAAAATGGGCAACATTCTGCCAGTCTTTATTTTAATCTGGGCAACGCTTACTACAAATTGGATGAAATTGGGCCAAGTATCTACTATTACGAAAAAGCATTATTGCTAAAACCGAACGATACAGAAACCCGAAACAATTTAGGTTATGCACAAAATATGAGGTTAGATGCCATAGAAGAAATGCCCAAAACTGCATTGGCAAAGACCTATGCAAATACCATTAACCTATTCTCATTTGATCAATGGGCATATTTCGCGATAGCACTCTCCATACTTTTTGTATTGGCCTACCTACTTTATTTTTTTGCGCGTTCAGCCTCCCAAAAACGTATGGCATTCATTTCAAGCATACTTGTCTTGATGCTCGGTATTTTCGCTGTTTGTTTTGCCTATTTGCAATATGAAAACCATAAAAAAAACAATCCGGCAATCATATTTGCAAGCGAGGTATCTGTAAATTCTGAGCCTAATGAAAGAAGTGAAAAAATATTTACACTGCATGAAGGCACAAAAGTCAATGTGTTGGAAAATTTAGAAAACTGGAAAAAAATCAAGATTGCAGATGGTCAAACAGGGTGGTTGTCGTCAGAAAATCTCAAGCTGCTGAAGGACTTTTAAAGCACATTTAACAAAATCCTTCAACAATTACACTTATTTTAGTCCAAAATGTAATAAAATGTTAAGGTCTGTTGCCTTCATTACCATTTCTTTTTTACTTATTTTATCGATTTTAGGTCCTCCCGTTGCGTCGATGATATGCAATACCAAACATGAGGTTATCGCCATAGAATCCGGTGATGAGGAGAAAAAGAGCAAAGAGGTCGAAAAAAAATTTGAGGCCGAAACCTTTTTTATCGATTCTTTTTGCAGCACAGCAAATTTTCTTCGGACCTACACACAGAAAGAAAAGCCTTTATATATCCCTTCCATTTCCAATTTCACGCTTGACATCAACTTACCCCCTCCAGAAAAGATGGCATAACCCTTCGTCATCATCCATCTCTTCTCAAATAACCTTTATATATAAACAAACTCAATTCTAAATAAATTCATATGTTCAAGTATATCAAAAGCGACTTACCAGCTAGTATTGTTGTGTTTTTTGTGGCCCTGCCCTTGTGTTTGGGTATTGCACTGGCCAGTGGAGCTCCCCTTTTTTCTGGTTTGATCGCTGGAATTGTCGGTGGTATCGTTGTAGGTGCTTTAAGTGGTTCACAGATTGGTGTCAGTGGACCGGCTGCTGGCCTTGCCGCCATAGTATTGACGGCAATTGGCACTTTGGGTGGCTATCAAAACTTTCTTTTGGCCGTAGTGCTTGGAGGGATGATTCAATTGCTCTTCGGTGTTCTCAAAGCCGGTATTATAGGATACTATTTTCCTTCATCTGTAATCAAGGGAATGCTTACCGGAATTGGTATTATTATCATTTTAAAGCAAATTCCACATTTCTTTGGCTATGATGCAGACCCAGAAGGGGATTTTGCCTTTTTTCAAGTTGATGGTGAAAACACCTTTTCAGAAATCTTCAATTCATTGAATTACATCAGTCCAGGTTCAACCATCATCGCTATTATCGGACTTTTTATTTTAGTGCTTTGGGATAGGGTACTTACCAAAAAGGCAAAAATATTTCAGCTGGTCCAGGGGCCCCTGGTAGCGGTAATCGTTGGCATCTTGTTTTTTGTATTCACAAAAGACCATGAAACCTTGGCCATTGCTTCGAAACAATTGGTAAATGTTCCCATTCCTGAAGATGCTGCCTCCTTTTTCGGGCAGTTCAGCTTTCCGAATTTTGGACAGATAAGCAATCCTCAAATATGGATTACGGCCTTCACCATTGCCCTGGTGGCAAGCCTTGAAACCCTACTATGTGTTGAAGCCACCGATAAATTAGATCCTAGAAAAAGAGTTACCCCGACAAACCGTGAATTATTGGCCCAAGGTACGGGCAACGTGCTTTCTGGAATGATAGGTGGGCTTCCTATTACCCAGGTCATCGTGCGTAGTTCGGCAAATATACAATCTGGTGGCCGTACAAAACTGTCCGCTATAATCCATGGCTTTTTTCTCTTGATCTCTGTAATGCTCATTCCGCGATTGCTGAACATGATTCCCCTATCTGTTTTAGCGGCAGTACTCTTTATTGTGGGCTACAAACTCGCCAAACCTGCCCTTTTCAAAAAAATGTATGATTTAGGCTGGAAACAGTTCATTCCATTTACCGTAACCGTTGTGGGTATCATTTTTACCGATTTGCTTGTCGGTATCGGACTGGGCCTTGCGGTCGGTATTGTGGTCATCTTGATCAAAAGCTATCAAAACTCCCATTTTTTGCATATAGAGGACAAAAGCAATGGAAAGCATAAAATCAAAATGACACTGGCCGAAGAAGTTACCTTTTTCAACAAAGGTGCCATATTGAAGGAACTCGATAGTATCCCAAAAGATTCGTATCTTGAATTGGATGTCAGTAAAACGAGATATCTTGACAACGATATCATAGAGATTCTAGAAGATTTTTCAGAAAAAGCAAGAAATAGGAATATTGATATCAAGCTGATATCAGAGCGCGGTGAAGTGGAAAATCCAGATAGTTATATCAAATTCTTTAAACTAAGACCAAAATCAGTATAAAAAACAATAATGGTGACACATACAAAAGAAACCCAAGCAGCCTTGACTCCATCAACGGCATTGGAACTGTTAAAAGAAGGCAATCAGCGATTTATGGCCAACAAGAAGGTAGATAGAGACCTCTTGAGGCAAGTTGAAGAAACGACCCATGGCCAATTCCCTTTTGCTACCATACTAAGTTGTATTGATTCACGTGTTTCGGCCGAATTGATATTTGACCAAGGTGTCGGTGATATTTTCAGCGCCAGGGTCGCCGGCAACATTGTTAACGAAGACATTCTTGGCAGTATGGAATTCGCCTGTAAGTTAGCAGGTACCAAAGTCATTGTTGTTTTGGGCCATACCAGTTGTGGTGCAGTCAAAGGAGCCTGTGATAATGCCAAGATGGGAAATCTTACCGTGCTACTCGATAAGATAAAACCTGCTGTACATGCTGTCACCGATCCCGTGGAAGAATCACAGAGAAATTCAAAAAATCTAGGTTTTGTAAATGCTGTAGCTGAAAAAAATGTACAGCTTACCATAGAAAACATCAGAAACCTAAGCCCTGTTTTGAAAGAAATGGAAGAAAATCAAGAAATTATGATTGTTGGGGCTATGTATGATATTTCTGATGGAAAAATCCATTTTATATAGTTGTGCCATATTTGCAATCGTGATATAGCGTTGAGGTCGGTGTTCAACATTTCATTGACCCTTTTTTCTTATACTAAAATAAGTATCTTGAAAATATTACTACAGCCGACTCTATGAAAGGTTTTTTTTATCATTTTAGAGGAGACCTGTTCGGTGGACTTACCGCAGGTATTGTCGCATTGCCTCTAGCACTGGCTTTTGGGGTCAGCTCAGGCCTGGGCCCAAGTGCTGGCCTATATGGTGCAATTTTCATTAGTTTCTTCGCTGCGCTCTTTGGGGGCACCAATACACAGATATCAGGCCCAACTGCACCGATGACCGCCGTAAGTATGGTGGTTATCGCCGCTATTTTAGCGGTTCATGATGGTGATGTCGGCAAAGCATTGCCTATTATTCTCGCAGTGTTCTTTTTAGCTGGTTTAATGCAGATTGGTCTTGGCCTGATCGGGGTGGGCAAGTATATCAAATACATTCCATATCCGGTGGTATCAGGATTCATGACCGCCATCGGGGTCATCATATTAGTAACACAAATACTGCCCGCTATTGGATACTACCCTAAAGAAGATGTGGATTATGTCAATCGATATATGGCCAATGCTGAGGAAGAAATACTTGAAAATATCCTCAAAGAAGAAGCTGGAGAGGGCATTTTGGTCTTGCAAGATTTTGAAGAAACGATAATAAGGGCAGAGCAAATTACGCCCACCGATGTTCAAAAAGGAGCGAAAATCCTAGCTGCCAAAGATGCATCGGGCGTAGTAGGAACTTTTAAAGTGCTTCCCCGAGCCTTACAAAGCGTTAATTGGTTGGAATTGGCATTGGCATTGGCCACTATCATCATTATTTACGGATTTAAAAAAATAACTACTGCAATACCAAGTACCCTAGTGGCCTTGATTTTAGTATCAGGTATTGCCTTTGGCTTTGGATTGGATTACCGCCCCATCGAGAAAATACCTGAAGGATTGCCAATACCACAATTACGTATCTTCACAGAATTCAAGTTCAGTCAGATATCCCCTTATATCTTTACGGCATTTACTTTGGCACTTTTAGGGGCCATTGATTCGTTATTGACCTCGGTTGTAGCTGACAACATGACCCAGACAAAGCACAAGCCCAACAAAGAACTGGTAGGGCAAGGGATAGGTAACAGCATCGCAGCTTTGTTCGGAGGAATTCCCGGGGCAGGGGCCACTATCAGAACTGTGGTCAATATCAATTCTGGTGGAAAAACCCGCTTATCAGGAATGACAGCAGGTTTGCTTTTGCTGATCATCCTTCTTGCACTGGGACCAGTAGCTTCACAGATTCCCGCAGCGGTATTGGCCGGTATCTTGGTAACGGTAGGTATCGGTGTTATGGATTATAAAGGGTTGAAAGCCATCCCTTTTTTGCCAAAAGACATTACGTTCGGGCCTTTGCGATTAAGTTCTGAGGTCATTATCATGTTGACTGTTTTGGTACTGTCGTCCATTTGGAACCTTGTCTATGCAGTAGGTATCGGATTGGTCATTGCCTCTTTGATGTTCATGAAAAAAATGGGCGATTTGACGGCACAGCGGTCTGATGTGAAAACATTGTTCAAAGAAAAGGCTTGGGCCGATGAAAAAGACTTCCCAAAAAACCTGAAAGAAGATGTTTTCATCAAACATATCAAAGGGCCTTTGTTCTTTGGGTCCACTAGTGAATTTCAGCAATTGGCCGACCAAATTCCCGCTACTGCATCTTCTGTAATCATTCGAATGGGCCGAATGCAGTACATGGACCAATCAGGTCTTTATGCCATGGAAGATGTGTTGGTCGATTTAAAAAAGAAGGGGATTTATGTTTTACTTGTTGATATCCTTGATCAGCCCAAATATATGATGGAACGCATTGATATTATTCCTGGGCTTATTCCTGAAGAACATATTTTCAAAGACTTTCAATCTTGTGTGGTTTGGATCAAGAACAACATCAAAGCTAAAACAGCTGCCTAAATTTACTTATGGTACCTATGAAGTTCCTAAACGATTCGGATCCAATTTATCTTGAAACCGTAGCGGGCCGTTTTCCTGTAGAGCCTTGGAACACATACAGCAACCTTATCTTTTTGGCCATTTTGATTTACTGGGGCATTAGGGTATACCCTAATTACCGGTCACATTATTTTTTGGCTGGGGTACTCCCAATAATATTTGTAAGCTATGTTGGCGGAAGCTTGTACCATGCCACGAGAAGTGCAGAAATATGGCTTTTATTGGATTGGATGCCCATCATGCTCTTGTGTTTCGCTTTGGTCATTTATTTGATCTGTAAATTGGTAAAAGGTTGGTGGCAGCGCACTGTATTCATATTTGTTCTTCTTGGCACCTCATTTTTGTTTCGGCTGTTACCTATGCCTCAAGGAATGCAGATATCGCTGGGCTACGTCATCACCGCTTTTACAATTCTTTTTCCGCTCTCTTGGTATCTGATCAGAACAGAAGGAAAGAACATCGGTCTGGTCGTAACGGCCTTCTTGGTTTTTGGGCTTGCTATCTATTTTAGAACGATTGACCTGCACCAAACCCTGCTCCGTATGGGCACGCATTGGTTGTGGCACCTTTTAGGGGGCACCTCAGTACACTTTTTGATTGCCTATGTTTTCAAGGACAATTTACTACATTTGTCTGCCGCTAATGCAAGCACCAATGATTGAAACGCTAAAGAAACATTTAAAAGAGGTTGAAGAATTCTCCTCAGATTCTAAAGATGGGATAGAAGCCTTTCGCATTAAGTATTTAGGAAAAAAAGGGCTTCTCAATCAATTTTTTGCTGAATTCAAGAACATTCCCAACGAACAAAAGAAGGATTTCGGCCAGCATATCAACCAATTGAAGAACTTGGCAGCTCAAAAAGTGAATACGCTCAAAGCCGCTTTGGAAGATCAGACCGAAACCGTTGGCAAATATGGTGATCTGACCCGCCCTGGTGAAGCTATTGAAATTGGTGCCAGACATCCAATTTCTATTGTCAAAAATCAAATTGTCGATATTTTTGCTCGAATAGGGTTCAATGTTTCTGAAGGTCCGGAAATTGAAGACGACTGGCATAACTTCACGGCACTGAACCTTCCCGAACATCATCCGGCACGTGACATGCAAGATACTTTTTTCATCCAGAAAGATCCTGATATCTTATTGCGAACGCATACTTCATCGGTTCAAGTGCGCTATATGGAGAACCATGAACCCCCGATACGGACCATTTCTCCTGGTAGAGTATACCGTAATGAGGCCATTTCTGCACGTTCGCACTGTTTTTTTCATCAGGTTGAAGGGCTATATGTTGATAAGAACGTATCGTTCGCCGATTTAAAACAGACACTACAATATTTCACCTCTGAAATGTTCGGAAAATCAAAAATCAGGCTACGCCCCTCTTATTTTCCATTTACAGAACCAAGTGCAGAAGTCGATGTATACTGGGGCCTTGAGACCGAGACCGATTACCGCATGACCAAGGGGACGGGCTGGCTTGAAATTATGGGTTGTGGCATGGTCGATCCAAGTGTGTTGCAAAATTGTGGCATTGATCCTGAAACCTATTCTGGTTTCGCCTTTGGCATGGGTATTGACAGAATTGCCTTATTGTTGCACCAAATATCTGATATCCGGTTATTGAGCGAAAATGACATCAGATTTTTAAAACAGTTCAAAGCCGCTCTGTAAAGGGTTTGGGGGCATTTTTAGACAGCTTTTCTTTTTTAATCTCTTTTTTTTCGATATTCTTATTTTAAACGGCTCATTTTTATGGGTTTACCATAGGAATTGTGCCCCCCAGCCTTTAATTTGGTCGTAAGGGCTAATTCGAAAAATGATAAAAACATGGCCACAAAAAACTTGAATAGAAGGGAATGGTTAAAAAAAGGGATGCTTACTGCCAGTGGTGCAATGATAGCTCCTTATTTGGGATTCGGGGAGACTCCTAGGGCACCTTTGCACCTAGATACAGAGGGGAACGCAATTTATAGCCCATTCTTTAAGGAGTACCTGCCTGAAGATTTTAAGGATTTTCCGATGTTGGAAGCCAAATTGAACGCAAACGAAAATCCATATGGGCCTTCGCCCATGGCATTACAGGCTTTCAAAAATGCTGCTGCTGGGGGTAACCGATATGCCTGGAAGGAACTCTTTCAATTGATAGACAAAATTGCCGTGTTTGAAGGGGTGAAAAGCAAGAACATTATGATGGGCCCAGGTTCTTCAGACCTATTAGAGAAAACAGCCATGGTACTTTTTATGAATGGTGGAAATGTCGTGTCTGCCGATCCGGCCTATATGTCATTGATAAGAGTAGCCGAAGCAACTGGAGGATCCTGGAAACCAGTACCTTTAAGGGCTGATTGGTCACATGATTTAAAAGCCATGGAAAATGCCATAGATAAAGACACTAAACTTGTATATATCTGCAACCCCAACAATCCTACGGCAACCATAACCAATACTGAAGAATTGCTCGACTTCTGTTCAAGGGTATCTGAAAAAGTTACGGTCTTTGTAGATGAGGCCTATCTGTGGTTTCTTGAAGATGGGGCAAAAAATAGTATGGTGTCATTAATCAATCAGGGTAAAGATATCATCATAGCCCGAACCTTTTCAAAAATTCATGGCATGGCCGGCCTTCGTGTGGGGTATGTCATCGGACAGGAAAAAACATTAGGTAAAATACAAAAAATAACTCGGGGAGGGATGGGAATTTCCTATCCATCAGTGTATGCGGCCATGGCTGCCATGGATGATATAGCCTTTATCGACAAGTCAAGGGAACTCAATGCCAAGAGTAGGCAGTACGTATATGAAAGCTTGGATAAAATGGGTATCGAATATGTTGCTTCACATACCAGTTTTATGATTTTTCCCATTGAAATGGAGGGAAGAACCTTCTTGGAAAAAATGGTGGAACAAAAAATAGGTGTGCGTGCCTTTGAGTTTATGGACAAAAATTGGTGCAGGGTAAGTATGGGCACCATGAAGGAAATGGAATTATTTACCAATGCCATTGCCAAAGTCTTAGTTTAGCCCAAGAATGGACTTTGTCTTTCAAAAAACCGGGGTTTTTATCTTTTTTATCTTCATCGGTGTATTGCTCAAATTCAAATTTCACTCGAAAGATGAAATCTTGGGCATAAAGAAGATTATTCTGAACCTTGCCCTGCCCGCAACGATTTTTATTGCGTTAATGGGGGTTACGATTGAACCTTCATTATTGGCATTACCTCTTCTGGCACTGTTGTTGAACTGCTTGTCATTCTTTGTTTTTCCTTTTCTGCTTCCCCTTTTGGGCGTAACAAAAGATTCTCCCAATTACCGAACAGCCCGTTTACTGATGCCCTCTTTGGCACCAGGTCTTTCCTGTTTCCCCTTTGTGCTCGAATTTTTGGGGGAAAGCTATCTCGCAAAAGCTGCAATGGCTGATTTGGGCAATAAGGTATTTGTTTTGATTTTTCTGTATTTCATTGCCATGAATTGGCATTACCGCCTAGTACGTCAAAAGCAGGCCAAAAAGTTAATTAGGCTTGGTGGGATGTTAAAAATTCTCATTGCAGAACCTATAAATCTTTTTATTTTCTCTGCCTTATTGTTTCTTGGCTTTGGTGTCAACATGGAGTCAATTCCCTTTATCTTTAAAGACAGTTTGGAAAAACTGAGCCTGATCATGACACCTTTGGTCTTGCTTTTTATTGGGTTGGCCGTTAAAATCAAGAAAGAACAATTTTTTCAAGTCTTCTCTCTGCTATGCTTTCGCGCCTCTTTTGTGGTTTTACTTTCTGGGATATTTGTTGCAGTAAGTGGAATTTCCAATTCCAAAGATATTCTCTTGCTACTTGCTTTTGGGTTGAGTTCCTGTAGTTTTTGGCCCTATGCCCATATTTCTACGGTCGATAACCTTGAAAAGGCCAATAAGCCAAAACACAAAACATTCAATAGCGATTTTGCCATAGCCATTTTGGCCCTCTCCTTTCCATTTTCGACCCTGTTGATTCTTGGATTACTCAATAGTGGTACCACCGTGACTTCATATGCAAACATTTTCCTCTTCGGAATGTTACTGGGTGCAATGGGATTAGTACTGCATTTTTTCAACAATTGGACAAAAATGGCCAAAGCACAAAAACTTGTAAATCCGAAACTTGATGCATCAGTTTCCGACCATTTGTCTTGAGGGAATTCAATGTGCAACATGTTTTCTTCGTTCATCTTAACGCACACCCTCCTAGCTCCCATGAAGGCTATGCTTCTATGGTCGAAAGGCCAGTGTTGACCATAGAAATACAAGTTTATCAAGCTATCCGCCATATAGATGGTTGTGACTCTTACCTAACCGCCATCACTAAAGGGGACTGAAATATCGCCATACCCTGTATCAAACAGCTATCTTTCATTCTTTTACTGTTGCTGTCCTTTCAGCGGTTTCGATACCGTTTCCGTTTTATCTCTATT
Source organism: Bacteroidota bacterium (assembly GCA_039184335.1). Classification (GTDB taxonomy): domain Bacteria; phylum Bacteroidota; class Bacteroidia; order Flavobacteriales; family Flavobacteriaceae; genus JBCDBD01. Next base: position 122,546 of record JBCDBD010000001.1, on the reverse strand, counting down.
TATGCAGCACATAATGCCACAGTAAGGAAAACAAAGCTTGCGTTCTTAATTTTTCCATGTGTGGTAAGGTCTTTTGATGAGTTGTGAATTGTAATACCGTATGTTTCCTGTTACCTCATCGCCTATCCAAGAGGGCTTCTCAAAAATTTCATCTTCATCGCCCAGTTCAATTTCTGCTATGGTCAAACCCTTATTTTCTCCTAAAAACTCGTCAACTTCAAAAACATGCTTTCCTGCCGGAACATTAAATCTGATTTTCTCCAAGATAATCGGCCCGCATAGACCCATTAGGTCGTTGGCCTCGGTAATATCGATTTCGATTTCCCATTCGAATCGGGTGGTGCCCAATGCATTGCCTATACCCTTCACCGTCAAGAATGCCTTATCGCCCTTAATACGTACCCTTACGGTACGTTTGGGATCTGTGTTTAAAAACCCTTGTACAATTTTGGTTTTTGAAATGGCCGTTGACCTGTAATCAACAGATGTCACCAAAAATTTTCGTTCAATTTCAAAGTGTCCCATCAAACTAAATATACCCTAAATTTGGTTATGGACTTTGATTTTCCACTCCGAAAAATCATACATGTTGATATGGATGCTTTTTATGCATCGGTAGAGCAGCACGATCATCCAGAACTTAAGGGAAAACCTATCGCTGTAGGAGGGGGTTCAAAACGAGGTGTAGTCTCTGCGGCAAGTTATGAAGCGCGAAAATTTGGGGTACGAAGTGCCATGGCAGGTTATATTGCCCAACGCAACTGCCCAGATTTAATTTTTGTGAAACCTCGTTTTGGGCGTTACAAAGAGGTCTCCCAACAGATTCGTCGTATTTTTTTTGAATATACTGATTTAGTGGAACCCCTTTCTTTGGATGAAGCATATTTAGACGTTACCAAAAACAAAAAGGGGAACCCTTCAGCCACCTTGATTGCCACAGAAATTCGTAAAAACATCTGGGAAAGAACTGGATTGACGGCCTCTGCCGGAATTTCAATCAATAAGTTTATCGCAAAGGTGGCCAGTGATTACAACAAGCCCAACGGTCAAAAAACCGTAAATCCGGAAGAAGTCATCCAATTTTTGGAAAATCTGGAAATTCGCAAATTTTATGGCGTTGGAAAGGTTACGGCTGAGAAAATGTATCGTTTGGGAATTTTCAACGGTAAAGACCTCAAGCAGCAACCACTTGAATTCTTGAACACCCATTTTGGTAAAAGCGGAAAGTTCTACTATAATGTAGTACGTGGTAACCATCATAACGAGGTAAAGCCGCATCGCATACCAAAATCCGTTGGTGCAGAACGAACATTTCCTGAAAACCTAAGCAGTGAAATCTTTATGCTGGAACGATTGCGACATATCGCCAATGAACTTGAAAAAAGGCTTAAAAAGTCAAACATCGCTGGAAAGACCGTGACCCTAAAAATAAAGTACAGCGACTTTACGCTACAGACCAGGGGGAAGACACTTCCCTATTTTATTGCAGACAGTGCATTGATCCTAGAAACCGCAAAAGAACTTCTGTATCAGTCCCCATTGCAAAACTCTGTACGCCTTTTGGGCATATCTTTGGCCAACCTCAATACCGAACAAAAAAAAGAAATGGAAAAAAAGTCGGTTTCCGTACAGTTAAAATTCGATTTTTGACCAAAAACACACAAAATATAACGCCACTACAACGTCTTTACAATATTTTTACGCTGTGAAAAAAGATGATATTCACCAACATATCATTGATACCGCCAGTACACTGTTCTATACCAATGGCTACAACGCAACCGGCATCAATGAAATCATTGCCAAGGCTGGTATTGCAAAGGCAACCCTTTACAGCCATTTTAGATCAAAGGAAGAAATCTGTATAAGCTATTTAAGGCACAAACATCTTGCTTTTTTAACCGGCTTAAAAAAATACATTGCTGGTAAAACCACCAGTAAATCGAAGTTGCTTGGCATTTTTGACTTTTTGAGGAGTATGTACCGCGAAGACGACTTTTGTGGTTGCTGGGCCATTAAGACTTTGGGAGAGCTTCCTTTGAAGGAAAAAAAAGTTCGGAATGTCATACAACAACAGAAAAAAGAGCTGCTACTATTTTTGGGGGAAATCGTGGGTGATACCATCGTCAATATTTCAAAGGCAGAGACCGAAAAAATTTCTGGCGGATTATATTTATTGTACGAAAGTGCCATTACCGAAAGCCTTTTGCACAAAAATGATTGGCCCATTCACTTGGCCAAAAGCATTGCGCCCTCACTCTTTGCCTCGTCAGAACTGATATAATGAAAAACCCCGCTTACTAAATGCGGGGCTTTATAATAGAATAGGACAACCCCTGAATTATTCTACAATCAAAATATTGTCTGTAGCGGTTGGGTTCAGCGGGCAAAAGTAGATATATTCCCCTTTTACCAAAGCGGTTGGCTTTGACAACTGTGTTTCATCAGTTGCAACAGGAGCCGTCACATAGGCCGTCTGAATATGGTTTTCAGGCTTAGAGATATCTTTCCCCTTCTCCACCAAAACAAAACCTACATTGTGGTCGACACCATTGTTTTTGATCTGAAAAACGTAGGTGCCCTCTGAAACGGAAATCTCTTTTTGGGTAAACGCTCCTGGAATCTGCTCCAAAGAAATGGTCTGGACATTTTTATCGACCATTTCACCCTTCATCATTTTATCTTGTGCATTGACCGTTAAGACCAAGGCCATGAATGTAATTAAAGTAGTGATTGTTCTTTTCATCTTTTAGTAATTATAGTTATTGAATTCATATTATACTTCAACTGTTTCCAAAGCACTTGCCAATGGGAAATCAACAGGAATCTTGGTCGTATTGTTGATATAGTTTGAAATGGTCTTATCGCCTACCAAGACTATGGTATCGATCAGGTTTTCCTTTGTCCATCCTGCAGCAAAAAAATCAGCTATGACCTTTGTATCTGTCACTCCCCGGGTTTCGGTAATATTTCTAGCCAAACGGGCCAAAGTATCTAATTTGGTATCGAATGAAGCCCTTCCTGACCTGATCTCCATAATTTGATCTTCGGTAAATCCATTCATTTTGGCAATTGCCGTATGGGCAGACAAACAATACAGACAATTATTTACTTGGCTTACTGCAAGGTTGACCACTTCTTTCTGCTTGGCATTCAATGATATCTTTGCATTGGACAATGCCAAATAATTGGCCAAGGCATTTTCAGAGTGTGCGTAGGCGGCAAAAAGATTGGGTACAAATCCCAATGTTTTCTGAAGGTGGTCAAAAATAGCTTGATTGGCTATGCTTACTTCTTCTTTTTTGGGTACATGAAATATGTTCATAATCTTAAATTTTAAAATGTTATCACGAGTTCAACTTTTTTGTATGAATGGCCTCTCTGCGTCACAATAAAAATCATAGTAATGGTGTCATTGCGACAACCCTGTATAAAGATTGTTTCCCAATTGTTCGTGATTGTCTAGACGATCCCATCAAATTGGAAATCAATGTGTGGAGCGTGCCCATCTTTCCCTTTTTAATTATAGTACAAAGATGCAGCCGTTACCAAGCAACGTGTTAGGAACGATTTCCCGTTCGCTTGCCTAAATTTCCCTTATGGAGCAACCAGTAAATTCTCACGATATGCCGAGGGTGACATCTTGGTCATCTTTTTAAAAAACCGGCTAAAATGCGCAGGGTCATTAAATCCTAATTCAAAGGCAATTTCTTGATTCTGTTTGTCGGTAAAGTGAAGCAATCGCTTTGCCTCAAGGGCCAAGCGTTCCAAAATTATCTGTTGGGGAGATTTTTGCTTATATATGGAAAAAAGGTTGGAGAGTGTCTTTGGTGATTTGAACAGTAGTTCCGCATAATCACTCACCTTTCGCTTCGTCTTGTAATGAATGTCCACCAAAAAATTGAACTTTCTAATAATATTTATTTGTTCGTTGTCCAATTGCTTTACAACCAACTGCTCCTTGGCTAAACGTGTAGTCATTATAATCAGTCGCTTTAACAACATCTGCAGCATGTCTCCCTGAATTTTGTCAGGCGTTGAAAATTCTTCGATGAAAACGTCAAACAGTAAATCAAAGCGTGTCATTTGGTCTTCTGGTATCGTTACTATGGGCAAATCTTGGGTGCCAAAAAACAGAATGCCGTTACAAGAAACCTCAGCGTCGTGATCGGCGATACAATAAAATTCCCTATTAAAAGTAAACGCTGTGATTGGAGGTATCGCCCTTTTAAATGAAACGAACTGAAGATATGTAGTAGTGACCAATTGATTGGGTCCAAGTTCAAGAACCAATCCGTCAACTTCAAAAGTTACAGGCTCTGGATTTCTGTTCCATAAAATTTTAATGGTATCGACAACTTTAGAAAAATCCATTCCGTGCTTCTTGAAATCATCGGTCATGCCAAGTATAGATCCCAAGTGGTCTTCGATATATTCAAATCTCATGTGTTTTTACTTATTTGACAATGAACAGTTTGCCTAAAAATAGCTTTTTAGTCTTCATTTTTTGTTTATGCTTACATGGGTTTGGCATTGATTTGATTTGTTATCATTAAACAGAACTGTTAATCTACTTCGCAAATTTTACACTATGCAATTCTTTTAGTAGTATTGATTGCTATAAGTTTAAAAAAACCAATGAAATGAACGAAATGAAATTCTATGATGAAGCGGCAAATAGATTTTATAGTTCGATAGACTTTTCGTCTTTTCCATTAATTTCATGGGATGTTTTTTCCCACTCTTTTTATAAAACGTACCATGGGCTAAATGATATATCAAGACTCATTGACCTGTCTAAAGAAAACAATTGGAAACATCCATCGGCTTTTAAAGATGAAATTCTAGATAAAAACCATGTCATTGTTGTTACTGACCTACATTTGAACATCGTTCATGCCACGCATAACATTTATGATATGAACGGTTATCGCCCAGAAGAAATTCTAGGGAAACAACCCAAGATATTTCAAGGGAAGGACACTTGCCAACGAACAATAAAATCTATCGCTAACGCCATCAAAAATGAGGTGCCCTTTGAGACCATCATCTTAAATTATCGAAAAGATGGTACCCCTTATAAATGCTGGATTAAGGGCACACCTATACGGGACGAACAAAATAAGCTCGTAAATTTTATCGCCTACGAGCGTGAAGTAGCTTAATCAACCCTTTAAAAATTGCAAGTTTCAATTTCGGTTACACGAAGGGTATTGACCATGCCCTTGTCCTTGATTGGCATTGCGGCCAAACTTATGAGCATGTCACCCACATCCAGGAAACCTTTTTTGCAGGCAATTTGATTAACGTCATCTATCGTTTCATCTGTTGATACATATTTGTCATAAAAGAAAGCCTCGACCCCCCATAACAGATTGAGCTGCGTTAATATCCGTTTATTGGATGTAAAAACCAGAATATGGGCACTTGGTCTCCACGCTGAGATTTGAAATGCAGTATAACCACTATTGGTCAACGTCGATATCGCTTTTGCTTGTATTTCATTCGCCATCAAAGCTGCATGGTAACATACCGATTTCGTAATGTATCGTTTTGTGCGTATATGGGGTGGCGTCTGCGGTACGGTAATCAAACTTGAACCCTCTACACTCAATAAGATACTTGTCATTCGTTCGATTACCTGAACTGGGTAATTGCCCACTGACGTTTCGCCAGAAAGCATTACAGCGTCGGCACCATCCATTACTGAGTTGGCCACATCGTTCACTTCGGCCCTAGTTGGTGTTAGGCTGGTAATCATGGTCTCCATCATTTGAGTAGCGATAATTACGGGAATCCTGGCCTTTTTTGCCCTAAGCACCAATTTTTTTTGTATCAGTGGTACCTCTTGGGCAGGGATTTCCACGCCCAGATCACCTCTTGCCACCATTAGGCCATCACAATACGCAACGATTTTATCTATATTTTCAACGGCCTCGGGTTTTTCAATTTTGGCGATAATCGGAATTTTCTGTTCGGAATGTTCCTTGATCAGATTCTGTAAATCAATCAAATCTTGACTGAACCGTACAAAAGACAGGGCAATCCAGTCTACATTTTGGGATATTGCAAAAATGGCATCCTTTACATCTTTCTCTGTTAAGGCAGGGAGCGAGATATTGGTATTTGGAAGGTTCACTCCCTTTTTGGATTTTAATGGCCCCCCTTGTATCACTTTTGCCCTTACTTCGTTTTCGCCATTGGTTGCCAACACCTCAAAAATCAACTTTCCATCATCCAATAAAATGCGTTCTCCTGGCTTTACATCCTTTGGAAAGTTTTGATAGTTCATATATACCCTTTCCGAATTGCCCTCAAATGGATCACCCGTAATGAACAAGATTTCGTCATTGGGTGCCACTACTACCTCACCACCCATTACCCCAACCCTAAGTTTAGGGCCTTGTAGATCTGCAAGTATTGCCGCATTGGTCCCCAATTCTTCATTGAGTTGGCGAATCATGGCAATTCGTTCTTTGACATCATCGTAATCTGCATGGGAAAAGTTTATCCTAAAGACGTCGGTCCCTGCATTCATCATCTCATGTAGCACTTTCTTTTTACTGGTTGCAGGACCAAGAGTAGCTACAATTTTTGTCTTTTTTCTAGTTGGCATTATCAAAAAATTAAGTTTTGTCTTGTTTTTAAGTTCTGAATGTCAACAACATATGCAGTTATGATATGGTCCATAGCGTTAATGGTATCCAATAGTTTTTCTGTAGTCGACGGCTCCTCTGATTCAATCTTGAGAAAGTAATCTACTTCTTTGCGTTCTTCAATCAAGTAATGGGTAGTCAAGGAAGGTTCTTTCATAAAAAGGCCGACACTTTGCTCTTCTCGGCTACAACTATTTCTAATCAATACCAAGTTAGTTTCTGTAATCTCACTTTCCCATTCGAAAATTGGAAATGAAGGGTATACATCAAGGCTCAAATCCTTTTGTGCCCTTTTTAGGTAAATCCCCAGATTACTGTTCAATGCATATGCCAGGGCATAATCTTCCAAGGCACTGTGTACCCCGATCAATTCGAAAGAATCGTAGTATAGCTCAGCAGATATTCTGTGGGTTATTGACATTAAAATCTACGCGAATTGTAAAGATAGGGTTAATACATAAACCAGCCTAGTTGAATCAGTCGTTTACGAATACCTGAAGTTACGAAAACGTTTGAGTTTTCTTTTTCTTAAAGTCAGTTGTTTTCGATTTTGTCTTGAAGTGCAAAATATGCCCTTTTCGATGCCTTTTCTTCTGCCTTCTTTTTTGATGTCGCTCTTGCCTTGGCCAATATTTTATCTCCAATGGAAAGTTTTACTGCAAAGTGCTTCAATTCATCATTGCCAGTATCTTCATAAACTTCGTAGTGAAAGTCTCTTTTTTGTTTTTGGCACCATTCAATGACAAGGCTTTTATAGCTGATTACCTTTCCTTCAAGTTGTTCAATATCAACGTAAGGCTGTATAACCTGTTCATGAATGAACTTTTCGCAATAGTCATAGCCTTTATCAAGATATATGGCACCTACCAATGCTTCGAATACATTGCCATGTATATTGTCACCAAAATGTGTCTTCGGAATTCTACTTTCAACAAAATGAATCAATCCCAAATCCTTGCCCAACTCGTTAAGATGCTTTCTACTGACAATCTTTGACCTCATTTTGGTCAAATATCCCTCATCGCCATCTGGAACTTCATTGTACAGGTGTTTTGATATTATGGTCCCCAACATGGCATCACCCAAAAACTCCAATCGTTCATAGTTCATCGGGTTGCCTTGATCATCTTTTTTATTGACAGAACGATGTAGAAATGCTTTTTTGTAAACAGCTAAATCTTTAGGTTTAAACCCAAGTATATTTTTCATCCCTAAAAAAAAATCCCCATCCGATTTCGAATGGGAACCAAATATTTTTTGGGAAAACTTCATGTATTTCTCAACTGATTTTTTTGAATAATATACATGCATTATGCCCTCCGAAACCAAATGTATTGCTCATAGCAACGTTCACTTCACGCTGTTGCGCCTTGTTCAAGGTGAGATTGAGGTTGGGGTCTATGTTCTCATCAACCGTACTGTGATTGATGGTAGGGGGTACCAAACTATGTTCCATTGCCAATATAGACGCTATCGCTTCAATGGCACCGGCAGCACCCAATAGATGGCCCGTCATTGATTTGGTCGAATTGATATTGATTTTGGGAGTATGGTCTTGAAATACCTTTGAGATGGCCTTTAGTTCTGCCACATCGCCCAATGGTGTAGACGTACCATGTGTATTTATGGCATCAACATCTTTGGGTTGTAGACCGGCATTTTCAAGACAATTTTCCATCACCTTTACAACCCCGATACCTTCAGGGTGTGGAGCTGTCATATGATAGGCATCACTTGACAATCCGCCCCCCAAGACCTCTGCATAGATTTTTGCCCCTCTTGCCATTGCATGCTCATACTCTTCTAAAATAAGTGCCCCAGCACCTTCACCAAGCACAAAACCGTCCCTGGTTGCATCGAAGGGTCTTGAAGCGGTTTCAGGGCTGTCATTACGTGTTGATAGGGCGTGCATCGCATTAAAACCTCCCATACCCGCAATGGTAACCGCAGCCTCACTTCCGCCCGTAACCACAACATCACAATGCCCCAACCTGATATAGTTCAGTGCATCTATCAAGGCGTTTGCCGACGATGCACAGGCTGAAACAGTAGTATAATTAGGCCCCATAAAACCATGCTTGATAGAGATGTTTCCTGGAGCAATGTCAGCAATCATCTTTGGAATGAAAAAAGGATTGAACCTTGGCGTTCCATCACCTTTTGCATAACCGACGACCTCATTCTGAAACGTTTCCAAACCACCTATTCCGGCCCCCCAGACAACACCTACCCTGAACTTATCGACTTTATCTAGATTGATTCCTGAATCTTCGATGGCCTCATCTGAAGAAACCAAGGCATACTGTGCAAACCTATCCAATTTTCTTGCCTCTTTTCTGTCGAAAAAGTCTTCGGCCTTGTACCCCTTGAGCTCACAGGCAAACTTGGTCTTAAATTTTTCAGTATCGAAATATGTGATGGGTGCCGAACCGCTCTTTCCATGTTTGAGTCCGTCCCAATAGGTCTTGATATTGTTTCCGATAGGTGTCAAAGCACCTAACCCGGTAACCACAACTCGCTTTAATTGCATTTGGTATGATTTTAACCTATTTCCCCTTAAATTAAAAAAAATTATCCATGCGGATAATCACCGCATGGATAATTTGCAATCTTTAGTAAAATATCATAAAATTACTTTGCTTCTTCAATATAGCTTATCGCTTGACCAACTGTGGCGATGTTTTCTGCTTGGTCGTCAGGAATCTGAATGTCAAATTCTTTCTCGAATTCCATGATAAGTTCAACAGTATCCAAGGAATCTGCACCCAAATCGTTGGTAAAACTTGCTTCAGGTACTACCTCATTCTCATCAACACCTAATTTATCAACGATGATAGCCTTTACTCTTGATGCAATGTCTGACATAGTTATATCGGTTTTTAATTTAATCGTTGGCAAAAATATAAAACTTTGGTTTAAATACACTATTTGTCGATAAAATGTACCATTATTTGTCTATTTTACATTCCAGAAAGTTACTTTCGCAGCATTCTAATATCTCAATTAAAACAATTTTTGTCCGTGAAACATATTGTGGTTTTTGCTTCTGGATCGGGTTCGAATGCAGAAAATATTATACGATATTTTGAAGGGCATCAAAAAATTCATGTTTCACTTGTATTGACCAACAAGGCAACTGCAAAAGTGCTTGAACGATGTGATCGCCTGGGTGTCAGCGCATTTTACTTCAATAGGCATTCCTTTTTTGGTGCTGACGCTGTTTTGGAGTTGCTCAAATCACAAAGTCCTGACCTGATCGTACTTGCAGGCTTTCTCTGGAAAGTTCCGGCACAGATCATCAATGCCTTCCCCAATAAAATCATCAACATTCACCCAGCGCTACTTCCCAAATATGGTGGCAAGGGCATGTATGGCAAAAAGGTGCACGAAGCCGTGAAGGCAAATAGAGATATGGAGACCGGCATTACAATCCACTATGTGAATGAAAACTACGATGAGGGCGCCATTATATTACAAGCGAAAACACCAGTTGCCGAGGAAGATGACATTGATGTCATCGCGGTTAAGGTACACGAGTTGGAATACGAAAACCTGCCCAAGGTAATTGAAACGCTCTTGTCAGATGGCTAACAACAAATTTTATGTGGTCTGGAAAGGAAAAAAGACTGGTATTTTTGAAAGCTGGGAAGATTGTAAAGCACAAATTAAGGGGTTTAGAGGAGCCCAGTACAAATCATTCTCCTCTTTTGTAGCGGCCAAAAAAGCATCCCATGGTAACTATTTGGAGTATCGGGGGAAAAAGAAGCCAAATAGTCCCCTCTCGCCAGAAGAACTTCTCAAAATCGGGGAACCCAATATGCACTCGATTTCAGTAGATGCAGCATCAAGCGGAAACCCTGGCCGAATGGAATATCAGGGTGTAGATACCAAAACCAAAAAGACACTTTTTAAACAAGGGCCTTTTCAAGAGGGCACCAGCAATATTGGGGAGTTTTTGGCCCTGGTGCATGGATTGGCCTTTTTGAAAAACCAAAAAAGTGACCGAATCATCTATTCTGACTCTCGTATAGCCATTGGCTGGGTACAGAAAAAAAGCTGTAAGACAACGTTAAGGCCCAATAAAAAAAATAAAGATGTGTTTGAACTTATACATCGTGCAGAAGATTGGTTGAAAAACAATTCCTACCATACGCCCATTGTCAAATGGCAAACGAAGGCATGGGGTGAAATACCAGCAGATTTTGGGAGAAAATAGTTCTATGGAATTAAGGTATATTTGCACCAAAATTTGACTTGATGGGCAAACTTTTGATTGTCGGTTCCATTGCCATCGACGAAATCGAAACCCCTTTTGGAAAAACAGGTAAAATCTTTGGCGGCGCAGCCGCTTTCATTGGTCTGGCGGCGAGTCAATTTAAAGTGAAAACTGCCATCGTATCTGTGGTTGGCGAAGACTTGCCCCCAAAATATCTCGAGTTACTTGAAAGCCGTGATATCGATATTTCAGGTGTGAAAATCGTAAAAGGCGGCAAAACCTTCTATTGGAAAGGCAGGTATCACCACAACTTCAATACCCGTGATACTTTAATCACCGAATTGAATACACTTGCCGATTTTAATCCCATCGTTCCAGAACATTTTAAAGATGCCGATGTGGTCATGTTGGGCAATCTGCACCCTAACATCCAAATGAGTGTAATAAACCAGATGAATACGCGACCAAAACTCATCGTTTTGGATACCATGAACTTTTGGATGGACCATACCTTATCAGAACTAAAGCAGGTCATTCACCATATTGATGTATTGACCATCAATGACGAAGAAGCTAGGCAGTTGACCCACGAATATTCCCTGGTCAAGGCGGCTAAAAAAATACAGCTGATGGGCCCCAAATATGTAGTAATCAAAAAAGGGGAGCATGGTGCGCTCTTGTTTCATAAGAACAACGTCTTTTTTGCACCGGCACTACCTTTAGAGGAGGTTTTTGACCCCACTGGTGCGGGCGATACGTTTGCTGGCGGTTTTTCTGGATATATTGCCCAATCTGGGAACATATCATTTGAAAACCTGAAAAATGCCATCGTCCATGGTTCGAACCTAGCTTCGTTCTGTGTTGAAAAATTTGGCACCAAGCGTATGCAGAACTTAAAAAAACATGAAGTTGAAGAGCGGCTCGTTCAATTTAAGGAACTGACCCAATTTAACATTGAAATACAATAAAACCATGGCTCCCAAAGGCCTTTTATCTCTACTAGATGAGTGATGCTATCAAGCACGAGTGTGGAATTTCATTGATTCGATTGCTAAAACCTCTCGAATATTACCAAGAAAAATACGGTACCGCATTTTACGGGGTAAACAAAATGTACCTTATGATGGAGAAGCAGCACAACCGTGGACAGGATGGTGCCGGCTTTGCCAGTATTAAGTTGGATATGGATCCTGGGGAACGTTACATGAGTAGGGTCCGATCAATTCAACAACAGCCCATACAAGACATTTTCAAACAAATAAATGAAAGGATAAATACGTCTTTTGTCCAAAATTCAGAATACCATGATAGTGTCAAACTCCAAAAAAAACATATTCCCTATATTGGTGAACTTTTGTTGGGTCACGTTCGCTATGGCACTTTCGGCAAAAACAGTATTGAAAGTGTCCATCCCTTTTTGAGGCAAAACAACTGGATGCACCGAAATCTGATTGTCGCAGGCAATTTTAACATGACCAATGTCGATGAATTGTTTTCCAATTTGGTCGAACTTGGCCAACATCCAAAGGAAATGGCAGATACCGTAACGGTCATGGAAAAAATTGGTCACTTTTTAGATGATGCAGTGGCCAAGCTCTACAAGCAAATAAAGAAAGAAGGGTTCAACAAGCGGGATGCTTCACCCCTGATAGCAGAACGCTTGAACTTGACAAAAATATTGGGCAAAGCGGCCAAAAATTGGGACGGCGGTTATGCTATGGCCGGTCTACTGGGACATGGCGATGCTTTTGTGTTGAGAGACCCCGCTGGTATACGTCCGAGCTATTACTACCATGATGATGAGGTAGTGGCCATCGCTTCAGAGCGACCTGCCATTCAAACTGTATTCGACGTTAAGTTTGAGAACGTCAAAGAATTAGATCCGGGACATGCCATTATCATCAAAAAGAATGGGGCCGTCTCCATTGAAGAGGTGCTGAAACCCATTGAGAGAAAGGCATGTTCTTTTGAGCGGATCTATTTTTCACGTGGAAGCGATAAAGAAATCTACCAAGAACGAAAATTACTGGGCAAATTGATATTTCCCCAAATATTGCAATCTATAGACAATGATTTGATCAATACTGTTTTTTCATACATCCCCAATACCGCAGAGACTTCTTTTTTTGGAATGGTAAAGGAAGCCCAGAACTATTTGAACAAGAAAAAGGAAGAACAAATATTGGCTTTAGGTCCCACAATGGACAAAAAACAACTTCACCGTATCTTGGGCGTGCGTCCCAGAATAGAAAAGGTGGCCATAAAAGATGCCAAACTGCGTACCTTTATCACCCAAGATAGCAGTCGTGATGATCTGGTGACCCACGTCTATGATATCTCTTATGGGTCTGTCAGTGAAAATGATAACCTTGTCATTATAGATGACAGTATTGTTCGTGGCACGACACTTAAGAAAAGTATTCTTAAAATGCTTGATAGGTTGTCTCCTAAAAAAATAGTGGTCGTATCATCAGCACCACAAATCCGATATCCTGATTGCTATGGTATCGATATGGCAAAATTGGAAGATTTTATCGCATTTAAAGCGGCTTTGGCACTGCATGAAGAAAATGGTTCGTATGAAAAGATTACCGAGATATACCATAAATGCCTTCACCAGGCAAATTGTAAGGATGCTGATGTGGTAAACTATGTCAAAGAGCTTTATGCCCCTTTTTCTACCGAAAGCATATCCGACAAAATTGGGCAATTGCTCAGTCCTCCAGACATCAATGCAGAAGTGTGTATTGTCTACCAGCCCATCGAAAATTTACATAAGGCTTGTCCTAAAAATTTAGGGGACTGGTATTTTACAGGTGATTATCCAACCCCTGGCGGAAACCGTGTTGTAAACAGGGCCTTCATTAACTTTTATGAGGGAAAAAACCAAAGAGCGTACTAGTCTTTTTACCATTTGACCAAAGAACCGTGCACTTTGTCGATGAAAATGACATTTTACCGTCTTTTTAATTTTGAAGTGCCTTACCAACCTATTTTAGCTAATGCCATAGCATAAGTAGGTTAAGTTCATGGTAAGATTTGGGGCAAAAAAGGTGGAGACTTCTCCACCTTTTTTATTTTGATGGTTTCTTTTCTTAAGTTGGGTACTCTTTTTCTTCCTCCTTTTATAATCCGTTTGTCGCACAATGGTATTTCAACCAAATAAAACGAAGTTTGTCTAAAAGCTTTTATGCTTCAAATGTCTTGGAATATTTTTGGAGAACCATAGCATAAGTAGGTTAAGTTCATGGTAAGATTTGGGGAAAGAGGGCAGATTTAAATCTGCCCTCTTTATTTTTTGAATATCAGTATTTTAACACTTTTAATCCGCAAAACATGGCTAGATTTTCAGAGTGGTCATCGGTTGCTATTGACAAAATTTCTTAAAATTTCTTTGTTATTTTACACAATACCAGTAATTTAGTCTCGCCATAGCATAAGTAGGTTAAGTTTATGGTAAGATTTGGGACGAAAAGGGTGGGAGCTTTCCCGCCCTTTTCTATTGGTATACTTGGGAATTGTCCCAATAAAAACGCGCCTACAAGGGCGCGTTGAAAAAACTTACATTTAACTTATTGTAAAGCTACTTGTTGCTATTGTAGTGTGCTGCTACTTTGGTCCAATCAATTACATTGAAAAATGCTGAAATATAATCGGGGCGCCTGTTTTGATAGTTGAGATAATACGCATGTTCCCAAACATCCAAACCTAAAATGGGATGTCCATCACACCCTGTATCGGGCATTATCGGATTGTCTTGGTTGGGTGTTGAACAGATTTCCAGCTTTCCGCCCTGCTGTACGCATAACCACGCCCAGCCCGATCCGAACCTAGTACCGGCCGCTGCACTGAACTTTTCCTTGAATCCATCAAAAGAACCAAAAGCCTCATCAATAGCTTCAGCCAATTCCCCTTCAGGGGTTCCACCCCCATTGGGTGACATGATTTCCCAAAACAAGCTGTGATTATAAAATCCCCCTCCGTTATTCCTGACTGCGCCATTAGACATGTCAAGATTTGATAAGATCTCCTGTATCCCTTTTCCTTCCAAAGCTGTGCCCTCAACGGCACCATTCAATTTTGTTGTATATCCGTTGTGATGCTTCGTATAGTGAATTTCCATGGTTCTGGCATCTATATGTGGTTCTAGAGCATCGTAAGCATATGGTAACTTAGGTAATTCGAAAGCCATAATATTTATGTTTTTAAGTTATTAATGTTAACTCCCAAAAGTAATGTTTTAACAAATAAATTAGGCTAATTATATGTTAAGAACAAGGTGATAATGTGTAATTTGCAGCTAAAAGGTTTGTCTGCAGATTCATTCATTATTGTTGGTGCTTCAGCCGGTTCGGGCAAGACCTTTGTACTCACCAAGACCTATCTCAAAAAAATTTTAGAACCCGGTTCGATACAGAAATATCGTCAATTGCTCGCACTGACCTTTACCAATAAGGCAGTGGCTGAAATGAAACAGCGCATACTGTCTGGATTATATGACTTTGGTTTACCCTATGTTCCTCCAAGGAGTCGAGCCTTGTTTTCGGAAATTGCCAAAGAGCTATCGATTACAAGTGAAGAACTCCATAAAAAGGCAAAGTACACATTAAAGGAACTGTTGCACAATTATGCCTTTTTTGAAGTTTCTACCATCGATAGGTTTACCCACAGGGTCATACGCACGTTTGCCAAGGATCTGAACATCTCACAAAGTTTCGATGTCGTGCTCAATACCGACGTGTTATTGAGTGAGGCTATTGGAAACCTACTTAATAGGGCAGGTGAAGATGTTACGCTTACCCAAGTATTATTGGATTTTTCATTTGAAAAAATCGAGAATGGCAAAAGTTGGAACATAGCATTCGACCTTAAGGAGACAGGTATGCTATTGTTTCAAGAAAACCATGCGGGGTACCTACAAGAAATACGGTCAAAAAACATGTCAGATTTGGTGTCCTTGAAAAAAATCATAAGGTCAGAAATCAAATCAAGGGAAAATGATATCAAGGAAATTTGTTCAAAAGTACTTCATACCATCAGCGCAAACAGATTGGAGTTCTCAGATTTTAAAAACAGCTACTTTCCCAAGTTCATGCAAAAATTGAGTCTCGGTGATTTTCCCGTGGATTTCAATGCCAAATGGAAACAGAATTTTGGTACGGAACCTCTTTATGCAAAAACAGCTCCTGAAAAAACCAAAGTATTGCTTGATTCTTTACATCCAGATTTTGAGGGTCAATTCGATGAGGTCAAGGTTTTGGCAACCTCAATGGGGTTTTTAAAAAACTGTTACTCCAATATTGTTCCACTAACCGTACTCAATGCAATTGCTGAAGAACTTCAAAAGCTAATGGAAGAAAGAAATCTGTTGCCCATTTCTGAATTCAACAACATTATTGCCAAAGAGATCAAAGACCAACCTGTTCCTTTTATTTATGAACGGATCGGCGAAAAATACCGCCATTTCTTTATCGATGAGTTTCAAGATACTTCATCAATGCAATGGCATAATCTGATTCCATTGGTGGGCAACTCAATAGAAAGTGAGAGCGAAAAGGGCCAAAAAGGTTCTTTGTTCTTGGTCGGTGACGGCAAGCAGGCCATTTATCGATGGAGGGGCGGGCGGGCGGAACAGTTTTTGAACCTCATCAACTTAAAGACAAATCCTTTTTCAGTACCTCAACTCGTAGAACGTCTAGATACCAACTGGCGTAGTGCCAGCCAGATTGTGAATTTCAACAACAGCTTTTTTACAAGGGCGGCAAACCAACTTGTCAACACTTCTTTTCAAAAGTTGTTCAAGACCGGTACTGCCCAAAAGACCGCAACATCCAGAGAGGGGTTTGTAGAAATCACGTTTTTGCAAGGCCATGAAGATGATCTTTACGGCGATTATGTGTTAAAGGTCATCACAAGTTCTTTTGATAAAGGCTATAGGCTACAAGACATTTGTGTGTTGGTCCGTGATAATAAAAAAGGGGCTTGGTTGGCAGATTATCTGACCCAACGGGGCACCCCAGTAGTCTCTCCGGATGCACTCTTGCTCAAAAACAATGAAAAAGTTGCATTCTTGATCGCCCTTCTCCAATTTATCAATGATGAAAGTGACAAAGAAGCAGCATATCGTATTTTGGAATTTTTGTCAATCGGTCAGCCTGACAAACATGATTTTATAAGCAAGCACATCCATTCATTGGCCAACTTCCTCGATCTGACCTATCGTTTTGATGTAGCCCAACTTGTGTTTGTAACAGTCTTTGAAATTGTTGAAACAGCTATTCACAACTTTTACTTAACCGATGGTTCAGATGCATACCTGTCCCAATTTCTACAGATTATTTTTGATGCAGAAGAAGAAGAGGTCATCGGCAACTATGGTTTTTTGAGGTATTGGGAAGTCAACAAAGAAAAACTGAACATTATCGCACCTGAAAATATAGCTGCTGTCAAAATTATGACCATTCACAAGGCAAAAGGCCTCGAATTTCCCATTGTCATTTTCCCCTTTGCCAATACAAGTCTAATCTCAACGTACGGAAAAAAGATTTGGCTTCCCGTAAAAGGAGATTCCTTCAAGGGGTACAACCATATGTTGTTCAACTTTAATAAAGATCTCGTGGGCTACAGCGATGTAACAGAAAGAATCATTGATGAAGAAAACGAAAAAATGCAACTAGATGCCTTTAATGTGCTCTATGTCGCATTGACAAGAGCCGTAGATGCCCTTTTTATTTGTACTGAACTGGACAGACCTGAAAAAAGATCTGCGCCAAAGAGCTATGCAGACCTATTTGTTGATTACTTGGTAAGCATTGGACGATGGCAAATGGCAAATTCAGTATATCAATTCGGCAGATTTGAAAAAAACATAAAAGAAGTTGTCCCTTCTGTAAACCTAACTACGGTTCCAACAGTATTCGAGACAAAACGAAAATCAGATTTCAATTTCGCATTTCATTCATCAACTGTATTTAACGCTCCAGAACAAGATGCCGCCCATTGGGGAAACCTAATCCACAGTACTTTGAGCTTGATTGAAACTGCAAACGATATTCCCATCGCCATACAACAATTGCAAAATGAAAGGGAGCTATCAATACCTGAAGCAAAAGCACTTGCTAAAAAAATGCAACAGATTACATCACATCCGTTATTGGAGCATTTTTACAATGGAGAGCACAAAGTTCACAATGAAAGGGAACTTATCGATGCCCAAGGTAACTTTTTGCGTCCTGACCGAATCGTAATTATGAAAAAAAGTGCGGCCATTATCGACTATAAAACAGGAAAAGTCGACCCCATGCACAAAAATCAATTAATCCAGTATGCCAACACCCTAGAACAGATCGGCTATAAAGTGGAAAACAAAATCTTGATCTATATTTCGGAAGCAATAACACCAATGTTCCTATAAAATTGAAGATATGTACGGAAAAATCAAAGAGCACTTACAAAACGAACTACGCGAGATAAAGAAAGCTGGCCTGTATAAGGAAGAACGGATTATCATATCACCCCAAGATGCTGTCATTCAAATATCTACAGGAGAAAAAGTAATCAACTTTTGCGCAAACAATTATTTGGGGCTGTCTTCGCACCCAGAGGTCATTGAGGCTGCCAAAAACACTTTGGACACTCATGGTTTTGGCATGTCGTCAGTACGTTTTATCTGTGGCACGCAAGACATTCACAAAGAATTGGAAGAAAAGATTGCCGATTTTTATGGTACTGAAGATACTATATTGTATGCTGCGGCCTTTGACGCAAACGGTGGGGTATTTGAACCATTATTGACCGCTGAAGATGCCATAATTTCTGACTCCCTTAATCACGCCTCAATAATAGACGGTGTAAGACTTTGCAAGGCTAAGCGTTACCGGTATGCCAATAACGATATGGACGATTTGGAACGGCAACTCAAAAAAGCAAAATCAGATGGCGCGAGGTTTGCCATTATAGTCACTGATGGTGTTTTTTCGATGGATGGGCTTTTGGCCCCATTGGACGAGATTTGTAATCTAGCTGAGGCTTACGATGCCCTTGTTATGATTGACGAATGCCATGCAACTGGATTTATTGGTGAGACTGGGCGAGGTACTTTAGAGGAAAAAGGGGTGATGGATCGGATCGATATCATAACCGGCACCCTAGGAAAAGCGCTTGGAGGGGCAATGGGCGGCTATACCACGGGCAAAAAAGAAATTATTGATCTTTTACGCCAACGCTCAAGGCCATATCTTTTTTCAAACTCTTTGGCTCCAGCTATAGTCGGGGCGTCAATAAAGGTTTTTGACATGCTCAAAAACGATACGACACTAAGGGACAAGCTTCAAGCAAACACCTCGTATTTTAAAGAAGGTATGCGTAAGGCTGGGTTCGATATCATTGATGGTGATTCTGCAATTGTACCGGTAATGCTTTATGATGCTAGGCTGTCACAGCAAATGGCCAATATGTTGCTCCAAAAAGGAATTTATGTCATAGGCTTCTTTTATCCTGTTGTTCCCAAAGAAAAGGCACGGATAAGGGTGCAGCTTTCAGCAGCACATACCCAAAATCATCTTGATAAAGCCATAGCTGCTTTCATTGAAGTTGGAAAGGCATTAAAAATCGTTTAAGTGCTCAAATCTTTCTATGTAATGCACTCAAAAAAAAAAGAAATTGATTTTGTTAATAGTTTTTAACAACTTACATTTGCAGCTGATAAACACTTAAACTTAAAATTTTGAACATGAAACATCTCAGCAAATTATTAGTTGTTGGCTTATTGTTCTTAGGCTTTAACAACCTACAAGCGCAGGACGAGAATAATCCATGGCAAGTCAGTGTCGGTGTAAATGCGATCGATGTGTATCCTACTAACGACAATGATGCCTCTTACCCAACTGGAAATTTGTTTAGCGAATATTTTAATGTTAACGACCACTGGAATATCATTCCATCCCTCTCCTATGTATCTGTTTCGAGATATATCGGTGATGGTTTTTCAGTAGGTGCCAGAGGTTCATTAAATAAAATTGAACAACTTGGCGATGTTGCAGCAGATGACCTTTCATACTATTCTGTGGATGGTACCATCAAATACAACATCCTTAAAAATACCAAAATAGACCCTTTTGTTGAATTCGGTGGTGGCTATACTTGGGTAGATGAAATTGGTGCTGGTACCGTAAATGGTGGTATTGGTGCAAACTATTGGTTTTCTGATTCCTTTGGTGTCACCCTTCAAACACAGTACAAGCATGCTTTTGAAGATTATGGTATACAACATTTTCAACATATGGCAGGTATTAATGTCCGATTTGGAGGTACAGATACTGATGGTGATGGCATCTATGACAAGGATGATGCCTGTCCTGAGGTGGCTGGCCTGGAAGCTTTCAACGGTTGTCCAGATTCTGATGGTGACGGCATTGAAGATGGCAAGGATGATTGTCCTAACGAAGCTGGATTGAAAGAACTTAATGGTTGTCCTGACACTGATGGTGATGGTATCGCTGATAAAGATGATGCTTGTCCTAACGAAGCTGGGTTGGAATCATTGGGTGGCTGTCCTGATGCAGATGGTGATGGTGTCGCAGACAAAGATGACGAGTGTCCCAGTGAGGCAGGTCCTGCAGAAAATAAAGGTTGCCCATGGCCTGATACTGACGGTGATGGTGTGTTGGATAAAGATGACCAATGTCCTGAGGTTGCAGGTACAGTCGCCAATAATGGTTGCCCTGAAGTGACAGAAGAAGTTCAAAAACAATTGAACGACTATGCCAGAACTATTTTGTTCGATACTGGAAAATCTTCCATCAAAGCTGAATCTACTTCAGTAATGGTAGACATCATCCAAATCTTGAATGAATACCCAACAGCCAAATTTACTGTTGAAGGACACACTGACAGTGTAGGTAGTGCAAAACTGAACCAAAAGCTTTCTGAAGAGCGTGCAAATTCAGTTCGGGATTTCTTGATTGACAAAGGAGTTGGAGCTGACCGCTTGACCGCTATCGGTTATGGTGAAGACAAGCCAATTGCAACAAACAATACTAGAGCTGGAAGAACACAGAACAGAAGAGTGGAAATCAATTTGGTAAAGTAAGAGTACAAGTTTCTTAAAGTTCTAAAACCATATACGAAAAGCTCCGCAAATTGCGGAGCTTTTTTATTTTTAACCATGCGAAAGTTTCTGGATGATGTCATTGTACAGGTTTTATCTAAAAATCAAGGATTGGAAAATTTGGTTTTCGTTCTCCCAAGCAAACGGTCTGGGTCTTACTTGAGAAAACGTATTCCACACCATTACGCAAAAGCTGCTTTTTCACCTCAAATTCTCAGTATAGAAGAATTCATAGAACAAATAGCTCGCTTAAAATCTGCCTCGAGTACAGATTTGTTATTTGAACTTTATAACACCTATTCACTTGTAGTCAAGAAAAGTGATTTCGAAAGTTTTATTAAATGGGGACAAACGGTACTGTCAGATTTTAACGAAATCGACCGGCAGCTTATTGAGCCAAATAAATTTTTATTCTATCTATCTGAAATTCATAAAATTAGACGATGGGACGTAGATGGCAAAAAGTCGTCTTTGGTTACAAATTATGTCAATTTTTGGAACGATCTGCGTTCTACCTATCACTTATTTGGTGAAACCCTTATTAAAAAAAAGCTGGGCTATCAAGGTCTCCTCTACAAAATGGCCGCCAAACGAATTGATGAATTTGCCCAAAACAATACTGAAAAAAAATTCATCTTTCTAGGGTTCAATGCCTTTAATAAAGCTGAGGAAGTCATTTTTGGCCATCTGCTACAAAACAACAATGCTGACATATATTGGGATATCGATACCTATTTTTTAAATGATCCTATACACAGTGCTGCATATTTTATAAGGAAATACCAAAATGAATGGCAGTATTACACAAACAGAACCTTACAAGGAATCTCTTCTTATTATCTCAATGAAAAAAGAATTGAGATCATAGGTGTGCCAAATAGTGTTTCACAGGCAAAATATGTGGGCCATTTGCTCAAAAACCATGGAAGTGCCTCTTATGACAACACAGCTTTGGTTCTTTCTGATGAATCATTGTTGAAACCCATTTTACAAGCAGTACCAAGTCATATTGAAGCGGTAAATATTACCATGGGACTCGCTTTACAAAAAACCCCATTAGCCAATTTCTTTTCCTTGCTTATCGATTTGCATAGCAATAGGACAAAAGATGGTTTTCGCTATCAAGATGTACTCCACTTGCTCTCAAATCCGTACACTTCAGCATTGTTGCCCAAGCAAAGCACTGTAGGTATTCTAAAGAAAAAGCTTCAAAAGGACAATTACATCCGTATCAAACAAGAAAATCTGATCATGGATGGAAATTCAACGATTTTTAGCCAGCTTTTCGGCGAAAACTATACGGTAAATTCCTTTATGGACATTTGTCAAAAAATAGCGAATGAACTGGGCGAGAAGTATTCCCACAATAACAACCGTATTGAACTCGCTTACCTAGGCAAGTTCCATCTAGTATTCAATCAGATTATCGCCTATTTGAACCAATATTCTTTTTTACGGGGTTTAAGTGCATTTAAGAGTCTATACCAGCAACTGATTGCTTTGGAAAAAGTCGATTTTCAAGGGTCACCGTTATCAGGATTACAGATTATGGGCATGTTGGAAAGCAGGAACCTTGATTTTGAAACGGTTATTTTAACCTCTGTCAACGAAGGTATTCTACCATCAGGAAAAAGTGAAAACTCTTTTATACCGTATGACGTTAAACACGAATTCAAAATTCCTACCTACAGGGAAAAAGATGCCATATATTCCTATCATTTTTACCATCTTTTGCAGCGGGCCAAAACCATATATCTATTGTACACCACGGAACCAGAAGCATTTGGGGGAGGAGAAAGAAGCAGGTTGCTTACACAGCTCGAAATGGATGAAAATATCAACAAGTATGTCGTCAATACCATAGCTGCCCCTTTGGTACAGACCAGTAACCACAAAAAAAGGGCGATCAAAAAAACACCTTCCCTTATCCAAGAACTTAAAACTCTGGCAAGTCAAGGATTTTCGCCCACATCACTCACCAACTATATCAGAGATCCATTAGACTTTTACAGAAAGAGTATCTTAAAGATCAAGGAAAGTGATAAAGTAGAAGATACCATAGCACACAATACTTTCGGCACTTTGATTCATGATTCGCTCGAAACGCTATATACGCCGCTAACCAATCAATTTTTGACCGCTGAAAATATCGCAAAAGTAGGCGACCAAATCCCCTTTGTGCTAGGGACCAGCTTTCAAAAAACCCTTCCTGGGATTAATTATAAAAAAGGCAACTATTTGATGGTCTACCATGTCATTGAAAAATACCTCCAAAATTTTGTACACTCAGAACTAAGGCAATTAAAAAAACATCGAATAAAAATCATTGCGCTTGAAGAAAAACTTTCCACCACTATCGAAATTCCGGCACTTGATTTTCCCATACGATTGAAAGGCACAATAGACCGTGTGGATGAGATGGACGGAACCACCAGAATCATTGATTACAAGACCGGTGCTATTGCTTCTTCAGAAGTATCATTGCTGCATTGGGATGATTTGATCCATGACCACAAATACAGTAAGGCATTTCAACTACTTAGCTATTCATTATTGTATCATGCCAACTATACCATTACTACCTTTGAAGCTGGTATTGTTCCTTTAAGAAAGAATAATGCCGAAATACTTCGTTTTGCGACAAAACGGACGGCTAGAGGGGCGAAAGACCATACCATTGACCTCAATGTGCTGCAAGCTTTCTCGACCCAACTTGTACAACTTATTCATGAAATTTTTAACGCCGATATTCCTTTTGCCGAAAAGGAGGTCCCTTTACTTTAAATCTGGCCTGGTTGGCCGAACCTCAATCTTACTTGGTAATGTTCTCGGATGCATTTGCAAAAGATCAACAACCAACTTACCAATATCTTCAGGTTGAATTTTCCAAGCATCTTTGCTTGTTGGTTCATTGTTATTAAAATGCGTCGCTACTGAACCAGGCATAATCGTGGTCACCTTGATATCATATTTGCGCAAATCGAGCATTGCCGCCTGTGTGAAGCCAACAACACCAAATTTCGTTGCATTATAGCCTGCTCCAGATGCGAAAAAATTAGTGCCGGCCAGACTTGCTAGGGTGATATAGTATCCTTTTGATTGCTTTAATGCCTCCACGCCGGCCTTCAAGGTGTGAAACACGCCATTTAAGTTCGTGTTGATCATTTGATGCCAATCATCGGGGCGCATTTGATCCACTGCTGAAAAATATCCTATGCCAGCATTGGCCAAGACCACGTCTAGTTGGCCCCATACGGCCAAAATTTTACGTATTGCCTTTACTTCGTCATCGAGTTGGGTGACATCTGATGGTATGCAAAGTACATTTTCACCATCTCCAAGCAACTGTTTGGCCTTTTCTAAAGAAGCACTGCTTCGACCACTTATTGCCACTTTCAGTCCTTTTTCCAACAAACTTCTGGCGACTCCCAGTCCTATTCCCTTACTGCCCCCGGTAATATAGGCCACTTTATCCTTTAAATCCATCTTTTTACTTTGTTGCTCGATAACATCTTTTTCAAAACGAAAAAGCCACCCAAAAAATTCGGATGGCTTATGTGGAGAATACCGGATTCGAACCGGTGGCCTCTTGCATGCCATGCAAGCGCTCTAGCCAACTGAGCTAATCCCCCAAAGATTGGCAAAGGAAAAACATTTTGTGTAAGTTTCAAAATTACCCCGACATCAATCTTGTTTAACACTAAGCACCAACACTGGAATAGGGGCATAAAATTCAGCCTTTAAAATGGTACTTTTCTCCCATAATTTCTTAAAGAAGCCCCGTTTACGCCTGAAAACACATAAAACATCAGGATGCTTGGTCCGAAAATGCTCCAAAACCCCCAAATAGGTAGTTTGGTTTTCAGAAATGGTCAAGTTCTTGCTCAAGTCGAGCAATGCCGTATTGACCTGTAGGTCTTCTTCTGAATAACCTGGGGTTTTTACCAAAAGCAAATTGACCTCTGGGTTGTACTTATTCACAATCGTAATCAACGGGTGAAGAATCTTACTTCGCTTTAGGATACCTGATTTGAAAGCGGTCAGAATATTGCTGATTGGTTGATGTGTTGTGCCTCTTGGAACAATTAAGGTAGGAATATCGGTCTGCTTGATAATTTTGCCTGTGGTATTGCCTAGATAAAATTCTTCATTGATATCATTGCTTCGAGGTGCAATAATAATCAAATCGATATCCAATTCTTTTTTGATTTGATTGAGGCCATCAATGATGTCACCATTATAGGTAGCAATCTTGATCTCTACACCTTTGGTATCCATTTTAGAAATGATCTCCATTATCCTCTCCCTACTGCTTGCTGCTACTTTGTCCTCGACATTTGATAGACTACCAACACTGGAAGTGACTGTGAAAACATCCATAATATAGACTTGTGCCCCAAAATCTGAGGCAAAATCCACAGCATATTGTAATGTTTCGTGCGCCTTGAGAGAGGTTCCTATTGGAACGAGTATGCTATTCATTGCTTGGTTGTTGTATTTATCTCTTAAATTTACGATTTAATCCTATCAGTTTATGGTTCGGCTGGCAAGATTTTCTGAAATAGGTGATATTCTAAAAATTACCCGGGCATGCGCAGAGCATATGGCCAAAAAGGGCATTCACCAGTGGAATGAGCATTATCCTTCACGAAAAGCCTTTAAAAATGATATTGCCCGTAAAGAACTGTATGTAAAAGTTATTGGTGAAAAAATCAAGGGCGGAATTGTCATTTCAACATTTATGGATGTTGAGTACGCTGCCGTGAAATGGTTGACCCCTAACCAGAAGAATATTTATGTCCATCGACTCTTCATACACCCTGAACAACAGGGAAAAGGACATGCCCAAGAACTTATGGGTCTTGCCGAAAACCATGCACGTACGAACGGGTTTGATTCGGTGCGTCTCGATACCTTTTCCCAAAACAAAAGAAACCAGCGCTTTTATCAAACACGTGGATACCAAAGATTGGGTGATATTTTCTTTCCCCAACAAAGTGAACATCCTTTTCACTGTTATGAATTGGTATTGTAAATCGCGAAGCTGTTGAAGAGTATTGTCAATTTTAAGAATATCAATAAGCTTGCTGTACCGGCCACTATTTCGGGTATCGCCGAACCTATTCTATCTATAACAGATACCGCCATAGTGGGCAATATTCCTGTTGATGGATTGGAATCTTTGGCTGCGGCCGGTATTGTCGGATCATTTCTTTCGATGCTCATTTGGGTCTTAGGGCAGACCCGAAGCTCAATCTCTGCTATCATTTCACAATATTTAGGGGCCAACCAATTAAAAGAGGTCAAAAACCTGCCGGCACAAGCCATTTTTTTCAACATTTCATTAAGCTTTGTCATTTTAGGCTCCACCATATTCATTGCAGAGGATATTTTCAAGCTCTTTGAGGCATCAGGTAAAATTTTGGACTATTGTGTTTCGTATTATTCCATTCGGGTCTGGGGTTTCCCGTTGACCCTGTTCACCTTTGCGGTCTTTGGAATTTTCAGAGGATTGCAAAATACCTTCTACCCCATGACCATCGCATTGATAGGTGCTGGACTCAACATCATCCTAGATTTTATTTTAGTATATGGTATTGACGGGTATCTCCCCGCCATGTATCTCGATGGGGCCGCTTGGGCAAGTTTGGTCTCACAGGCTGTCATGGCTATCTTGGTCTTTTTCTTGCTTAAAAGAAAAACCCAGATAAGCCTACGGTTTCGGTTTCCGCTGAACAAAGAACTCAAGCGTTTGGTCATGATGAGCCTCAACCTTTTTGTCAGGGCATTGGCCCTGAACGCTGCCTTGATCATTGCGGTGCGTGAAGCGACCGCTTTGGGTGACCGCTACATTGGCGCACATACCATTGCCATGAACTTATGGTTGTTCGCAGCATTCTTCATTGATGGATATGGGGCTGCCGGTAATAGTATGGGAGGAAAACTGCTCGGTGCCAAAGATTACCCCGGACTTTGGAACTTAGCCAAAAGAATCATTGCCTATGGCATGGGAGTCAGTCTTATCATCATGGCTGCAGGATTTTTATTTTATCACCCTTTGGGTCGTTTATTCTCAAATGAGCCCATAGTTCTCGAAACGTTTTACAACATATTCTTTATTGTAATCCTCGGGCTTCCCATGAATACATTGGCGTTTGTATTCGATGGGCTCTTTAAAGGACTTGGTGAAATGAAATACCTGCGCAATGTATTGCTTTCCGCAACGTTTTTGGGGTTTATCCCTACCCTTTACCTCGGAAAGCTCTTTGGGTGGGGATTCTATGCCATTTGGATGGCCTTTGTCATATGGATGGCCATTCGTGGCGGGGCCTTGGTCTGGAAATTCAGAAGAAAATTCAAACCCTTATTGCAAAACCCTTAATTTTGAACAAAACGTAACCATGCCCCCTGTAAGATCCCAAGGAAGTCTCTATACCAAAATTGAAAAACGGATAGCAACCATAGAATTTGGTCATCCGGCAAGCAATTCTTTTGTTTCTGGGTTACTGGACCGACTTTCCAAGGTGTTGGACGACTTATCACAAAATGAGGAAATTTCCCTTATCGTATTAAAATCAGAAGGAAATCGAGCCTTTTGTGCGGGAGCATCGTTTGATGAACTGGTTTCCATCTCTGATTTAGAGCAGGGAAAAGCTTTTTTCAGTGGTTTCGCAAATGTCATCAACGCCATGCGAAAATGCCCCCGACCCATCATAGGTCGGGTACAGGGAAAAACTGTTGGTGGCGGGGTGGGTTTAGTTGCGGCTTGCGACTATGTTTTTGCCACCGAAGCCGCTTCAATCAAATTATCTGAAATTTCCATTGGTATTGCTCCTTTGGTCATAGCCCCGGCCGTAGAACGAAAAATTGGCAAAGCGGCATTGGCCGAGCTTTCACTAAATCCGATAGCATGGAAAAATGCGTATTGGGCGCAAGAAAAGGGCTTGTTTGCCAAAGTATTTGAATCCATTAAAGAAATGGACAAAGAACTAGATCACTATTTGGAAACGCTGGCCTCGTACAATCCAGGGGCTTTACAAGAAATGAAAAAAGTACTTTGGGAGGGCTCTGACCATTGGGATGACCTTCTGCCCAAAAGAGCACAGCTTTCTGGCAAGTTGGCACTTTCTCCCAATACCAAAGCAGCACTTGAAAGATTTAAAAAATAAAGAAAATGGATATTTTGTCTTTTTTAAACAGCAATTTGGTCTTTCCCATAGCAGTATTACTTATCATAACCGTCTATATGGTAACCAGAATAAGAAATAGGAAAAAATTCAAGCGCTAAAAGCGCAATGAAATACCCGTTGCGATGATTAAAAAAAATACGTTCTTCCTTCTTTTGCCCATGCTGTTTGTTCTATGTAATGGTTGCCAACCATCAAATAAAAAAAAGGATACTACCATGGATGATGAAAAACCGGTTACTGAAGAAAAGTATTATTCTGGCGAGCCGCTCAGAGTTGCCGTTATTGGTTTGGTACATACCCACGTACACTGGATTTTGGGAAGGGAAAAATGGGGAGACATTGAAATTGTGGGCATTGTGGAGCCCAATCGCGAATTGGCGCAGAAATACAGCAAGCAACATGGATATTCGATGGATATCGTCTTCGATACCATGGAAGCACTCTATGCAAAGGTAAAACCTGAAGCCGTCACCGCATTTAATACCATCTATGGCCATTTAGAAGTGGTGGAGTTCTTTGCCCCCAAAGGGATCCATATCATGGTAGAAAAGCCTTTGGCCGTAAATTGGGAACATGCCCAAAAAATGGCTGATCTTGCAAAGGAAAATAATGTGCTTCTAGTGACCAATTACGAAACCTCTTGGTATGGTTCCAATTACGAAGCTTTTCGGCTGGTCAATGAAAAAAAGAAGGTTGGCCCCATACAGCGTATGGTATTTCACCATGGTCATCCTGGGCCCGTGGAGATTGGCTGTAATGAAGAATTTTTGGAATGGCTTACCGATCCCGTCTTGAATGGGGGTGGTGCATTGACTGACTTTGGGTGTTACGGTGCAAATTTGGCCACTTGGTTCATGAATGGCAAAACCCCCAGAAAAGTAACCTGTACAACCCGACAGTATAAACCAGGATTATACCCCAAAGTGGACGATGATGCCACGATTATTTTAGATTATGATGATGCCCAGGTCATTATACAGGCTTCATGGAATTGGTCACATAATCGAAAAGATATGGAAGTGTACGGAAAAACAGGGTATGTACTATGTAAGAACGGGGAAGATATGGAGTTTTTGGAAAATGAGGAAGATGGTGCAAGGTCCATCAAGGCCAATCGCCTTCCCATGGGGCTGCATGATCCCTTTGCTTATTTGAACAAAGTGGTCAACGAAAACCATAGCTTAACAACTTATGGAGTATCTTCAATAGCGAACAACTTGATTGTCATGCAGATTCTAGAAGCGGCCAAGCATGCTTCAAAAACCGGAAAAACCATTATCTGGGATGAATTTTTCTCTGTGACCCAACCATAAGTTTAGTATTTTTAATTTTTGAATGAACCATTTTACCCTTCAAAAAGGCAAAAAAGTCTATTTCGCCAGCGACAATCATTTGGGTGCCCCAACCTTAAAAGACAGCTTGCCGAGGGAAAAAAAATTCGTGGCTTGGTTAGATACCGTTAAGGTAGATGCACAAGCCATTTTCTTGATGGGCGATTTGTTTGATTTTTGGTTCGAATACAAACATGTGGTCCCTAAAGGCTTTACGAGAACCTTGGGAAAACTGGCAGAGCTTTCTGATAACGGAATTGCCATTTTCTATTTTGTGGGCAACCATGACCTTTGGATGAATGGGTATTTTGAAGAAGAATTGAATATTCCCGTATACCACAGGCCGCAACAGATCAAAATCAACAATACCTCGTTTTTTTTGGGTCATGGTGATGGATTGGGGCCTGATGACAAAGGGTTCAAACGAATGAAAAAAGTGTTCACCAACCCGGTGGCCCAATGGTTTTTTCGATGGCTGCACCCAGATTTGGGAGTACGGTTGGCAAAGCACCTTTCAGTCAATAACAAAATCATATCGGGCGAGGCCGATGCCCGGTTTTTAGGAGAAGACAACGAATGGCTCGTTCAGTATGCCAAACGAAAACTCGAGACACAGCATTATGACTATTTCATTTTTGGCCACCGTCACCTTCCATTGGAAATCGAGTTGAATGAAAAATCGACCTATGTCAATCTTGGCGACTGGATCAAGTACTTTACCTACGCTGTTTTTGATGGACAACTGTTGCGCTTACAGAAACTTGAACAAAAAACTCCGTAGTCTTTATCATTTCGAGACCAAAAAACGGGCTACTCTTCTTGCTCTCGCTCCGCTACATCACTACTGAGATCCAATCGCCTAAAACTTGGGGAAACCAATGCTGTAGTGGCAACGGTCAGCACGGTCATACATCCCCCAAAGACCACTGCAGTGACAGTACCCATCAATTTGGCAGTAAGTCCACTTTCAAAAGCACCCAACTCATTGGAAGACCCCACAAAAATGGAATTTACCGAAGCTACCCGACCACGCATATGGTCTGGGGTCTTCAATTGTAGAATGGTTTGACGAATGATCATCGAAATACCATCGACTGCGCCACTAACAAAGAGGGCCATTACCGAAAGCCAAAACAATTTTGAAAGTCCGAACACCACAATGCAGATTCCAAAGGCAAAAACTGCCCACAGTAATTTTTTGCCTGCGTTCTTATGCAATGGAAACCTAGCGGACAGCAGCATGGTAATCGAAGCCCCCATCGCTGGAGACGCCCGTAAGATCCCAAAGCCTTCTGCCCCGACCTTTAAAATATCTTGCGCATATATGGGCAGCAAGGCAATCGCACCTCCAAAAAGCACAGCGATCATATCTAAGGTCAGTGCTCCAAAAACTGCCCGGGTCTTAAAGACAAAGCGAAGGCCATCTTTCAGGCTTTGAAATATAGGTTCCCCTAATTTCGGGTTCATGATGGGCTTTCTCGAAATCTGCGATAAGAACAGCAAGGCCAAAATTGAAAAGCCAAAAACAATCGATAACGACCAGTGCACCCCTATCCAACTAATGGAAAAACCAGCAAAAGCTGGACCTAAAACTGAGGCCACCTGCCAAGTAGAACTGCTCCAGGTAGCGGCATTCGGATACATCTTTTTGGGAACGATAAGGGCTATCAATGAAAAGATTGTCGGGCCGATGAAAGCCCTCACCAATCCACCTAAGAAAACTAGGGCGTAAATAACATAAAGGATTTGGCTCGAAGACAATTGATCTTCCACCGTAGGCAGGGTAGCCAAAAACAATCCTAAGCTGATTATGGAAAAGCCGATAATACATTTTACCAAAAGATTTCGTTTTTCTTTTTGATCTACAATATGGCCCGCAAACAATGCCATACTTACTGCAGGAATAATTTCCATCAGACCGATAATCCCCAATGAAAGTGGATCTTTGGTCAATGAATACACCTGCCATTCGATTACGATAAACTGCATCGACCAAGCGAAGACCATGGCAAAACGAACTGCAAGAAAAATATTGAATTCTTTATAGCGTAGTGAAGCGTATGGATCGGTCATTAGCGAATATCCCTCAATTTTAACTGTAGCTTGGTTTGCCCGTTCCACTCATTTTCTTCTATGGAAAAAACAATATCAAACGTACCCGATCGCACCTTGCCTATACGGTTCCCTAAATTGAAACCAATACCCCCTATGGGTATTGATCCAGGTTGTACCGCATTTAATTTTAAGTGCTTTTTCTGTTCCCCCACCCCCTTTGCGAATCCGGTATCCTGCACTTTTTGGGCCATAAAAATCGGGGTCATGTTTCCGGGTCCAAATGGAGCAAACTGTTTCAGGATCCGCATAAGTTTTGGTGTAATTTGATGAAGTTCGATTTTGGTATCGACAAGAATCTCAGGGGTCAATAGATGAGGAGGTATGGTATCGGCGACCACTTTCTCAAAACGTTCCTTAAAATTTTCATACTGTTCTTCGAGCAAGGTTAGGCCGGCAGCATATTTATGCCCCCCAAACTGTTCGATACAATCGGCACAGCCCTCTAAGGCTTCATAAACATCGAACCCTTTTACCGATCGGGCCGAAGCCGATAGTTTTTCACCACTTTTGGTAAAGACCAACGTGGGGCGGTAATAGGTTTCTGTTAACCGTGAAGCTACAATTCCGATGACGCCTTTATGCCATTTTTCATTATAGACCACCGATGTAAATCTTTCCTCCTCTTGATTTTTCTTAATCTGCGATAGTGCTTCTTCGGTAATCTCTTGATCTAAGCCCTTACGTTCAGCATTGAACTGTTCAATTTCTGTAGCAAAGGCCATCGCCCGATCCATATTGTTCTCTGTCAATAAGCTTACAGCATACTGTCCATGCTTCATACGCCCTGCCGCATTGATCCTGGGGGCAATGATAAAGACCACATCTGTAATGGTCAATACCTTTTTCTTGACATGGTGAACAAGGGCCTGTATCCCAATTCTAGGGTTTGAGTTGATGACCCTTAAGCCATAAAAGGCCAATACCCTATTTTCTCCTGTTACCGGTACAATATCGGCACCTATGGCCGTAGCGACCAAATCAAGAAAAGGAATCAAATCTTCAACTTTTTCCCCTCTCTCCATTACCAAAGCCTGTACTAATTTGAATCCTATCCCACATCCACAAAGTTCTTTGTAAGGATACGCACAATCTTCACGTTTGGGATCTAAAACGGCAACCGCTCCTGGCAGATGCTTTCCAGGTCGGTGATGGTCACAAATGATAAACTCTATTCCTTTTTGCTTGGCATAGTCCACTTGTTCCAAGGCCTTGATGCCACAGTCCAAAGCAATGATCAACGAAAAACCATTATCGTCAGCAAAATCGATGCCTTGAAAAGATACGCCATAGCCTTCTGAATAACGATCAGGAATGTACGTGGCCACGTTCGGGTATGCCTCGACCAAATACGAATATAGCAGGGCTACTGATGTGGTACCATCAACATCATAGTCCCCATAGATGAGCATATTCTCTCCTTTGGCAATGGCACGCTCAATACGCGCAACAGCCAATCGCATGTCTTTCATTAGAAAGGGGTCATGCAAATCAGAAAGCTGTGGGCGAAAAAATCTTTTGGCTTCTTCAAAAGAACCTATCCCCCGCTGTAACAATAATTGGGAAATTAGATCATTTACATGCAATTCGTTCGAAAGACGGTCAATATCTTCTTGCCTTGGCTTAGGTTTTAAGGTCCAGCGCATTTTTTTGTTTAAGTTTAAAAGTAAAATGCAAGTATCAAATACGTTTATTTTTTATTCTTGATGATTGTTGCACTAATCTTAATTAGCTGTTCAATTCCACCGAAAAGAAAATCTCTTTTGTTCGAATCCCCATGATTGATCCTTCCTAAGGTTTTTAAATTGACCTGCGTTTCTTTCAACTTCTTTAGGCAAATAGATGCTTTGTTAATAGAATCCCTTTCTGTATTTGTGCCCTGCACTTCACCAAAATTTAAAGCAGAACTTCCATCTTATCTAAGTAGTTGGCTCCCGTAATAATTTCCAGTAAACTTTTGGGCAATTCTTTGCAAAAAGTGCGGTCATGGCAGCGAACCCAACCAATCCATAGTCTAAGTCATATTTCTTCTCAGGCATTTTTGAACTCGATCCCTGTTCTTGGGGTTTGAGTTTATTTGTGATGAAAAACCGTTTTGATCTCTAGCTCGGCAAACCGTCGAAACATCTCCATCACGCCACAATATTTCTCCACAGAAAGATCCACCGCTTTTTGAAGTTTATCTTCATTTAAGTTGGGGCCATGAAAATGATATTCAATGCGTACCGAATCATAATACTTTGGATGTTCATCGGTCAGATTGGCAATGGTCTCAATATGAAATTCGTCGACTGCCAGTTTCATTTTCTTAAAGAGCGAGGCAACATCGAGCCCAGAACAACCTGCAAGGGAAGATAACATAAGGGCCTTGGGGCGAAGTCCTGCTCCTGAACCCCCATCACCTGGGCTTGCATCGATTGTAAAATCCAATCCAGATGGATTGTTGCTTTCAAAGGCCATATTGCCCAACCACTTGGTAGTAACATGATTTGTGGTAGTCATAAATTTTTGTTTCTTGTGAAGGCTAAAAATACAACAAAACAACCCGATATGGCATTAGTTGAACCCCTTGACCCCAATCATGACCCCGAGACCAAACAATTGGCCACATTTTTTAATGAAACCTTGGGTTTTTGCCCAAACTCTGTATTGACCATGCAACATCGTCCTACCATTTCAAAAGCTTTTATCAACCTCAACAAGGCCGTAATGGCCAATGAAGGTCGTGTGACTTCGGCCTTGAAGCGGATGATTGCCTGGGTAAGCAGCAATGCCACCGGATGTCGCTATTGCCAAGCCCACGCAATTCGAGCCGCAGAACGTTATGGTGCCGAGCAGGAACAGTTGGACCATATTTGGGAATACCGAACGCACCCTGCCTTTTCTGAGGCAGAACGGGCGGCATTGGATTTTTCCTTGGCTGCCTCACAAGTGCCCAATGCTGTTGATCTTGAAATCAAGACCAGATTGTACAAGTACTGGAACGAAGGTGAGATTGTAGAGATGTTGGGCGTCATAGCGCTCTTTGGTTATCTCAACCGTTGGAATGATTCTATGGGCACCACAATAGAGGATGGAGCTGTGGAGAGCGCCGAACAATATTTGGGAAAAACAGGTTGGGAAAAAGGAAAACATGATGGGAGTCGGTATTAATCACGAAAGGACGATGCTATTCCTCTTTGAATCCAAGAAACAGGACACAAGAGCACTTTTCTATTATGTTTACTAGGGACAGAAAGTCAATCATTCATTAAGCTTAAGAGTTTAATCAGTCTCTATTTTTTCTGAGGAAAATTTAACTACACTATCTTTGAAATGTATTCATGTAAGGTAGGCAAGACTTCCTTTTCAAACCATGGATTATTGCTTAACCAGAATCGATTTCGGGGCGAAGGATGGGGTAACACAAAATACTTGGGTAGATACGCTTGAAAATTTCTAACGGTCTCGGTCAGATTCTTTTCCTTTTTAGTACTTAAATAGTAGCGTTGT
Source organism: Bacteroidota bacterium (assembly GCA_039184335.1). GTDB lineage: Bacteria > Bacteroidota > Bacteroidia > Flavobacteriales > Flavobacteriaceae > JBCDBD01. Next base: position 87,441 of record JBCDBD010000001.1, on the reverse strand, counting down.
GCATATTGACCGATCAAAATGGTCAATTTTCAGATTCGGCATGGCGGCGAGCAAAGAGGAATGCCATAATGGGGCACACTCTGGCCGAGGTGGCAAATCGCCCGAACTCCCTTTTCCTGGATAGCAAAAGCCCATGGGTACCAGTCCTATTGTGGTTTTATCGTAAAATATGGCTTCGGTGATTCCCAACCAATTCCGAAGCTGTTTACCACTGGGGTCATCCCAAGGGATACCGGTTTCATGTACCTTTTTCCCAGGGGCTTGGCCTATGATTACTATTTGGGCTTTGGGGTGCCCCGAGACAATGGGACGTGGCCCTAAAGGCAGATAGGCTTTGCAGACGGTGCATTTATTAATTTCAAGTAATACGTTTTTCATTATTTTCTCCCTCCGACTACAATGACCAGTTCTCCTTTTGCTGGTCTTAGGGTAAAATGCTCCAATACTTCTGAAACCGTACCACGAATGGTTTCTTCATATATTTTGGTCAGTTCTCGAGATATACAGACCGGTCTGTTTTTACCAAAATATTGAACGAACTGGTTCAAGGTCTTGTTCAATTTATGTGGTGATTCGTAAAAAACCATGGTTCTTGTTTCTTCAGAAAGTGCTTTTAACCGAGTTTGCCGTCCTTTCTTAACTGGCAAAAAGCCTTCAAACACAAAACGGTCACAGGGTAGGCCACTATGGACCAATGCAGGTACAAAAGCCGTTGCCCCTGGTAAACATTTTACGGCAATACCCGCTTCAATACAAGAACGAACCAATAAAAACCCAGGATCTGAAATCGCTGGGGTGCCTGCATCCGATATGAGTGCAACAGTAGCTCCCTGTCCAATCTTTTCAACTATTGTACCCACCGTTCTATGCTCATTGTGCATATGGTGGCTCATCATAGGTGTAGCAATCTCATAGTGTTGTAGCAGCTTGACACTGGTACGGGTATCTTCTGCCAAAATCAAATCAGCTTCCTGTAATACGGCAATAGCACGAAAAGTAATGTCTGCGAGATTCCCAATCGGAGTCGGTACCAAATATAGCTTTCCCATAGGCCTTGTGTATCAGGGCCTCACCTTTTTTCCGAGAAAATAAGAGCTAAGTACCAAAACTATGGCAATAAAAGCTCCCATATGTTCCCCATCACCTATCATATAATGGGCGAAAAACGCCAATACGGCATTGAAAAAAAATCCAGCATAGGCCCACTCTTTGAGACTTCGTCCACCGAAATTGCCCAAAAGCACGCTCACGCCCAATAATTTTAGAATGGCCAAGGGATATATGATATAGGAAGGATGCCCTAAACTATCAAATGCCTTTACAATTTCAGCATGGTTGAAAATATACATTCCAGCAGACATCAACATCATCGCACAGAATAATCCTGTGGTAATCCAATACAATATTTTTTGAGTTTTCATGGTTTTGTAGCTTATCTGATTCCATCAAAGATAACAAAACCTAAAGTCACCTTAATCTAGGAAAACTTACGTTCGATAATGGCCAAGAAGCGTGTCTCATACGCTTCCTTACCCTCCCAGTTGTTATATTCGGGCTTGACCATATTTTTGATGAATGCTATAGAGCGTTCTTCGGTGTCAATCGTGTTCAATTGCGAAAGTACACGGGTATAATCATCCATCCGATTATCGAAAAGGTGTTTGACAAAGGCCAAACGATCGTTCAATCCTATTTGGATCTCTTTGGTCAACTTGTCGTTCAATGACTTGGGCTTGACTTCATGCGATGTACTTGCCCTATCTGGTGATAGTATTTCTTTGTCATTCTTCATTGACTCAGGCTTGGCAATGAAGTCAGAAAATATATACTCGACAGCTTCACTGGGCATTTCAGAGACCATATGCTTAATGGTATCCATACCGGGTGTGATGATATCCTCTTCATGCGGATTGCTTTCGGGTACTGAAGTGTTGTTGCTCATCACCGCATTTGCCATTTTTTCAAAACGCGAGGCCAACACATTCTTTGAAACATCGACCTCTATATCGTTTAGCTTTTCATCGATGAACTTTAAAACCGCAAGTTTCTCATAAAGACTTTTTGCCGTATCATACAATTCGGCCAATTCTTTGTCTTCTCGTGAAGTGATGATGTCTGTTGACAGCTTAATAAGCTCTTCCCTGATTTTCTTTTTCATGTCACAAATCTCTTCTGGTATAAAAATAAGGTCTAATCAGCAATGTGGCTTAGAACAAAAGGTTAAATTTTGGTTCTCAAACCTAGGTATTATTTTTAGTAATTTTACGCTTCGCTTAACTTAGAACGAAAAACCACTTACTTTCGTTTAAAAGTACATCATGTTTCTCGAAAACACTGTTAATCATAAAGAGCAATTTGGGTGGATAGAAGTCATCTGTGGGTCGATGTTTTCGGGAAAGACCGAAGAATTGATCCGAAGGCTCAAGCGGGCCCAGTTTGCCAAACAAAAGGTAGAAATCTTCAAACCCATTGTCGATACCAGATATAATGAAGAAATGGTGGTTTCACATGATGCCAACGAAATTCGATCTACCCCTGTTCCCGCAGCGGCCAATATCCGTTTGCTCGCTGATGATTGCGATGTTGTCGGAATCGACGAGGCACAGTTCTTTGATGAAGAGATTGTTACGGTCTGTAATGATCTGGCCAATCGCGGGGTTCGTGTGGTCGTTGCCGGACTGGACATGGACTTTAAGGGCAATCCGTTCGGGCCTATGCCTGCTTTAATGGCTACCGCCGAATATGTGACCAAAGTACATGCGGTATGCACCAGAACAGGAAATCTGGCCAATTACAGTTTTCGAAAATCCGATAATGACAAATTGGTGCTTTTAGGGGAAACAGAAGAATATGAGCCTTTGAGCCGTGCTGCATTTTACAAGGCAATGCTAAGGGAAAAAATAAGCAAGATGGATGTAGATGCAGAAGAAATTTCTTCAAAAAAGAAAACCGCCAATGGATAGCCTAGGTGAAACCACATTGGAAATTGACCTATCAGCACTGGAGCACAATTTCAATTATCTCAAATCAAGATTAAATGCGAAAACCAAATTTTTAGCGGTGGTCAAGGCCTTTGCATATGGTACTGATATGGTCACCATTGCCAAGAAGTTAGTGCATTTAAATATAGATTACTTTGCCGTAGCCTATGTAAAAGAGGGAGTGCTGTTGAGAAATGCTGGGATAACCACGCCCATTCTGGTCTTGCATCCCCAAGTCATCCATTTTTCAGAACTGATCGATCGCTGTCTAGAGCCCAGTTTGTATTCCCCCAGAATTCTTAGGGCTTTTTTGAATACTGCCCAAGAGAAAAAGCAACAAGATTATCCGGTACACATTAAATTCAATACGGGATTGAACCGTTTGGGTTTCTGGGAAAATGATATTGATCTCATCATGAAGGAGCTACAGGGCAGAAAAGAATTGAAGATCATTTCCATTTTTTCGCATTTGGCGGCCTCTGAAGATGAAAACGAAAAAGAGTTTAATCTTCAACAGATAGCCTCTTTCAAAAAAATAAGCGATGAATTTCATGAGAAATCAGATCATACCCCATTTTTGCATATGCTCAATACTTCGGGAACCATCAATTATCCTGAAGCTCAATTTGATATGGTTCGCAGTGGTATTGGGCTCTATGGTTATGGTAACCACGAGAAGATAGATGCCATGCTAAAGCCCGTGGCCACCCTAAAGACCATCATTTCACAAAAACATCAAATCGAACCCAACGAAAGCGTCGGGTACAACCGGGCCTATAGGCCAAATAGCAAACGAATAACGGCCACATTGCCCATTGGCCATGCCGATGGTATTGGAAGACACTACGGAAATGGCAAGACCTTTGTTTTGGTCAAAGGAAAAAAAGCCCCAATTATTGGAAATGTGTGCATGGATATGATCATGATCGATGTCACTGGTATTGCATGTAAAGAGGGCGATGAGGTCACTATTTTCGGAAAAGGACTTTCCGCAGAGACATTTGCGAATTCTGGACAAACCATACCCTACGAAATTTTGACGGCCATTTCACACCGGATCCATCGAAAGGTAGTAGGGTAAGTACTTTTTCCAATTTTTTGACTACTTTGTAAAATATTAACCATCTAAAACTATAAAACCATGCTGAAAGAATTCAAGGAATTCGCAATGAAGGGAAACCTGGTAGACATTGCCGTAGGTTTCGTAATGGGTGCTGCTTTCAACAAAGTGGTGACCTCTTTCACAGGGGGTATCGTCTCCCCGTTGATTGGATTGTTATTTGACTCAGATTTTAACGATTTAAAATACATTGTAAAAGAAGGGACCATGAACGATGCTGGTGAAAAAGTTGGTGAAATAGCTGTGCTATATGGAGAATTTTTGACCAATGTCATCGATTTTATCATAGTCGCTTTTGTCATGTTCCTAATCGTCAAGGGGGTTAATAAAATGAAAAAGAAAGAAGAGCCTGTACCAGAAGTTCCCAAGGGACCAACTACAGAAGAACTGCTCGCTGAGATTCGCGATGCATTGAAAAAGTAAGTCCACCCTATATTCTTTGGGGTGCCTCCGCTACACCGAGTTTAACCCGAAAACCACTATTTCAACCAAATGAAGAAATAGTGGTTGTTTTATTTATAACATTTTGTTGTTTTTTGAACTTCTTGTCGATTTTCCTTTTCAAATAAGAAAACAGTAGTACCTTTACTGGCTCAAAATCATACAAATGAAAGTAGCAGTCGTAGGTGCCACGGGAATGGTTGGCGAAGTGATGTTAAAGGTGTTGGCAGAGCGTAATTTTCCAATTTCTGAACTCTTACTAGTGGCATCTGCCCGTTCGGTAGGTAAAAAAATGAATTTTCGCAATGATGAGTACACCGTCATCGGTCTTGAAGATGCCATTGCCGCCATACCTGATATCGCCATTTTTTCAGCTGGGGGAGGTACTTCACTGGAATGGGCACCGAAATTTGCTGAAGTGGGCACCACTGTCATCGATAATTCGTCGGCATGGCGAATGGACCCCACCAAAAAGTTGGTCGTGCCCGAAATCAATGCTGCTACACTCACTCCAAATGACAAAATCATTGCCAACCCCAATTGTTCTACCATTCAATTGGTCATGGCCCTTTTCCCCCTCCACAAGAAATATCAAATGAAACGGGTCATCGTTTCGACCTATCAATCTGTTTCAGGAACAGGTGTCAAAGCGGTACAACAATTGGAAAATGAAACAGCAGGTATTCAAGGTGAAATGGCATATCCATACCCCATCAACAGAAATGCCTTGCCCCATTGCGATGTGTTTTTGGAAAATGGGTATACAAAAGAAGAAATGAAACTCGCAAGGGAACCACAAAAAATATTGGATGATCATGCTTTTTCGGTAAGTGCCACTGCGGTACGAATACCCACCGCCGGAGGCCATTCAGAATCGGTCAATGTGGAGTTTCACAACGATTTTGATCTGGCCCAGGTGCGAAAACTATTGCACGAAACCCACGGTGTGGTCGTACAAGACAATCCAGATACCAATACCTATCCGATGCCCATCTATGCGCATGACAAGGATGATGTTTTTGTGGGACGGATTCGTCGTGATGAAACCCAAAGAAATACGCTCAACTTGTGGATTGTTTCTGACAATCTGAGAAAAGGAGCCGCTACCAACGCGGTGCAAATCGCGGAATATTTGGTGGAGAACAAATTGATCAAACCGATTGCCATCAGTTCATAGCCATACTTTCTCACTCTTACGTTAAAAAACGTTAAGGCTTTTTTGTATTTCGAGAAGACAGCGCTTTTTATTCTATTTTTAGCAGCACCTATTTTGTTGAAAATGAGAAACCGCGTTGGGCTGTTGGCCATTTTTATGGGATTTGTACCAGCAACTGTTCTTAGCCAAGAAAAAGTAATCAAAGACCTTATTCTAGTGAACTATCCGAACACTGTAAAAGTTGACACAACAGATGTCTATTTTGGCACCAAAGTCAAAGATCCCTATCGTTGGTTAGAAGACGATAGAAGTGCCGAAACCGAAGCATGGGTAGAACTTCAGAACAAGGCCACCTTTGGCTACCTCGAGAAAATTCCGTTTCGCGATGAACTAAAAAACAGACTGGAAAAATTATGGAACTATGAAAAACTGGGTTCGCCCTTTAAAGAAGGCGATTATACATATTTCTATAAAAACAACGGGCTGCAAAACCAATATGTGGTGTATCGCAAAAAGAAAGATGGTGAACCCGAAGTGTTTTTAGACCCAAATACCTTTTCAGAAGATGGTACCACTTCACTCATGGGGCTTCGCTTTACCAAAGATGGCTCAAAAGCAGCTTATCTTATTTCAGAAGGCGGCAGTGATTGGCGCAAAGGCATTGTCATCAATGCGCAGACCAAGGAAATTGTTGAAGACACCCTGGTCGACATTAAATTCAGCGGAATTTCATGGAAAGGAAACGAGGGGTTCTTTTATTCAAGCTATGACAAACCCAAGGGCAGTGAGCTTTCTGCAAAAACGGACCAACACAAGCTGTATTATCATACGTTGGGGACACCACAATCGGAAGACAAAATCATCTTTGGGGGCATCCCAGAAGAAAAGCATCGTTATGTGGGTGGCTATGTATCTGATGATGAAAGATACCTTTTTATTTCAGCGGCTACTTCAACATCGGGCAACAAACTGTTCCTGAAAGACTTGACCCAGCCTGAAAGTAATTTGGTCGCTATAGTGGATCATACAGAATCTGATACCTATGTTATTGACAATGAAGGATCGACCCTATATTTGGTGACCAACAAAAATGCACCAAACAAGAAAATTGTCGTGACCGACGCTGCCAATCCTGTCCCCGAGAATTGGAAAGATTTTATTCCCGAAACTGAAAACGTACTCACTGTCGGAACAGGTGGTGGCTATTTTTTCACGGAATACATGGTCGATGCCATCTCAAAAGTATTGCAATACGACTATGAAGGAAACCTTGTTCGCGAAGTACGTTTACCGGGTGTCGGCAGTGCCAATGGATTTGGAGGAAAAAAAGAGGATAAGGAGTTTTACTTTTCATTTACCAATTACAATACTCCTAGTTCTTCTTACAAATATCATGTTGAGAGCGGAAAATATGAACAGTATTGGAAGCCAGAAATTGATTTCAATCCAGATGATTATGAATCCACACAGGTTTTTTATACCTCAAAAGATGGAACAAAAGTACCTATGATCATTACCCGTAAAAAGGGAATTGAACTCAACGGTAAAAACCCTGCAATACTTTATGGTTATGGAGGCTTCAACATTAGCCTTACCCCATCATTCAGTATTGTGAATGCAGTTTGGATGGAACAAGGAGGTATTTATGCCGTACCCAACCTGAGAGGTGGGGGTGAATATGGTAAAAAATGGCATATTGCCGGTACCAAAACCCAAAAACAAAATGTTTTTGACGATTTCATTGCAGCAGCAGAATATTTAATCGATAACAACTATACTTCTAACGAATATTTAGCGATTCGGGGAGGGTCGAATGGCGGACTTCTTGTCGGTGCAACTATGACCCAACGGCCTGATTTAATGAAGGTGGCACTGCCAGCCGTAGGCGTTTTGGATATGTTGCGCTACCATACGTTTACCGCAGGTGCCGGTTGGGCTTACGATTATGGCACAGCTGAAGAAAGCGAAGAAATGTTTGCATATCTCAAGGGCTACTCTCCGGTACACAATGTGAGCAAGGGGGTGCAGTATCCGGCAACCTTGATCACTACCGGTGACCATGATGATCGCGTCGTACCTGCACACAGTTTCAAGTTCGCGGCCGAATTACAGGAAAAGCAAACCGGAAACAACCCTACCCTTATTCGCATCGAGACGAATGCAGGTCATGGTGCCGGAACCCCTGTAAGCAAGACCATAGCCCAATATGCCGACATTTTTGGTTTTACGCTTTTCAACATGGGATTCCATCAATTACCGAATCAATCTGTTATAAAGGAATTTAAAGATTAAATCAAGAGTAATGCAACAAGGCTAGGTCCATTTCGGCTTGAAGCGGATCTTTATTCTTCAACACCTATGCTAATCGTTTCCAACATTGTTTTTTCATATCAAGAATCGATTGTATTGGACCATATTTCCTTTACCCTCGAAAAAGGGAGCCATTTGGCAATTATGGGCGAAAGTGGCTCTGGTAAAAGCACCTTGCTAAAAGCTATTTACGGCTATCTTGAACTTAAAAACGGAACTATTTTTTGGAACGATCAACAGGTGTTGGGCCCAAACCACTCCCTTGTGCTGGGTGAAAAACAGATGAAGTATGTTTCACAACATCTTGATCTAATGCCTTTTACCACAGTTTCAGAAAACATTATAAAGTACCTGCCCGCTCAAAATAAAGCGCAACAATACGAAAGGGTTGCAGAACTGCTTTACCTCATTCAAATGCCCGATCATGCCAATACCAAGGTAAAAAACCTGAGTGGCGGACAGCAACAACGTGTGGCTTTGGCACAAGCATTGGCGCAAGAACCCCAAGTGCTCTTATTGGATGAGCCTTTCAGCAGCATCGACCAATTTAAAAAGAATGACTTACGCTACCGGCTTTTTCCTTACTTGAAAGAAAGAGGAATCACCGTTTTGACAGCTACCCATGACCCCAATGATATGCTTTCTTTTGCAGATAAGGTTCTAGTCTTGAAAAACGGAGATCTGATCGCTTATGAATCCACATCGCGTTTATACCAAAATCCGAAACTACACTATATCGCCTCACTCTTTGGCACCGCCAACAAACTGCCCATTAAACTATTAAAGGAATATGCTAAATTGGATGCTTCAGTAGTTGTTTATCCACATGAGTTTGAAATTTCAAAGATTTCAGGTGTTGAGGTCTATATCGTCAACAACCATTTTAAAGGCAGCCATTTTTTAGTGGAAGGTATGGCCAAAAATGGTCAGGTGGTCTTCTTCAACAATATCCATGCCTTTAAAATACATGCCACTGTATACCTAAACATCCCTTTACATTTGGTCAACAGACGTATGGTCGTTGACCATTAACAACATACACTAACTTTGCTTAAAAAGAACCCCGTTCCTTGGATAAAGAACAAATCATCGCTGAATTAAAATTCAAGGCTACTCGCAGTGGTGGCCCCGGTGGACAGCACGTGAACAAAGTTTCATCAAAAGTAGTGCTTAACTTCAACTTATCATTTTCAAAAGCGTTTTCGGAAAAGGAAAGAAAAAGACTGCTTGTCACATTACGCCATCGGCTGACCAAAGAAAATACCTTGATACTGCAATGTGATGAAGCCCGAAGCCAGCATAAGAACAAAGAATTGGCCCTCAAAAGGTTATTTCGCCTGTTGAAAAAGGGTTTAGAAGTTTCCAAAAAGCGAATTCCTACAAAACCTTCAAAAGCAGTTGTCGAAAAGCGATTGAAGTCTAAGAAAAATAATGCAGTAAAAAAGGCTGCCAGAAAAAAACCCTCTTTGGACTAAGACTGTCCCATCTCAGGCACATCATAAAAATACTGTGCCTTTTTGATTTTTCCTTCCTCAACCTGGTATACACAAAGTTCTTCAAAAGCCCATCGACCTCCTTCCTTGAAGGTCGCATCCATTGACATGGGAACCACGAAATGGTTATCCGCTACCACAGCATCCCCAACTGAGCCACCGTGAATTTCTTCGATTCCGGCTGCCCATTGCAAATACCCATTCCAGATGTTCTCTTTGCCCTTGGTGACCTTTTCTCCGGGCATACCGTCCATTTCAATACTTTCAGCATCATCTGCGTATAATCCATAGGCTTCTTCATACTTATTTTCGCGGCATAGGGCCACCAGTTTATCGGCAACTTCTTTTGTGGTCATGATGTTTATTTTTTGGTTAACTCCCCTAAATATATCTAATAATCTGTTAATCAACGATTAAGTAAAAGTTAAATGAATCATATCTTTATTCGATTTGTCTAATGGTAGCATTTGTTCCGTTAAAAATAAATGTCTCCCCTTTCATTTTACCCAAAAGCAATTGGCCCATGGGCGTGGAAGATGAAATGCAATAGATTGCTTCGTCGCCAACTTCCAATTTGCCTGCAGAAATTGAAATAAAATACATAGCCCTATCTGTTTTTACCAAGCTTCCCAGGACAACCCTATTGCTTTCTCGTTCCAAGGCTATTTTTTTTAAGGCTATTGCCGCCTTTTCAACTTCATATAGCTGATTTCCCAATTTTTCACGTTCCAGTTGTAGCATGGCCCTTCCTGTTTCATGCTTGTCCCCAGCTGTACTTTTTGTTTCTGATTGCAGCGATTCGTTGATTTTTTCGATTTCGCTATGTATTCGTTCCGTACGCTTTTGAATATACTTTTTACAAAAGCTATGTGCCAATTGTTTTAATGGCAACATGTTCAAAAAAGTAAGGTGAATATCGTTTCTTGATTAGCCACCGAGTGTAGCTTTAAACTGCCCCCATGCTGTTGCATGATCTGTTTTGACAGACTCAGCCCTATTCCGGTTCCCTTGTCCTTTGTCGTGAAAAAGGGAACAAAAACCTCCCCAAGTAATTCCTCAGGTATTCCCGGCCCATTGTCCTCTACCTCAATATACTTTTTGCCACTCGAACTGACAGCAGCCGTTATTTTTATCTTGCCCTCTTTTGCCTGCTCTAAAGAATGAATCGCGTTTTTTACAAGGTTGATAAGTACTTGGGTCAGCTGTTTTTCATCAATGTATAGCTCTAGATCCACAGGGTGTACCTGCCACTTCATCTTGATATTGTCCATAGTGTCCCTAGAAGTCAACACTTGGGCCTTTTCAAATAATTTCTTGGCAGAAACCAAGGTTTTATCTGGCTTGGGAACATTTAAAAAACTTCGATACGATTGTACAAAATCCATCAAATCACCACTCTGCTCCTTTATTACTTCGAGTCCCTTAACAGCACTTTCCATCTTATCGTTGCCAATGCCTTCAGCAGCTTCAACATCAATGGTTTTAAAATGCTTTAAAATGGATTCTGAAATCGAGGTAATCGGTGTGATCGTATTCATGATCTCATGGGTCAACACCCTAATCAACCGCACCCAAGAATCGGTCTCTTTCTCATCGAGTTCGTGGTGTATGTCTTGTGCAACGACCAAAAGCAATGGTTTGTTGTCCAAGGTCATTGAAGTACATTTTAAGGCCAGTTGTTTTTGTTCGCGTTCATTGGTCAATTGAAACAGTTTTCGCTCAAAAGGGGTAAAGGGCTTGAAAATGCCATATAGTTTTGCATCTATCTGCTCCAGTTGTTTGATATGGTTCAACGGGTGGTAGTTCAATAGTTTTTCCAAAGTCGGATTTGAAAAAAGAATGTGCCCCCTTTCATTGTAGGTCATAATACCAATATTGGCCTGTTTTAAGATAAGCTGATAATACTGTTCCCGTGTCTGCAATTGCACGTGTACCTCTTGAATAAGGCTGTTGACCCTATTTAAGCTTTTATTGAGTTCTTTGAACGATTTGATGGAAACCTTTTCTGGAAAGCGTAAAGTAAAATCCTCATTGCGGATCGCATCAAAAAAATATGCAATCTTTCGGTTGGTCCGGTTGATGTAAGAGATAAGAAAGTGGGCCTGCAGCCCGACAAAAAATAACGAAAATGCACAGAGTACATACCAGTTTTCAAAGAAAGAAAAGGCCAATACCATTGCCGTTAATGTTACTGCCAATACTCTAAAAATCAGTTGTATATAAAAATTTCTACTTGCCATCGGTCTTTAGCCGTTTCAATTTGTTATAGAGTGTTTGTCTGGTAATGCCCAATTGCATGGCAGCAGCACTATGATTTCCATCATGCTGCTCCAGTGCCTTTGTGATCATGTACAATTCCATTTCATCCAACGTCTTTGGCCCTTCATCAAAGGATTGTGGTGGTTTTGGATGCAACAAAAAATCTGATGGTTTAAGTACATTGCCCTCAGATAGAATAACTACCCGTTCCATGGTATGCTGTAGCTCACGAATATTTCCGGGCCAACCATAGGAGGTTAATTTTTCTTGGGCCATATGGTTGATGCGAAGCCCCTGTTTATCATATTTATTGGAAAACCGTTTGAGAAAAAAATCAGCCAAAATCAAAATATCATCCGCTCTTTCCCGTAACGGCGGCACTTTAATGTGAATGGTGTTGATACGGTACAACAGGTCTTCCCTGAAAAGGCCTTCAGCAACCATTTGCTCAAGGTTGCAATTAGTAGCACAGATAAGCCGAATGTCAACTGCAATAGGTGTATTTGAACCTACACGCACCACAGCTTTGTTCTGTATGGCCGACAACAATTTGGCCTGTGTTTGAAGGGAAAGATTGCCAATCTCATCTAAAAATAAAGATCCTTGGTGGGCTGCCTCAAATTTACCTGCTCGATTCTCTTTGGCATCAGTGAAAGCTCCTTTTTGATAACCAAACAATTCGCTTTCAAACAGGTTTTCAGAGATGGACCCCATGTCAACCCCGATAAACACTTCATTCTTTCTAGAGGACAATCGATGTAATTCTCTTGCAATCAGCTCTTTGCCTGTTCCGTTCTCGCCAGTGATCAACACATTGACATCAGTCTTGGCCACTTTTCGAACCAAGTTCAGCACCGATGCCAGTGCTTTTGAATTTCCTATAATATGGTTTCTGTCTTCATTGATGACCCGCTTCAAACTACTCTCCTTCTTTTTAAGCTGATAGATTTCCTTTTTGGACTGACGTAATTCATGGGCCGATTTTACCGTAGTCAGTAAACGTTCGTTGTTCCATGGTTTTAACACAAAATCAGAAGCTCCCTCTTTCAGTGCCTTGACCGCCAAATCTACCGCACCATAGGCGGTCATCATGATGACCGAAGTATGGGGTGATTTCTTTTTGATTTCCTTTAGCCAAAACAACCCTTCATTCCCTGTATTGACACCTGCCGAAAAATTCATGTCCAAAAGAATGATATCAATGTCCTCCATTTTTGGGAAAGACGATATTTGGTTCGGATTAAAAAGGGTTTGAACACTCTTATACTCAAACTGCAATAATATCTCTAAAGCACTCAACACGCTTTTGTTATCATCGATAACCAAAATTTTGGCGTCAACCATAGAAACAACTGTTTGGGCCAAAACTACAAATTCAATTCATTTGCTCGTTAGAGATGTCAAATAATTTGACATGTTTTGTATAAATATTTGACACTGGTTTTGGTTTCTTATTATAAATATGAATTTAAATAATTGATTATCAAAAGTTTAAATTGTTGGCACGGGAATCGCTTACTTTTTGGAATAGTATTTAGTAATGACCTTGAAAAACCTCTTATATATCATTGTTCCCTTGATTTGTTCCAACGGATTTGCACAAAAGGCGTGGACACTCGATGAGTGTGTCGCTTATGCAATTGACCACAATCTACAGCTCAATGAGCTTTTGTTCACTGAACAAGCAAATAAGGAGACGTACCAACAGTCTAAAAGAAGTCTCTTACCAACCATAAATGGTTTTTCAGATTACGGCATCAGCTATGGTCGCCAGACCAACCCCAATGACAATAGTATCGTGAACACCGATTTTTTTTCCAACAATTACTCTATCAGTGCCTCTTTTGATATATTTCAGGGATTTCAAAAAATAAATGGCATTAAGGCCGCGAGATATATTTACAATGCTGCCAAAGAGGAGCGCTTACAACAAAAGTATTTATTGGCTTTTCGGGTAATGGCCGCCTATTATGACATTCAGTTCATTCAAGGTCTGATCAGCATTTCCAAAGAACAGGTGACCATTTCGCAACGTAATTATGACCTTGTAAAGCAACAAATCGAGCTTGGCCTCACGGCCGGTGCAGATCTGTATGAAGCTGAGGCCTTATTGTTTGCCGACAAATTGGCACTTACCCAAAATGAAAATCGCCTGATTGCGGCAAAACTCACCCTACTGCAAGAAATGAACATATCGCATGAAGACGATATTATAGTTGCACCTGAATTGAAAAACCTTACCATTGAAAATGCGCGCAAAGAATCGGTAGCCGCAGATTCTGTTTTTGATCTTGCCAAGGATTTCATTCCGTTGATTAAGGCCCAGGAACTCAGGGTAAAGGCGGCCAAAAAGCAAGTTGCTGTTGCGAGGGGCGATTTGTATCCCTCTTTATTGATACAAGGCCGTGTAGCTACTGGATATTACGAGACCATTACAGATTCCCTTGATATGACCATCCCCTTTAGAACGCAATTCCGTGACAATACCAATGAATTTATAGGCGTTTCCTTAAACGTGCCGCTGAGCAACGCTTGGTCGAACCGGTCACGTGTCAAGCAGCAAAAGATTGCACTGGATAGGGCAAAAAACACGGCTAAAGTCCAAGAACAAGAGCTGTACCAACTGATCCAACAACTGGTGCAGCAGAACAATGCGCTACGTGCCGAGGTGCAACAGACCGAAAAACAGGTCAAATCGCAAGAATTGGCCTTTTCTATAGCACAGAAGCGGTATGAAAAAGGATTGGTCAACGCTATTGAACTGGGGCAAGCCAAAACACTCTTTGCAACAGCACAGAATCAAAATTTACAAGCACAACTACAACTGAGGGTCAATAAAAGCACACTGGATTTTTATAAAGGCCTCCCTGTTTTTAATATCAATTAGAGATGGACATACAATTAGAAAAGAAAAAAGGATTGCGACCCAAACACTATGGGTATATTATTTTAGGGGCCTTATTGCTCTTTGTTGGATGGAAACTCGCCTTTGGCAACCCTAAATCCACTTTCAGGACCGCAAAGGAACGTCTTTCCATTTCACAGGTAACTTACGGTAAGTTTGACGATTACATCACTATCAATGGAAATGTAGCCCCCATTGCCACCATTTACATGGATGCTTATGAGGGTGGGCGTGTCGCAGAAAAATTGATTGAAGAAGGGGCCATGGTCAAAAAGGGAGATATCATCTTAAAATTGGAAAACATGAACCTCTATGAACAGATATTGGCCAGCGAAAGTAATTTGGCACTCAAACAGAATGACCTGCGTTCCACAAGACTCACCTTTGATGCCAGGCAAGTTGAAGGCCGTAGGTCATTGGCCACTACCAGTACCGATCTACAGCGTCTGAAACGAAATTTTGAACAAAACACAGCCCTTTATGAAGACGAACTCATTTCAAAGGAAGTCTATCTTACTTCAAAGGAAAATTTTGAGCTGGCCCAAAAACAATACGAAATCGTGAAGCTACAGACCGAACAGGATGATGAACTCCGCAAAACGTCCTTATCTGGACTGAATACCGATTTAGAACGTATGAAAAAAACACTCTCTATGGTCTATGAGCGGTTAGACCATCTTAATGTAAGAGCACCTGCAGATGGGCAATTGGGGTTCTTGGATGCTGAAATCGGTCAAAACATTGCCCAAGGCCAGCGTATCGGCCAAGTAAACGTACTGACCGATTTTAAGATCGAGGCCGCTATCGATGAACATTATATAGATCGTGTGAAAAGGGACCTTTTCGCTTCGCTCGAGCGAAATGGGAAAGAGTTTCCCCTTCGGTTACGAAAAGTCTATCCTGAGGTACGTAATGGTCGGTTCAACGTCGACCTTGTCTTCACTGATGAAAAACCAGAGACCATCAGGGCCGGGCAAAGCTATAACATCAGGTTGCAATTGGGTGCCTCCAATGAAGCCTTGTTATTGCCAAAGGGGGGCTTCTTTCAAAGTACTGGTGGGCAATGGGTATTCGTGGTCAACCCTGACCGAGATGAGGCACTTAAGCGAAACATACGGGTAGGAAAACAGAATTCCATGTACTATGAAGTTCTTGAAGGGCTAGAACCCGGCGAGCAAGTAATCACCAGCAACTATGATAGCTTTGGCGAAGCTGAGCGCATTGTATTAAAATAAATCAATCGAAAAAATGATACATATCCAAAATTTAAAGAAAAGTTTTAGAACAGAAGAAGTAGAGACCTTAGCACTAAATGAGGTTTCATTAAATGTAGAAGAAGGTGAATTTGTGGCAATCATGGGGCCTTCTGGTTGTGGCAAATCCACTTTATTGAACATTATCGGAATGTTGGACAACCCCACCGAGGGAAACTACAATTTTGCCGGTCATGAAGTCGCTGGCCTAAGGGAAAGTCAGCGGACCCAACTGCGCAAAGGCAATCTCGGGTTTGTTTTTCAAAGCTTTAACCTCATCGATGAACTCACCGTTTATGAAAATGTAGAGCTGCCTCTTATCTATTTGAAAATGGGCAAATCAGAACGAAGGGAAAAAGTGAAGGCTGTGTTAGAACGTATGAAAATTGCCCATCGCGAAAAACACTTCCCGCAACAGCTCTCTGGAGGACAACAGCAACGTGTGGCCATTTCGCGGGCAGTGGTTACCAATCCGAAGTTGATTTTGGCCGATGAGCCTACGGGAAACCTCGATTCTAAAAACGGAATCGAGGTCATGAACCTATTGACCGAGCTCAACCAAGAGGGTACGACCATTGTGATGGTGACCCATTCTGATCGCGACTCGCACTATGCCCATAGGGTCATCAACCTGTTCGACGGGCAAATCGTGACCGAAAGCCAAAATAGGGCCATGGATGTCACGATATAACCAGAGTTTATTCATCAAATCAAAAAATCATGTTTAAAAACTATTTGAAAATCGCTTGGAGGAACCTTTTGAAAAACAAGGGATACTCTGCCATCAACATTGGGGGCCTTGCCTTGGGCATGGCTGTCACCCTTGTTATCGGTCTTTGGATGAACGATGAGCTCACCCATAACCGCTATTACAAGAACAAGGATCGCATTGCGCAGGTCTTCCAATCACAGACCTTTAATGGCCGAACTGGAACTGGCCCTGCTATTCCACAGCCCCTAGAACCTGCATTGCGTGATGGTTTTGCTGATAATTTCAAACATATCACAATGTGTTCCTGGACACAGTCAAACTATGTAAAGTATCAAGAAAAAAGTCTTTCCCGTACTGGAAATTACATGCAGCCCAATGCCCCAGAACTGCTCAATCTTGAAATTCTCAAAGGTGATAAAAACGGGTTGCAGAAAATCAATTCCATTATGATTTCTGAATCTCTGGCCAATGCTCTTTTTGGAAATGGGGACCCCATTGGAAAAGTCTTGAAAATAAGCAACCAATATGACCTGATGGTCACTGCTGTTTACAAAGATATTCCCTATAACAACAGTTTTAACGATACCTATTATATCATTCCATGGGAACATTATGTGGCCAATGCTGAGTGGATACAAAACTCAAAGGACAATTGGCAAAACAACTCCTTTCAAATGTTTGTGCAAATTGCCGATAACAACACATTTGAACGTGTAACCAATACGATTATAGATATAAAAAAGAATTCAGATGAAGAAGTGGTACAATACAACCCAAGAATTTTTCTGCTCCCCATGAAAGATTGGTATTTGAGGAGTAATTTTGATGAGGGGGTTCAAACTGGGGGGCGTATTCGTTATGTCTGGCTTTTTGGAATTATCGGTGCCTTTGTACTGATTCTGGCCTGTATCAATTTCATGAACCTCAGCACGGCCCGATCAGAGAAAAGAGCTAAAGAAGTAGGTATCAGAAAATCCATTGGTTCACAAAAAGGACAGTTGATCTACCAATTTTTAAGTGAATCTTTTTTAGTGGTCCTTTTCGCCTATGTTGTCGCAATTGTCATCGTTTTATTGTCTTTAAGCGGATTCAACGACCTAGCGAGAAAAGAGATTGCCTTTCCATGGAGCAACACCGGTTTTTGGTTGATTTCCATTGTCTTTATTCTACTTACTGCATTGTTGTCAGGAAGTTACCCCGCACTTTATTTGTCATCCTTTAGACCTGTAGATGTATTAAAAGGAACCTTTAGGGCAGGAAAATATGCAGGTTTGCCCCGAAAAATTTTGGTAGTGCTCCAATTTACCGTTTCCGTAGCCTTTATCATAGGCACTTTTATCGTGATGCAACAAATCAACCATGCGAAGAACAGGCCTGTAGGGTATAATAGGGAAGGGCTGATCCAAGTGCCAACATTTGCCCAAGATTTTGAGGATAAAACCGACTTAATGCGAAACGAGTTTAAAAAATCAGGGGCTGTGGTCGAGATGGCCACATCCAGTAGTCCTACTACCCGAATTTGGTCAAATCGGAGCGGTTTTACCTGGGAAGGAAAACCAGAAGGGTTTCAAGAAGACCTGGCATGGACTGAAGTATCTGCTGAATATGCAAAGACATTGGACTTAAAAGTCATTGAAGGGCGTGATTTTTCAAGAGACTTCGCCTCTGACTCTTTAGGCGTGCTCATCAATGAAACCGCAAAAAAGTATCTGGGAATGGAAAATCCTGTTGGCAAATTTTTAAAAGATACCGATGATGAAGATCCCGATCCGCCAATGAAAATCATCGGTGTGGTTGAAGACATGATTGCCCAGTCTCCCTATGAACCCGTAAAACAAGGTGTCTATGTCTATGACCGTTTTAATAACTTTAGCTACTACAACCTGCGCTTGAACCCCAATAAGAGTGCCCGCCAAAATATTTCCGTGGTCGAACGGGTCTTCAAGGAGCATTTTCCTGACATTCCTTTTGAATATCAATTTGTAGATGAAGAGTACGGCGAAAAGTTTGCTGCTGAAGAGCGTATCGGCAGTCTGTCGGGTATATTCACTGCCCTGGCCATTTTAATCAGTTGCCTGGGGCTCTTTGGGCTGACCTCTTTCGTGGCAGAGCAACGTACTAAAGAAATTGGGGTGCGTAAAGTATTGGGGGCATCAGTTTTCAATGTATGGAACATGCTCTCTAAAGACTTCTTGAAACTGGTTATCATCTCTTGCTTTATAGCCGTCCCCATTGCCTACTATGTAATGAACGGCTGGCTACAGGAGTACCCCTATAGGGTTATCTTAAAATGGTGGATTTTTGGTCTCGCAATGGTAGGGGCAATGGGAATTACCGTGCTGACCGTAAGTTTTCAGGCCATTCGTGCTGCCAAGCAGAACCCAGTGAAAAGTCTACGTACGGAATAAATAAAAATAAGTGATCATGTTGAAGAACTATTTAAAAGTTGCCTGGCGCAATCTCATACGAAACAGAAGTTTTTCAGCTCTCAACGTTCTAGGGTTGTCCATTGGTTTGGCCGTGACCATTTTGATTGTCCTATGGATCAATTTCGAGGTTGGTTTTGACAAGTTTCACGAAAACGGTTCACGCCTTTATCAAGTGTACAACAAATACCCCGTTGATGGCGAAATCTGGACCTGGAACTCCACGCCAAAAATTATGGCCAAGACCATCAAAAAAGACTATCCTGAGGTAGAGCGGGTCTCCCGATATTTTTATGAGACCCCTTTTTTGTTCAGCAGTGGCGAAAAACGATTTAAAGCGGTAGGCACTTCAGTAGACCCTGACTTCTTAAAGATGTTCCATTTCCCCTTGATCCAAGGGAACCCAGACCAAGTTTTGGAAGGAACAAACAACATCGTGTTTACCGAAACTTTAGCCGAAAAACTCTTTGGCGAAGAAAACCCAATGGGCAAGATGGTAAAAGTGGACAATACCGACTTGTTCACCGTCAGTGGGGTGCTCCAAAATCTTCCTGAAAACACCGAATTTACTTTTGAGTATTTGATTCCTTGGACATATTTGCGCCAAAAGGGATGGGATGATGAAAATTGGGGCAATAATTCCGTGGCAACCTATGTCATGCTTAAAAAAGGAACCGATTATGATGCCTTTTCCCAAAAAATAAAGCCCCACCGAAAAAGGTATGACAAAGAAGCTCCAGAAATGGAAACCTATCTTTACCCCTTTTCACGAGGCCATCTTTATGGAGAATTTAAAAATGGGGTCGAAAGCGGTGGCGAGATCATCATCATTCAAATGTTTGGTCTTATTGCCATAATTGTACTGGTCATTGCCTGTATCAATTTTATGAACCTGAGTACCGCCCGTAGTGAAAAAAGGGCAAAAGAAGTGGGCATCCGTAAAGTTGTAGGCGCCAAAAAAGGGAGCCTTGTTGGACAATTTATGGGTGAGTCCATCTTGCTTTCCATCATCAGTGCACTCATTGCCCTTGGCGTCGTGGTTTTGGCATTGCCCAGTTTCTCCAACTTGGTGCAACGACCGTTATCCTTGAATCTTGCCAATCCATCCTTCTGGATCGCGGGTATGATCCTTGTACTTTTTACAGGGGTACTTGCAGGTAGCTACCCTGCACTCTACCTATCGGCATTTAAACCGGTCTCCGTGCTCAAGGGTACTTTTCAAAAGGCAAATACTTTGGTTACCCCAAGAAAGGTACTGGTAGTACTACAATTTTCTGCGGCTATTGTACTCATTACGGCAACATTGATCATAAGGCAACAATTGAACAAGGTACAAGAACGACAATTAGGGTATGCAAAAAACAACCTCATTTACACGGTAATGGAAGGCGATATGCACAAAAACTATATGCTTATCAAAGAAGCGCTTCTGTCTTCGGGAATCACCAATGCGGTCACCAAGACAATGTCGCCCATTACAGAAAGCTGGAGCAACCATTGGAACATGGAATGGAAAGGCAAAAAAGAAGATGATAAGACACTGATCATGCGATTGTCAGCCGATGAGGGCATTGTCAAAACCCTAGGGCTTGAACTGGTACTCGGTAGGGATATGGATCTAAAAATGTTCCCTTCAGATTCTTCAGCAGTGCTTTTAAATGAAACTGCAGTAGCACATATGGGCTTTGAGGACCCGATTGGGCAAATTATCAAGGACAATGGTGTGGATTGGAATGTCATTGGGGTAGTCAAGGATTTTGTGTTCAATTCCCCTTTCCAAAAAATAGAACCTTTAATGATTGAGGGGGCCAAGGCATGGAATCAAGTAATCCATATAAAATTTAATGCCCAGCAAAGTACCGCCCAAAGTTTGGCGATAGCAGAACAAATCTTTAAAAAGTTCAATCCCGAATATCCCTTCAACTATGAATTTGTAGATCAGCAGTATGCAAAGAAGTTTGAAGATCAAAAGCGGACGGGCTCTCTGGCACGTTTGTTTACCTTGTTTACGATTATCATCTCTTGCTTGGGTCTTTTTGGGCTGTCGAGTTATATGGCCGAAAACAGAGTGAAAGAAATTGGGGTGAGAAAAGTACTGGGAGCCTCAGTGCAAAATATCACTACGCTGTTATCAAAGTCGTTTTTAAAACTGGTACTCATTGCCTTTGCAATTGCAATCCCTATTTCATGGTTTGCTATGAACCGTTGGCTACAAATGTTTGAGTATCGTATACAAATATCGGCTTGGACATTTATTTCAGCTGGGGTTTTGGCGATAGCTATTGCCTTGTTTACCATAAGCTACCAAAGCATTAAAGCGGCCATTGCCAATCCAATCAAAAGTCTACGGACAGAATAATCATCAAAAAACAGATCGTTATGTTTAAAAATCAACTGAAAATCGCTTGGAGAAGCATCAAGAAACAACCTTTTTTAAATGCGCTCAACACGCTAGGTCTTGCCATTGGTATCGCGGGTACGCTACTGATCTCGCTATATATTGACGATGAGCTGGGTTATGACAAAATGTTTGCCGATGCCGACCGAATCCATCGCATCAATTCTGATATGAAATTCGGGGGGCCTGACAGGCAATTGTCACAAGTTTCCGCTCCCATGGCCGCAGCCATGCTCAACGATATTTCCCAGGTTGAAGGGGTATTGCGTTTTAGGCCATGGGGAACCACTTCATTGAACAAAATTGACTCAAAGGAACTGGTATTGGAAGATAATGCCGCCTATGCCGATACCACTTTGGTATCAATGTTGGGCCTGAACATGCGCTATGGCAATCCTGATA
The DNA here is from genome assembly GCA_039184335.1 of Bacteroidota bacterium. GTDB lineage: Bacteria > Bacteroidota > Bacteroidia > Flavobacteriales > Flavobacteriaceae > JBCDBD01. Next base: position 65,585 of record JBCDBD010000001.1, on the reverse strand, counting down.
AAGCCTTGGAACAGCCCAATTCGCTGATTTTGACCAAAACTGCAGCCGAAAAACATTTTGACCCCTCTAAAGCTATTGGGCAAAAGTTAATACTCAACGAGGGGGAGACCTATACGGTCACTGGCGTTATTGAAGATCTTCCGCAGAACTCCTTTTTGGCCGACTATTCGGTTTTTATGTCGATGGTAGGGTATCAAGATGCCTTGGGAAATGAATGGGGCAGCCATAATTACAACACCTTTATAAAGCTCAAACCCAATACTTCACCAGAAGATATTGCCATGCCACTACAGGGTATGGTGGAAGACTATTTAATTCCTTATGCCCAACAATTTTTCCCTGGTATTACCTTGGAACAATTTGAAGCTTCAGGCAATTATATGCGGTACTCAACCATTCCACTGCTCGATATACATCTATGGTCAAACCGTGAAACCGACATGAGCAGAAATAGTGATATCAATAATATTTACATCCTCTCTTTTATTGCACTTTTCCTAATTCTTTTGGCCAGCATAAATTTTATGAACCTATCCACTGCCTATTCCCTGAAAAGGGCCAAGGAGGTTGGTATTCGCAAAACCTTGGGGTCCAATAAAAAAAGTTTGATCCGCCAATTTCTTACGGAATCAAGTTTGATCACTTTCGGATCCTTGGCATTTGGGGTCATCACCGCCTTTATCGTTTTGCCATTTTTTAACGAATTGGCCAATAAGTCCATTTCGTTTCCATTTACCCAGCCTATATTTTGGGGCCTTCTACTCATTGCTGGTCTACTTTTGGCTATAATCTCAGGAGGGTATCCTGCATTTTTCATGTCACGGTTCATGCCTGCTCGCGTGCTTAAAGGCAGTGGAGATGCGAATGTCGGAGGATCAACATTACGAAGTAGTCTCGTGGTATTCCAATTTGCCATTTCTGTTTTTCTAATCGTTGGAACCCTGGTTGTTGGCCAACAATTACGTTTCATCCAAAATAAAGATTTGGGCTACAGCAAAGACCAAGTGCTCTTGATCCACAACATGAACAGACTGGGAGATAATGTGCATACCCTAAAAGATGAGGTCAAACAACTGGCCCAAGTGAGCAATGCATCGATGAGCGGTTATTTGCCCACCCCATCATTTAGAACAGACTCTTCCTATTTTTTGGAAGGGAAAATGAACCAAGAATCAGCGGTAAACATGCAAGGGTGGCCGGTAGATTTTGATTATATGAACACCTTGGGCCTAAAGCTGATAACAGGAAGGGGTTTTGATCCCAACATCACCACAGACTCTACCGCAATGATTGTGAATGAGGCCGCAGTGGCCGTAATGGGCTTTACCCCAGAAGAGGTTTTGGGAAAACGGATTTCTAGGGGTGTAGACGAAAATAACCTCAACTTTTTTACGGTAATAGGCGTGGTCAAAGACTTTCATTTCGAAAGTATGCGACACGTAGTGAGGCCCTTGTCCCTACAGATCGCCAATAGCGACGCCAACCTTATCGTAAAACTAAAACCGGGTACGTTTCGTAATACCATTGCACAAATCAATGCGCTCTGGAATAGCTATTCCCCTGGAATCGCATTTGACTACCGGTTCATGGATGACTCTTTTAACGAGGTGTACCAGAATGAACAACGTCTCGGTCAAATTTTCATTATTTTCACGGCTTTGTCCATCTTCATCGCCTGTTTGGGATTGTTCGGATTAGCCGCTTTCAATGCGCAGAAAAGAATCAAGGAAATCGGGGTAAGAAAGGTCTTGGGTGCTTCGGTCGGTCAAATTACCTATCGTCTTTCATTTGATTTTCTAAAGTTGGTCGCTCTTTCGATCTTAATTGCCTTGCCGCTGGGCTGGTTTGCCATGGACCGGTGGCTGCAAGATTTCACATACAGAATTCATATTGGTCTTGGAACCTTTATCATCGCATCGGTACTGGCCATTGCCATTGCTTTGCTTACGGTGAGCTACCAAAGTATAAAAGCGGCCATTGTAAGCCCTGTCAAAAGTCTAAGAACCGAGTAAAACAAGCTTCAAACGATGTTATTGGAACTCAAAAACATTTTCAAATGGGTCCATTCAGGTGGCCAACGCATCTTTTTGTTAAAAGACATCAACCTCTCTATAGAAGAGGGTGAGTTTATTTCTGTGATGGGGCCTTCAGGCTCTGGCAAGTCGACCCTACTCAATATCATTGGAATGTTAGACCAATTTGATGAAGGGGAATATCATTTTTTAGATGAGTCTGTGCATGCGTTAAAAGAGAAGCACCGAACCAATCTGTACAAAGAATATATTGGCTTTGTTTTTCAGGCCTACCATCTTTTGGACGATCTGACCGTTCAAGAAAATTTAGAAATGCCCTTGCTCTACAAAAAGTACAAGGGTCCAGAGCGTAGGGCCATGGTAGCCGATATGCTCGACCGGTTCCAAATTGTAGGTAAAAAAGATCTGTTTCCTGCCCAACTAAGCGGCGGACAACAACAGTTGGTCGGCGTGGCGAGGGCATTGATCTCAAAACCAAAGTTACTACTGGCCGATGAACCGACAGGCAACCTCAATTCAAAACAGGGAGAAGAAATCATGACGCTGTTCAAACAATTGAACACAGCGGGGGTCACCATTATTCAAGTGACACACTCTGAAAAGAATGCGGAATACGGTTCCCGCATCATCAATTTATTGGACGGAAGGATGCTTTAACTAAATTTTATCGGTTACCCGCTGAGCAAGTTGTTGCCCCACATGACTGCCAATGGCCACGCCCATGCCACCCAGTCTTACTGCGCAAAACACATGGTCAGACACTTGTTTTATAATAGGGGTTTTCTGATGGCCCACCCCCATGATGCCACTCCAGCGATGGGCTATTTTGATTTCCCTGTCAGGCAAGACCAGTTCTGTCAGATAATGTTCGAGCTTATTTTGAATGTGGTCTGTTTGACCAAACGAGGTGGTCTGTTCCCCCTCAAAATCAAGATTACGGCCCCCGCCAAACAATATGCGATTATCGATATTCCTGAAATAAAAATATCCCTCATCAAAATGAAAGGTTCCCTTGATATGTAAGTTTTCAATAGGTTCGGTAAGCAGTACCTGTGCCCTTGCCGGTTGTACTTCTTCGTCCAGTAATTGTGAGGCAAATCCATTAGTGGTTATCAACAACTTACTGGTCTTGAATTCGAATTTGTCGGTTACAATAGAGACTTCTGAAGTGTTTTCAAGAAATGACATCACTTCTACATTGTTCAAGACTTGAATGCCCTTTTGATGGGCAAGATGCAGCAGATGCTGCATCATCTGGCCTGTATCTATTTGTCCCTCAAACTGATGTGATATGTAGCTGGGCTGTATCTTTTTAAATTGAAAGTGATTGTCTTGTATGACAAATGGTGCCTTCTTAAAGATTGGCCCCAATAGTTGGTTCGCCTCATCAAGCCTATCCAAACAGTTCTGGTAGCGTGTTTCATCTTTTTCAAGAAACAACTCATGTCCGCCCCACGCTTTAAACCCGATATTTTCGTCCCCCAATAGCGTTCGAAGAGATTGAATGCCCTGCCATCGCTGTTCTACGAGCTTAAAGACGGCTTCCTCTGAATGAATATCTAAATCCGCAAGTATTTCAGAAATACTTCCAAAACAGGCAAAACCTGCATTTTTGGTACTTGCGCCTTGGGGAAGCATCCCCCGCTCTAAAATCAATATCCTGGCATCGGGAAATCGCTTTTTCAAATGGATGGCACTGTTCAGCCCCACAATACCACTACCCACTATGGTAAAATCAATATCAGAAAGCCAGGTCTTATATTCCCAATAACTTAAATGCATACGAAAAAAAACTCCGACAAAATCGGAGTCTATTGTTTAATCTTCTGGTTCTGGATCCATTTCAAAGTCTTCCATGAACTTGGTGGTATAGTTTCCTGCCAAATAATCAGGGTGGTCCATTAATTGACGGTGAAAGGGAATGGTCGTCTTTACCCCTTCAATCACAAATTCATCAAGGGCGCGCCTCATCTTGTTGATTGCCTCTTCCCTGGTTTGGGCGGTAGTGATCAACTTTGCAATCATTGAATCGTAGTTCGGCGGAATCAAATACCCGCTGTATACGTGGGTATCTAACCGTATACCATGACCACCAGGAGTATGTAAGGTTGTAATTTTTCCTGGAGAAGGTCTAAAATCATTATAAGGGTCTTCGGCATTGATCCGGCATTCTATGGAATGTAGTTTTGGCGTATAGTTTTTTCCTGATATTGGAACTCCCCCAGCAACCAAGATCTGTTCACGTATCAAGTCGTAATCAATAACTTGTTCTGTGATGGGATGTTCTACCTGAATACGGGTGTTCATCTCCATAAAGTAAAAATTCCGATGCTTGTCCACTAAAAACTCTACCGTACCTGCCCCTTCATATTTGATATACTCTGCCGCTTTGACAGCAGCAGCACCCATTTCTTCCCGCAACTTGTCTGTCATAAACGGTGACGGAGTCTCTTCGGTCAACTTTTGGTGACGGCGTTGCACGGAACAATCCCTTTCAGACAAATGGCATGCTTTACCGTATTGATCGCCCACGACCTGAATTTCAATATGCCTAGGTTCTTCAATCAATTTTTCCATATACATGCCCCCATTGCCAAAGGCCGCTATTGCCTCTTGCACGGCACTCTCAAAATTACCCTCCAGTTCATCTTCGCTCCAGATGGCACGCATTCCTTTACCGCCGCCGCCGGCAGTGGCTTTGATCATGACAGGGTAGCCCATTTTTTTGGCCACTTTCTTGGCATCGGAAGCATCTTTCAACAATCCATCAGACCCAGGGATGGTGGGCACACCTGCCTTTTTCATGGTCTCCTTGGCCGTGGCCTTATCGCCCATTTTATCAATCTGCCCTCCTGATGCCCCGATGAACTTGATATCATGTTCTGCACAGATTTTTGAAAATTTCGAATTTTCAGAGAGAAAACCATAACCCGGGTGAATGGCATCTGCATTGGTAATCTCTGCGGCAGCTATGATATTTGGTATCTTTAAGTACGATTCCTTGCTTGGGGCCGGACCAATACATACGGCCTCGTCTGCAAATCGAACATGTAAGCTTTCTTCGTCGGCCTTAGAGTAGACGGCAACTGTTTTGATGCCCATTTCTTTGCACGTTCGAATGACCCTAAGGGCAATCTCACCTCTATTTGCAATCAATATTTTTTTAAACATAACCTTTCGAATTTAGATTTCAAATTCCTTTTAAGCCCATGCTCCACGCAAGCAGCAATTGTGCCCATAGGCATGGTGTCTGGAATCATATGATTATGATGGGTCGACCAAGAACAAGGGTTGATCAAACTCTACAGGTGATGAATCTTCGACCAATATTTTAACTATTTTGCCCGAAACTTCAGATTCAATATCATTGAACAGCTTCATGGCCTCAATGACACATAATACATCCCCTTTACTGATTTCTTTTCCTACTTCAACGAATGCGGGTTTATCTGGCGACGGTTTTCTGTAAAATGTGCCTATAATGGGTGATTTTATGGTAATGTATTTCGATTCAACTTCCGCTTCTGGGGTTGATGGTGGGGTTGCGGAAGGTGTTTCGGCAACAGGGGGTGCTGCCATTGGGGTCGGTACCGGTGCTGGAGCGACAGGTATTTGCTGTACAATGGTCGTTTCTGGATTGGTGGCAGTTAAATTTCCGGTTCGAATCGTAATCTTTACGTCTTCCATTTCAAGTTTTACTTCACTGGCCCCTGATTTGGCCACAAACTTGATCAGACTTTGAATTTCTTTGATATCCATGGTTTTGACTTAGTTAGTTTTGTGAGTTATATGCCCATTTCAGGTAAATGGATCCCCAAGTGAATCCACCACCAAAAGCGGCAAAAATCAAATTATCCCCTTTTTTTAATTGTTTTTCGTAATCACTTAGCAATAGTGGGAGCGTCGCCGATGTTGTATTGCCATACCTATCGATATTGATCATCACTTTGTTTTCGTCAATGCCCATTCTACTGGCAGTGGCCCCTATAATGCGCTTGTTTGCTTGGTGGGGAACCAACCATTGTATGTCTTCATGGGTCAAACCATTCCTTTCCATGATCAAGCCAGAAACATCGGCCATATTGGAAACTGCAAATTTAAATACCGACTTTCCGTCTTGGTATACATAGTGCTTCTTGTTTTTTACCGTTTCTTCAGATGCCGGTAAAATGGAACCTCCTGCATCAATTTTCAGAAATTCACGACCCACGCCATCTGTTCTCAAATATTCATCTTGTAGACCAAGCCCTTCGTCATTGGGCTCAAAAAGTACAGCACCCCCACCATCTCCAAAGATTATACACGTGGTGCGGTCGGTATAGTCTATGATAGAAGACATCTTGTCTGCCCCAATCAATAATATCTTTTTATATCTGCCAGATTCAATATAGCTTGCTGCTGTTGACATTCCGTACAAAAAGCTTGAACATGCCGCCTGTAAGTCATATGAAAATGCATTGACCGCCCCTATGGCAGATGCTACATAAGCGGCAGTAGCGGCAACGGGCATATCTGGTGTGGCCGTAGCCAAAAGTACCATATCAATCTCAGTTGGGTCAAGTCCTTTTTTTTGAATAAGGTCTTCCGCTGCTTTTATCGCCAAATAAGACGTTCCTTCACCCTCTTTTTTTAAAATTCTCCGTTCTTTTATTCCCGTTCTTGTGGTAATCCATTCATCATTGGTATCTACCATGGTTTCCAATAATTTATTGGTTAAAACGAAGTCGGGAACATAGCCCCCAACAACCGTGATGGCCGCTTTTTTTCTGTTCATTTGGTGTCATTTTTAGCCAAAAAAATGGATTTTTGGCCCAAAATCGGTGAAAATTAATGATTTTTCAGGAATCTGAATCCTAAAATCGTTCGTTTTTGACCTTAAATGAATTCCATAAAAAACTCCCGACATAAAACGGGAGCCCGAAATTCATTTATTGCCCAATATATTGGTTATGCAGTAGCCTCTTCTTCAGTCTTGTCGATCAAAACCTGGCCGCGGTAATACAGTTTGCCTTCATGCCAATGTGCCCTGTGGTACAAGTGCATCTCTCCTGTAGTAGGGTCTTTTGCAATGGTCGGCATAGTGGCCTTATAATGGGTTCTTCTCTTATCTCTTCTAGTTCTTGATATTTTTCTTTTAGGATGTGCCATGGTTACCTATTTGTCCGTTAATAATTTTTTTAAACCATCCCATCTGGGATCGGTCTCCTTTGTTTGTTTTCTTGTTTGTTTTGGTTCTAGCTCTTCGAGCCTATCTAGAATATCTGATTGTAGCGTTCCATCTATCACACCAGGATGCACCCGTTTTTGGGGGACTGCCAATACCAGCATCTCATATATATACTGCGAAATATTGACTTGGTGTTCCCCATGTGGAATGACCAGAATCTCATCATCTTCATCATTGTACGTCTCACCAAACTTGATGATCAGCTTTAAGCTGTCTTGCAAGGGCTGGTCGTAAGGCTCACTGGTCAAGTCGCAATCAACATTTACCATACCTTCCGCATCAATTTCCAGTTCCATCATCGTGCTCATTTTGTTCAAGTTTGCACTTATGGCAACTGATGCCTCATTAAATTCCAGATAGTCAAAAGATTCAAAGAACGTGTTGTTCAAACTATACCTAAACTGATGTTTCCCCAGCTTTAATCCTGAAAAAGGAATAAAAAACTCCTTCAACTCCATCTTTTTACACTTAAATGGTTGGTGTACCAGCCTTTAAGGCGGGTGCAAAGATACTATTTATTTAGAAAATGCCAATCTTTACCCAAAAATATATTTGTCGAAATGGTATTTACCTTGACCGTTTGACCACATGGCGCTGTAACTGGTTTTCGGTAAGTTCCGCATATTCCGTTCTGTTCTTAAAAACTTGTATCGCCATAAAAACCGCTTCTTTGAACGAACCTTCATCAGCCCTGCCCTGTCCCGCTATTTCATAGGCAGTTCCATGGTCTGGTGATGTGCGTACTTTATCAAGGCCCGCTGTAAAGTTTACACCCTTCCCAAAAGACAGGGTCTTGAACGGAATCAATCCCTGGTCATGGTACGCCGCCAGAACCGCATCAAACTTTTGATGCGTATTTGAGCCAAAAAAACTATCTGCTGAATATGGCCCATATACCAATTTGCCCTCGTTGAACAAGGCTTCAATACACGGTTTCACTATTTTCTCGTCTTCTTTGCCAATGGTTCCATTATCACCACTATGGGGATTAATGCCCAGTACTGCAATTTTTGGTTTGCGAATACCAAAGTCTTTTTTTAGAGAATGCATCATGGTAGTAGCCTTATCCCGAATACGTTTCTGGGTAATGGTCTGTGCTACATCCTTTACTGCAATATGATCGGTCAAAAGCCCTATTCGAAGGGTCTCGGCCACCATAAACATCAAACTATCACCTTCCAGTTCTTCTGCCAAATAATCGGTATGGCCAGGAAACTTAAAATCATTTGCCTGAATGTTGTTTTTGTTGATGGGTGCGGTCACCAAAACATCTAGGGAGCCTTCTTTTAATGCAGTGACGGCAGCTCGAAGGGACTTGACCGCGTATTTGCCTCCTTCTTCGGTAGCCTGACCATAGGTGATCTTTGGCAGTTCTTTCCAAACATTCACTACGTTTATTTTTCCATCTACGACATTTGCAGCATGATTTGCCCCATGAAAGCCTATGGCAATGTCCAGTGCTTGTTTTTGATGCGAAATGGTTTTGTTGGAGGCAAAAAGCACAGGGGTGCAAAAATCAAGCATTCGACTGTCTTGAAACGTCTTTAATACGACCTCACATCCGATTCCGTTCAAATCCCCAACTGAAATCCCAAGCCTTATTTTTTTGTTTTCTCCCATGACCCATCGTTCTAATGGCTACATTTACAATGCAAAGCTAGGTAATTTAATAAATACATGTTTACAGGAATCATAGAGACCTTAGGAAAAATAACCCAACTGGAAAAAGAGGAAGAAAATCTAAATATCACCATCACATCTTCTTTGACACCTGAACTTAAGATTGACCAAAGTGTCGCACACAATGGTGTTTGCTTGACTGTTATTGCCATTGAAGGCAATAGCTACACTGTTACGGCCATTCAAGAAACTTTGGATAAGACCAACTTGAACAATTTAAAAGTTGGTGATCTGGTCAATTTAGAAAGGGCCATGATCATGGGCGCAAGGCTCGATGGGCATATTGTTCAGGGCCACGTAGATCAGACTGCTGACTGTAGCTCGGTAAATGAAAAAGATGGCAGTTGGTTGTTTTCGTTTCAATACGATTCCCGTGCAGGCAATGTTACTATTGAAAAAGGTTCCATCACCGTTGATGGGGTCAGCTTGACCGTAGTCGACTCTAAACCGGAGTCTTTTAGTGTCGCCATCATTCCTTATACCTATGAATATACCCGGTTCAACACCTATAAAGTTGGTGATATCGTAAACTTGGAGTTTGATGTAATTGGAAAATACGTTTCACGCTTACTTGAGTTGCGACCCTAAACCTTGATGAAAATCTTCTGCTTATAAAGCACATATGCCAATAGGCAATAGAAAGTGACCACCGACAAGCCATATAGCAAAGAAGAAAACTCCATTGATAGGGCATCATGGACATAAACTGTTTGAAAAAGCCAGTTGTGCAATGAATGCGCTGCATCAACCTTGACCAGATAGAACAACTTGGTTATAAAACTGGACAGAAAGTAGACCACTATGGCATTGGCGCCTATATATCTGAATATGCTGCCAAATTGCATCTGTCTTATGTCGGTCAAATAGTAAATCAGCGCAAGAACAATATTGGCCCAACCTGCGGTCACCAATACAAAACTACTGGTCCACAAGGCCTTGTTAATCGGAAAAACCATATTCCACATGTAACCCAAAAGCAATAATGCCAGACCAATAACAACCATTTTTTGCACTTTATCTTTCAATTTGGATGTGATGAGCAAGCCTGAAAAAACACCCAGAAGCGATGAGCCAATGGATGGTAGCGTGCTCAGAAGGCCTTCGGGATCATAGTCTTCTTTCCACATATGGGTACCAAAAACATGAAAGTCTATATGGTTGGCCCAATTGTTAGGGGCCCGATCAAAGGTGGGCATTCCTCCATGTAGGGGAACAAAACCCATCCAAACCCAATAACCTATCAACAAGACCATACAAATCACCAAAAGGGTCTTCCAATTAAAATGGATGAATAGGATCGAGGAAAAGAAAAATACCACTCCTATCCGTTGTAAAACCCCAGGAAAGCGGATTTCGGCAAATTCTTTTATGTAAGGAAAACTTATCGTAAATGCGCCAAGAAAAAGACCCAGCCCAATAAGCTTAAGTGCTCTTATCAAAATTTTTCGGTATGTGGCCGATGTAATGGCCCTGTCTTTATATGCAAATACGATTGAAGTACCTACAATGAAAAGAAAAAAGGGGAAAACGAGGTCTGTAGGGGTGTACCCATGCCATTTTGCATGTAGTAACGGTGCATACACATGCGACCATGTTCCCGGGGTGTTCACCAAAATCATCAACACGATGGTCAAGCCCCTAAAAATATCTACCGCTACTACCCTTTGTTTCATCTTACAAAATAGTGTCTTTCATTTTGTTCCATACGGTTCGCAATAAAAATGCCGATACGACGACCAAAACAGTGAGCCCTCCGGCAAGAGCATAGTTGCCATAAATCCAATTTCCTGTTGCAAAAAGACATCCGTATACGAGAATACAGCCCAACAGCATGGCCAAAATTCCTGACGGCACACTCCATTTTTCAGTGTTTTCATCTAAATCAACACCTTGGTCTTTGGCTGCCGCCCTGATTGTTGCCCAGCCCGGTCCGCCTGGTTGTGTTTTCTTATAAAACTTGAACAGGACCTCATTTGACTCTGGTTGCGTTAGAAACGTAACTGCCAACCAGACTATGGTAGTCAATAACACGACCAATGGAAATTTGCTCCACTCGGGAAACATCGCTGCATCCCCAATGAACAATCTTTCTTCAAACCGCCAAAACAACAGGGATATCATTCCTGAAAAAAACATGGCCACTATCTCGCTCCATGCATTGATACGCCACCAAAACCAACGAAGAATAAAGATGAGTCCCGTGCCTGCACCAAACATAATGATGATATCAAAAAGTTGGGTGGCATTGGTGAGTGCCAAGGCGAATATGGCACTCAACACCATCAAAATTACCGTGGTAATCCGGCCTACATTCACCAATTCTTTTTCAGTGGCTTTTGTATTGACCTGTTGCTTGTAAAAATCATTGACCACGTACGAAGATCCCCAATTTAAATGGGTTGATATGGTAGACATATACGCAGCACCCAAAGAAGCCAGCACGATTCCCAAAAGTCCGGATGGTAATTTTGTCAGCATTGCCGAATAGGCAAGGTCTTGACCCAACTTACTTTCTTCCACATTAGGAAAAGCGGCTTGAATGCTCGCTAGGTCGGGATATACCACCAAAGATGCTAAAGCGACCAATATCCAAGGCCATGGTCGCAGGGCATAATGGAGGATGTTGAAGAAAAAAGTGGCTCCTATAGCGTGATTTTCGTTTTTGGCTGCCAGCATGCGTTGTGCGATATATCCCCCTCCTCCAGGCTCTCCCCCAGGGTACCAAGCGCTCCACCATTGCACGGCCAAAGGAATGATCAACAATCCTATCAAGGCCTCGGTATCATCAAAATTGGGCAGGATTGCCAGTTTACCTTTTACATTTTCATGGTTAATAATCTGCTGTACACCCCCAACCTCTGGCAAATTGACCAAATATACGGCAGCACCAACGGCCCCAACAATAGCCACAAAAAAGAGAATGAAATCTGTATATACAACCCCTCTAAATCCACCTATTGCACTAAACGTAACCGTTACGGTACCGCCTATCAACACAGTTTCCATCGGGGTGAGGCCCAGCATGACCTGCCCTATTTTTATAGCTGCCAAAGTCACTGCAGACATGGCCATGACATTAAATACAATACCTAGGTAAATGGAACGGAACCCCCGTAGAAAATGTGCAGGCTTACCGCCATATCGAATGTCATAAAATTCCATATCGGTAGCCACATCCGATCTTCGCCAAAGCTTGGCATAGACAAAAACCGTAAGTAAGCCGGTAAGTAAAAATGCCCACCACCCCCAGTTGCCCGAAACACCATCAGTTCGAACAAAGTCAGTGACCAAATTTGGGGTGTCGGTCGAAAACGTGGTAGCAACCATAGAAAACCCTAATAACCACCAAGGCATGTTTCTGCCCGATAAAAAATATTCAGACGTGTTCTTTCCCGATTTTTTCGAAACATAAATACCAATGAAAAGGACAATGGCGAAAAAACCAAAAATCAGACTGTAATCCAGATTGCTTAATTCCATGCTTTTATGGTTGGTTGACTTCTAAAGATATCATTTTTTTGCCTCCGTGTGGGTTCTGGCCTGGTTTTTGAAAAATTTATCGTAGTATTTGACAATTTTCTACAGAATGCCATTTCATTCAATCATAGCTCATTCAAAAATAGGGGGTTGTTTCATTGTCACAGCCATTTTTATCTTAATATGGCCAGCAAAGATTTCTTCATGCTTTTAAAGGACTACTTTTGCCATAAGCCAAGTTCTACTCATGTTTTTAGCACCAGACATCAATGTAGCACCAACTGCTTGGGCCATTGCCTATAGTGCTATTTTTTTTATGGGAATTTCAAAAGCAGGTTTAAAGGGTCTTTCCATCTTCAATGTAACGCTACTGGCCCTAGCCTTTGGTTCACGTCAATCAACAGGCATCATTGTGCCTTTGCTCTTGGTCGGTGATGTGTTTGCTGTAATCTATTATAACCGGCATACCCAATGGGGTTACCTTCTCCAATTTTTGCCCTGGATGTTATTCGGAATTCTGATAGGTGTGTTTTTGGGGAAAGACTTGCCCGAACAACAATTTAAATTTGGCATGGTCATCGTCATACTTCTTAGCCTCTTGGTCTTGATCTTATGGGGTCAACGAAAGTCAACCACAGTGCCAAGGCATTGGACATTCAGTGGGGCTGTGGGAATCATCGCAGGTATTTGCACCATGATCGGTAATTTGGCAGGAGCCTTCACCAATATTTTCTTTTTGGCCATGCGTTTGCCCAAAAATGAATTTGTTGGCACAGCTGCATGGCTTTTTTTGATTACAAATCTCTTCAAGTTGCCTTTCCATATTTTTATTTGGAAAACCATAACAACCTATACGCTTAAGATTGACCTCAAATTATTGCCCGCCATCTTTGTTGGATTGTTTGTCGGGGTGGCCATGGTAAAGTACATCAGCGAAAAACAATATCATAAATTTATCTTGGTGGTAACTGCTATTGGAGCTGTGATGATTCTATTCAAATAAGCTTTGGTGCCGTCTCATTTTTATGCTTCAGAAATCTATTGCACTCCGCTATCAATCGAAGTCAAATTTGAATTTTAGCCTTATGCTTTATATGGTTTCCGTATTTTGGGCAGCACAATGTCGCAGCGATCAATTTGCCATTTTTAACATTGGTGCAGCACTTTTTTTCGAATTGTTTCTTCTTTGCTTGACTTTACTCAGCCATTCTGGGGTAATTCCCATAAAATGTGCAAGTTTTTGGGAGGAAAGGCGATTGGTAATGAATGCGTAGTTTTTTTCCAAATATTCCAAATATTCTTCAGAAGACATCACGAGCATATAATTGCGAATCTCATGGTAGTCCATAAATGCCCTTAACATGTCGTTTTTATAAAACTCATTAAACTGTTCGTATTTTCTTCTCCAAGCTTCTACTTCCTCTTTTTTGAATTCAAAGACAACCGAGTCTTCAATGGCAGTAACACTATACTTCGTTGGTTGGTTTTTGTAATAACTATCAAAATTGACGATGACATCAAACCGTTCGTCAAAATAAAACCAAACTGTTTGGCTGTTTGATCGGTTCTTATGCAGCTTACACTCCAATGCTCCATCTACCAATACGTAGACAGACTTGCAAAGGTCTCTATATTGAATCAATTGTTCTCCCTTTTTTATTTTCAACTCTTTTGTACTATTGGTAATATCAAGCCAAAGACCTTTAGATTTAGGTAGAACCGATGCTATTTTTTTTTTAAGGATTCGTTGCATTATGATAATTTCGGGTTACGGTTTTTAAAACATATTGTGGGGCAAAATAACTTTTTTTGTTTAATTTTTTCATTGTATTAATTCAATAAAGGCCAGATTTGTTAAACAGAATGATGCTTTTTAACACTCTAACATGGGTTAGCCAAGAAGTTGTGGACAAAATTTAATGAAAGAGTTCATCTATAATGGGTAAAGAATATCTTAAATGTATTGGGGGGGTTATTTTGATATAGTACCACTATTACCATCATGGATCCTGGTCTATCATCACCAAATTAAGCAAAGTCTTGTTCAACAATCTTGGATAAGATATTAAAAAAGAATACAAATAATTGATTTTCAACTGTATAATCATTCTAAATAAAGGCTTTTAGATGCCAAAGGAAGGTGCTGATGCACCTATAGCGTTAGAAGTCAAATAGATGCTGCTTTTAGAAAATGAAAAGAGTACCTATTCTTTCATTTTAACAAAATAGGACAGCAATACTGTATTGTAAGTCAATCGGAAAGGTTTGGGCAAAAAATTTTGAGATATGTTTGTGTATTCCATGCCTTAAGCAAGGGGCATACCTTTTTGCCATAATCGATTGATTAAGGCTTAACAGAAGAATTAGTATTTTCATGCGAAAGACCATCGGAAAATGAAGATTTCAAAGCTGCTCAAAGTACCTTTTCCTCATCCTCGGCGCAGCCTGAAAAAATTCTTCTTCATCATGTTGCTTGGAGTATGTGGTAGCCTTTTTATTTTTTTGTACAACCCTTTTGAAATTGCAGAACAAGCAGGGGATTTATTTGTTAATCTATTGTTGTTCAGTTTAGGGGTTGTCTTTGCATTGGCCATCATATTCATGGAATGGGCCATTCCTTGGCTTTTCCCCCGATACTTTAAAAAATGGAACATTGGAAAAGCGTTGCTTTGGTACACGTTCGTGTTTCTTTTTGCTGGGACCATCAATTTTATTTATAAAAGTTACCTGGGTGGATTTCGGGAATTTACCCTTTTGGAATGGGTTTTTGTACTTGCCCGCACATTGGCCATAAGTGGCACGGTAGCTTTCTTTATTGTTGGGCTGTACCAATTGTTGAATAAAAATAAACTGGCTCGTCTGGTTTCTGGGGAACAATTCACCATTAAAGCTTCTGATGGCAAATCTTATAACTTGAACTTAAATCAAATCCTGTACCTGTCCAGTGACGACAATTATGTAGATATCCACTATTTGGAAAACAAGGTTCGCAAGAAGCTCATTGTACGATCCAGTTTAAAATATTTAGAAGCACAATTGGTGAATCCCATATCTCCAATACAAAGGTGCCATCGACAGTTCTTGATCAATACTTCCAAGTTTACAATTCAAAGAGCAACTAGTAGGAGCATGCTGTTGGAGCTATTGGGCCAATCCGATAGTATTCCTGTTTCCTCCCAATATGTCAAGGACATCAAAGCGGCCATTGTGCATTGACCCCAAATACCTGACCACTCCCCACAACCATCCATTTTAATGGATCCTAAGCTCCCATTTATATTTTGTTTTGAACATCGGGAAATAGTTTCCGACAACATAAATGATATCAAATGAAAACTTTAAAGATGACGAGACCCCTTATTGCAGCACTATCATATTGCGCATGTATCACTGGTCTATTTGCTCAAGAACCCGGAATGGCCAGAACTATTGCTGTTGGTGCGACCGAATCAAAAGCCAACCTTAAAAAAGAAATGGAAAGCATTATTGCCTCCTATGTCGAAGACTACAAAACCGACCGCCATGCCAAGGAAAAACGAATCGTCGGTATACGGGTGCCAGAAGTTGGTGGGGAATGGACAGTTGTAGTGACCGGAAAAGAAATCGGGAATAAAAGATGGGAAGTCAGGTTGACGGAGGGCTTGCCCAAGACACCTACTTATGTATACCAAGCAGAGGTCAGTGCCCTAAAGGCCATTTATAATGGTGAAATGAACGCCCTTACGGCACAGGCCAAAGCGTTTTCAACAGATTATGCCCCTTTGGATGTAGAGGAAATCAATGGGTATCAGCCAACGGAAGAAGAAGATAGTGCACTAAATACTTTTTCATTTCATTTTTGGACCAAAGGATTTCCAGAAGTAATTCCATTCAGGCCTACCGCCACGCGCAGGGCTCACGGTGCAGGAGTCACTATTTTTTATTATGAAAAAGGATTACGAACGGGCTGGTATAATATTCAGCCCGGAGAGCGTGTAAGAGAGGATGCCCGGGAACAAGCCATGCCCTTTCCTATGATGGGGGTTATGATCAAGGGTACAGCCAAAGGCATTGTAGACGGAGAACCCATTACAGTTTCCGAGGGGAATACGGTATTTATCCCTGCCAATGTGCATCATAAATGGTGGAATGAGTCTGATGAGAACGTAGAACTCATCCTTATCATGTTTGGTGAAGGGGCTTAAAAGTTGAAACCGATGGGAAAAAATGTGAAACTCACAAAGCGATGGATACAATTCGGAAGTCTTTCCGGGATTGCGAGCACTGTTCTTTTCTTAATCTTGATTTTGGTCGATCTGCCCATATACCTAGAGTTTTTGTTTGCAGGACTATTCGGCATTTCATACGCTATAATAGGTTTTGGAGTTCATCATGTCATAAAATTGGAAAGGGAATCCATCGCAAGCTCTTTAGCAGTCTTATTTGTGTTTGTGGCAGGAATACTCTTTAATGTGATGCTCATGATGCAGTTGACCTTTAAGGGGCAATTGAAAATGTATCGCCAAAAAATTTTGGCTTTGGCCGACACTGAATTATTTGACCAATGGATCAATATTACGGACACCTTACAATTGGGAATACAGTTTTCCATTGATCTTCTGACGGCTTTTGCCATGATGCTTTTTTCGATATCGATGTTTAGACATCGTTTTTTTGGTACGCCTTGGGCCATAAGTGGAGCTGCGATTGCTGTATCTTTAGTGGTCATTAAATGCATTTCATTTCCGCTGACCCCAGAAGAACTGGGAATACCCTATATTTTGGGGCCATTGATTTCCCTTTGGTTTTTTGCAGTTTGCGTACAAAGTCTTCGGATAGCCAATAGCATTGTAACACCCACTGTTAAGGTGTATGCAAATCGGTAAAAGTGAATCTGTCCATAGTCGTATTTTCCAAAGTAGGTGCAATACAAGGGCTTTTAGTTGCCGTTTTGATCCTTCTGAAAAAAGAAAAATGGCAGTTTGCCCGATGGCCAGCCCACAAGTATGATTGGTACTCAAATCAGGGGCTATATCTGCTGACACCCTCAAGATAACGTACACTGGAATGAAAATTAAAATACTGTTCTATTGAAAAAGAAAAGGAGGTTATTCTAAAATGAACGACAAGATAAAAACATGTATATCATTTAGTGTTCCGAATATCTACCTATGAATTAATTTTACATCATGAAAACCAAAATCAGGCCCCATCACCAGCAAGGTATCGACAATTTGGTGGCAGAATATAAAAACGACCCTAGGTTTATAGCGTTGATCATTGGGGGATCAGTGGCCAAAGGATGTGCCCGCGCCGATTCGGATATTGATTTTATGATCGTTGCTACGGACAAGGTATTTGATGAAAGAAAAGCCAAAAGCAACCTGTTTATAAATAGAACCAATCTTACCGACTACGCAGGAGGGTTTGTTGATGGAAAGATTATTGATATGGCCTATTTAGAAATGGTCGATAAAAAAGGTAATGAGCCGACTCGGGCTGCATTTGATGGTGCTTTTGTGGCTTTTTCCAAAATGGAAGGCTTGGATCGGTTGATTGAACGTATTGGGCAATATCCTGAGGAATTAAGGTGTGATAAACTAAAAAGTTTTTATGCGATGTCTTTTATCCAGAACTGGTTGATGAACGAAGCGGAACGGCATAACAACCGCTATACCAAAAGTAGGGCTGCATCCCAGTTGGTATTGTTTGCCGGACGATTGATTCTGGCCCATAACCGAATTTTTTTTCCTTACCACAAATGGTTTTATGAGTATTTGGGAAGGTGTCGTGAAAAACCTGAAGGGTTAATGCACTTGATGGATACATTACTCCGTGAACCCAATGCAAAACACTCCGCCACGCTTTTCCAGGCCATCAAGGGTTTTCAAGACTGGGGGGTTTCAGATATTGAAGCATTTTCATGGTTTATGGAAGAAGTGGAATGGGGTTGGGTGAAGAATAAAGCTAGTTTGGAAGATTGGTAAACACAAGGGCCCCAGAGAAATGATTTGTACAAATACAAAATACATCCAAATATGAAAATTCACTGTTCTAAAGCTCTAAACAAGCCCTGTGTAGTATTATTAATCGTTTTGTTATCCAACCTTTTGATGAATCTCAATAATATGAATGCCCAAACAACAAAATCCGAAATTCGAATGACAGACAAAGGGTATTGCCTCTTTTTGAATGGGGAGCCCTTTTACGTTAAAGGAGCTGGCCTGCATCATGGGGATATGAATGCCTTGGCCCGGCATGGCGCAAACTCTTTGCGGACATGGAGCACGGAGAATGGAAAGGAGGTCTTGGACAAGGCCCACGAGCTGGGGTTAAAGGTGATGATGGGCATATGGGTGGGCCTGGAACGCCATGGTTTTGATTACAATGACAAGAAAGCGGTCAATGCCCAATTGGAACGTATCCGTAAGCGGGTCATCGCCCTTAAGGACCATCCTGCACTCATGTTATGGGGTATTGGCAACGAGATGAACCTACAATCCCAAAACACCAAAGTTTGGGATGCGGTAAACGACATTGCCAAAATGATCCATGAAATAGACCCGAACCATTTGACCACCACTCCTTTGGCCGGTATCGATGAAGAACTGGCAACCCTAGTGACGGGAAAAGCGCCCAAAGTGGATTTTTTAAGTGTGCAACTCTACGGCCCAATGGATGTTCTTCCAGAAATTATTGCGGCATCCAAACATAATGGGCCTCTTTTAATTACCGAATGGGGCGCCACAGGGTACTGGGAGGTGGAAAAAACGGAATGGGGGGCTCCCTTGGAAAACCATAGCTCCAAAAAGGCAGACCTGTATTTAAGCCGTTATCAAAAATCCATTTTATCACAATCAAAACAGGTCATGGGTTCCTTTGTGTTTTTGTGGGGGCAAAAACAGGAGCGTACTCCTACCTGGTTTGGCATGTTCATGCCCGATGGTAGTGAAACAGAGTCCGTTGATATGATGCATTTTGTTTGGAATGGCCAATGGCCCAAAAATCGAACCCCTCGGCTTGAAGACTTTACCCTTGCAGGAAAGCGGGCCCATAACAACATTACGCTTAGCATTGGCCAATCATACCAAACCCAAGTGTACGTCAAAGACCCCGACATGGATAAATTGACCTACCGCTGGGAAATTATGAAGGAGAGCCAATCCACAAAAACCGGAGGAGATGTCGAATACATTCCAGAAAAAATAAATGGCCTGTTCACAGAACCGTTTACAGATGCTGTCTCTTTTAGTGCTCCACAAGAAGAAGGGGCATATAGATTGTTCATATACGTAGAAGATGGCCATGACCATACCGCTCATGCCAACATCCCATTTTGGGTAGAGAACTAGTGGTTTTACTCAATCTTATTCTATCAGAAGATGTTCGGTTTGCTAATGCCAAAAAACACACCAAACAATGTTCGGAGTTTAAATGAGTTTAGTTACCACTATATAATCAAACAAGAAAAATTCTAGAAAAATCAACGAAACATCTATATGCACCGGCGATTGAGGAAGATGATTTAAAAAACAGACAAAAAAAATTATAGGTTTTTTCTTACTTTTTGTTATTTTACTATCTTCGAGAACGGCAACAACGATCAACGCCGAGGCAGAACCAGCAAGACAGTTCATTCCTGATTTTCAGGTACGTTTAGACCGAGATACAAGGCGCATTTTAGCACTGGACCTGGGCGACCCCTTAAACTCAGAAAATGCACAAGAAAAACATTTGGATTGGTTGGCGATATGGAAAGGTTTTTTAGAAGACAAGCGATATCTTTCTAGAGTATGGAACGATAATCATCGAGGTGATAAGATAAGGACGGACGGCAGCCAATGGCCCTAGAAAATAACTCCAAAAAAAATAATGCAAGGGCACATACCTAAGGAGACCATAAAAAGTGAGATGAACCAAACTACTGCCGTCCAAAAGCAAAAACACGGTAAACTAGCCCCAGCCCATGAACAACTTATTCAACTGCAACAGTTGGCAAATAATAGTAATGTCATTCATAAACTTGAAGAAAAACAGAAATTAAGCAATCGTTCCATTGCTCCCATTCAACAAAAAACGAACAATACGGGGCTGCCAGACCGATTAAAATCGCGAATCGAAAACTTATCCGGATATTCGATGGACGACGTTAAGATCCACTATAATTCTGCTAAACCGGCACAGTTACAAGCGCATGCCTACGCACAGGGAACAGAGATACATATCGCTTCGGGCCAAGAGAAACATTTGTCCCACGAAGCATGGCATGTGGTGCAACAAAAGCAGGGGCGTGTAAAACCCACAAGACAGTTAAAGGAAAAAACAAACCCAAACGATGATGTAAGTCCAAAAAAAGAAGCTGACATTGATCACCCCCCAATTCAAAGGGCACTTAAGGTTGGTGAAACCACCTATTCCAAAGCCGAAGGACATCAATCATGGAGGCCTTTGTTAAATGAAATATATGAGATTATTAAAGAAAGGGGATTTGCAATCACGAATAGAGCCATTCGTCAAATTCATGAATGGTTGGACGGAGCCGATTTAAAACCTAATGGTACCGCATTTGGCAACCCAGGTGAAGTAGTCGCGGCCTTATTCGCCCGGGAATTATTGTATCGTGAACTACGAGGGCCACAATTGGGACCAAGAACATTGGGTACTAGACCTGCATTTACCGGACCAGCAACTCGATTACCTGCGTCTACCGGTAGGTAAAGCAAGACGGCATGTAATTTCTTCGAGCAACTTGGGAAAAGCCATTGAGAGCAGTCCTGCTGATTTAGCTACAGTAAATGCATTTCTTGAAAGACATGAAATAGCTCCGGTTCCACAGGCAGGAGCAGTCGCATCAGAGATGGAATTGGTTACTGCAAAACGAAAGGCTTGGGAATTGACACACAATTTTGTTGGAAACCTATTTATGGGGCCAAGTGCCATTAACTCTGCTATTGGTTTTATACGAACCCCAATAGCCAAAATCATTGAAACACTGGAATCTTTAGATGAAGAAACCGTTGAAGCTGAAAAGGCAATTGAAGTCGTTACGACCCCACAAGGCCCCCTAAACCCAGAGGGACGTCGCGAATGGGAAACTTTTGCTGAAATAATGTATAGCGACATAAAATCATGGGCCGATGAGTCTGGAGGAATGCTACCCAAGCAAGATTTGATCCATCTATTATCTGACTATCAAATTAATGCAGATCTAGACCTGCCCAATAAAATAAGTGGATTACCAGAAAAAACCATGGAACAAAATTTAAGTGAACATTATGCAGCTGTCACCAGTGTTTATCTTGACTTGTTAGAAGCCTCAAGTAGTCACATTTTTGCCGTAGGTGGGGCTTTGGACAGGTTTATGGCCATAGACGTTGGGTGGGCCAGATTGGAAAAGCTTGGGGTTCTGGATCCCAGAAGATAAATTGGTTTTTAGCAGTCTGAACTTATTGAACGCTCTATACCATACATAAGATCCCTATTAATATATCAACGTGAGTTCAACATAAGAATATAACTTTAATGTTGGTTTTCAGTGATTTCTGTTTCAGTGTCAGGTCGAGTGCATTCGAGACCTAATTAAACGTTATCATTTGAAAGCTTCTCGACTTCGCTCGAAGTGACAATTGCCCTATTTTCAGGCATTTACCCTAAAATTCATGTCTTTTTAATCGAACTCACGTTATATTAGGAAACCTCACACTGTGTTTGCCCAGGACTGGTGATGGTTATGACACCACCCCAGAGACAATTGAGCGTACAACTGTTATTCAAAGAGGGAATATTACCAATCAACACATCGGGCGTTCCCGGAGTCCACGGTGCTACAGTAGCTGGTACACAGGGCATCGGTGTCAGTACACCCAAAGCGGCTGTAGTGGCCGCTGCCACAGTTGGATTGGCAATGGACGAACAAACACCGAAAGTGGGAATATTGACCAATGGTACATTGTCCATAATAGTGGCGGCGGGCATATTGCTCGTATCTACCCTATTGGTCGGCAATACGCTTAAAGTGGCGGGAGCAGCCCCAAAAGGACAGGTCATGAGCGCTCCCATACATACTTGTACTGGCATAATTTATATCGTTTTATTGGATTTTTGGTATTCGCGTTGGATCGCTTTGATCAGATCTTTTCTGTCTACTGTTTTCTCATTTCTTTTTGCCGCTCCCAAGGCACAAAAGCGCAATACATTAACCATTTCTCCCGCACTTAAATCAAACTTTTCGGTAATCTCATTCAAGTCAACGCCCTTTCCTAACTCAAAGGCTTCTAAAAACATGCGTTTCCACAATTGTTTTTGCTGTTTTTTATTTGGTTTTGGAAAATGGATCATGGCCTGAAACCTTCTTGAGAAAGCCTCATCTATATTGGTTTGTATGTTGGTGGCTAAAATGACCAAGCCTGAGAAATCTTCTATTCGTTGCAGTAAATATGCTACTTCTTGATTGGCATAGCGGTCGTTTGCCCCTTTGGTTTGTGTCCTTTTGCCAAAAAGTGCGTCGGCTTCATCAAAAAATAGAATCCAGTCTCTATTTTCGGCCTCATTAAACAATTGGCTCAAATTCTTTTCCGTTTCACCAATGTATTTAGATACCACCAAAGAAAGGTCTACCCTAAAAACCGGTCGTTCTGTTTCCTTTCCCAATAGGGTTGCCGCCAACGTTTTTCCTGTTCCTGAAGGACCATAAAACAAACAACGGTAACCCGCTTTTAAATCTTTATTTAATTGCCAGTCGTGCAATATGGTATTGCTATGCAACAGCCAATCCTTGATTTCCTTTAAGTCATCTAAAACATGCTGGTCTAAAATTAAATCGTCCCAATTCAACAACGTATTGATCGACTTAGCGGGGAATTTGGTACTGTACTGCGGTAATGCCCGTTTGCCAGTTGTAAACCAACTAAAATACTCATTGGAAACACTTAGTTTTTGAGTCAACCCAAATTCTTGTTCGACATCAAAATTCAACACTCCCTTTTTATACAATTTATGGCCTTGCGTAAAGGTTTTTAAAAACTGGCAACGCGCTGAAATTTCATACCCGTTTAAAACAAAACAGGCCGTTTCTAAAGTAGGATAAAATCGCCCTGTAATTGGATCTTTATAGCCTCCAAATTCTGAAAATGCACTATTCAAAGCTTGATTGTTGATAAGAAAAATATCCAGTGCCTGTGGCTTTATCTGGGGCATTAGGGCTAAAATGAGCACTAATCTTTCTGAAAAATCCAGCTCTAGTTCATGTATCAATTTGGCATAGGGGGAAGTGCTTTCTGTTAGCTCAGGAGGTGGCCTATTGAAAATTTCATTGTTCGCATGCTTATCTGAAAAATAGGTGTTGAGACTTGCATTTGCGACTTGTTCAAACCAACTGGTTTCTTGTTCCAAAACCGCTGCCAGACGAGTTGTAGTTACCTCCATGCTACTTCCAATAACTTTTCCATCCAGCTCAGTTTTATTTTTCCAATACTCCAGGGAATCTGATCTAACAACATATCATAGGATTGTTGTTCTACACTCAAATAAAACTGCTCTTCTCCATGACCTAACTTGGCTTTTCTTCTTAAAAATGCACTTTGAAACCCTTCTATGGAAGTGTTCGATAATGCTTTCCATTGTTGCGTAACTGCTTTTAACATTCCGTTTACTACTTCCTTGTCCGAATCAGCTATTGTCTGATGTAATGGAATCGGACTCACAACAGGTAATCCGCACAACACTTTGTTTAAAGCTAACTCATGTTCCTCTGTTCCCATTTTGCCATTAACGGCAAATTCCAACAATTGTACAGCCCTGTATTGACATGCCTCATCTTTAAAGATGCCTTTTTCCATAAGCATGCAACGTTCAAATAGCATGCCCAAATAAGGTGATAGGATTACCAAGCCGGCATTATTTATATAGATGGGATTTTTAAATTGATAGTCTTCTTTTTCACCCAGTTTCTTATAATCTTGGCTTTCTTTCGCTGTTGATTTTTGAGGTAATGGTTTCTTTTTCTGAACTTGTGGCCCAATACTATTCCCCTCACTTAATATGTGGCCAAAAACCGTTTTATGCTGTTTGAGAGCCTTTCTTTTTCCAAAAGAACACTGTACTTTTTGCAACACTTCATACCATAAATCGGTATGCAGTGCTTTATGTACCGCTTCTAGAAATAGGTTACCCCATTCTTCCGCCTTCCAACACTTAAAATCAGCCGTAGGTATGTGTTTGAATAACAGCAGATAAAAGCTTTTATAAAAATCAGTATACTGGCGATGGGAAATAAACAGGGCCATTTTGTTTATTTGGGCCAACACCTCATCAAAATAAGACCTGTTATTGGCATGCATCAGTTCCTTTAGCCAAGATATGTTCCCGCTTGATTCTAATTCAGATAATAGCAATCCATTTGCCTCAGTGTTTTGCAATAAGCCTTTGAACTGTTCCGGTTCATTAAAAATCAAGTGTTTTAGTATGGTTAGCTCCGACTTCTTTTCAATTTCGGCCATACTATCGGCCCTCATATAACCAATGAATATCTTCTTAGCGCCAAGCTCGACTTTTTTAGCACTTGTCGTAGTGGTGAATAATGTACATATTCGGTCAATAGTAGCTTTTACTTTTGTATTGTTGTTTTTCTGTTTTACACCCGTAAAAGATGCAACTATGCTGTCATTTTCATCATTACTTCCAAATTCATGTAAGCTTTTGGCCCACTGTTTTGCAAAAACATCCAAGAAAACGGTATCGCTAGCCCCATTATTGACCAAAACCCATTTTAAGGATTCCTTTCTAAATTGATTGAAATCAATCTGTAAGTCGTTTTTAACAGCAAATTTTTGCTTTTGAAAAAGCTGTATGAATGTCCTGAAAAAGGTGAAAATTGATTTTGAAGCCGTCATACCATAAATAACAACTAAATCTTTATCTCGTAAAAAATTGGCCAAAAACTGGAGGCTATTTTTCTCACGAAGTACTTTTCTAAGGTTATTTCTATAAGCTGCATCTTCCCACAAGAACAAAAAATCGGACTTAAATTTTTCTCTGGTATAAGCGGTAAGCCACCATGGCAATCTGCCATGCTGCAACACATAGGCCACTAGTTGCCGCTTGGTTTCATTATGCCTTTCTATGGTGCCTTTTTTAAGGGCCATTACCTCATCTTTTCCCTCAGATTTGACAGGGGTAACACCTACCGCTGAAAGTGACAGAAATTGGGCGATGGATTGCTGATACCCTGCACTCAATTGTGGGGCTACCGCTTTGAGGAATTCAACAAAATGTACCCTATGCCCCAGGATTGATGATACACTTTTAAGTACCGCCAAAAACTCGCTCTCTCCCCTGTTTTTGGTCCATAAAAAAGCCTTTAGTGCCACTTCATTCTTATTGGCCCACTGTTTAAAAAAATACGTTACTTCTTCATAGGGTTTCTTAAATGATCTGGTTGCGAGTACTTCATAAAAACGAAGCATCTTGTGCAGTTGGCCATTACTTGCCCGCTTTAAAATTTCACTTAGGATATCGACGTCTACCAACGCCATAATTTTTGCGATATCGGCATCACTTTTTATATGCAGTAAAAGTGTATTTTCTATAAGTTCAGCATCCCCTTTTAATACTTCTTTTATGCCTTTCTGAAAATGTTGTCGGGATGGCAGATCCTCAGAATATTGATTTTGCTCAAGCAATTCTTTAAATTGGACAACAAAAGCTTCTTCTTCAGTTTTTGGATAAGTGGCATTTTCGGTTTTTCCCTTTTTAGATTGATCAAGTTCCAATATAATGCTTGCGAACTCATCTTTTTTACTGGCTCCTTTCTGGCTTTTTACCCCCTTGACCATTAAACTTAGTAAGTCGTCATAAGACATACTGTATTTATGGGCTGTCTTGGTGATTAAATATTTTAAAAAGTTTTTTTTATGGTAATAGCCATTGGTTTCCACAAAAAGATAAGACAGTACTACCTCCCAAACGGCACTTTTAAAATTGGCATTGGCATCATCTACAAACTTTTCTTTTTGCTGCTGGGCGATGATGCTATTTTTGTAGGTAATTATCTGTTCCCCGTCCTTTTTGGCCACTGCGAAAACAATATTGTCCAAAGTTTCTTCTCCTAATTGGAAAGCCATTCGTTTTCTTACAATACTCTTTTTGCCCAATCGGTTGAACAGCTGAACCAAACCTTCTTGGTTTTTTTCCAACAGTTGGTGTATTAACCGCTTTGCAGATTGGTTAGGTGCTGAATTCCATAAAAAATAGCCCCACTTTAAAAAATGTTCCAGTTGATCTATTTCCTTGTTTTTAAGTACGATTTCCTTCCCACTTTTTAAACCTCCACTTGCCAGAATTTGAGTATCTAAAAAGTTAATAAGCGATTCTTCTATTCTGAACACCAGTTCTTCTTCAAAATTCCAATTGGCAATTGTTCCTACATCCAGCTCAATACTATTAAATTGAAATACTTTTCCTTCTTGGGAGAACTTATTGAGCACCTTGTGTATCTGCTTTTCTAAACTCGCATTTTGCAATACGCTAATAGCCGATTGAATTTCATGGCCACGTTTCGGGTCTTCTATGACGATTTCAAATTTTTGGGATTTTATGATATGTTCGTTGGTGCTGGTCACTAAATTTCTGAGTTTTCAGAATAGGCTTTTACTTTCAAGATCAGGTCGTAACAAGCATCTAAATAATCATGACTGGAACGGCTGTTTGTAAGCAATTGCAACCAATTGTAATAGCTTTTCTCAAAAGCAGCCATTTGCTCCAATTTAATCCAATACCCATAATACGTAATATGTACAGGGACCTGGCCTCTTATCACATTATTGAACTTAATTCTAAAATTGCTGTCCTGAAATCTTACGGGCCACGACGGTAACACAAAACTCATCTGAAAAGAAAAAAAAGTTTCATCTACGCAATGTCTTCCATAATGCGCATAATAGGTGATGTTGGCAACGGAACTTCCTTGGGTATTTAAGGACAGTTCTTTGTTCAATTCTGTAATAGCCTCTTCTGCCGTTGCCGTTTCATGATACACTTTGGTGCTTTTTGCCCAAGGTTCTCCCGCTTCATTTAAGATTTGTAAATGTAATTTGCCGTCTTTACCAGCTACTTTAAAAACAATGGTTTGTTTGGCATTTAAATGCTGAATCAGTGCATTTAACTCTTTATTTCTGGTTCGGTAACATTTTAAGGCAAGTTGATCAAACTTATAGGTTTTTCCATTAAGCGAAAGATTAATGGTAAACCCAAAATGATCGTCTTGGTACGGTGGGGCCAATAACAGGTGTTCTATCAGGTAAATGCCCTCGCATTTTTCACTTAAATCCACCAAAAAACCTACCGCTCTGTCTATTGCCGCTTGTGCCAATTCCAAACTTTCTGCAATATGCACCACTCTGGTTTTTCTTGCCTCAGTAAACAGAATGCAATACAGGGTCTTGCTTCCCCTTCTTAGGGTTTTAATTTGATAATTATCTTCTAAAACCCCATGTTTCATGGTTTTTTCTAAAATAGTAGCTTCATTGCCCATAAAATAAAAAGCCCCGTACAAATCTATCATCTCGTCTTGAATGATGATAAAATCTTCTAAAGTACTGACGTCTTCTGCCCCGTCTGGAAATAGCACATCCAACTCCTGTGATATGAATTGAAGTCCTTCTTCCTTCTTTAAAATTTGGAGCCCAGAATCTTCCATTGTCTTATAAATGGGCCCCAGTCCAAAATTTTTAATCCCCAGTAAAATGGTGGTTTTTTCAATGATGGGAGGTGCTAACTTTGTTTCCTGTTTTTCGGTAGCTTCTTTAACGGACAGTGCTTCATGGGTATAATCAAAAGACTTTGCCCTATTGTAACTGAGGTAACCATAGTTGGCCACTAATTTTCGTTTTAAGTGTAACAAGCGTTTTTCAAAATCGTCATTGTTCATTTTTTTCCCATAAGCCCCTTCATTGATATTTCTGAGGGCATATGCCGGAAATTCTTCACTAAATCTAGCCAGCAAACTATTGGCCACTACATTTAATCGCTCCAAGGCATTTCTATCAAAACGGGCATTTAATTCGCCCAAGGTTTTCTCCCAACCATCTAAAATATCATCTTCAGAAAGAAAATCGTTTTTCTTAATGAGATGTAATAACTTGGGCATATCATCCAATTCTTGATAGAAATAAGACTGAATGTGATTACCATGTACATCGTACAATTGATATAAATGCGTGAGTTGCGCCAAAAAATTTGCCATAAGCTGGTCAAATGGCAATAAATAGGCTTTTAGTTGATTCGCCTGGGCATATCGTAAAGGGGGCAGGCCTTTCTGTAAACCGTATTCACCAATACCATACACATAAGGAAATTGTTCTCGGACGGAATAATAAGATGCAATATCCAAGTTTGTCCCTCTTGGGATTTCAATACTGTTCAGAGCCTGGGAAACTGATTTAAAATTTCCGTAATTCATGGCTTTTATATAAGCCAATTGTTTTTGCACCTCATTTAAATCTGGAGAAAAAGTAACTCCTTTTGCCTGATATACCCAATCTGTATTGGTTTCAGGAAAACTTAAAACAGGAGCGGTATGTTTTGGAATTACAATGGCATCTGTTTCTATGACCGCATCATTTTCATTTTTAGGAGTAGCTGTGTGCGAAAGCATAAAATAATCCACGCTAATGACCCCTTTCACTTCTGAAATCAGTTTAATGACCTCAGAAGGTATTATTTTAGAGACCCTATCTTTTAATTCCCCATCAGGAATGAAACCATTTTCTAAATTGGGCCCATTAAAAATGCTATTGATATCTTGATTTTTGTTTTGTAAATCCCACAAAGAATAAAACCGGACGTCATGGGTAATATGGTTGTTTATCACAAAATATACATTGGCAAAAACCTCATCGGCATTTACCTCACTATCCAAAGTCAGCCGCACCTCTAAATGCAATTTATAGGGCTCCAAAACCACTACCCCATAAACGTCTTCACAGAGATTTCGCGAAGCATGGTACAGGTTTTCCACAGCTGCTATTATTCTTTTCTTTTCTGCTGTTAATGCTTCTAGGTCGATGGGGTAATTATACAGTTCCACCGCTATATGATATAACCCTTTTAGAGTGGGTTGGGTACCGTATTCCAATGTTTGGGTAACCACGTCTTCTGTTCTAACCCAAACATTTTTAACATTGGTAATCTTATCGATAAATGTTTTACTGAAATCTTTGAGCGTAACCGGATTCGTCGTTAAAATATCAGAAGCAATAAAAAAACCATTGTCACCAGAGGTCAACGGTTCTCCTTTCGATTCCGTTAAAATATTTTGAATTGGCAGCTCGGTTTTATAAGAAAGGCTACTTAGCGTATACGACAAATTTTCCAGAATGGTAACACCGGGGTCATGTTCGTTATAATCCGTCCATTCTTCACCAGACAATTTCTGTAACAATTCCATCCCCTCTAGATAAAGCTCGTTATAGATACCATCTGTTGGTTTCTTTTTAGCAAGGTATGCCTTATTTGTTTCTGTGCCCATAAATACCTCCTACGCGTCTTCTGGATTTTTTATTAAAGACATGATTTCATTATCCCATAGTTTGGTGATATAGAATTTTATATATTGTTCTTGTCCGTAATTAGACCTTGTTTTTATCTGTAAATCGTAATTGAAAGTACTTCCATGCCATCGTAAGGAAATCTTATTCCACCACCAGCCATAATAGGCCTGTACGGTTTTTATTCTACTTCTAGATTTACCAAAAGTACTGAGCGCCATTGCCTGTAACAAGGCATATTTACCCGTTTTTTCTTTTCCTACCTGGGCCATTACCTCAAAAGCAACACAGCCATCTAAATTGGGAATTATCGTATGCCACTGGCCATCTGCCGGGGCCGTGTCCATTATGTAAGTGCCGACTCTACTGGTCGTGGCAAGAATACCATTTACCTCTAGGGTCGTTTTAGGTTCTTGGGTATTTACCCCAACATTTCCACCTGATCTAAAAAACAATCTTGTTTCAGATGACTCGCTGGAAATAGGTTCTACAATGCCCAAACCCTTGGTGCCTTCTTGTTGTAATTCTACGGTCCAATCGGGCTGATTGTCTAAAATATCGTCGTAAAAACTTACCAATCGGTTAGATTCATTCCCTTCTGGGGAAAGCATTAGCCCATCTTCCATGTTTTTAGAGATCCCATCATCTACAATATTTACTGTAGAATCTATTAAACTTCCAAAATTAGAGGCATCTGGACGTGCCCCATTCCCAAAAACCGATTTTAAACTTTCCCTATTTAATGGCTTTGCTTTCATAATTTATGCCTTGTCTTTAAACACAAGCACTGCATCATCTTGCAACCCTTGGTCTGTATTTAATGCTTCATTTTCCGCTATCGCCAATTTCTTTGAACTTTTTGCGGATTCTTGAATTACAAAATCCAATCCTATTTCAACAGTTCCTATTCCCAAATTACTGACACTTACATTGCCCGATTTAGCTACTGAGCTAATGATTTGATGTTGTACCACTGGTGATAATATGGCCTCTGGAGTGGTCGTTCTAATTTCATTGCTGCCGCTATAAATACCAACAGTATAGTTATTAAGCCCTTTACGAACAATATGCTCTATACTTAAAGCCCTCACTAGAGAAACATACGGCCTTTTTTCTATATAACTGACCAACATGGTGGGCACCACATTGCCTCCTATGCCTCCGCGACCACTGTCTATATTGGCAATGGGTGAGAGAAAATGGGAAATATCATCATTCAATTTGTTTAAATAATAGCCCCCATTATCTTCCGCTTTAAAAACTACGGTACAATTAACCAATAGGTATTCCACTTGTGGATTAATAACTGTGATATCAGCAAACGGACTGGCTAATTTTTGTAGAAAGGTCTTTATTCGGTCCAAGGCTGCGCCATCAAAATAATTTCGTTCATCATTGGTCCATTTTTTACTGAGTACGATCATTTTAACAATGCCTGGGATGGGTTTAAAATCATTATTGAAGTTGGTGCATTTGGCTACCAGAACATCGTCAAAGTTGGCAAGAACCAAACGCTCATAGTCCCAAATAGATAACGCCCTGTCTTTATGACGCAATCGTTCACTAACCCGAGTATAAAATTGATCGGGTTGCTCTACAGAAATCCCTCCGTAAGACGCCGCAGCCTGGTTTACCTTTTTAACATCAGGAAATCTACCGACAATCTTAGCAATGCGATTGGCCGCAACCTCCTTCCCCATCACATCTGCACTGTTATCTGTGCAAACAACTTCTACCGCATTTACATAAACCCCTTTAATTTTTGGATAGTGAATACTGTTCTTTTTAGTCGAAATTCTTATCCAATAGGTTTCATTGCTTAATTCTTCATTGGTATTCCTATTGTTTTTAGGCAATACCATTTCTACAATTCCCGATTTTGTGAATCCGTTGGTACCGTCCAGAATGATATCACTTTCTTGAAAAGTTACCCAATCATCCATAAAATAGTATTGCCACTGTAAGCCATTCTTAGGTAAGTTTACAGCGGTACTGGAATGTAAAAAATGAAAATAAAGCGAAACGGGGGTAGTTTGTAAAACCCCATCTAAGCCTATGAACAAATAACCTTCTGACTGAAAATTTGGCAATAGTGTGTGTTTCTGAATGGCTTGGTCTCCATCAATTATAGTTTCATTTCCAAAAGGCGTTAAATGAATAAATTGCCCAGTATTTATACCTGCTTTTTCTCCATCAGCCGGATTAGGCTTAAAAAATAGGGTGTCTGAGGCTTTGTAAGACAAACTAAGTCCGTTTAATTTTGGAACGTAGGGTCTGTTGGGAAAAGGCATTGTTGCCTTTTTATTCACAATTGCCCTAGCATTATACGTAGCTACTTTTAAATATTGTTCTTCATATGCCTTTGTTCCAAAGCCTTGTTGCGGTGAAGTCAATACCAATCTAACAAAACCTGATTGGGTCGTTACCGTATATTCTAAAGGCGTATTAGGATATAAATTGGCATCTACTACTATTTTATCAAAATTTGTAATGCTAATTGTGGTGCTGTTTGCTAATTTTTCACTTTTGTACCCCTCTGGAGTTAAACAAGGTTCACTGGTAAACAGATTAAATTCAGGGGCTTCATTTTCATTTGCCGGAAGCCAATTACCGTTTGATAAAGCATTAAAATCCACTTTAAAGGAGTTGTTGGAAAAGGGTTCTGGATAACCTTCATAATACGTAACAAAACCG
Source organism: Bacteroidota bacterium (assembly GCA_039184335.1). GTDB lineage: Bacteria > Bacteroidota > Bacteroidia > Flavobacteriales > Flavobacteriaceae > JBCDBD01. Next base: position 32,952 of record JBCDBD010000001.1, on the reverse strand, counting down.
CCATATGCCTTGGGTATATTTTCCCAGTCTAAGGAAATGGCCAAACCAGTAGTGTTCTTTCTAAAAATTTCGTTTTTACCGATCAACAAATAAGAGTTATTATCAGGAGTTGGCCCAAATAGATCGAATGCCTTGCCTGCAGCCATTTTACCCACATTATTGTATAACACCACATCTTTAATTCCACTTACCTTAACATTAATTTGAATGGTGTCCACAGCTACACCTTTAAAAAAAGAATACGCGTAAACAGGGGCATACTCGTTTAACTGTAACTTTATAGATGGCCAACTCAGGCTTTCTTTAATTTTGGCGGAAGTGGTTAATGCGGCATTGCCTTTCTCTAGCACTACGTTAATAGTGAAATACTCATTTTCTTTAAAAGTAATGGTATAGTTTTTAAATACTTCCCAACCTTTTACAGTAGTATAAGATAGCGTAAAGGCATCTGAAAACACCTTGTAGAATACGGCTGTCAAAGAAATTGCTTTACTGGTTTTTATTTCGTTCAATAATCTCCAAAAGGTTGTCGATGTGCTTTCTTCAAACTCAATAACAATTTCTATTTCCCGAACGCCTTCTGATAAATATAGCACTGGACTCCCAATGATGAATCCCATTTCTGCTGACTGATTTTCAGGGATATTGGTATTCTGGGCACTTTGTTTATTGGCTCCAAAAACGAACCAATCTTCCTTTGCACCTGATGTTTTTCCATCAATTATCAAATCATTCTTGGTGACATAAGAAATCGTAGGGTTGTTTGTGCCTATCGCTATATAATTGGAAGCATTGAACAAAAGCGTTTGTAAATGGCCAATGCCAATATTGTATGCCACCAGGGGTTTGGTCAGTTCAAAAAGAACATCTGTTTTACTTCCAAAAATTTTCCCTGCGGATACGGCTGTCCCTTTTGGCAAAAAAGAAGATGCTACGGTTGGCAACAAGTTTACATTTATAACTGCCCTTGTAGGGCTGCCTTTATCCAATTCTTGTTTTAAAACATCTTTGTAATAAAAGTCTAAATGTCTTTTAGATAATCCATTGATGTGGTTTTGTGCTTTTTTAAACAATAGGGTAAATGCAATATACATGGCATTATTCGCCTTGTGGTCATTCTTGGCGTAAATATTCTTCTGCAAATATTCTTTTACAAATTCCTTGATATGTATAACAATCCTATGATAAGTGCTCAAAATCTGCCTAGGTTCCATTTCTTCATCCAAAGAAGGCTTGGGCATTGACTTAACACCTATTACCAGCTTTTCTTCATTCTTTTTTGACGCTTGCTGCCGTTGTAAAAGCAATATGTTGTTTTTTTTTGGCAACAATATATCGACAACAACATTTTTAATTTTATATGCCAATCGTTTTTCACCAAGGGCCAGTAAAGTCTGATACCACCCATTGACCTTGTCATACCAATTTACAAGAAGGGCTACCTTTTCGTCTAGATCAGGCTCCTGCAAGGAATTATTCCCATAAAATTCCATTAAGGTTTCCAGATCTTTTACTGGGTGATTGATAATCATCACCATAAAAATAATAGGGTCACCTTCTACCAAAATCTTCCAATCGCCCTCTCGTTTGTTCTGAATATTGTAGTAGTTGATTTTTTCTAGATACAAAGCAATAAAGCCGATAATGTCCCAAAAATAGCGTTGGTCTATTTTAAACGGAGCATCCAAAAGATTTTCTGGAAGCCTATTACTGTTTATGGTACCATTTCTTCTTTGTATCATACTATTCCATAATGGTATTTTGGGTTATTTGTTGATGATACAACTGTGGCAAATGTGTGCCTTCTACTTTGTAATAAGGAAAGACCAAGTTAAATCTAGTGTTGGTACGCACTATGGTATAATCAATTTTGACCTTAATAACGCCTTCTTGATAGTCAGTTTGGTCTACCTTGATATCGTTAAGAATAACCCTGGGCTCAAAGTCTATAATGGCTGACCTAATGATTTCACTAATAAAATGCATTTTGGAATTGGAAATAGACTCAAAGAGATAGGTTTGCAAATTGCACCCGTATTCTGGTAACATAATACGTTCTCCTACCCCTGTGGTCAAAAGCACTTCTAAAGATTGTTGAATGTCTTGCTCATTTTCTACCATGGCCACCCCTATATCTCCATAATTGTGAAAAGTGGGAGGAAAACTCCATCCTCTTCCTAAAAATGATTTATCCTTTGCCATTTTTTAATTTATCATTACGGTCAATCCTTTAACGCTCATTTGTCCATCACTGGAAATGTCACAACTGGCACTTCCAGATATGGAAGTGGATTGCTCCCCTGAAACAGAGACAGAACCTCCAGATGCATCTATAGACTCACTTCCACTGATTTTTACGGAACTTCCTTCTATTTCTACCTCTTCTGAAGCTTTGAGGGTAAGTTTACTTTTACTTTCCACCACAACACCTTCATCATTCATGGTAATACTATTTCCATTTTGATCGGTGATGACAATACCTTTATCTTCTTCAGTTAACACCATACTATTACCTTCTGGTGTTTGTATGGTGACTACCTTATTTTCTTCATCAAACCGCAGCTCCAACTTACTTTGTGTCACCAAGGTTTTAATGGTATTTTCTTCGTTTGGCTCTTCAGGTGCAGGTATCGCACTGCTATATACACTTCCAAGAATTATTGGAAACCGTGGATCATCATTCATAAATCCGAGAACAACCTCATCATCTACCTCTGGCATAAAAAAAGCACCAAAGCCATTTCCTGTATAGAAGTTGGTCAACCTAGCCCAAACCGCTTCGCCCTCAATCCCTAAAATAGGGATGCTTACCTGTACTCTAAACTCATTGTCGGGGTCTTCATAGATTTGTTTTACAATGCCTGTCTGCAATCCTTTTATTCCGGGTAACAAGCCCGCCGCAATGGGACCCGATATATTCTTGTTTTCGGCAAACCATTCGTCGGACCAACCTATTTTAGTTTCGGTATACCACTGCCCGTCCGCAATGGTGTGTACCACCCCTGTAATTAAAGCATTGCCATTAAACCTGTTGCCCAAACCCAATAATTTTATAGTGCTATTTACCTTAGCTTTTGCTGAACCTTGAAAAATAATATCTCCCTTGTATTGGGATAAGCGAGATTTCAACAATGCCGCATCTGCCCATTCCTGAATGGCTTCTTCGTCTATAGGTGCCGTTGTTCTAAGCTCGTTGGTGCCCGCATTTAAGACATTGGCTAAAGTAGCACCCGAAATATCGCCTTGGTCATTAACTGTTGGTTCTGTTGCTGTAGCATCTATAACAGACTGTGAAGCGATATCCCAAGAGTTGCCTGCTACTCCAGAATACTGATACGTCGCATCCAATTCACCATCAAATTCCATGATATCATAACCATATTGCAATTGCAGTTCTGGCGCAGCAGATACATTTGGCTTTGCAACGGTCAAAGAACCGCTGTCGGTTATGACCATAAGCCCATTTACTTCTGCCCTATTGACTATAAAATCCCAATCTGTTGCATAGTATTGCACTATTTCCTTATGCAATACCGTGGTGCTATCTACATTGGCAGTAACCCCATAATCTTGGGCAATTTCCGTAATCAATTCTTGGTCTTTGACATCGGTAAATATTCCATTTTTTCTCGTCAAGGTCAAGGCAAGTGTTTTGTCTTTTAGGGTTACCACTAATTTAGCATCATTGTTTTCTATTTTTATGGCTTGTTTTACAACAACCCCCTTGTAAACGGAATCGTTTAAATTTTCATACCCTAGTTTTATTTCTATTTCATTACCTGGCTTAAAGGTGTCTGAATCTGAAATAGCAAAAGTCTGTTTTGCGGTATTACCATCCCTCAATACAATTTCAGCTTCTGCTACCCGGTTTACAAACTGTTCTGTTCTAATGGATAAAACCTCATAAGTAGAGGGAATTTCAGTTCCCTCTGAAAGAATAGTGAACGAGATAAGGTTGGTTCCTTCAACAAAAGGGGATGTTGCCATAACTATTTAATTGGAGGCAAATACAATTTGGTCCCTGGTCTTAAACTTCTAAAATTTACAATGCCGTTGTAGTTGGCTACATCTAAATAGTAATTGCTATCCCCGTAGGTTCTGTAGCATATTAAAGGCAACGTATCACCCTCTTTTACCAATATAAAATGTGTAAGGTCTGGCGATTGGTTGCCTGCCTCTTTTGCGATCATATTGGCATCTATGGCTTTTTCAAACTTTACAGAAGCTTTTGCCCGTAATGGTGTTCCATCTTGTTTAAAGAGTGTATAATTTATATTCATGGATACCAGCTTACACTTAAAGACCAATGATCCCCATGAAATGATCAAATAATTGGGTTCATGAATCCCTCCATTGTAATTAAAACAGATAGATTTAAACTCGTCTATTTGAGTCTTTACAGCAGTGGTATTATTGGCAATAGCTCCAGTGGCATCAAAATATATTTCAAACGAGACGCTTTCTGGTGGAATGCTTTTAAATTTTAAGGTAGTCCCTGGAGCGCCTTGGGCTGTTTCTGTATTATAATTTACTTGAAAATCATGAGTATAGGCAGAAGGGTTTATTTGTACCACACAATTACCGGTCTGACTGGAATATTTATTACTTTCATAAGCAACTATGGACATATTGTTCTTTCCCATACTATCTGCCCTTTATTCTATTCAATTGCTTTTTCACTTCTTTTTTACACTCTTTTTGTAGAAATTGCCTAATGGCGACCATATCTACCGCTTTCTCCGATTTAGGTTCAGATTCCCCTATCTTCACCTTAATGATAAGCTCTCTAATTTCTATGGACATGCTTATAAAATTCTGAAATAACTGTAGGCAAATTCCAAGGTTTCAATGGCTATCTCATTATTCATCGAATTAAGGTCAGAAATAGCCCATTTTACAGGCCAAGCATTCACAAAACTCCATGACTTTAAAGGCAATCCATTTTCATCCAATAAATTCACAATAATACATCTGGTTTCTATAGCCTCTTCCAATCCACCTTGTAACGTGTTGGTAATCCAAAGGGCAATTAAGGACGTTCTTGGAACAAGCCCTCTTTTTAATACCAAATTGGGAAATTTAACAGAAGTGGGGACACGATGTTTATAACCGTTGACCCCGCCTTCTGCAATTTCTTCTATGCCCATTTCCATGGTAATGCCAGATACCTCTTTAAAAGAAGTATCTGAAATACCAAAGGGCCCAGAAAATACCAACTGAAAATAAAAGGATACTGGTGGATATACATTATCCATGAGATCAGCTATTGGATATGGTTAGTCCTTCATGAGCCAATTCCAAGGTTTCTACGGCCACCTCATTGGCATCCGATTTTAGGTCGGTTCCCGTAATTTTTGTTGGCCAAGCATTGGCTAGGGTCCAGGTCATGGTCGGGTTGCCACTTTCATCCAATAGCTGAATGGTGACCGTTTCCCTTTTTATGGTATTCATTTTAATATTGTTATACCAATTCCAGAAATTATTATCCTTTACGAAAACACCTTTCTTTAAGGTTACATTTCCTGTTTTTGCAATACCTGGCATTTTTATGGTAGAAAACTGTTTGCTATCTCCGTGTCGGTATTCTATGGGTTGTGTCTCTGTATCCAATCCAGATACTTCCTGAAAGGATACTGTACTGTCTTGGGACCCTAAATCTATTTTAAAGTAAAACTTTGGTAAGGGCCATATGTTATCTTGTGATGATCCGTCTGACATGATATGTGATTTTTAATAGTTGATGTGATTAATTAGGCTTTTTGCATTTCCTGTTGAAAAGTGATCTCTATGAATTCCGCTGGATGGGATACGGCCACCTTAACAGCTACCCTCATAATTCCCAATAGAATATCTTCTGCCGTCATAGTACTTCCCAAACCTACACTGACAGAAAAGGCATCACTTGCTTTTGGGCCAACGAGCCCCCCTTGATTCCATAAGCTCGTCAAGAAATTACTTATCATACTTTGAACCGTAATCCAAGTACTTGCATCGTTTGGTGCAAAGACATAGGCCTGGGCCGCGTCTTTAACCGATTGCTCGATGAACATTAAAGTACGTCTTACGTTTACATAGCGCCAGTCATTTGAATTGCCATCTAAGGTCCTTGCTCCCCAAACCAGATTACCTCGCCCCGTAAAAGATCGAATCACACAAATGGATTTACCATCTAAGGGTACATTTAAATCTTCTTGTGCGTCATTATCTACTTTAATGGAAGGAGAAACCGTGCTTTGTATTCCTACATTTGCGGGAGCAACCCACACTCCTTCACTATTATCCACGGAAGTGTAAATTCCTGCCATACCAGCACTCGGTGCCAATAAATTCATATTCCCCATTATGGCTCCCATTAAAAGTTGGTATGACTTACTTAAGTTCTGTAAAATCTGATCTGCCTTTTCCAAAGAGGTTTCTGGAGAAGCAGAAAAAGCGGAAATAATTTTAGCTACTTTTGGGTCTATAACACCCGCACTACTCGTAAATTCTACATTCAACAATTGCGTTACTTGTTCGTAGGATTTTGAATTGACATTGGCAAAACCAATTTCCGATGTTTGATAGACCGTTGTATGTAACCAGGGGTAATATGCGGCAGCATAACTATTGGATTTGGCTTCAATAGGTTCTACACTATTTCTAAACTGCTCAACACTCGTTGTTCCCACCAAAGGCTCTGAGTAACCCCCAGGAATATCTAAAATAGCGATTCTACTTTGTAGCTCTCCGCAATTATTGATCATGTCACTTTGCAACGAATACGCATTTGCATATTTATCTTGCAAATACGTTTCCGATGTTGGATCCGCTGTCGGATCTGCAATTTCTACCACATCAGGTATCACCAACATCGTAGGTTCCGTTTCTTTTTGAAGCAGTGTAATGGCATTCATAAAATCTGTAGTGTCGGTAATGGAAGATTTTGAATAATCATAAGCCCCTATGCTCATAATATAACATTCGCCCCCTCCATTTTCATAGAAGAACTTTATACCGCTATATAAGCGATAATTGATTGTTGAGGTAGCAATATTATATGCGTAACCCCCTGTTACAAAACTGGCGTTGTTCACGAGCGTATCAATAGTTGCCTGTGCTTTTTTTACAGCTGCCTCCAAATCAGATGTTTTGGTAACATCAGTATTTGCAGTTAAGGCTTTTTGAGCAGCATCCAATGCCTTTATATTTGGATCTGCCTGTGCCGTGGTCAAAGCCGTTTTTGCTGCCGTATTGGCCGTGGTTGCGGCTTTCACGGCATCGTTCTGCTCCGGCGTAGCTTTACTTTGTGCTGCTTTTACTGCAGCATTTGCTGCATCTAAGGTTTTTTGGGTTGCCGTAACCACCGCTTGTAAGGCATCTATCCTATCTGGTAAAATAGATGAGGTAATGGTATACTGCACTTGTGGTGGTGTACCACCAAAAATGGTTAAGAACTCCGTTAAAGAGGTGACCTTTACCGCTTTATTCAATAGGCTTTGCCCATTGTAGGAGGTCTGGGCCGTATATCCAATAAAAGCGGGAACCGCAGTTGGAATGGGCACGACAGCATTCCCAAAGGCATCCAGTTCTTGGATATACACCCCAGGGGTTTTCATTGTTGTTGACATAAATGTGGATTTAAATTAGACATATACGAATGATGTTGCATAAAATGCCCCTTTATTGGGGCCGTTAGTGTACTTACCCAATTGTCCGGAAGCCGGGTTGGGTAATTTAATTTCCAGCTCTTGGGGCCTATCAGAAAAATCTGTGGTATAACTTAGTTGTAGCTGGGGACTATCTGCTAATTGCAATTGTAATTGCTGCGGTGAATCAGAAGTGTATACTTGTGCTTTTCTGTTTCCCAACACCGTCTTTTCTTCGGGGCCGGTATAAGATTCTCCAGCCGCTCCCTTGACATTCATTTCTTGAATCTCCATTTTTCTAGAGGCCCCCAGCATTACCTCGTACTGCCAATGAACCTCACGAGCCGCAAAATCTAAATTGAAAACCAACGGGTATTCTTTAGCTTCTAAAAACGCTGCAACATCTAGTTGCCATACGCCTATACAATCTGCCCCTAAATCATCACAACAGAAAAAATGTGCTGTTGATCTTCCATTGATGTCCATACGATAGACCCCATTAGGCTGCCCCACCAAGTTTACGGCATATTGTTTTTGTTGGGTGTTGTCAATAGTTTTGGAAAAGACTATGGTTTCCGCTTCATTCTTTATTTGTATTTCTGCTTTTCCCTCAGGAACGGAAACCATAAAATTCTTGGGTCTATATGCTATATAATCCTGTGCAGACACATAAGAATCTCGCTGCAGCTCAATAGGGTAGCCTTTAAGGGTACCGCTATTAAAAAACAAAATGCCATGGGGCGCCGCGGCTCCGACATCAGTGTAGCTGTAAAAAGAATCATCTGTTGTTTTCAGTAGAAAAAGTAGTTTCCCCAAACCCGATAATTGGGTTTTAAAATCAACATCTTCAAAAGCGGAAGTTCCCACATATAAAGACACTGTGTTTTCTTTTTTATCAATTAATACTTGATAATTCTTTAAAAGGCGACCGGTTTTCAAAAATGGCAAAAAACGGAACCGAGAAAAGATTGCCTCAGGAAAATACGTGTTGCTCAATTTTAGGGTCAGCCATTTTTGGTATTCAATATTCATTTATTGGTTTTTAGTTGGTAGTGGATTTGCATCTAGGCCTGAAACACCAGGTATTGTTTCTTTGATTACATCTTCTTGAATGCTTACCATGCGTACTTTATACAATATGGAAGGCACATATTTCGCTCCTATTCCACTCCAGATATGACTTAATTCATTAATTGGAAGGTTGAAAATTTCAAGGTTCAGTCGCTCCAAAGGTGCCGGCATGTTAGGGTTTAATTGTTTGGTAAAGTATGGGTTGGCCTGAAAAACGCTTATTACGGTTGAAAGCATTTTTAAAGCTTCCAAATAATTGGCAGAATCGTAATTGGCAGAAATTAACAGGTACAGGTTTAAATATACCGGTGGCGTAATTTTACCGTACTCATTGTCATTTCTTGTATAATTTCCCAATGTCTTTACGGTGGTCTCGTGTTCCAGGTTGATGATAGAAGCGACTATCTTATTTTCAATATTCTCCGTCACAGAACCATCGGGGTTTATCAAACTGCCGACAACAACCATATCATTCTTTGTACCATAGCGCAGTCGCGTTTCGTGGTTTAGAAAGTCCGATATGAAGGTCATGGCTTTATCGATCATAATTAGGCTGCTTTTTTAGTGGTTAACGTTGTGATAGCCCCAATGACCATTCTTGAAAAATAGATGCCGGCCAGATTTACCACATAGGCAATCGTGTATATTTCTTGACCATTCAGCAATTTCGTTATCGTCGTCTTTAATTCCTCACTCCCATACGTATTGAACAAATACACACTAACCGCCGCCAATGGCATTGCCAAGATTAGACTTAGAATAGCCCACAGAAATTCTTTGGCAACAACTTTCTTAATTGCTGCATAAAGCTTAGTAATCTTACTTTCTTCCGTTTCCAATCCTGTCATGGCTATAAAAAGCATCTTGCTTAGGGTATGTTTTGGTTCACTTTCTGGATATACCTATTGATAAAATACAATGCTGCGCCTCCAATAAGAAAGCCCAGTATCAAGGCTATGGACAAATCTGTTAATAGATGGGTCAACCTGAGTACGATAATGATGAAAATCAACACAAAGGCGGCATAGTATATGGTATAGGAGGTGTTGCCAAAAAAATATGACCTTGTATCGGGTTTAAACATTGAAATAACAAACCCTGCGCCTCCAAACACTGCCACAAACAGCATGATCAGAAAGAACAAATTTTTGTATTCAGAGATGGTTTGCAAGGCATTGGTTATCGCCGTAATTTGACCCCAAATTCCTTCATTACCAGAATCTGTTCCTCCTGCACCACCACCGTTGCCCCCCTTATCTTCATCATTACCGCCTTCGGTAATGTCATTGTTCGGGTCATTGTTAGCTGTGCTATCTGTTTTCACCAGATTATCTGCAATAACTTTCCAAAGGTCATGATACCCTTTATCATAGCCTAAGGCCCACATACCCATGCCCTTTAACTGTTTTCCTTTTAAGTACTTAATTTTTGCTGTCAAGGACACATCGTTGTCAAACCAACATTGTCTAAATTGTGTTTTCTTTTCATTTACAGCATAGCTGCACCAGGCACTTTGGCTAACGGAATCGTATTGAATTGGCACTTTTAAATTGGCCTTGATATAATCGTAAGTTCTAGACCCAATAAATTTCTTCACTTTGGAACCTTTACTTCCATTTTCTGTTTCCCAAATCGTTCCGTAGTAAGGCAGTGTCAATATCAATTTGGAATTGGGGACACCACTGGCCAAGTAGTAATCTACAGACGTGGTTAGGTTGTACGGTTCCCATAAAGTGCCACTATTTAAGGGAGCTACAGGACCGGCCACCTTGCTTGTTGGGCCATAATAACCATAACCCATGATTAAAAAACGGTCGATTACCGGAACAATAGTGCCGAAATCCAGACTTTTTTCAAAATTTACACTGGGCACGGCCATATAGAGCAAATAATCTTTGTTTGCCGTTTTTAGCTCTTGACTTAATAATAGAATAAATTTTGAGTAATCATCTTTTTCTCCTTTCTCAACTCCTTCAAAATCTAAACAAATACCATCGCCATTTCTTAGGGCCAACAAATCTTTTAATCGAGAAACCAAAGTGTTGATGGCAGTTCCATTCTTTAAGAATTTCTTATTTTTTTTAGTCCCAAAATTCGTAACGGTTAGCAGTATTTTTTTTCCATTGGCCTTCACCGAATCTATTAAAGGAGACGTTTCCCAGTCGTTTGCAGTAATGGGGTTTCCAGTTTTATGATCCAATTCATATGAGAAATAAGCTACTGTACTTAGCAATGAATAATTTAGGTTTTTATAAAGGTTCTCTTCCCAATGGGGGTACCATCCTACAACCTCATAATCCAAATTGAATTCAGTGGTCGGGTCATAAGGGGAAATGCTTATGTTTGAACTGGCATAGTCCAAGACATATGGGTAATCTCTTCGTTCTTTAAGTATTTTTTGTTGCTCATTGATGTACTGTTTGGCAAGGCGAATGGAATCATCGTGATGAAAGAAGTTCTTAAAGGTCAATAGTTCTTCTATTTTTTTTAAATCCTTACCCAATTTGGTTTTATTTGCTGCTGATTTCTTAGTAGTGGTAGAATCGTTTGAAGTATCATCAGAGGCGTCAGGGTTATCTGCCGAAGAAGTACTTTTAAGGAGGCCGCAACAACATACTGAAAGAAAAAAAATATAGATTATCAGTTTTCTATATTTCATAAGGTTCCATCAATTCAATTACTCTAGATTAGAAAGCCGAACATTTATCTGGGGGAAAACATTATTATTTAAGTCAAAAATTACAATTGTTGTAGTTTTTTTCTTTCTTTTTAATTCAATTTTTACCAACAATAAACCTCCTCTACAGTTCTTTTTTCTTACACAAATTTCATAATTTAATGAAAATCAGATTTTTATGACGAAAGGTGTTGTCCCGTTACTGTTAATAATTAAGAATACTGAAAAGGTAGACGAAACTATAACCCCAAACCCTGTGCTTAGTTTCCATACCAACCAGAAAAAAGGATGATACGGCCCAATTGGTTTTGGATGCTTCTTAAAAAAGGAAGAAAAAAGAATAAAACGTTATGAAGGTTTTAGGGCATGTAATAAAAAATCGCAACAAACCAATATATAGCCTGTTACGATTTCTGTTGGTGGTCCCACCTGGGTTAGATCGCTTCGCTCTTGGACCAGAGAAGTACCCCTACTGCAAATAGAAGCCGGCACTTTGCGAACGCAAAGCACAACGTTTTGTTTTGCTTCATAGTCTAAAGCTTACTCAGACTTTTCGCAAAACAAAAAGCCTAGCGTTTTAAACGCTAGGCTTCTGCTTGATGTGGTCCCACCTGGGCTCGAACCAGGGACCCCTTGATTATGAGTCAAGTGCTCTAACCAGCTGAGCTATAGGACCTGCATTTGCGGATGCAAAACTAGTATTTATTTTTCTATGCCGCAAGGTTTTGCTAACTGCCCCCGGCTTTTATTTCTTGGCACAGTTCTATCAACACCCCATTTGTTGCCTTTGGGTGTAAAAAGCAAACCAGCTTGTTGTCAGCACCCTTTTTGGGCACTTCACCCAAAACAACAAAGCCCTCATTTTTTAAACGTTCCATTTCAGCGACAATATCGTCTACCGCAAACGCAATATGGTGAACACCCTCTCCTCGCTTATCTAAGAATTTAGCAATAGGGCTGTCGGGGGCCATGGCCTCTAAAAGCTCAATCTTATTCGGGCCAGATTTGAAAAATGAGGTGCGTACCTGTTCAGAAGCCACTTCTTCCAATTTGTAGGGTTGCTCCCCTAACAGCTTACTATACAGGCTGTTCGATTTTTTAAGGTCTTTGACTGCAATTCCAATATGCTCCACTTTATGCATAATCCATTCCTTTTTTAGGCTAAAATTAAGCACTGTACAAACACCATGGCATGTGATTCGTCATTAATTGCCTTATTTTTGCGGTAATGGAGACACAACGACAGAAAAAAATTGCCAAGATCATTCAGCAGGATCTGGCCGAGGTCTTACAACGGGCGGCCACTGACGGTGGGCTACAAGGGGTGCTCATATCGGTTTCAAAAGTATATGTCACTTCAGATCTATCCATTGCAAAAGTCTATGTCAGCATTTTTCCCACCAAAATGGCGCAAGAATTGCTTATGGGTATTAAAAGCAACGAAAGCCAAATCAAACATGAACTCGCCCAACGAGCGAAACACCAATTGCGGCGCATGCCAAACCTTTACTTTTATTTAGACGATTCACTGGATTATATTGACAAAATCGACGCGTCACTAAAAGGCGAGGAAAACCCAATTGAAAATCGCGACTTGCTGGACAAAAGAAAAAAGTCTTGACTTGAACTTTACAGTATACATCGCCAGGCGTTACCTTCGATCAAAAAGTAGCCAGAACGCGGTCAATATCATCAATTTCATTACTTTTTTGGTCATTGTTATCGGTTCTGCGGCACTCTTTGTGGTACTCTCAGCATTTGCGGGCCTAAAAACCTTTAGCCTACAGTTCACCAATACTTTTGATCCCGACCTAAAAGCGGTTCCGATTGCTGGAAAGTTTTTGGCCCTGACCCCTGAAGATGGGGAAGCGCTCTCAAACGTTAAAGGGATTGTGGGCTTTTCAAGGGAAATCGAAGAGCGAATCTATCTTACTTTTCGTGACAAGAGCCATCTTGCCCATATCAAAGGTATCGACGAAAATTATCGCCGTATAACTGGTATTGACAGTACTATATATTTTGGCAACTGGGGCGTTACGGAATACAATGCCGTTATCGGTATCGGTATTTACAATCTACTTGGTGTGCCTATAGATAATTATCGCTCTCCAATGATTGCCCTTGCCCCAAAACCAGGCCGTGGCAGCATAACATCACAGGCCCTAAATTCAAAACCCTACCAAGAACTGCCCTTGGTCGTAAGCGGAATATATGCCATTGAAGACCATTTGGACAGAAAGTACGTGTTTGCCCAATTGCCATTGGTACAGGCTTTTTTGGAAAAAGACAGCACCCAGGTCTCTGGAATCAATTTTAAACTGAATGGAACTTTGCCCATTGAAGAAGTTCGACAAAAAGTCAATGCCATAATCGGCAAAAAAAGTATTGTGTTGACACGTAAAGAATTGAACACCACCCTGTACAGAATGTTAAATACAGAAAATCTGGCAACTTACCTGATCTTTACCTTGGTACTGGTCATTGCGCTATTCAATGTTGTCGGAGCCATTATCATGATGATCTTGGACAAACAACAAAATTCAAAAACCCTTTTTAGCCTAGGTGCCACAATACCTTCTTTGAGGCGAATTTATTTTATCCAAGGGGTTTTGGTGACTTCACTTGGGGGATTGATCGGTGTCGGATTGGGTTCGCTGCTAATTGTATCACAATTGGCCTTTGGATGGTTGAAAATCACTCCTTCCCTTTCCTATCCAGTGGAATATACTTTTGTTAACGTCGGTATTGTTCTGGCTACCATAATCGTTTTGGGCATCATTTCCTCAAAAATTGCCAGTAGTCGTATTTCAAAAACACTTATCGCCGCTTAGACAAACTCATGGTCACCGAATTTTTGCAGTACCTCATCAAATGCGGCAAAAACATCAGCTGAATCGTCACTGGTCACCATTTTCATGCGGTACTCCTTAAAATGCGGTATCCCCTTAAAGTAATTGGTGTAATGGCGCCTCGTTTCAAAAACCCCTAGTTTTTCCCCTTTCCAATCAATGGCCATTTTCAAGTGTCTGCGGGCAGCCTCAACGCGTGCTTCCATTGTTGGGGGAGCTAAATGCGTTCCTGTGTTGAAAAAGTGCTTTACTTGCGCAAAAAACCAAGGATTTCCGATACTTGAACGACCTATCATAGCCCCGTCCAGTCCAAATTCATCACGCATGCGCATTGCTGCCTCAGGGGAGTCTACATCACCATTGCCAAAAATGGGAATGTGCATTCTTGGATTGTTCTTTACTTCAGCAATAGGCTTCCAATCTGCTTCTCCTTTGTACATCTGTACCCGGGTACGCCCATGGATGGATAGTGCTTGAATACCCACATCTTGTAATCGCTCGGCAACTTCCACGATTTTGATGGAATTTGTATCCCATCCCAGACGGGTTTTCACGGTTACCGGAAGCTTTGTACGCTTAACCATGGCCTCGGTCAATTTGACCATCAATGGAATATCACGCAAGATGCCTGCCCCAGCGTTTTTGCAAACTACTTTTTTTACAGGGCATCCGAAATTGATGTCAATGATGTCTGGATTTGATTTTTCGACAATATCGACGGCCTGCAGCATTGATTCCATTTCAGCGCCAAAAATCTGTATACCTACAGGTCGCTCTTTTTCATAGATATCAAGCTTAACAACACTTTTGGCCGCATCACGTATCAAGCCTTCAGAAGAGATGAACTCCGTATACACCACATCAGCACCTTGTTCTTTGCACAACGCGCGAAAAGGAGGGTCGCTAACGTCTTCCATAGGTGCCAGAAGCAATGGAAAATCAGGGAGTTGTATGTCTGCGATTTCAGGCAATTTCTTTTTTTTTGCCCTGCAAAATTACAAAATGCCCCGAAAAGTGTGTTTTATTCCGATTCTAAGCGTGCTCTTTCCTTCTTTTCAATGCTCCTTTCATTGTCTTGAAGTCTAAAATTGCCAAAATTATAGGTAAAGCCTACCCTTATAAACTGCGTTTCAGGCCTTCTTCTATAAAAATTGTCTTGATTTAAGTAACGAGAAGTATATGTGGGCACATAAGTCTCTAAGAGATCTTCAGCAGCAATTGATACCACGGCCCGATTGTTCCATAGTGATTTTTTTAGCCCCAAGGTCAAATTGAGTTGCTCATCAGAAACATAGGATCCATATAAAAATTTGGAAAGATAGGAAAACGTGGCTTCCCCTGTAACGGTACCATCTTTTGAAAGTGTCAAGTAGTTGGCCAAATATGCATATACCCCATCTATTTTATTTGTAAACTCTTGGTTTCCACTTTCCGCGGCTAAGAATGTATCCTCTTCATGAAAAAAAGACACATAGGAATATACGTACCATTGGTTCAGCAAGGCTTTATTGAATGTAAAATCCAATCCATACGAAACGCTTTCCAATACATTTTGCTTGAGTTCACGCAAGGTCAGGTTTTCATTGTCCTGAAAAACGAGGTAACTGATGGTATTGCCATTATCGCGGTAATATGCGTCAATAAAAAACTCCCCATTAAAAGCGTAGTTCAAATTAAAGTTATTTGAAAAATAGGAAGTCAGGTCAAGGTTTCCTTCCTCAAAGTCATTTTCATTGTTAAAGTTTCGAAAAGGATTCAAGTCATCATATTTCGGCCTATCAATTCTTCGGCCATAATCGAACGAAAAACTATGTTTTTCATTGGGGGAATAGAGGATGTACATTGATGGGAATAGTTCAAAAAAATCTTGGTTATTGGTCGAATCCAATGTCAGGGATATGCCTTCTGCATCGGTAAGCTCTCCTCGAAGCCCAAATTTTAAAGACCATTTTTCCCAGTTTTTCACCACGCTGGCATAAGCCGCATACACCCTTTCGTCATAAACAAAATCGTCAGATAACGAAGCATCTACTGTTTCGCTCGTGCCCACAAAGTTCAAATAATCGATGTCACTTTCAGATGAAATGGATGACAATTTCAAACCTGATTCAAATGATGTGCTTCCCAAAGGGGTTGAATAATCCAATTGGCCGGTAAAAATCTGAATGTCTTGATTTGAATCTGTAGTAAATGAAAAATCCCTGATAAAGTTACCGTCTTCATCAAAATAGGTGGATGCAATATTTTGTAAAAAACTTTGGTCATAATTGGTGAAATGTGCATTGAGCACCACTGCAGCCCCTTCTTTCTTTAACTTATGCCTGTAAGAGAGATCAAAAGCCAAGTTGGTATTGTCTACAACGGCATCATTTTGGGTAATAAAGGTAGAATCCAACTGACCTTGTCCATTGTTGATTTCTGTCTCTAGAGGGCTTTTCCAATCTTGGTCTAAGTTAAAGTTCATGTTTGAAGTGAAATTCAAACTATTTTGCGCATCAAAGTCATAATCAAGAATAACATTGGCCGCGTGTGAGGTAATTTCTTTCGTCTCATTGATTTTAGTGTCCCAAACAGAAAAAGCTGAATTTGAAGAATCCAAAAAATTAATTCCTTTTCTTGTCTTTCGTAATTCTTTCTTTGGGTTAAAGGTATAGTTGCCAAAAAAGTTAAGCTTGTCCGTTTTATAATAATGGCTGGTTCCTAGGCTTAATTTTTAAAAAACGGCCTGGGTATATGTTCCATTGATACTTCCTTTATATCCTGGAACAATGTTCTTGCTGGTCACAATATTTAGAACGGAGCCTCCTTCGGCATCATAGCTTGCCGGTGGATTTGAAATCACTTCCACAGCTTTAATGCTGTTTCCCGATAACCCCTCTAAAAGTTCTTTTACTTCTTCACTTGATAGTTGGATCCTCCTGTCATTAAGATAAACCGTTGCTGTTTGCCCCTTTATCTGTAGTTCTTCTTGATTAATGATCACTCCTGGGGTATTTCGCAAGATATCCCAGGAACTCCCTTGTGAGACCACCGTATTCTCAACCGTAAAGACCAGCCTATCAGGCAATCGCTGCAGTGTAGGCCTCTGGGCGGTGACCACAACCTCATCTAACTGTTCTGTCTGCGCTGGTATGATCAAGGCACCAAGAGATACATCTGTACGCACGTCCAAGGCCAATGGTTTCGATGCGCGCCCTACATAGCTTGCCTGTAGCAGGTAAAGGTCGGGTTCGACTTCAGTCAGTAAAAATGTACCTTGCTCGTCTGCTGAAGTGCCTTGAACAAAAGTGGAATCATTCGCATTGAGCAGTAAAATATTGGCGAAAGCAACAACAGCATTGGCATTGTCGATTACCTTTCCTTTTATCTCATAGGTCTGCGCCAAGATGCTTTTTCCTGTGCAGAAAGCGGTCAAAAAGAACAGGTATAGGTATTTCATTTTTCATTTGGGATGAGCCTCAAATCTAATAAAATAATATTTGTACTCTTTTTCCATATTTGGCAAAAGTTGGCATGAGGGTCATCAAATGAACTATATTTGCAGCTGTTAAGAGGAGTTATTTCTGCGTGTTCCATTTTATATGAAGAAGATTAGAAACTTTTGCATCATCGCCCACATAGACCATGGCAAAAGTACCTTGGCAGACCGGTTGCTTGATTTTACCGGCTCCGTTACCGAACGCGAAAAACAGGACCAATTGTTGGATAATATGGACTTGGAACGCGAGCGGGGAATCACGATAAAAAGCCATGCGATTCAGATGGAGTATGAATATCAGGGAGAAATCTATGTGCTGAACCTCATCGATACTCCTGGGCATGTCGACTTTTCATACGAGGTCTCACGTTCCATTGCTGCCTGCGAAGGAGCGCTTCTCGTGGTTGATGCGGCCCAAAGTATTCAGGCCCAAACCATTTCAAACCTATACTTGGCCCTGGAAAATGACTTGGAAATCATACCTGTTTTAAACAAGGTCGATCTACCCAGTGCCAATCCAGAGGAAGTCACTGACGACATCGTCGACCTACTTGGGTGTACGCCTGAAGAAGTGATTCCTGCCAGTGCAAAAACCGGTATTGGCATAGAAAATATCCTTTCGGCCATTATTGAAAGAATCCCTCCTCCTGAAGGGCGAACCGAAGCTTCGCTGCAAGCACTGGTCTTTGATTCGGTATACAATCCGTTTCGAGGTGTCGAGACCTATTTTAGGGTAGTCAACGGTGCCATCAAAAAGGGGCAGAAAATCATGTTCATGGCTACCGGAAAAAGTTATTTCGCCGATGAAATTGGTACCTTGAAGCTGAACCAGATCCCCAAATCACAGATCACGACTGGCGATGTGGGCTACCTTATCACAGGCATAAAAGATGCCAGAGAGGTAAAAGTGGGCGATACGATTACCCTGGCCGAAAACCCTTCTAAAGAGGCCATTGCCGGCTTTGAGGATGTGAAACCCATGGTCTTTGCCGGAATATATCCTGTGGACACTGAAGATTTTGAGGAATTGCGTTCTTCCATGGAAAAATTGCAGCTCAATGATGCTTCACTTGTCTTTTCACCAGAAAGCAGTGCAGCACTGGGCTTCGGCTTTCGTTGTGGTTTTTTGGGAATGCTGCATATGGAAATCATTCAGGAGCGTTTGGAACGTGAGTTTGACATGACTGTCATTACCACGGTCCCCAACGTGAGCTACCATGCCTTCACAACCAAAAGTCCTGAAAAGACCGTCATTGTCAACAATCCGAGTGATCTGCCCGACCCTTCAACTTTAGATAGGGTTGAAGAACCTTATATCAAGGCGACCATCATCACAAAATCAGATTTTGTGGGCAATGTGATGTCGCTCTGTATCGAAAAGCGCGGAAACATTACCAACCAGACCTATTTGACCACAGAACGGGTAGAACTGACCTTTGATATGCCCCTAGCTGAAATTGTCTTTGATTTTTATGACCGCTTGAAAACCGTTTCAAAGGGTTATGCTTCTTTTGACTACGCCCCAATTGGCATGCGTGTTTCAAAATTGGTACGGGTCGATATTTTATTGAACGCACAGCCTGTGGATGCGCTATCGGCCTTGGTCCATTTTGATAATGCCCATACCATTGGTAAAAAAATGTGTGAAAAACTCAAAGAGCTCATTCCACGGCAGCAGTTTGACATTCCAATACAGGCCGCAATCGGTTCAAAGATCATCTCTCGTGAAACCATTAAGGCCCTTCGAAAAGATGTTACCGCCAAATGCTATGGCGGTGATATCTCACGTAAGCGCAAATTATTGGAAAAACAGAAAAAAGGAAAAAAACGAATGCGGCAAGTAGGCAATGTTGAAATTCCGCAACAAGCGTTCATGGCCGTATTGAAACTGAACGATTAAGCATCAACGTCGAACATCTTTCCGAGATATACCAATTTGCTACCACTTCCGTTCAGGGAAAATGCGTCAGAATCTGCAGGCAATATCTCAATGCTCCCGTTAGCCATTTTTGTGAATATTGGAATGATGTCATCATCACGTTTTGCATTTTTCATCAACTCCCAAAAGTGGGCTTCATCCTTTAAGTCTATCTCATGTATACCAGGATATTTTCTTACCGCTTCCATTAGTCTAATATAATCGTCGTGCTGGGTCAGCAATTGTTGGTTCGGTTTTTCATCGGTAAATGCCAATTCATCGCTGTCAGGTAACCTGTATGCCCCATTTTCACCAAACTGTTTTCGCAGTTTTTCAATGGCATATTTATTGATTTCAGCGTTTCCGGTTAGGGCTATGAGATATCCCACATCGCTCAGTTCAATATTGTCGGTCAAGATATCTGAATAGATGTCTGCGGTCAACGCTTCTATGCCCAGTTTTTTTGCCTTATCAATATAACTTTGGTTGTTATCGATAAGAACCACATGACGGTCGTTCTTTTTTAGATAATTGCCGATAAGTCTAGAAACCTTTGATGCCCCCACAATCAAAATACCATCTGATTTGGTCAAAAACAC
Source organism: Bacteroidota bacterium (assembly GCA_039184335.1). GTDB lineage: Bacteria > Bacteroidota > Bacteroidia > Flavobacteriales > Flavobacteriaceae > JBCDBD01. Next base: position 12,735 of record JBCDBD010000001.1, on the reverse strand, counting down.
CCCCACCAATTTTGCAAAAAAACGTGCTGTTGTCGCATTCAGCAAGACCGTACCCAACACAATCATAAAAACCAATGGAGTGATGTACTCGGCCCCTGGCTCTCCCTTGGCCAATAGTTTTGATCCAAATAATGATGCGATACCTGCGGCTACGATACCGCGTGGTCCGACCCAGCCAATAAACAGTTTTTCACTGAACTTCAAATTTGACCCTTGAGCGCTCAAAAAGACCCCTATAGGGCGTATAACAAATACAATGATCGCGAAAAGAACGGCCGCGTTCCAATTGTATATGAGCTCCATGTCACTGATATTGATGTTCGCCGCCAACAAAATAAAAAGTATCGATATCAAAAGAACACTTAGCGATTCCTTAAAATAGAGCAACTCTTTAAGGTTTGGCAAATTCATGTTGCCCATGACCATACCCATGACGACCACGGCCAACAGGCCAGATTCATGGGCGAATACATCTGACTCCACAAAAACCAATAAGACCGCTGAAAGCGAGACCACGTTCAACAGGTAGTGGGGAATAAAGCCTTTTTTGATTGCGAAGGCCAACGCGTGGGCAAAGGTGAAACCAAAAGTGGTTCCAAAAAGTAAGATCTTGCCAAATTCTATGAGTGCCGTCTTGGTAAAGGCCTGACCTTCTCCAACGCTGATAAATTCAAAGACCAATACTGCGGCCAAGGCCCCGATGGGATCTATCAATATCCCTTCCCACTTCAAAACTGTGGAAACGTCTTTCTTCAAAGGAATATTTCGTAATATGGGAGTGATAACGGTTGGCCCGGTCACAATGATCAAGGCTGAAAACAAAAATGAAATTTGCCATGAAAGGCTGAAAATATAGTGTGCTGCTATACCTGCCCCAAAAAAGGTGACGATAGAACCAACGGTAATCAATTTTGTGATGATGGGCCCCACATTGGCAATTTCAGATCGTTTTAGGGTCAACCCTCCCTCAAATAGAATGATACTTATGGCCAGGGAAACAAAATAATACAAGCCCTCGCCAGGAAAGAGTCCTTTTTCACCATTCCAAATGGGTTCAATAAGCTTACTACCATCTTCAGTATATAAGGTAGCAATCGGACCAACAATCAAGCCAATCAATATCAAGGGCAAGATTGCGGGCATTTTTAAGCGCCATGCCATCCACTGCGCAATAATTCCAAGAATAATGATACCCGCTAACTCAAGCATTTTTATTTTTTTTGAAATTTACTGTTTTTATTCTAAAGCTCCTTGCCCAAAAAGAGACATGCCAAGCAAATCAACTTGTTTCTTTTTTCCATGCCATCTTACAAGATGCTATACCAAAAGCAAAAATTACAATGCCCTTTGGAAAATGTGTTAAAATACCACCAATAAAATCGTGTTTTTAAGCCAATTACAGTACAGTTTCTTATTTTGCGCAGCCTTTGTGCTGATTCAATGAAGTTATATCCTATCGAAACCGGTAATTTTAAATTGGATGGTGGTGCCATGTTCGGAGTGGTACCAAGATCATTATGGAACAAGACCAATCCCGCTGATTCCAACAACATGATCGATCTTGCCGCCAGATGCTTATTGATTGAGCGTGGAGATCGACTCATTTTGATAGATTCTGGACTTGGAAATAAGCAATCTGAAAAATTTTTTAGTTACTACTACCGCTGGGGGAACCATACTTTGGATGGCTCATTGAAAAAATATGGTTTTCATAGAGATGACATTACCGATGTCTTTATGACCCATCTTCATTTTGACCATTGCGGTGGTAGCATTCAGTGGAATTCTGATAAAACGGCTTATGAACCCGCTTTTAAAAATGCGGTGTTTTGGTCGAATGAAGCACATTGGAACTGGGCAACACAACCAAATGCCAGGGAAAAAGCATCGTTCTTAAAGGAAAATCTTTTGCCCATGCAAGAAAGCGGCCAACTTTGTTTCATTGAAAGGGATGCCCAGGTGTTCCAAGAAGATACAGCACTTGGTTTTGGTATACTTTTCGTTGATGGCCATACCGAAAAGCAAATGCTTCCCCATATCAAATACAAGGGCAAAACCCTGGTTTTCACAGCAGATTTAGTTCCTACGGTGGGGCACATTCCGTTACCTTATGTCATGGGTTATGATACAAGGCCACTTTTGACCTTGGCCGAAAAAGAAAAATTTTTGCACAAAGGAGCCCACAATGAATATTTGCTGTTTTTTGAGCACGATGCCCACAATGAACTTTGTACCCTCCAAAATACGGATAAAGGGGTGCGCTTAAACGAAATATTCACTTTTCATGAAATATTCGATAGTTAATTCAGTTAAAAAAAATCAAAATGACTTTTATATGTTAAGACCTTACACGATTCTTTTCAAACGGTTTGTTTCACTTTTTCTGTTGACCGGATGTGGTGCTACATCCTTAGTCTCGACACCAGTTGAAAATATAGACAGTATCCCTTTAAAGGTCATTGAACTGACTGATGCACAGAAAAAAACATGGGGACACGCTGACCTTGTGAGAGATACCATACCAGGAATGAGTATTGATAGGGCCTATGATGAGCTGATCAGGGGCAAAAAAGGACAACAGGTCGTGGTCGCCGTATTGGACTCCGGTATTGACCTTGGGCATGAAGATTTAGATGGTGTTTTATGGACCAATCCTGGAGAACGTGCAGGAAATGGTAAAGATGATGACAACAATGGCTATATTGATGATATACATGGGTATAACTTCTTGGGGGAATCTTATGACGAACAATTGGAATATGCCCGTATGCTCCGTTTAGGTATCGGTGATGCGACGTTAAGGGGTAAAGCCCAGCTCAAATTGGATCAGGAATATCCTAAAGCCTTACAGAACAAGCAACAATACGAACAAATACTTCAGGTTGTTAAAAATGCGGATGCCGCAGTAAAAAAAGAGCTCGCCAAAGAGTATTACACCAAAGAAGAAGCGCTTTCGATAAAACCATCAAATGATGAGATGCAACAACACATTGCCGTCTTGTCACAAATGTACAATTACGCTGATTCCATTGAAGAGGTGTTTGAAGAACTCAATGAAGGTATCTCATACTTTGCCGAAAGGGTCAACTACAACCTAAACAAAGACTTTGATGGAAGAACTATTGTTGGTGACAATCCCTATGACTATGATGACAGGGACTATGGCAACGGAAATCCAAAAAACAGGGTCGAAGATGAAAGTCACGGCACCCATGTGGCTGGCATCATTGCGGCTGAGCGAGACAATGGAAAAGGGGTAAATGGTGTCGCAGACAATGTAAGAATAATGAGTGTCAGGGTTGTGCCCAATGGAGACGAATATGATAAGGATATTGCGTTGGGCATACGTTATGCCACAGACAACGGGGCAAAAATCATCAACTGTAGTTTTGGAAAATCGTTTTCTCCCAATGCAACTTGGGTCTATGACGCCATTAAATATGCCGCTTTGAACGATGTACTCATAGTACATGCTGCGGGCAATGACGGGGCAGATCTAGACAACGGTGAAAACCAAAACTACCCAAATGACCATGCCTATCAAGGCTTGGAATTTGCCGATAACGTCATCACAGTGGGTGCCTTGGCCAGCATATATGGGTCAGAAATGGTAGCTGTTTTTTCAAACTATGGAAAAAAGAACGTTGACGTTTTTGCTCCAGGAGATGATATCTATTCAACCCTGCCCGGCAACGAGTACGATTTTCAGGGAGGAACATCAATGGCTGCTCCAGCAGTGGCGGGTGTAGCGGCATTGGTTCGTTCCCACTATCCGAAATTGTCGGCAGCACAAGTAAAACAGGTGCTCATGAAATCAGGGTTGGGTTCAAAAACTTCAGTCATTGTTTCTGGTGATCCTTCAAAAGCAACTACTTTTGATAAAATTTCGAAATCAGGAAAAATGGTCAATGCCTATAATGCACTGCTTTTGGCAGAAAGCATTTCGAAAGGAAAGAGAACCATCGATTTTAATACCGAATAAATGAAAATTATCACAGCGCTTCTGCTTTCTGTGTTTTTGGGATGGCAGTCATTCCCCCAAGCCCAAGAAAACCACACCTATTATTGGCAACAACATGCCGATTACCTCATGGAAGTTGAAATGGATGTGAACTCATTTCAATACTCGGGAACGCAAAAACTGACCTATACCAACAATTCTCCTGATTCATTGAGCAGGGTCTATTACCACTTATACTTCAATGCCTTTCAACCTGGCAGCGAAATGGACATGCGGTTGCAGCATATTCAAGACCCCGATGGAAGAATGGTTGAAAATGAGCAGAGCCGAATAGCCACATTATCGAAAAGTGAAATGGGGTATTTGCATGTGGGATCCCTTACACAAGATGGTCAAAAGGTAACTTTTTCTGAAGAAGAAACCATTCTGGTCGTTGATTTGGCACAACCTATTGCTCCAGGCGAAAAATCTACCTTCAGTATGGTTTTTGATGGGCAGGTTCCGCTTCAGATACGTCGTTCAGGTCGAAACAGTAAAGAGGGTATCGCCCTGTCCATGAGCCAATGGTATCCGAAAATGGTAGAATATGATAGCGAAGGTTGGCACCCAAACCCATACATCGCCAGGGAATTTCATGGGGTTTGGGGTGATTTTGACGTGAAAATTACAATTGACAAAGATTATACCATTGGCGGAACGGGATACCTACAAAACCCTCAGGAGATTGGCCATGGATACGAAACTCCCGGGACGAACGTAAAAACAAAGGGAAAGACATTGACCTGGCATTTTAAAGCGCCTATGGTGCATGATTTTATGTGGGGTGCTGACCCAGGGTACGTACACGATGTGGTTGAAATGGAAAACGGACCTACCCTTCATTTTTTTTACAAAGACAAACCCGGACTTCAAGAAAATTGGAAGAACCTACAGCCCAAGACCGTTGCCGCGATGGAGTTCTTCAACAAAAATGTTGGGGCTTATCCATATGAACAATATTCGGTGGTCCAAGGAGGTGATGGTGGTATGGAATATGCCATGAGTACCTTGATTACCGGTGAGCGAAACTTTAACAGCCTTGTTGGCGTTATGGTACATGAAATGGCGCATTCATGGTTTCAGCATGTATTGGCCACCAATGAATCAAAATACGCGTGGATGGATGAGGGATTTACCTCGTTCATAAGCAGTCTTTGTATGAACGAAATTATGCAGCAGGGGAAGGAAAATCCTTTTGAAGGTTCATATAAGAGTTATTACCGGTTAGTGGAATCAGGTCGAGAACAACCGCAGACCACCCACGCAGACCGATATGATGTCAATTTTGCCTATGGTGTTGCCGCTTACAGCAAGGGAGCTATTTTTTTGGCACAACTTGGTTATGTCATTGGGCAAGAAAAATTGATGCAGACCCTCAGAAAATATTACAATGATTTTAAGTTCAAGCACCCCGTGCCCAACGACATTAAGAGAACAGCAGAAAAGATTTCTGGAATGCAGCTTGATTGGTACCTCACCGATTGGACACAGACCACAAACACCATTGACTACGCAATCAAAGCTGTTGATGCAGAAGAAGGAACGACCAAGATTTCATTGGAACGCACTGGCTCGATGCCGATGCCACTGGATATTCTTGTGGTAGATACCGCAGGGAACCAAGAAACCTATTACGTGCCATTACGGATGATGCGGGGTGAAAAGGAAAATCCCTATCCCACACTCAAAAGAACCATTCTTGATGATTGGTCTTGGGCAAGCCCAACGTATGACTTTGTCATAGATTTACCCAAAGAGCGTATTGCCGGAATCGCCGTTGATCCTTCTCAACTGATGGCCGATATAAATCGTCAAAACAATGTTTACCAACCCGAATAAGGGAATGGCCTATTGGTAAACCCTTATAAAAAACGATAGTGGCCTTACTAAGATTTTATACTTTTGGCTATGGAACTTTCCTTTCCAAAAAACGAGAAACTAAAGAGCAAGAAGGTATTTGAACAGCTCTTTAAAGAAGGAAGACAGTTAAAAAAATACCCCTTAAAACTGATTTACCTCAATGTGGCTCACGAAGAGCCAGTAAAGGTAAAAGTTGCTGTCGTGGCCCCAAAAAGAAGTTTTAAAAGTGCCGTTACGCGAAATCGTATCAAACGTTTGCTCCGTGAAAGCTATCGGTTGAACAAGCCTTTAATTTTTAACAACATTGAGGGAAAGTTTGCGTTTGTGTTTTTATATCTTGGAAAAGAAGAGCCCCATTTTAAGGATGTTGAAGAAAAAATGCGGGTTTTACTTGAATTATTTCTAAAAAAACAATCGTATGGACAGGTTAGGTAAAAGTCAGGTGTTGGTTCCTTTGTTGGCCTTGGTTTTTTTGGTTTTTGGCAGCAGTTATAAGAGTGATTTTTTTGAGATCGCAAAGCAGATAGAAATCTTCACCACTTTGTTCAAAGAACTCAACATGAACTACGTCGATGAGACCAACCCTGCAGAACTCATGGACTCGGCCATTAAAAACATGCTTGATGAACTGGATCCCTATACCAAGTTTTTAAACGAGCAGGATGTTGAAGCCTATAAAATCAATAATGCCGGTGAATATTCAGGCATCGGTGCCTTGGTGCGTTCTTATGAAGATAGACTTTTAGTGGTGGAACCCTATAAAGGATATGCCGCAGATAAGGCCGGTCTTAAAGCCGGGGATGAGATCATAAAAATTGGTAATGTCAACGTAGCGGATTTTGATGACAATGCCAGTGAGCTACTGAAGGGGGCAAAAAACACCACGGTTGACATCACATTCAAACGACAGGGAAAAATACAGACAGCATCCTTACAAAGGGAAGGTGTTGAGATTGATGCCGTACCGTATTACAATATGGTTGATGAAAAAACCGGATATGTGGTGCTATCAAGGTTCAACAGAAAGGCTTCAAGCCAAACCAGGGCTGCCATACAAGACTTGAAAGGTCAAGGCGCCGAGTTATTGATTTTGGATTTAAGGGGAAATCCTGGAGGTTTATTGTCTGAGGCCATCAATGTCACCAATCTATTCGTGCCTAAGGGAGAATTGATCGTGACCACAAAATCGAAGGTCAAAAAGTTCAATCAAACATACAAGACCAAGAACCAACCCGAAGATTTGACCATTCCCTTGGTCGTACTGATCGACGGCAACAGTGCTTCTGCAAGCGAAATTGTTTCTGGAGGGCTTCAAGACCTTGATCGGGCAGTGATCATGGGAGCAAGAAGCTTTGGTAAGGGCCTTGTGCAACGTCCCTTAAAACTAACCTATGGTACCCAGCTCAAGGTCACCATTTCACGCTACTATACGCCTTCGGGCAGGTGCATTCAGTCTCTGGACTACTGGAATCGGGACGAGGAGGGAAATGCCATAAAGAACACAACATTCAATCAATTCAAGACCAAAAATGGACGTGTTGTCAAAGATGGGGGTGGGGTAATGCCCGACGTGGAAATTGCCACCTTAAATTCCAATGTGTTGATCGATGCCTTGGAAGAAAATAACATTCTCTTCGATTTCGCTACCGATTACCATTACCAAAATTTAGAGGCAAACATCAATGAATTTTCTTTTTCAGATGACGATTATCAAAAATTTAAGGCCTTTGCCCGAACAAAGGATTTCAGTTTTCAAACGACCACAGAACGGTTTTTGGAAGAAAACATCAACAAAGATGAAAATTTGTTGGGGGCTGAGGTACAAGACAAATACAAAGATTTGCTTATCGCCATAAACAAGGGTAAAATTGCTGCGTTGGATACCTACAAAAACGAAATACAAAAAAAACTGGAAGATGAGATTGTAAAGCGCTATGCGTATAGAGAAGGACTATATCGCCATTACCTAGCGCGTGATGAAGCTATTTTGGCTGCAAAAGAACTTCTGAACAATAGCGCAAAATATGCATCCACTTTAAGATGACCCTTTCCCATGCGGTTAAAAGTATATTTGGTGGTGTTTTGGGTTTTCAACTTTTTATGTGCCCAAGATCCTATAAAAAAAGGGAGGATTCTAGATTCTTTACCTATTTTAGGGAGTGCAGATGAATCATACTCTGTTTACTTGCCACAGTCATTCGACAAAAATGAACATTCACCCATAATTTTTGTGTTTGAGCCTCGCGCCAGGGCCAAAATGGGAATACTTCCTTTTACAGAAGCGGCAGATAATTACGGAATTATTATTGTCTCTTCCAACGATTCGAAAAACGGTCCTTTTGAACAAAATTTTAAGACTGCTGAAAACCTTTTTGCTACCATATTTCAAAAGTATAAAATAGATCGTGACAATATATTTCTAGCTGGGTTTTCTGGAGGGTCGAGATTGGCAACTGCAATAGCGGTCATGACCAATGAATTCACAGGTGTAATTGCTTGTGGTGCAGGATTTTCTCCCAGTCCATTACATATCCCTTCGACACAAGATTTTTTATATGTAGGATTATGTGGCAATAAGGATATGAACCTTAGGGAAATGTTGGTTAATAGGTCCTTTCTTGGCAAATTAGATTTTAAGAACACCCTTTTTTCATTTGAAGGCAGGCATGAATGGCCTAAACAAAAAGAAATTACAAGGGCTATAGATTGGCTTTTTTTGCAACAGCGTATTAAAAATAATACAATTAAACCAAATATGTTGGTCAAACTATTTGAAAAACAAAAATTGCAAACACAACGTTTTGAACAAAACAATCAATTATTATTTGCCATTGAAAATTACGAGCGAATTCTTGAAACATATCAAGGCCTAATAAATACTGATAGCCTGAAAACAGTATATCACAAGTTGTTGAAGTCAAAAAATTATAAAGCAAGAGAAAAATCTTTTACAAAAGCATTAACTATTGAACTAAAACTTGTTGAAAAATTTGTCGAAAAATTCGATACTTGCTTCAACAAACCAAAAAATACGGAGCTGTCATGGTGGAAAAAAGAAGCACAAAAACTTAAGGAGCAATATGTAAATGGAAACATTGAAATGCGAAACATGATTGAGCGAATCACGTTTACTATTTTCGCTGTAGCACATGAACGAAAAAACAATCCTGTTTTTCAAACCTCAAGTGAACAAGTTGCATTTTGCAATAAAATCATCAATATTTTTACCAAAAAATATTAGATGAAAATCGTCTATTGTGGTGCTGTCTAAAAAATATAACCTATACCAAAAGATATATTGGAAGTGCGAGAATCTACATCATCAATAATATCAGTAAGCCCGAAAGTGTATCTTGCTTGAATCAAAAAGACATCTTTAATTTTATATTCCAGTCCATTTGTGATTTGAAAATCAAAACTATTGGCATCATCAAGTTCAATGTCCAAATCGTCATCCCCTGGGATATCAATACTTATTTCTTCATTGACGTTAAAACCGAATTGTGGTCCTCCATGAAGATTTAGACCTTTTGCCAAATACACTTTCATAAGTATCGGAATTTGAATGTAATCCAATTTCAAAGTGGCGTCATAAATAGCATCACTGCCATCTGGCAGGGGCTCATCTCCTATATCAAACCCTTGGGCAGAATAAAAAAGTTCTGATTGTAAAGAGAATTTTTCCGATAAAGGAAACTCTGCTAAGATTCCTATATAAAAACTTGTTCTGGAGTCTGGACTATCAAAATCGTCACCTGTAATCGTAGATAGGTTCAATCCACCTCTGACGCCTATTCCTACATCGTCAAAAAAAGATTGTGCTGATGCGGTGATTGTAAACACAAAAAGCGAAATACATAAAAAAAACTTTTTCATAATTAAGTGATTTTGGAGTTAGTCGTAATGACGTTTTAATTTTTAGTTCTAGGTTTTTTTGCTATCAAATTGAAAAACAAATAAGCGCCGTTATAAAAATCAAATCGAAAATACAATCAAAAAAAAGGTTGCCTCTTAAACTAATTCAACGATGCGTTTCCTTAAAGTTTTGATAACATGTAAGGGTTTTTTGTTCATATTCATCAATTACGCAAATTGAAGTCAGGGTCGGCCATTTTTCGAAATTCATTAAGAGTAAAGGAACAAATTCAAAAGTCCATTCAAATCAATGCCAACCAAAAAGCGCAACCAATTGATTTTGGTAAAAAGATAATTTCTATTTTCAATCAAACTTTTTAATTGGTGTTTTGGTTACTAAACTAAAAGTCTGTGAACTCTTTGCCGGTGTTGGGGGGTTTCGATTGGGTCTTGAAGCCTCAGGCTATTATCAAGTCATTTGGAGCAATCAATGGGAGCCTTCGACAAACATGCAGCATGCTTCTTTGGTCTATGAAGCCCGTTTCGGAAAAAGAAACCATACCAATAGTGATATTGCTGAGGTATCTACAAATGACATTCCCGATCACGATGTATTGGTTGGCGGATTTCCCTGTCAAGACTATTCTGTGGCAACAACATTGCAGAATTCCAAAGGCCTTATCGGTAAGAAAGGTGTGCTATGGTGGTCCATCCATAGAATCTTGAACGAAAAAATCAAAAAACCCAAGTACCTCTTTTTAGAAAACGTAGACCGATTGTTAAAATCACCCTCATCACAAAGAGGTCGAGATTTTGCCATTATGCTCAAAAGCCTTTCAAATTTGGGCTACGCGGTAGAATGGCGCGTTATCAATGCTGCTGATTATGGCATGCCACAGCGTAGAAGAAGGGTCTTCTTTTTGGCCTATCACAAAACATCGAAGCTGTTTCAAAATTTAGAAAAAGCATCGAAAACCGATTGGCTGCTCCAAGATGGCGTTATAGCTTCTGTTTTTCCTGTGCTTTCTTTAGATACCCAACCTAAAGCCTTTAACTTAGATGGTGACTTGGTTTGGCTATCAAGACAATTCAATAACAATCATAAACAATCCCCTTTCCTAAATTCTGGAATCTACATCAATGATACGGTAAGTACTATGACGACCAATCCGTGTTATGATGGTAAAAGAACAGTGCTTTCTGATATTTTGCAACAAAATGGTGTTGCTGACGATTTTTTCATTGTAGACAAAGACATACCCAAATGGAAATATTTAAAAGGATCAAAGAAAGAAACCAGAATCGCTAAATCAGGCCATCAGTATCATTACAGCGAAGGCAACATGGTTTTTCCCGATTCCCTGGAAAAACCATCACGTACCATTGTTACCGGAGAGGGCGGGCAATCACCATCACGGTTTAAACACGTTGTACATACACCTATGGGTTTAAGAAGATTAACGCCTATCGAACTTGAGCGTTTGAACCTGTTTCCTGATGACCATACCAAACTTGATGGCATTTCTGACACTAAAAGGGCTTTTTTTATGGGCAATGCACTGGTTGTGGGCATTGTAGAAAAAATAGGGCGTGCGCTATACCTGAAAACAATTGAAGAACACCCATAAGAAAAACTTCCCGTTCAATTGGTTTTGACCATATGAATATGCGGAATGCCATCTTCTAAATAGGCTTCTCCCCGTTCAATAAATCCTAAAGAGTTATAGAATTCCTTGAGATAGGTCTGTGCCGAAAGCACTATCTTATCGTAGCCTAAGGTTTTTGTAATCATTAAGATAGACGCTTCCATAATCTTTCTTCCCTGTCCATTCTTTCTTTGTCCTTTTTTGACCACAACACGACCAATTCCTGTATGCTCAAAGTAATCACCAGGTTTGAATACCCTGATATAGGCGATAAGAGTATCTTGTTCATACCCCATCACATGCCACGCAACTTGGTCTTTTCCATCAATATCTTGATAGACACAATCTTGTTCGACAACAAATACCTCACTTCGTAACTGTAAAATTCCATACAATTCACTCTTGGTGAGTGCTTCAAAGGTTTTTATGGTAACAGTCATCTTAATATTGTACTATTATATTCTTACTATCACATTTATCATATTCTAGTTGAAGATTTACATGATTGATACCGAATGCATCCAATAATAATGAAAAACTCCCAGAAATGATTACACCAATACCTTTGGAAACCGATACCAATACGTTCAAAAAAACGGAAATGTCTAAATTTTGTTCTTTGTGATTATAGAATGAATGATAGTGGAAACCATGGTAATGGTACGGCATTACGCTGACAATCTTACCTGCAAGCTATCTTTTCTATTCTTCTTTCATGTCGTCCACCTTCGAATGCGGTACTCAAAAAGGTTTCTACCATTTCCAGTGCTTGTGGCAATGCGATGAACCGTGCTGGTAAACTCAAAATGTTCGCGTCATTGTGTTCCCTGGCCAATGCAGTAATTTCCTTGTTCCAACATAAAGCTCCACGAACTCCTTGATGTTTGTTGATGGTCATCGCCGCTCCATTTCCACTTCCACACACAACGATGCCCAAATCTACAGTCCTATCTTCTACATCTTTTGCCACTGGATGTACAAAATCAGGATAATCAACACTATCTGTTCCATCTGTTCCATGGTTGATAACCTCGATTCCCTTTGATTTCAACAAACCCACAATTGCAAGTTTGTATTCTGTTCCAGCATGGTCATTGCCTATCGAAATTTTCATGTTTGTTGTGCTTGGTTCCTTGACAAAACAAAAGTACGATTCTTTTGATTCCTTTTTGTTGATAAAAAATAGAAATTAAATATATATTATTCGTAATCAACTTATTGTAAAAAACTACTATTTGTTAAAATAACATTCACAACTACTGAACATTATATTTTGTTTTTCACAAAAAATACATAATAAAAAATTTTAGTAATGATTTGATAACATTCAATTAAAATTTAATCAAGTCATATGAAACATTATGAATCTTAAAT